>JAYTOK010000075.1:0-38381 GCA_043747835.1 Pseudomonadota bacterium | reverse complement strand
AATGGGGACATTCCCCGTTTCCTAGAAAAAGGGGACGGACCTGCGGCAGGTCCATCCCCTTTTTCCCGCTGCGCGGGGAAACGGGGAATGTCCCCATTTTCCTAAACAGAGCTCACCCCTTTAACGAGGGTGGTAACCCTTGGCGCCGACAGCAACGGCCAACGGGCTGCGGATGTCGCTTCCTGCGGCCACATCCGCCAGCACGCGCGCGAAGTCGTACCGCGGCTGCCAGCCGAGCAGTCGGCGTGCCTTCTCGTTCACATAAACCCGATCGAGCACCGGCAGCATCGTCCAGCCGCGCTCGGCATAGACCTGCGGAAAAGTCGGGAAGTACTTCGCGATCACGGCGGGCGCATCGACTCCGAGTTGCGCCGCATCCTCTCTCCCGAACGGCGCGGTCGCCGTGATGATGAACTTCTCGAATCCCAGCGCCGACGCCTTCTCGAGTGCGAGCACGTGCGAGCTCACAACATCCTCGAGCTCCACTCGCCGATACAGGAACTCGTTCGCCTTGAGGTTCGCCTCCTCGAACGCAGCGCGACGCTCGGCGAGGTCATCCTCTTCCGGAAAAAATCGCGACGTGCGCAACACGAGGACCGGCAGTCCCTGGTCGCGGTGGAACAACTTGCAGAGATCTTCCGCCGCCGTCTTCGTCGCGCCGTAGATGTTCTTCGGGATCGGCACGACGTCTTCGGTGATCCACACGGCCGGCGCGCCGCGCGGCGGCGTGAGCGCGTCGCCGAACGTGCTCGTCGTGCTCGTGAAAATGAATGCGCGCACTTTGTTGGCCACGGCCGCTTCGAGCAGGTTCAGCGTGCCTGTGACATTCACGTCGACGAACGCCTGTCGTGAGTGCGTCGCGACGTGCGGCTTGTGCAGCGTGGCGGCGTGCAGCACGCCCTCCACGCCGCGCATGGCGGCATCGACT
Source organism: Pseudomonadota bacterium (assembly GCA_043747835.1). Classification (GTDB taxonomy): domain Bacteria; phylum Pseudomonadota; class Gammaproteobacteria; order Steroidobacterales; family Steroidobacteraceae; genus CADEED01. Next base: position 37,453 of record JAYTOK010000075.1, on the reverse strand, counting down.
GCCGAACGATCCGCGATCGACGCGACGATTGTCGTAAATGGCGAGGGCACGATGTCGATGCCGATCGCTTCGTGTCCCAGACCGGGAAGCGTGCGCATCAGCGCCTCGCCCAGGTGCCCCGAACTACCCGTCACCAGGATCTTCATGTCAGCCCACCACCTCGTAGTGCCGCACGCGTCCGTCGAAGTCGACCATCATGGTCTGTATGACCGATGGCACGACGGCGATCTCCGGATCGATCCCGGCGAACTTGCGGATCGCATCCATCGAATCCCAGTTCGTGATGATGACGAGTTCGACACCGCGCGCGCCGTCGCGTCGCTGGATCGACGATGAGACGAAGCCCGGAATCTTGCCGATCGCCGGAAACGTTTCGGTCTGGAGGTGCCGGACGTAGTCCGCGGCACGATCGCGCTTCGCGATGGCGTGCCAGTGGCGTGAAATCATGTCGGCCTCCGCGGCCCCCGGGGAGAGGGCCGGCGACTAGATCACGGCCACAAAGCCTGCGTCAATGCGCGACGCAGCCGGGCGCGCGGCGTATGGTCGCGGCGGGAGGGTGCGGCGCATTCGCCGCCGAATAAAACATCATGAAAAAGCCAGGTTGGATTCCGATCGTGTTTGGGCTCATCGGCGCGGGCCTGCTGGTCGGCACGTTCGCGCTGGCAATGAACACGCGCAGTTTCATCGCAACCGCGAAGCATGCCGAGGGGACGGTCACGGAGCTCCTCGAGAAGCGCGACAAGGACGACGGGTCCATCACCTACACGCCGGTCGTCGCCTTCATCGCCGACAGCGGCGCGAACGTCAGCTTCGCCTCGTCGTTCAGCAGCAAGCCGGCGGCTTACGACGTCGGCGAGACAGTCGAGGTGCTGTACGCGCCCGACGACCCGAACGATGCGCGCATCAAGGGCTTCGGTTCGCTGTGGCTGGGGCCGTTGATCATGGGCGTTCTGGGATTCGTGTTCGCCGGCATCGGCTTCGGCATCCTGATCGCGTCGCGCTTCAACCAGAAGAAGCGGGACTGGTTGATGGCGTATGGAACCGAGATCCAGGCCGAGTTCCAGAGCGTCGAGCGCAACACGTCATTGAAGGTGAATGGGCGCAGCCCTTGGCGAATCATCGCGCAATGGCAGAACCCCGAGACCGGACAGTTGCACGTCTTCAACAGCGAGAACGTCTGGTTCGATCCGACGAAACATGTGACGCCGAAGCAGCTCAAGGTGCTGCTCGATCCGAAGAACTCGCAGCGCTACCACGTCGACATCTCGTTTCTGCCGCAGCTCGCGCCGGGATCGTGAGAGTATGAGATCCACGATCCCACGGAGCAGCGTATGAACATCGTCGAATACAAAGTCATCCTGCTGCCGTACAAGACCGGGCTGTTTCAGTCCGACAGCACGGAGATCGGCGAGCTGCTCAACGTGGTTGGCGCGGACGGGTGGCGGCTGTCGCAGATCGTGTTGCCTTCGACCGTGTGGGGTCGCGCCAATACGATGATCGCGATCCTGGAGCGCGCGAAGGCCGGTTGAAATCGGCGAGGGAAAATCCCCGGTGCAACTGAGGGCGCAGTCACTTGTGTGGGGTATTTCCCCCGCCGACCAACGTTCATCAAGGGAGCCGGATTTGCAGCTCCGGCTCCCGTTCGATTACTCCAGTCCCAGGCAGCTCGCGTAGTAGCTCACGGTCGCCGGCCAGTCCGAGAACACGCCCAGCACGCGCACGTCCTGCGCCAGCGCATCCAGCGCAAGATACATGTCGCTGTCTTTCTTCACGACGAGACCCTGCGGGTCGTACGCCGCATAGAAGCCGCCGAACGCGGCGCCACGGCGCAGATCCGAACGCTCGAAACTCCAGGTGATGATCCCGAGACCCGCGGCTTTGATGTCGTTCGCGTACTGCGACGGCACCAGCTTGTTGTTGGCCGCGTCCACCGCGAGCAGCGCGGGGATCGGCGGCGCGAAGATCCGCACGCCATTGGCTCTGACGCTCTGCAGCTCCGCGACCGACAGGCGCGGGAACCCCGAGGACGGATCGACGTCGTCCAGATACACCGCCTGCTTACCGAAGCGCGGCTCATTGCGGACCCAGTGGAGCACGTCGTCGAGGTTGAACGACTGCGGCCACGCGTCCTTGGGATTCACGCCGGCGCGCTTGAGCTCGTCGATGAGCGCCTGCGCGTAGTTGGCCTGACTACCGAACACCGCGTTCACGCGCACCGGGTTGCCGGCTTTGAGCTCCGGCGTGTGACCGACGCCCAGCTTCTGGTTGAGCTGGATGCTCTCCTTGAATGTGAGCAGCGTGCCGCGGCTGTTGTAGAGATCGGTGCGCCATGCGGCCGTGCCGCCGAGATAGCCGGCTGCCGTCGTCGCGGACGGCGTCGACGTGTCCATCTTTCCCTTCAGCGTTTTGAACTCCGCCAGCGTGATGTCACTCGCGCAGCAGCGCGGGCCTGAGTTCGCGCCCGACCAGGGGGTCGTGCAGCTCGCGTTGAGCGGTGTATTGACGATGTTCGTCGTCGTGTGCAGATCGCATTCGTCGTGACGGCAGACGAGTGCGCCGTCCTTCGTGAACGTCACGTCGCATTCGACGACGCCCGCGCCCTGGCGTGCGCCGGCGGTGTACGCCTCTTTCGTGTGCTCGGGGAATTGCAGCGGCGCGCCGCGATGCGCGATCGAGAACTTCGTGCGACGCACGAGATCGTTCTGGCAGGAGGCGAGCTTGCGCTTGAGCGCGCTCTCGTCCATGCCATCGATGAGGAACGCGGGGCGGTCGCCGACCTGGATCGGCGCGCCGGCCGAGGCGTGACGATCGCCCGCGATGGCATGAAGTGAAACGAAACCGAAGCAGGCCGCGACCGCGGCGGCGAATACATGACGCATGAGAGCTCCCTGTCGATGGGAGCACGATGGTCCGCGCGCCGGATGTCAGCGGCGTGACCGTCCGTTGAAGAATTGCCGCCTGACCCTGGCTCTTCAGCGTCACGGACTCTTCAGCGTCACGGAACTCCCCGCGAGCATCGACTCGATCTGCGGCCGCATGCCGGGATACTGCGCGTCGAAGTCTCCGACGATCGAGAAGGTGACCACGCGCACGACGGCGTCCGGTGTCGCTTGCAGGAACACGAGGTTGTGGTCGCCGCCTTGTCCCGTGAAACGGAACACCTCGTATCCCGGTGCCGACACTTCCGCGAAGCGGGAGAGTGAACCCGCCAGCGGCAACTGCAGACGGCGATTGCGATCGTAGATCCGCGAGTACTCTTCCACCGACGTCGCGCCCTGTTGCAGTTCGGGGATCATGAGATCGATGGCGAAGCGGATCTGCACGTCACGCGAACGATCGCCACGGGGCTCGAGGATGCGCGAGAAGCCGTTGACGGTCCGTTCTCGCCAGCCAGTCGCGGGCTTCAATTTCCAGTGCAGGCGGCGTTCGAAATCCGCGAGCTTTGCGGCAACCGGGGGCATCTCGCTGCCGCGGCCGACGCGCTCCGCGATGATGTGCAACTGATCCGTGCGCAGCAGTTCGTCCGCGATCTGTGTCGCATTGACCGCGCATAGGTAGGGCCAGGTCGCGACGAACAGCTCGCGATTGGCGGCGGCCACGTCGTGCGGCGCGCGCATGAAGCCGTCGGCATGCGCGCGCCCGCGCTTGAGGATCCGGTTCGAGGCGACATCGTGCAGCGCGTATCCGACGCTGTATCCCGGCGTGAGCAAGCCCTGGTCGGCGTCGGCCCAGTCCCGGGTGCGCAAGCCCACGAAGTCATCGAACAGCGCGATCACGAAATCGAACCCGTCCTCGCGCGCGGCCTCGGTGAGGGTGTCGAGCGTGGCGCGGCGCAGGTATCTCGCGCCATCGGTTGTCGTCGCGATTTCGACGATCGGCGCCCGTTCGCCGAAGACCCGGGTGAGGGCGGTGCTGAGACCGGGGTCGCGATCGAATCCGGCGATCGTGCGGATGAAAGTCTGATTCAGTGCCGGTACGCGCTGGTACAGCAGTTTCGTGCGCGTGCGGCCGTAGAGAGGATTGCCGAGACTGCGGCCGCCTTCCTCCGGGGCCTCGCTCCCGCCGGCGATGTAGATGTGTTCTCCCCGTTCCAGCGCGTGCAGGACCACGAGCACGCGCGCCTGGCGCGCGCCGTCGGCGCTGTTCGCGACTTCCAGGGCGATGAACGAGAGCAGCGTGAGCGCGATGGTTGCGGTGAACCGCGTGCGTCCGAATTTCATGAAAGCCTCCCCCGCGGGAAGATAGACCATTCCAAAGGGAAAGAAATGGGGACATTCCGCGTTTCCGAATGTGCGCCGTAACCGTGAGTTGACACTTCAGGCGCGGCTGGCCGAAGGTGAGGTTCATGAAGCTGTCATCGCTGTCCGCCGGGCTGCTGTGTTTGCTGGCCGCGGGATGCGCCCCGGGTGGGTCGCCGAACTACACGACGTGCGCCGAGGCCGTCGATCCGCCCGAGTGCATCGTGTTGCTGGCGGAGGGCGAGGGCATTCTGAGTCATGAGAATTTTCTGGAGGCCGTTCTGCGACTCGGCATGGTCGAACTGGCGCTCGAGAATCCCTGGAAGCTCGGCTTCGCGGCGCGCATGAAATTGAACACGGCTCTCTGGTTTCCGTTCGATGATGAAGTTCCGAGGCCGGACTGGCGCTTCCGGGATTTTTCGGCGGCGGTGGTTGTGCTCGCGGCGGCGCGCAATCTCGAGGATCCTTTCGAGGACCCGCGAATCGCGAAGGCGGTCGCCGATCGGCGCGCTGCTTCCGTTCTTGCGCTGGGACTATGGGACCGGGTGCTCGAGGGTGGCAGCGGGCCCGACGTCCAGGTGAAGACCCCAGGTCTCGCGAGGCTCTGGTCGACCGCGTCGCAAGGCGCGGATCCATACGATGCGCTGACGCTTTCGATCGCTCGCGACCTCGCCTTCGCCACGGACCTCGATCCGCTGCTCGAGTCCTGGTTCGTCGCCTATGCGAAGAACCCCGGGCTCTCGCCGAACGGGAAGGCGTCGCTTGCCTCGGTTCTGGCTCGCTACTTCGGACGCGGCGAGGACGCGCAACGGCTGCTGGACAGCGGCGGAGCCGCAGCACCGAACTACCACATCGCCGGGATCCGCTCCGAGATCGCGAAGACGAAGTTGCGCGCTGGGCCCGATGCCGAGGCGCTGAAGATCTACGTCGCGGAGCTGATGGCCAAACTACCGAAGAGTGGTGCGTTCGGAGCATCCGAGGCGTGGGATCGTGACCTGCTCCAGCGGGTCGGCGCCGAAAACGAGCTGCGCGCGCTGGCGCGTGAATACGAACGGCTCGCGCCGATCGCGGATTCGCCGGTCGAGGTCAGCAAATTCTGGGCCGCTGCGAGCGATTGCTGGCGCCGGATCGGGGACCTCGATGCGGCGCGCGTCGCGGCGAGGAAAGCGGTGCCACCGCATCCCGGGAAATCCGACCCGACGAGCTTCAACGGCGCCGCGGCCACCGGCGCGCGCGCGTTGCATCGCGTCGGCCTGATCGACGAGGCGCTCGCGACACGCCGGTTGTTCGGTTACGAGCGCTACCTCGACGCGCCGATCGCGGGGTTCGTGCCCGATCCGCAATGGGTGCTGGATGAGGGGCGCGACTCCGGCGTGCCGTTCATGGTGCTGCAGGCGCTGCGTTCGAAAGATCCGGCGGATCGCGACCGTGCTTATGAGGCGTTCCGCCGGGCGTGTCCGCTGGCCGCGAAGCCGGTGTGCAAGACCGATTACCTGGCGCTGGCCGCCGAGCTTGCGGCGTCGGTGGGTGACGCGAATGGCATGCGCGACTACTTCGTCGCACAGCTTCGCGCCGAGGTGCCGGAGAGGGATCGGGAATTCTGGATCGTCCGGACCGCGCTCCAGTGGGAGCACGCGCGCGAACTGCTGACGCGCTAAGGACGCGCCAAAGGGGTCAGATCTGTTGGTCCTCTAACAGATCTGACCCCTTTAACTCCGAAACCCGATCTTCGAATGCGAGCCGTCGCAGAACGGCTTCGTATTGCTGGCGCCGCAGCGGCACAGCCGCGCGGACTCCATGCGCGAGACGACGCGCCCGGTCCCGCTGATGATTTCCATGTTCCCCCGCACCTGCAGCGGACCGTCCGTGAGCGGGTCGATTGCGAGCGGGCCATCGCGTACAGACAGCATGTCCGCCTTGCCCGTCGGCGGCTCACCGCTCGCGATGAAGTTCGCGTCGTGATGCGACCCGTCGCAAAACGGCTTATTTCTAGACGCGCCACAACGGCACAGCGTGTAGCGGAAGTTTCCAGGAGGCGCGCCGTCGAGCCGGATGTCGGCCTTGATCGCGTACGGTCCGCCCTCGCGCACGCTGATGAGATTCACCGGTGGCGCCGCCTCGTCGGGCTGGCCGTCCTTGCGCTGGTAGCGGATCGCGCCGGACACGCACACGTGCGCGATCTCCGTCAGCGCGTCTGTCGGTACCGCATCGGGATTGATCCACGGCCCCTTCACGTTCGCGATGAAGACCTTCGGTCCCCACGTCACGCAGAAGCGCGAGTGGATGCACTTCTTGCCTTCGTAGATCAGCGTCAGGTCGCGGCCTTCGATGAAATCGACGTCGCCTTCGGTGCGCGGCGTGGGGGCAACGTTGCCCGGTTCGATGACGGCGGCACCGGCCGCGCCGTTGCCCGCCGCGCGCGGTGGCGCCGGGACCGGGGCGGGCGGTGCGCTAACTACCGACTCCACGGCCGACACGGACGCGTCGTTCGCCGCCGCTGCGCCCTTTCCCGCCACCGCGAAGCCGCGCTCCGCCCGCGCCGTGAGCTCGGCGATGATCTTCACGGCCTGCGCGACACGCGCGTCGTCCTGACCCGCGAGCGCGCGGGCTCCCTCGAGTAACTCACGCAGACGCTCGAGGAAGAAGCGGTCCGCGCTCGCGCCGGGCGGCAGCGGCGCGGAATCGCGCAGCGCCGTGAATGACATGCCGCCGTTGCATCCAGGATTCGCCGGCCCCGCGGGCAGCCGCGCGGCGCGCTCGGCGAGCGGCGTCATCGCGCGCATGAGGCCGAGCGCGAGATCGACGCACAGCGCCTTCGCGGGCCGCGGCCGGGGGATCAGATATGCGTGGGAAATCAGCCGCAGCATCAGCATGTACGCGGAGTTCGCGATGTCCACCGCCGCCGCCGTGTCTTCGTTCTCGAGCCAGACGCGATGGCCGGTGCGCACGGGCTTGCGCAGCACGGGATTCACAGCTGCCGGATGCGCGGGTTCGAATGCCGGGTTCGCGGCCTTGAGCCGCTGCAGTTCCTCGCGGATTGCGAGGAAGCGGCAGTAATGAGAGTCCGCGTTCTCCGATGCCGCGCCTTCGCCCTGCGTGATGATCGCGTCGAACGCCTTGAGCGCGGTGGTCGAACAGAAGACCGGATCGCAACCCTGGAAGTCGATCTCCTTGCGCGAGATCTGCAGGTTGCGATCGCCACAGAACGCCTCTTTCTCGCCGACGCGCTCCGCGAACTCGCGCACATTGGCGGCGAGGTTTTCGTAGAAGGCGCCGACCGTGTCGTAGTCGATCGGCATCGGCGTGACGCGCGGCGCGTCGACACCGCGCGTGAACGTGAAGTCCGGCCGGAACTCGCCGGAGTCCTCCACGGTCGAGCAGTTAGGCCGCTCGAGGTAGATGAAGTGCTGCAGCACCGCGTCGCTGAACGGCGCGAGGCGGACGACAATGTTCGCGGGCAGCGCGCCCGGATCGAGCGGAAAGTTCATCCGGCCGAAGCGCGGACTTCCGCCGAGCGCGGCGGTGATGTTCCACACCGCGGTGAGGTGGCCCATCTCGTCGACCGCGACCCGCAGGATCGCGCGCCGCCAGCGCGCAGTCGCATCCGCTTCCGCGGCGCTCAATCCTTCCTCCACGCTGGTCTTCAGGCTGAAGGCCGCGTAGAGGTAAGTGCACATCAAATTGTGTTCGAGCTCCGCGGCTTCGTAGAGCTGATGAATCAACGCTTCGCGGGAGACTGGCATGCGAAGAGCCTAAACCGGCAAAGCGTCGCTGTCTCGGCGGAATCCGGGCGCGCGCGTCAGGACTCGCCGTTGCCCTGCGATCGGGCGTTCCAGAGCACCGCGACGCCCGCGATGGCGGACAACACCGACGCCACGAACACCGCGATCTTCGCGGCCGCGAAATCGTCAGCGTCCGGAAATGCCTGCCCGGCGATGAACAGCGACATCGTGAATCCGATGCCCGCGAGCGCGCCGGCGCCCGCGAGCTGCCGCCACGAATATGCCGCGGGCTTTTCCGCGACGCCGATCTTCACGGCCAGCCACGAGGCGAGCACGAAGCCGAGCGGCTTGCCGATCGTGAGGCCTCCAATGATCGCGGCCATCAACATGCCGTGTCCGCCCATCACCTGCGCGGCGATCACGACACCCGCGTTCGCCAGCGCGAAGATCGGCAGCACCAGATAACTCGAGCGCGGCGCCACGTTGCGCAGCAGACGATCCGCGGGAGATTCGAGACGGTCGTGGATCGCGTCGAGCTCGCGCAGCGCGGGCGCCGAGGGGCCGTGACGGAACTGTTCGCCACCGTGACTCGCTTCCGCCGTCAGGATCGCGTCGGCTTGCGCGACGAGCGCGCGGAAATCCGGTGGTGGCCGCGTCGGGATGAACGCGGCGAGCAGCACACCTGCGAGCGTCGCGTGCAGTCCGCCCGCGTGGACGCAGACCCACAGCACGATGCCGACCGCGATGTACGGCGTCACGCGGTAGACGCTCGAACGATTCAGCAGCACGAGCGCGCCCGTCGCAGCGAGAGCGCCTAACAAGGGTGCGAGCGCAATCGAATCAGAGTAGAAAAGCGCGACAACAATGATCGCGCCGATGTCGTCGACGATCGCGGCCGCGGTCAGGAAGATGCGCAGCTCGACGGGCACGCGCGCACCCATCACCGCGATCAGTGCGACGGCGAATGCGGTGTCCGTGGCCATCGGCACGCCCCAGCCGATGGCCCACGGGCCGGCCGGCACGAGCAATACATAGAGGAGTGCGGGAACCACCATGCCGCCGATGGCCGCGGCGATGGGCAATGCGGCGCTGCGCCGCGAGGCCAGGTGCCCCACGGTGAACTCGCGCTTGATCTCGAGACCGACGACGAGGAAGAAGACGGTCAGCAGCGCATCGTTCACCCAGTGCACGAGCGACATCTGGAACGCGGCGTCGCCGAAGGACAGGCCCACCATCGTGTGCCAGAAATGCTCGAACGCAGCTCCAGCCGGCGAGTTCGTCACGAAGATCGCGATGAGCGTCGCGAGCAGCAGCATGACGCCGGTCGACGGCGCCCAGCTCGCGAAGCCGAGTGCCGCCGTGCGCACGCGATGGCCCAGCGAACCCAGCATCGCGTCGGTGAACGACGCCTCGTCCCACGGCCCGTCGTAACGCATGCCGTTGATGAAGAACGTCGGCGTGAAGCGCACGCCGCTCGCGTGCGCGCTCGCGACATCGGCGTCGACTCGAACGGTCGCGTCCTTTTCGGCGGCGACGGCGGCTTCCGGCGGACGTCCCGTGAGACGCAAATCGTCGGCGACCGCTTGCAGGTCTTCCTCGATGAGCGTGCGCGACCGCGTCATCAGCGCGACGTGCGCGCTCCAGAATTCGTCGGGCGTCGCTGCCTGCTCGACGAGCTCCGCCGCACGGCGCGCGATGTCGCTGTTGGAGATGGGGCGGTGGCGGAATACATAGCGCACGCGATCGCCCAACTGGTTGCGGACTTCAGAGATGTGGTCGTTGGCCGCGCGGCAATGCGGACAGTCGTAGCTGCCGTACTCCACGAGAGTGATCGGCGCACGCTCGGCGCCCACCACGTGGTCGCGCGAAGAATCGACGGGGCGATCGAGACGGTTGCTCATGACTTCACATTAGACCACGCGAAACAAGGAGTATCCTTTGGACGAATGGACATCAAACGGGCTCTAAATCCCGGCCGCGACATGTTTGCGGTGCTAGTCCTTTTGCTGTGGGCGATGGCCGCTGTGCTGCTCTCGTCCGGCACGAACTTCCCGGCGTTGCATTCGATCCTCGACACGGCTGTGTTCCTGCTGAGCGCCGTTCTCGCATTCCAGCTCTGGGATATGGGCCGGCGCACGGGCCAGCGCCTGACACGCCTGCAATCCGCGAGTTTCGCGGCGGTTGCGGTGCTCGAGCTACTGCATGTGATCACCGCGCTCGATTTCACGGCATCGAGCCTGTTCGCCGGGCTCGTGCGGCTCGGCACCTGGTCGCCGGCGCTCTATCTACTACCGCTCGGCCTGGCGGTCGCGTTGCCATTCTCGCGGCGCGAGACCCAGGTCGCCATCTTCGCCATCAGTCTCGCGATCGTGGCGGCGGCGCTCATGTGGGTGTTCGCGTTGCCGCGCTACACCGCGCCGGGTTTCCTCGGCATCACCCGGCCCACGTTGGCGCTCGCGCCGCTGCTGTGGATCCCCGTCATCATCGCCTACGCGCGTGCCCGCGGGCGGGACCGCCTCGCGGGCGTGTTCGCAGCGTTCGCGGCGATCACGCTTTTCGTGCCGGCGATCATGCTGTTCTCGCAGACTGCCGCGGACAAGGTTGCCGTCATCGCGCATTTCGTGCGCATCGCGGGCGAGCTCTTCCTGCTGTTCAGCCTCACCCAGATGGGTACCGCGGACACCGAGCAGCGCATACGCGTCGAGCACGAGCTCAAGGCGACGAACGAAGCGCTCGAAGCGCGCGTCGCGGCACGCACCGCCGAACTGCGGGCGCTCAACTCCGATCTGCATGTCGTGGTCCACACGCGCGAGGAGGCCGAGCGGCGCGCGTTGCGCCAGCTCGAGCGCCTGAATCTCCTCCAGCGCATCACGCGCGCGATCGCCGAGCGGGCCGACCTCGACAGCATCTTCCAGGTCGTCGTGCGGACGCTGGAGGAACAGATGCCCGCGGATTTTTGCGCGCTGTGCGGCTACGACCCGCGGGAGCGCAAGCTCACGGTCACACGCGTTGGGCTGCGCAGCGAAACTCTCGCGCTTGCGCTCTCGATGACGGAAGGCTCCCGTATCGAGATCGACGAGAACGGACTCTCCCGCTGTGTCGCCGGCGCGCTCGTCTACGAGCCCGACGTCGCGGCGCTTCGTTTCCCGTTTCCGCGGCGCCTCGCGTTGGCGGGCCTGGGGTCGATGGTCATCGTGCCGCTCATGGTCGAACAACGCAGCGGCGTGTTTGGCGTGCTCGTCGTCGCGCGCCGCGCCACGCACGCCTTCAGCAGCGTGGAGTCCGAATTCCTGACTCAGCTTTGTGAGCATGTCTCGCTCGCCGCGAACCAGGCGCATTTGCACGAATCGCTGCGCCAGGCCTACGACGAGTTGCGGAACACGCAGAACGCGATGGTCCAGCAGGAGCGGCTGCGCGCGCTCGGCGAGATGGCGAGCGGCATCGCGCACGACATCAACAACGCGATTTCGCCGATCACGCTCTACGTCGACGCGATCCTCACGCACGAAACCGGCTTCAGCCAGCGCACGCGCGAACAGCTCGAGATCATCCAGCGCGCCGCCGACGACGTCGCGCACACCGTCGCACGCATGGGCGAGTTCTACCGCCAGCGGCAGACCCCGCTGCCGCTCGCGCCGGTCGAGGTCGATCGCATCCTGCGCGAAACGCTCGAGCTCACGCGCGCGCGCTGGAGCGACATGGCCCAGCAGCGCGGCGTGGTCATCCAGCCCACGATCGAAACCGATTTCACATCGGGCAACCCCATCGTCATGGCGATCGAAAGCGAGATGCGGGAAGCGCTCGTGAATCTCGTGCTGAACGCGACGGATGCGATGCCCGAGGGCGGGCGGCTCACGCTGCGCGCGGGTCACATGATCGAGTCGGGCAAGGGCGTTGCGCGCCGCGTGTTCATCGAAGTCATCGACACCGGTATCGGCATGGACGACGCCACTCGCCGCCGTTGCCTGGAACCGTTCTTCACGACCAAGGGCGAGCGCGGCACGGGGTTGGGCCTGGCGATGGTGTACGGCATCGCCCAGCGGCACGGCGTCGACATCGACATCCTGAGCGCGCCGGGCGAGGGCACCACCTTCCGTCTCACCTTCCCGCGAGGATCGCCGGCCGCGCAGTCGACCGCGAGCGTGCGCATCCAGAAGCTCTCCCGCCACACGAGCATCCTGATCGTCGACGACGATCCGGTCCTGCTCACGTCCCTGCGCGAAGTGCTCGTGCACGAGGGTCACCAGGTCCAGACGGCCCAGGGCGGCCGCGCCGGCATCGATGCCTTCCTGGACGCGCAGGAATCGGGCAAGCCGTTTCGGGTGGTCATAACCGACCTCGGCATGCCACACGTCGACGGGCGCGCGGTGGCCACGGCCATCAAGGCCGCTGCGCCCGCCGCCGCCATCATCATGCTGACGGGGTGGGGACAACGTCTCGTGGCCGCCGGCGACATTCCGCCGGAAGTCGTCGCGGTGCTCTCCAAACCTCCGCGGATCAACGAGCTGCGGCGTCTCATCGCCCAATGCGTGGGTGAGCGTCCGGCTTGACGGCTCCGGGGGTGATGCCTTGTACTCCGGCGTCCAGAAACTGCAGGGGGATCCACGATGTTGAGCCGTCGTTCATTTTTATTGTCGGCGAGTGCCGGCGTCGCCGCGGGATCCCTCATGCCGCAGGTCGTGTCGGCTAACCATCACGAAAAGATCGTGCCCGGCATCCAGCTCTGGACCGTGAAGTCCGAAGCCGAGAAAGATCTCGTCGGCACGCTGAAAAAAGTTCTCGCCGCCGGCTTTCGCGAGATCGAATTCGCGGGCTACTACGGCCGCGACCCGGCCGAGCTCGGCAAGATGATGCGCGACCTGGGCTTCACGCTCGTCAGCACGCACGCGGGTGCGGGCGACATCGCGAAGAACGGCGACAAGATCGTCGCCGACGCGAAGGCGCTCGGACTCAAGTACATCGTCTGCTCCTCGCCCGGCGTTTCTCCTGAAAAGGAAAAGCTGCCCTGGGAAGAGCGCATGAAGGCGGTCGACCTCAGCGACTGGAAGTGGAACGCGAACCTGTTCAACAAGTTCGGCAAGCAGGTCACCGACGCCGGCATGACCTTCGGTTATCACAACCACAGCGCCGAGTTCAAAGTCTTCGAAGGCAAGACGTACTTCGACTGGCTGTATGAACTCACGGACAAGCAGCACGTGAAGATCGAGCTCGACGTGGGCTGGGCCGCCGTCGCGCAGGTCGATCCGGTGGCGATCCTCGACAAGTACAAGGATCGCGTGATCGCGTTGCACGTCAAAGACGTTGCGAAGCGCACGTCGCCTGACAAGGATCCGCCGTCCGTCGCGCTGGGCGAAGGCTCGGTCGACTGGAAGGCGGTGCTGAGCACCGCGAAGAAGCATGGCACCAAGGCCTTCTTCTACGAACAGGAAGAGCCGTTCACGCGTCCGATCCTCGACTCCGTGAAGATCAGCGGCGACTACCTGAAGAAACTCGCGATCTGACGTGAAGACGATCAAGGGACCCGCGATTTTTCTCGCGCAGTTCGCGGGCAATGGCGCGCACCTGCAAAACTTCCACGACATGTGCAAGTGGGCCAAGGAGTGCGGCTACGTCGGCGTGCAGCTCCCGAGCTGGGATGCCCGCGTGATGGATCTGGCGAAGGCGGCCGGGAGCAAGACGTACTGCGATGAGCTGAAGGGCGTCGCCGCGAAGCATGGCATCCAGATCACCGAACTCGCGGCGCATCTGCAGGGCCAGCTCGTCGCGGTGCATCCGGCGTACGACCTGCAGTTCGACAACTTCGCGCCGAAAGAAGTGCACGGCAATCCGGCGCAGCGACAGGCCTGGGCCGTCGAGCAGATGAAGCTCGTGGCGAAGGCCAGCAGCAACCTGGGATTGAAGAACGTCGCCGCGTTTCCGGGCGCGCTCGCGTGGCCCTATCTATATCCGTGGCCGCAGCGTCCGCCGGGGCTCATCGAAGCCGCGTTCGACGAGTTGGCCAAGCGCTGGAGGCCGTTGCTGGACGTGTTCAAGGACAACGGCCAGAACTGCTGCTTCGAAGTGCATCCCGGCGAGGACATCTTCGACGGCGAGACTTTCGAGATGTTCCTCGAGCGGGTGAACGGTCACGAGGCCTGCAACATCCTCTACGATCCTTCGCACTTCGTGCTCCAGCAGCTCGACTACCTCGCGTACATCGACATCTACAAAGACCGCATCAAGATGTTCCACGTCAAGGACGCGGAATTCCGTCCGACGGGCAAGCAGGGCGTGTACTCGGGCTACGCGTCGTGGGCGAACCGAGCGGGCCGCTTCCGGTCGCTCGGCGACGGGCAGGTCGACTTCAACGGCATCTTCTCGAAGATGGCGGCCAACGACTTCGACGGCTGGGCCGTGCTCGAATGGGAGTGCGCACTCAAGCATCCCGAAGACGGCGCACGCGAAGGCGCGCCGTTCATCAAGAAGCACATCATCCGCGTGACCGAGAAGGCGTTCGATGACTTCGCCGCGGGCGGCGACAACTCGGTGGCTTTGAAGACCTTGGGACTCGCGACATGAGCAGACAGCTTCGCTGGGGAATGATCGGCGGCGGTGAGGGCGCGTTCATCGGCAACGTGCATCGAATGGCCGCGCGACTCGATGGCCGCTATCAACTCGTGGCCGGCGTGTTCTCGTCGGACGCGGAGAAGACGAAGCGTTCCGCGACGGCGCTGAACGTCGATCCGGCGCGCGCGTATCCGAGCGTCGAGGCGATGTTGAAAGCCGAAGCGGCGCGTCCGGACGGCATCGAAGTCGTTTCCATCGTCACGCCCAACCACGTGCACTACGCGCAATCCGCGGCCTGCCTCGAAGCCGGGCTCGACGTGATCTGCGACAAGCCGCTGACGACCACGCTCGAGGATGCCGAGAAGCTCGTGAAGCTCGCGGCCGAGAAGAAGCGGTTGCTCGGCGTGACGTTCAACTACACCGGCTACCCGATGGTCCGCCACGCGAAGCAGCTCATCGCCGACGGGCTGATCGGCACGCTGCGTGTCGTGCAGGCGGAATACCCGCAAGGCTGGCTCGCGTCCGCGCTCGAGAAGACCGGGCAGAAGCAGGCGAGCTGGCGCACGGATCCGAAACTCGCGGGCGCCGGCGCGCTCGGCGACATCGGCTCGCACTCCTTTCAGCTGGTCGAGTTCGTCACGGGCGAGAAGGTCGCCGAAGTCGCGGCCGATGTGTCGGCCATAGTTCCGGGCCGCACCATCGACGACAACGTGAACCTGCTGCTGCGTTTCGAACGCGGCGCGCGCGGTAGTTTGTGGGCGAGCCAGGTGGCGATCGGTCATCTGAATTCGCATCGCCTGCGCGTGTATGGCGAGAACGGCTCGGTCCAGTGGTTCCAGGAACGACCGGAAGAATTGCTCATCGTCGAAGCGGGCCAGGAGCCGCACCTCGTGCGCCGTGGAGATCCGGGCACGCCGACCAGCTCGGTGGGATTGCCGGGCGGTCACCCGGAAGGCTTCATCGAAGCCTTCTCGCAGCTCTACACGGATTTCGCCGAGCGCGTGACGGCGCGGCTCGAATCGCGGTCGCCGAAGGCGGCGTCGCTGTTTGCGCCGGATGTGGTCACGGGCACGCGAGTGATGGCGTTCATCGAAGCAGTTTTGAAGTCGGGCAAGGCGAACAGCGCCTGGACGAAGATCTAGCCCGGACGACGATTCTCTAGCTAACTTTTCAGAGGGGTGGGGAGATGAATACAGAAGCCGCTACCGGCGCATTACCTGCGTCTGCCGAGGCCAAGAAAACCTTCGCGGTGTGTTTCGCCGCGCTGGTTGCAACGTCCTTTTGCTTCATCCTCCGCGCGTTTTCGATAGACGCGTGGGGGGTGGAGTTTGGATTGTCGGAGACGCAGAAGGGCGAGCTCGCGGGAGTCGGCCTCTGGCCCTTCGCGATCAGCATCGTGCTGCTCTCACTGATCATCGACCGGATCGGATTCAAGATGACGCTGTGGTTCGCCGCGGCCTGCCATCTGTTGGGGCTCGTTCTCATCCTGCAGGCCGACGGCTACTGGTCGTTGTACTGGGGAACGTTCGTTCTCTCGCTGGGCAATGGCGCCGTCGAAGCGGGCATCAATCCGCTGATCGCGCGCGAGTTCCGCCACGACAAGACGACCTGGCTCAATCGCCTGCATGCCGGATGGCCCGCGGGCTTCGTGCTCGGCGGCATTCTCGCCATGATGTTCCCCGCCGGCATGGGCTGGCGCTATCAGATGGCATTGATCCTGATTCCCGTCGTCACGTACATCGTGATGCTGCTGCCGCGTTCTTTCCCGCCCAGCGAGCGCGTGGCGGCCGGCGTGTCGTATCGCGAGATGCTGGCCGAAGCCGGTTGGGTCAGCGCGTTCATCGTCGCCGGTCTCATGGTGTTCGAACTGGCGCGCGTGTTCGGCTGGTCGGATGCGATCAAGTGGGGCCTCATCGTCGCGCTGACCGTAGGCTACGGGCTGTGGTCGCGCTCGGCCGGCAAGGCGATCTTCATCGTCATGGCGCTCGTGATGATCCCGCTCGCGGTGACCGAGCTCGGTACGGATAGCTGGATCACGTCGATCCTGTCGCCTGCGATGACCGATCTCGGCGTGAACGCGGGATGGGTGCTCGTGTACGCGATGGCCATTGTCCTCGTGCTGCGACTGTTCGCGGGTCCGCTCGTGCACAAGTTCTCGCCGCTGGGTCTGCTCGCCATCTCGGCGGTGGTCGCGGTGGCGGGATTGCTGCTGCTGGCGAACTCGGAAGGTGCGGTTGCGATCATCGTGGCTGCCACCGTGTACAGCTTCGGCAAGGCGTTCTTCTGGCCGACGTCGCTGGGTGTCGTCGCCGAGCAGTCGCCGCGCGGTGGCGCGATCACGCTGAACGTCGTGGCGGGCATCGGCATGCTGGGCGCGGGCGTGATCGGCGGTCCGCTGATCGGGCAGGTGCTCGACCGGCAGGTCGTTCACGGCGTCGCTGCGTACGACGCGAAGAACAACACGCAGCTCGTCGCGTCGCTCGAGACGAAGCGCACCGGCATCTTCGGCGACTACACCGCCATCGATCCCGCGAAGCGCGCGACGGTCGTCGGCGACGAGAAGGCCGCGGTCGATGCGGCGGAGCGCGAGTCGAAGCACGATGCGCTGCGAACGGTTGCGTGGCTGCCCGCGCTCATGTTCGTGGTGTACCTCGGGTTGATCCTGTGGTTCAGGAGCCGCGGCGGATACAAGCCCGTGGTGCTCGATATCAAATAGGGGTCAGGCCCCGTTTCCGGAAAGGGACGCTTCGGCGTCCCTTTTCTTTTGCGGATCGGGCTATTCTTGGAAATATGAACGCCGCGAGGCAAGCAGAAGCTGCTGGATTCGATCTCAGCCTCATCGACGAGAGCTTGCGTCGAACACCCGAAGAGCGGCTGATCGAACATCAGAGCGCATTGAACCTCGCGCTCGAGCGCGCCGGACGAGAGTTGCGTGAACGAACTCAACCAACTCCTGCAGATACCGGTCGAGGCTGATATCGGGTCTGCAGGTTTCGCGAGCCCGTTCCCTATTCCAATGAGCTGAGCCCGAAAGCGCCGGTATTCAGCCGAGCCGAGCCGGCTCTCGACCAGTCTCAACACTTGGGATTTCGGCGCTCTTACATGCATCTGTCGAGTCAGACGGATCTGTGACACGGTCAAGCTCTGGCGCGACGCCATGCGCGTTCCCTGTGCGGGTCGCATAGAGCGAGAGCCTTCTTGGTGCGCCAAAAGCCGTGCAGATGGCAACCTATCTACTATCGCGACTCTCCCGGTGACAAGAATGCAATGTTGCACCGCGACTCTACGAGGCTGTAGTTAGTGGAAACTCGCAATGACGTGCCTTGCTCTTGAACGACGGCATGATCATCTATCTAATCGGAAGCATCGACTCGATTGCCGAAGCGCAGCAGTGCAAAAGGAGAGTGCATCGTGATGTCAGTCCAATGGAATGGTCGCTCAGTCATTCATGCCGCTCTTCTGCTCGGACTCATTGCCACGGCGGCGGCGCCTGCGCGCGCGGAAAATCTGTTGCCATACTTTCCGCAATCTTCTGGGCAATTCTTCCGCTATAACTGCCAATCGAGTGACGGAGACTCCAGCGATCGCGTAACCGTTTCAACTCGATTCGGCAGCGGGACCACGATTTTCGATCAGAGCGATCCTGCGGCTTGCGTCGGGACCTTGATCTTCGAGTTCAGCTCGAATTCCGCTGGTATATCGCTTTTCCGTCAACAGTCAGCCGAAGGCTCGGCCGAGTATCAGCCGCCATTCTTATTCATTCCGGCGAATGCGTCCGTCGGACAATCGTTTCAATCGTCAGGCACGTTGCCGGGAATTCCTGGCGTCACACTTACCTATACCGCGAACGTCGAAATCCTCGCTTTTGAGGACCACCGCGTTCCGAGCGGACTGTTTACGTCCGCCCTCAAGGTTCGTCAGACCCAAAACATCGTCGCCCAAACAAGCTTCGGCACTTTTACTCAGACGGATCGGGACACGGTCTGGTTCGGGAAAGACGTCGGTGAGATCAAACGCATCGGTGAGCATTTTGTCGACGGCACGCCAGATGGCTCTTACCAGCTCGAGCTCACCTATCCCGGTCCTGATTGCAAGGACGAATGCGAAGAATCGGAAGCGGGGCCCGGCTCAGTCGATCTGGCCTCTGGATCCGCAGGTGAGGTGGCCGTAGTCAGTGTCTCCGGCGACGAGTCTGTCGAGATGAAGATGACGTACGACCCAGGT
Organism: Pseudomonadota bacterium; assembly: GCA_043747835.1. Taxonomy (GTDB): domain Bacteria; phylum Pseudomonadota; class Gammaproteobacteria; order Steroidobacterales; family Steroidobacteraceae; genus CADEED01. Next base: position 18,723 of record JAYTOK010000075.1, on the reverse strand, counting down.
GGCATCTCCGCCGTGCTGTACGGAACTGCGTGGCACCACAGCTTCGACCGCTCACTCTTGTTCGTACAACTTGCAAGTCCGCGAAGAGCAATCCTTCGTCGGCCGAACGGAAAGCAAGTTTCATTCGTCGAGGTACCGAACAACCCGCTCAACGGCCAGCCGCGGTTCAATCCGGTCGATCCGGACATGAACAGTCGCCTGATCGTCACTGCATCGCAGTTCGTCAATGGCGTTCAAGTTCCCACGGCCTGGAAGTACCAGACCAGCGACGATCTAGTCGAAACCTACGACGCAAACGGGCGACTCACTTCGACCCTCGATCGCGGCAATCCGCGACTTGCTTTAACTTACAGCTCTGCGCCCGGCCCCGGCGTTCCGTCCCCCGGTTTGTTGGTCGGCGTTGCAAATCCTCATGGACTTGGACTTCAGCTCGAGTACGACTCGAGCTCGCGTCTTCGATTTGTGAAGCGCGGTGCTCAAATTCTCACCACTCACGCCTACGACACTTCTGGCAGGCTGGCGTCGATTACGTACGCGGATGGCACGAGCCAGCAGTATTTCTACAACGAGACTGCCTATCTTCCAGCCGGTGCGAGTTTTCCGGGCGCATTAACGGGAATCATCGACGAAGCAGGCATTCGCCTGCAGACGCGGCGCTACGATGCACTAGGTCGAATCATCGAGCGGACTTTGGCTGGCAATGCCGACAGGCAGACATACGCCTACAACTCGGCCGGTCAAACTTCAGTAACCGATGCACTCAACACAACTCGCGTGGCAACGTATGCGAAGGTCCTGGGTGTAACCAGGCCAACGGGAATCTCGACCACATCCGGCGGCCGATTTATGCGCGGAGATGCGTCGCGCATACACGATGCACAGGGCAACGTGACATCACGGCGCGATTTCCGGAACAACCTGACCTGCCATGCCTACGACCTCACGCGTAATCTCGAAACGGTAAGGGTCGAAGGATTCGCATCGACCGTCCTGGTTTGCCCTCTGAGTTTGGCAACTTATGTTCCCGCGACTGGCACGCGCGAACGCAAGATCACCACCGCTTGGCACTCGTCGTTCCGACTGCCGACATCGATCACTGAGCCCAACCGGACGACGAGCTTCACGCACGATCCAAACGGGAATGTGCTCACTCGGACGGTGACTGACACGAGCGTTGCGCCAAACGTGTCACGCATCTGGACGTATACGTACAACTCTTTCGGCAAGGTACTGACCGAGAACGGTCCGCGCACGGACGTCACCGATTTTACGACGTACACCTATTACAACTGTACGACAGGGTTTCAGTGCGGGCAGGTCAACAGCATCACGAATGCGCTGAATCACGTAGTGACATTCAATGCCTACAACGTGCATGGCCAGCCGACGCAAATCACCGACGCGAATGGACAAGTCACGAACCTGGGCTACGACACGAGACAGCGGCTGGCACAGCGCTGCGTCGGTGCCGCCCTTCCAACGTGCACAGGCGGCGAGTTGATCGCGCTGACCTATTGGCCGATCGGACTTCTCCGGAGAGTCACGATTCCCGACGGCAGTTTCGTTCAGTACACGTACGACAATGCCCACCGCCTGACTCAGATCGAAGACGGCCAAGGCAATCGAATCGTCTACACCTTGGACAATGCGGGGCACCGGACCGCCGAAAACATTTACGATGTAAGTTCGAACCTTAAGCGAACCCATTCGCAGATCTTCAATTCGTTGAGCCAGCTTTGGAAGGATGTAAACGCAGCCGGCACGGCGGCGGTAACAACAACGCTTGGTTACGACCCGAATGGCAACCAGACGACGACGAACGCGCCTCTGTCGCGCAACAGCACCAGCTTCTACGACGAGCTGAATCGCCTAAATCAGATTACGGATCCGGGCTCTGGTGTCACGGCATTCGTCTACGACGCGAATGACAACTTGACCACCGTCACCGATCCGCGCTCACTTGCCACTAACTATACGTACACCGGCTTCGGAGATCTAAAGACTCAAGTTTCGCCAGACACCGGGTTGACAACCAACACTTTCGATTCCGGTGGGAATCTCAGAACCTCGGCCGATGCCCGCAGCGCGATCACAACCCACACCTACGACGCGCTGAATCGCGTGACGTCGGCGGCATTCAAAATCGGAGCGACCACGGACCAAACGATCACTTATTCCTACGATAGCGGCACCAACCAGAAAGGAAGGCTGACCGGTGCGAGCGATTCGACGCACACGATGGCTTGGGTCTATGACACGAAGGGTCGCGTCACTGGAAAGACGCAGACTTACACGGCGGTTTCGCCGAACGTGCCAATGACGATGGGCTACGGCTACAACGCTTTCGGGCAGCGCACATCGCACGTTTTGCCATCGGGCAAAGTCATTCTCTACGGCTACAACGCGAACAATCAGGTTTCGAGCGTGACTTTGCAGGGATCTCCCAGCGTCGCGATCGTCTCCAATGTTGCGTACGACCCCTTTGGTCCCATCAAGGGCTGGACGTGGGGCAATTCGACAACGACGGCGCGTGTTTTCGACACCGATGGCAAACTGACTTCAATCGTCAATTCCGCATCGGCCGTCGGCAACCGCACGTTCGGATACGACGATGCTTTCCGCATCACGAGTGCGACGGACAACGCGGCAGGCGGCCCGGCTTGGACGTTTGGTTACAGCAATCTCGATCGACTGAACTCCGCGACGAAAACCGGAACTACGATCGGGTATACGTATGACGCTAACGGCAATCGTCTGACGCAGACTGGCACGAGCGCGAGCACGCACACCGTAAGTGGGACCAGCAATCGGCTGTCTTCCGTCTCGGGCGCGCTGACTCGCAGCTACCTTTACGACTTGGCGGGGAACACGACGCAATCCGGCGCAACCATTCACTCGTATAACAATCGTGGCCGCATGAAGACGGGGCGTCTCGCGTCGACTGGGACAGACACGAGCTACGTCTACAACGCGCTCGGGCAGCGCATACGAAAGTCCGGTGGCATACCAAGCACTCTCTACTTCGCTTACGATGAAGTCGGGCATCTGGTCGGCGAATACACTTGGAGCGGATCGGCGCTCGTGCTCGTGCAAGAGACAGTCTGGCTAGAAGACATCCCGGTCGCGACGCTTCGTCCAAATGGCGCAAACGTTGATGTGTTCTACGTGCACAGCGACCAATTGAATACTCCGCGCAAGGTCACGGTTTCGACTGGCACAAACGCCAATAAGCTTCGTTGGAAATGGGATCCGAATCCCTACGGTGAAGGTTCTCCCAATGAAAACCCTTCCGTGCCCGCACTCGGCGCGTTCAAGTACCACCTCCGATTCCCAGGTCAGTACTTCGACGCGGAGACAAACCTCAGCTACAACTATTTCAGAGACTATGATCCGGCGATCGGCCGATTTGCTCAATCTGATCCAATCGGTCTTTCGGGCGGACTCAACAGTTACGCGTATGGAAGCGCGAATCCGCTAAGCAATTTTGATCCGTTGGGGCTCGACCCACTAGTTCTTGGCGACGGCTACACCGGGCGGCTCGACAAGTTTATGTATCAGGGGGATGCGTCTTTCGAGATACATGTGTTTGACAAAAGCGGTAAAGAAGTTGGGGTGCACGGTCCGAGCGGATGGATCAACAAGCACGGCCACGTTGGTCCGCCCAAAGCGCTGCCGACGAACGTCTGCGATAGCGTAAAAGGAATAACGATTGATGAGTTGAGGAAGCGAAATCGCTTTCCGCCGAAAGGAACCGTCAACATCAAAGGTGACAAGTGGAAGTACTTCGTGAAGTTTGGCGGAAGTGCGGCAGTAGTCGGAAACATATACTCAAACTTGAGCATCGAGAGGCTTTGCGCAATGGACCCGGAGAACGGAGTATGCGGCGGCCCGCAATAGGACAGATTTGTGCAATTTCTGCATAAGAATGCAAACGGTGAAGTTCTATTCGACGAGTATTTCCAGTACATCGAGTCGATTCGCCACAAGCTAAGTGCGGAGGCGCATCAGTTTGCATCAAATTTTGAACACTACAGTTTGCAAGGCAAGGCAAGCCTCCACGATGCATGGATCCAAAGAATTGAAATTGAAGAGTCGGCCTCGGGCGTACGCAGTGAAGTACGTGAGATCGGCATGCGAATGCAGTTGCTAGGGCCATATCACGACCGAACTCTGTTGATTTCCTACGACAAAGTTTCGATGTATGCAATTGGCGCGCGATGCGGAGTCTCGCAACCTGTAGCGCACGGCGACATCTTCACTCATGAGGTGCGGATTTCAGAAGATCAACAAATCGTCCACGAAGTCCTCTTTACCTCCGGGTCAACGTTCTGCATTACTTGCCGCAACATTCGTTTTGAAACTTCGATGCTGAGTGTGTAGGCGAATCTTTGAAGTGCATTGCTTGCCGGAAGTGGCGAACATTCTTTCTTCGTGTCCTCAATCTACTTTGACGATGTGAGCAAAGAGCCGCAGTTGAGCGGGGAGCGACTCTTGGCGCGAGGTGAAACCGCATCCGCGCAAGGCGACTACGAGATGGCGCGAAAGCTCTTTGAGGAAGCCGAAGAGCTTGGTTCGTCCGAAGCTCTTTATCATCTCGGCATCATCTACCGGGACGGTGACGGAGTCGAAGCAGGCGCAGAAATCGCGAGAAGATACTTGCAGCTTTTCATCCAAGGCGTCAGGCAGAAAGCAGCTGGCGGTGATGTCGCTTCTCAGCTCAGGCTTGGCAAGATGCTTCAGTTTGGAGATCACGTTTTTAAAGACGAGCAGGAGGCATTGAGGTGGATACGTGCAGCAGCGGATCATGGATATGCGCCAGCGCAGTTTCATCTCTCGTGCTTGTACGCCTATGGGTGGTGCGCACTTAAGTCCGATTCAGAGCAGCGACAAATGTGATTGGGAAGTGGTAAGCGTCCGGTCTCGGCACACTCTTGCGGTTGATCGAAGCGACGCATGATGAGGCGATAAGCGGCACGGAGGTCGTGTCCGCTTGGAGCCCAGATGGACACTTCAGCGAAGAGTGAGCAAGCCGGCAAGCGTCAGTTTCGTTCGGTGCAAGAGAAGCTGCGGATTGTCGAGGAAGCGAACCGGCCGGGGGCGTCGGTCGCGGCAGTGGCGCTGCGTAACGGAGTGAACGCGAACCTGGTGTTTGGCTGGCGGCGGCTGCATCGGCGCGGATTGCTCGAGCGCCAACGCGATGCGACGCCGCGGTTGCTGCCGGTGAAGGTCACGATGCCCACGCTCACACCGAGTGAGCGCGCGACAGCGCTGCCGGCGAAGCGTGAGCGCACGAGCGTGCCGCAGATTTCCTCGTGCTTGGAGATCGTGCTGTCGGGCGAGGTACGCATCCGGCTGCACGGCGATATCCCGCCCGCAACGCTCAGCCACATTCTCGACTGGGCCGCTCGTCGATGATCGCGCTGCCGGCAGGCGTGCGGGTGTGGCTGGCGGCAGGTTGCACCGACATGCGCAAAGGTTTTGATGGGCTTGCCGCGTGCGTGCAAGCGCAGCTCGCCGAGGATCCGTTCTCCGGACAGCTGTTTGTATTTCGAGGCCGAGCGGGGGATCGGGTGAAGATCCTGTGGTGGAGCGGGGATGGGATGTGTCTGTTTGCCAAGCGCCTTGAGCGCGGGCGGTTCGTGTGGCCGCAGGCAACCCATGGAGCGGTGAACCTCACCGGCGCGCAGTTGTCGATGCTGCTGGAGGGGATCGACTGGCGGCGCATCGAGCGCAGCTACGAGCCGACACTTGCGGTGTGAGAGGCCGTCGAGCTACGTAATGTAGTTAGTCTCGGCTCGCATCCTGCAGTATTATCTCGTCCATGGCGTTGACACGCGCGGATTTGCCCGATGATCCGGAGTTCTTGAAGAGCCTGGTGCTGACCCAGGCGCTCGAGCTCGAGACGCTGCGCTTCCAGATCGCGGTATTGAAGCGCCAGAAGTTCGGCCGCTCGAGCGAGCAGGCCGACCGCGAGCTGCTACAGATGCAGCTGCGGCTCGAGGACCTCGAAGCAACCCTTGCCGCTCGTCCCGCGCACACGCTGCCGCCGGTGAAGGCGCCCGCGGTAAAACCGGTCCGCCGTCCTCTGCCCGATCATCTGCCGCGCGAGCAGATCGTGCACGAGAGCACGTGCGCGTGTCCGGACTGTGGCGGCGCGCTTCGCCCCGCCGGGGAGGATGTCGCCGAGATGCTCGAGTGGGTGCCCGAGCGCTACAAGGTCATCCGCCACGTGCGCCCGAAGTTCGCGTGCACGAAGTGCGAGAAGCTCGTGCAGGCGCCGGCTCCCAGCCGCCCGATCGCCCGAGGACTCGCCGGCCCTGGGCTTCTCGCCCACGTGCTGGTGAGTAAAGATGCCGATCACCTGCCGCTGTATCGGCAGAGCCAGATCTTTGCGCGCGATGGGATCGATCTCGATCGCTCGACGCTTGCCGACTGGGTCGGCGGCGCGAGCGAGCTACTCTCGCCTTTGATCGAGGCGCTGGGTCGTTACGTGTTATCGGCGCAGAAGCTCCATGCCGACGACACTCCCGTGCCGGTGTTGTGCCCGGGTCGCGGCACCACCAAGCAAGGACGCCTGTGGACTTACGTACGCGATGATCGCCCCGCGGGAAGCAACGAACCGCCTGCGGTGCTGATGCGCTACTCGCCCGATCGCAAGGGCGAGCGACCCAACGCTCACCTAACAACGTTCGCGGGAGTCCTGCAGGCTGACGGCTACGCCGGGTTCAACGGGCTGTACGATCGAGCCAAGGACCCGCTCATCGAGGCTGCCTGCTGGGCACACGCGCGGCGCAAGTTCTTCGAACTGCACGCCGCGAACGGTTCGCCGGTCACCGCCGAGGCATTGCAGCGCATCGGCGAGCTCTACGCGATCGAAGAGGAGATCCGTGGCAAGCCGCCCGACGAGCGACGTGCCGTGCGTCAGGCGCGCGCCGGCCCATTGCTCGCCGATTTACATGACTGGTTGCACGGGCAGTTGTCGAAGGTCGCCAAGAAGAGCGAGTTCGCCGACGCGATCCGTTACGCGCTCTCGCGCTGGACTGCGCTCACGCGTTATCGCGACGACGGGCGCATCGAGATCGACAACAACGCGGCCGAACGATCCTTGCGAACGGTCGCACTGGGACGCAAGAACTGGCTGTTTGCGGGATCTGATGACGGCGGCGAACGCGCCGCCGCGATTTACTCGCTCCTCGGCACCGCTCAGCTCAACGGGCTGAACATCGAAGCCTACCTGCGCCATCTGTTCGAGCGTCTGCCCGAGCACCCGATCAATCGGATCGAGGAGTTCCTGCCTTGGGCCATCGCCGACCAACTACCCAAACTCAAACTCGCCGCCTGAGCCGGCGTCAATGTGCGCAGACCGGACGCTTACGGGAAGTGCAGCTGAAGGTGGTCATCCAGAGGCGACGTATCAGAAGGGAGTGATCTACACGAATCAATACTTGGCGGGCCAAGATACCGGAGCACGAGAAATGGCGATCAAGTGGCTCAAGCGCGCCAAAGTTAGTGGCTACGAAGAAGCCGAGGTTGCCCTTCAACAGGGAATGCAGGGGGCGTAAGTCGAAGCGGATTCTCGCGGTAAGGCACAGCCCTCTCAATACGTCGGGCCCTCGAGAAGCGGTGCAAAGCCGCTTGACCAAGCGCCTGCATTCTCAAAGCGTCAACCGCACTCCGGCGCGCGGCAGACCTCCTCGCACCTCATTGCCGACGAACTCTTCGTACTTCTCGTCCGTCAGATTGTCGACCGCGACGAACGCCTGGAATGTCTCCGACACCTGCCACACCGCCGACGCATCGACCCGCGTGTACGAGTCGATGCGCACGCCACCCGTCGCGACCGACGAATCGAGCGCGCCGCCGACATACGTCGCGGACGCCGAGAATCGCAGCGTCGACAGCGGCGCGAAATGCGCGCCCACGCCACCGCGCCACTCGGGCCGGTTGCGCAGCTGATTCCCGCTCGACGCGACTTCGCTCGTCGAGTTCGTGACGCTGCCGTCGAACTGCCACTGCTCGTTCGCGGCGAAACGGCCGGCGAGCTCGACGCCCTTCGTGTCCACGCGATTGCGGTTCACGAGCATCGGCGGCGGGCCCGAATCGAAGTCGATCGCGTTGCGGAATTCGCCTTCGAACCAGGTCGCGCTCCAGCGCGCTTTGCCGTCGAGCAGCGATTGCGAGAACTCGATCTCGCGCGACTCGCCGCGCTCGGGGGCGAGCGTCGGGTTGCCGACGAGCGGATGGCCGAGCGCATAGAGACTCGGCAGCTTGAACGCCTTACCCCAGGCGCCGGCGATCGTGAGTCCGGTGTCCGCGAACTCATACGCGACGCGCACACGCGGGCTCGTCACCGATTCGTCTTCCGTCTTGTCGAGGCGCACGCCCAGCTGGCTCGAAAGGCCGAACGTCGTTGCGATCCGCGCTTCCGCGAACGGTGCCCACGTCGTACGCGTCAGCTCAAAATTCGTCGGCAGCACGAACCCACCGCCGAAGTCGAGCTCGCCCACGCTCTCGCCCTGCTCGCGCAGCCAGTCGACGCCGTACGCCACCGTGAGGAGGTCGGAGAATTTCTGCGTGCCGGTCAGCGTGGCGGAATAGCGGCTCAGGTTCGTGTCGACGACGCTGGGCGGAACGCCGAACGGATCGCGCACGCCGGGCGCGATGCCCGGGGAGTCGATGTGGTCGTCGCGATCGAAGAGTCCGAGCGAGAGACCGAAGGTCGCATCGCCGACGCGCGTGTTCACGCCAAAACCCGCGACCGCCTCGCTGGCTTCGCGAGTCTCGGGATCGCGGATCGCCGCGAAGCCATAGCCGCCGCTGTCGTCCGGGAAGCCGGCGCGTTCCGATTCGGAATAGCGGGCGGTGGCGTAGAGCTGCGTGTCACCGAACTCGAAGTCGACGCCGCCGGAGATACGCTGCGACTCGAAGTCGTTGCCGCGCACCAGCGCGCCTTCGTTCGCATCGCTGGCCCCGAGATTCCATCCGCCCAATCCATCGGCAAGGGCGAGCGGGCCCGCGGCGGACAACGCGAACTCGCGCGTGTCGTAGGCGCCGGCCCAGGCGTCGACGTTGAGCCGGGTTTCGGCGAGTCGCGCCGGGCGCGTCACGATGTTGATCACGCCCGCGAGCGCGTCGCCGCCGTACACGGCGGAATACGGACCGCGCGCGATCTCGACGCGTTCGACGTCGACGACGTCGAGCAGCGAGAAATCGAACGAGCCGCCGCGCGCATTCGTCGGATCGTTCACGCGCACGCCGTCGACGAGCACCAGCGTGTAGTTAGGATCGGCGCCGCGCAGGTAGAGCGAGCCCGTGCCGCCGCGTCCGCCGACCTGGTCGATGTGCACGCCTGCGGCGCGCTTGAGGACGTCCGCGAGTTTCGTGGGTTTCTCGACGTCGAAGTCGGCGCGGTTCAGGACGGTGACGCTCGCGGGGAGGTCGTTCGGATCGATGCGGACGCGGGACCCGGTGACGACGACGGCGGGTTCGGGAAAGGTCATGCCATCGTTGACAGTCAGAGTGTCGACCACCGGGTCGGGAGTCACGACGCCGCCATTGGCGGCAAGAAGCATCCAGATCAATGGAGTCTCGCTTTCTAAGGAATCGGGGTTTCGGTTAGTGTATCCGCACAGAAGGGGGTTCCATGTCGAAGTTTCGCCGCTGCACCTTGGGCGTTCTGACCACGCTCGTCCTCACGAGTTTCATCGGCCTTCGGGCGCAGAACACCGAACAGATTCGTCCCTTCCGGGACAACGCGGCGTGGACCGTGGCCGACGGTGTGTGGGCCACGACGAAAGCCGCCGCTTCGCCGGAGGAATACCTCATGACGCGCGGCGCGCTCGCCGACAGCGTGACGACGTTCGAGTACCGCGCGCCCACGGGCGCGAGCGCAAAGCTCTACCTGATGGGTCGATATGCCGTGGAGCTGCCGGGCAGCGGCGCGGGCGAAGGCGAGTGGACGCCGGTGACGATCCGCTTCCGCGCGCCGCGCTTCGACGCGGGCTTCACGAAGAAGGACCCCGCGCTCGTGATCGAGTCGCGCGTGGGCAAGGACACGAAACGCGGCGTGATTCACCCGGGCGCGGATGCCGGTGCGCGCTGGGACAGCGAGGATTTCCGCGGTCCCGGCGTCCTCGCCGTCGTGACGCCGCCGTTCGCGTTGCGCAATGTGAATCACGCGGGTGGCGACTTCGAACCGTTGACGGTTCCGAAGGCCAATGGCGGCGACACCAACGAGAAGGATCTGCTGGACGCCGTCGCGGTCGGCAAGGAGACGTTCGACCAGTTGGGCTGCGTGCAATGTCATCTCGTGGTGCCCAGCGAAACGGCGATGAGCACCGGTCCGAATCTCTACGGCCTCATCCAGGGCGAGCCGCGCGCGCGCGAAGTCGCGGAGGGCGAGGGCCACCGCTTCAGCGTGAAGGCGAGCCGCTCGTACCTGCTGCGCAGCATCCGCGCGCCCGCGGAGCAGCTCGCGGTCGCGGAGAGCGGCCCCACGAAGGGCCAGGCCTATCTACCGGTGATGCCCGCGTTCCCGCGCGACCTCCTCGACGACTCGAAGGTCGAGGCGATCGGCGACTACCTCGCGACGCTCAACGACCCGCAGAACCGCGGACCCGTCGTGAAGCTCGTCGGCAAGACGGCGACGCCTCCCTACGACCCGATGACCGACGGGCTGCAGTGGCTCGTCGGCGCGGACGTGCGCCTGCAGCGCGGTCCGTTGCCCGGTGTGTCCGCGCGCAGCATCCACGTCGGCAATCCGAATGGCGTGAACTACAGCTTCGATCCGCGGCTGCTTGCGATCGCGAAAATCTGGCAGGGCGGTTTCCTCGACATGGAAGGCGAGCTGACCGGCCGTGGCGGCCGTGGCATGAAGCTCGGCCACGAGAGCCGCGAGATCGGCTTCGGCGATCGTGAGTACCTTCTCGCGCCGCTCGATCCGAACGGCAAGTCGATCGACTTCAGCTTCAAGGAAGCGAAATTCGGCGATGGCGAGCGCATGAAGGCCGCGTTGAACAGCACAGTCGACCAACTCGCGCAGCTGGCGGCGATCGATGCGAAGTTCCTCGGGTATTCACGCGACTCGCGCAATCCGACCGCATCGCCCGCGTTCAAGTACCGGGTCGGCAAGAACGTCATCGAAACGTCGGCGACTTTTGCCGATACGGGCAGTGTGTCGATCGGCGTGAGCGGCACGCTCGCCGCGCCGCAGGTGTTCGCGCTCAATGCGAAGCTGCTTGCGCAGGCGACGGTCAGCGCCGGCACGATCGAAGGCGATCGCTGGACACTGCCTGCCGGCAAAACCAACGCGACGCTCAAGGCGCGCATCGCGCTCGGCACCGGCGCCTGGCGGCCGGCACCTTCGACGTACTCGTACAAACGCGCGCCGCTCGAGCGCGCGCCCGCGACCGCCAAACTACCCGCGGGCTACAGCATCGAGAACTACTATCCGCCGAAGGACAACTACGGCCGCCCGCAGCTGTTCGAAGCGCTGGGTCTTTCGCTGGCGAAGGACGGGACGGTCGTCGTCGCCACGCGCAACGCCGGTATCTGGCGGCTCGTCGGCAACGAATGGCGACTGTTCGCGGAAGGGTTGTTCGACTCGCTCGGCGTGGTCGTCGAAGACGGCAAGGGTCTCGTCGTCGTGGCCGGTCAGAAGGCCGAGCTGACCCGGATCTCGGACACCAACGGCGACGGCATCGCGGACAAGTATGAAACCTTGTTCGATGCGCACTCGTACCACGGCAACTACCACACCTACCTGCACGGGCCCGTGCGCGCGAAGGACGGGGCTTACTACTTCGCGCTGAACCTCGCGCACGGCGGCGACATCTACATGGGCGGCGGTCAGGTCATGGGCACGTTCGGCGGCTTCAACGGCTGGGCCGTGCGCGTCGAGCCTGACGGCAAGTATCAGCTGTTCGCGAACGGCCTGCGCAGTCCGGCGAGTGTCGGCGCGTCTCCCGACGGCCGCGTCTGGTACGCGGACAACCAGGGCGACTTCGTCGGCACGTCGAAGTTCTACGAACTCAGGAAGGACAAGTTCTACGGCCATCCCGCCGGCCTCGTCGACTTGCCCGGCATGACGCCCGCGTCGCCCGAGATCCAGTGGGAGAAGGTCGTGGGCCGGAAAGAGAAGGCCGCCGTGCTCTTCCCGCACAATCGCGTCGCGAATTCTCCCGGCAATCCGGCCTGGGTCACCGCGAAGTCGTTCGGGCCGTGGGCAGGCCAGATCGTGATCGGCGATCAGACGCAGTCGAACCTGCTGCGCGTGTCGTTGCAGAAAGTCGGTGACGTGGAGCAGGGCAGTGTGATGCCCTTCTTCGAAGGACTGGAATCGGGCGTGATGCGCCCGCTGTTCCTGCGCGACGGCAGTCTGTTGTTAGGTCAGACCGGTCGCGGCTGGCAGGCGAAGGGCGGCAAGGTCGCGAGCCTGCAGCACGTGCGCTGGGATGGAAAGACCGTGGCGCCCGCGATCGCATCGATGGAAGCGACGTCGAAAGGTTTCACGCTGAAGCTGACGCAGCCGCTCGGTGCCGGCGTCAGCGTCGCGCTGCTGAAGAGCGCGTTGCAGGTCGAGTCGTGGACGTATCGCGATGCGCCTGACTACGGCTCGCCCGAGCTCGATCTGCGCGACGAGAAGTTCGAGTCGCTTGGCGTAGGCGCGGATCGTCGCAGTGTGGAGATCGCGCTCGCGGCGCGCGAGATTACGCAGGTGCATCCGCGCCAGCTCGCGCGCGTTTATCACGCGAAGCTCGCGGCGCAGACGTTGTTCGATGCGAACGCGCCGGCTCAGCTCGACGCGTACTACTCGCTGCTCCGGTTCCCGGACTGACGATCCGCGTTCCCGCCCGGCGTTGCTTGTCAGCAACGCCGGGTCATTTCTCAACGATTTCATCTCTCGCGCAGCTCATTCGAGCGGCCGCTTCGGCATCTTTGTCCATCGGGGAGATGCGACCAGAGTTGATCGATCACGCGCGTACAAAGAAGAAAACTGGGTCTAAATCGGGCAGAACCTTGCAAAAACGCTCATCTAGGCGCAAATTCCGGCGCTCTGCAGCTTTCCACATACGAGGGGTTCTGATCGTGGATAAACGCAAGCGTCGAGGAATCTTGTCCGGCGGCGAAGTGCCGCTATGTATTTTTACTGCCACGGCGCTACTTGCGCCGGGCATCGGCCTCGCGCAGAACGCGAGCCAAACCACCAGCGAGGAGGCGACCGAAGTCGAAGAGGTGATCGTCACCGGCATTCGCGCGGGCCTGCGCAATGCGCTCGAATTCAAGAGAGAGGCGTCGCAGATCGTCGACGCGATCTCGGCCGAGGACATCGGCGATTTCCCCGACAAGAACTTGTCCGAAGCGCTGCAGCGCGTGACGGGCGTGCAGATCTCGCGTCAGGACGGTGAGGGCCGCAGCGTCAGCGTGCGCGGCGCCGAGCCCAATCTGATCCGCGTCGAAGTGAATGGCACCGCGGCTTTGTCGCTGTCCGTGGGGGCGGGCGACCGGGCGGTGGACTTCCGCGACCTGCCCGTCGAGTTCGTGTCGCGACTCGAAGTCGTGAAGACGCCGACCGCGGACATGACCGAGGGCGGCATCAGCACCGTGCGCATCGTGACGCGCCGGCCGTTCGATTCCGCCGAGCCGTACATCGCCGCTTCCGTGCAGGGCGTGTATTCCGATCTCGCGGAGTCCACCGATCCCAAGCTCGCGATCTTCGGCAGCAAGCAATTCTTCGACGGCAAGCTCGGCGCGCTGGTCGCGCTGCAGTGGGAGCAGCGGCATCTCAGTAGCGCCACGGCGAACACCACAGGCTGGAACCGTACGGTTCCCGTGACAGTCGCGAACCCGACCGGGTGCTCCGCCGCGGCGACGCGTGGCGCCAGACGCAACGATTTCAACCTCGATGGCGTTTGCGACTGGTATCCGCAGATCCCGCGCTACATCAACAACCGCAGAGAGACCGAGCGCCGTGCGATCAGCACCGTGCTCGAATTCCGCCCGACGGACACCTTCAAGGCGTTCTGGGACGTGACGTACGCGCGCGGCCACGAAGAAGTGAACAACTCGCTGCTGCAGCTCAATGCGGACGGCGGACTGTTCGACTACGCGAACACGACGCTCGGCGACGACAATACGCCGACGCACATCGAGTTCACGACCAACGGCGCGAACGGCAGCCTGCCGCTCGATCTGGCGTATCGCAACATCCTCGGTAGTTTGACGCGCGAGCAGTACACGACGGTGCTCGGCACCGAGTGGAAGCTCGGTGACTTCACGCTCGATGCGCGCGCCGAATACGCCGAAGCGACCGTGCACAACGACGAAATCAACTCGACCGCGCTGGTTTTCGGCCTCGCGCGCGCCGTCGTCGACTACAACAACTCGAGCGGTGCGCCGCAGATCAGTTTCCCAACCGGCTTCGATCTCACGTCCGGCACGGGCGTGAACCGTCTCGATTCGGTCTACAACCCGCGCGACAACAACACGGACGAAGTGTCGGGCGGCTTCAATCTGAAGTGGGAGCCGGAAGGCCTCGACTGGCTCAGCGTCAAAGTCGGTGCGCAGCAGCACAACTACAACACCGACCAGGTTCTCCGGCAAAAGACCGTGCGTTTGTCCTGCCGCACGCCCGCCGCCGACACGACCAGCGCGAACAACGTCGTCGTCGCGCAGACGTCGTGCGCGAACATCGAAGGCATCGTCAACAACACGTCGCGCACGAACCCGCTCGAGTACTACTCGACGGGCGATCTCGGCTTCAACGGCGTGCGGTACTGGAACGACAACACGTACGACACGGTCGACGCCGCGCTCGCCCTCGCGGGCACGGTCAATCCGCTTGCCGGAAGCCTGGATCCCACGGTGGCGAACACGAACGGCGGCACCAACGGGACGTTCATCGCCTATCTCGACAACTGGTCCGTCGAAGAGAAGACGCTGGGCTACTACACGCAATTCGGCTTCGACTTCAGCGAACTGCCGCTGCCGATCTCGGGCAACATCGGCGTTCGCCGCGTCGACACCGACACGAGCTCGACGGGTTATCAGCGCATCCAGCAGGGCGCGAACATCACGTTCCCGATCGGCACGATCGAGGGTGGATACAGTGAGACTCTGCCGTCGATGAACCTGAAGATCGGGTTCATCCCCGATGTTCTCGTGATGCGTCTCGCGGCCGGCAAGGTGCTCGCGCGCCCGTCGCCGGGCCAACTCGCGATCCGCCGCAGCCTCGACGTCGTGGGTCTTACCGGCTCGCGCGGCAACCCGTCGTTGCTCCCGTTCCTCGCGACGAACTACGACCTGGGACTCGAGTGGTATTTCTCCGATACCAACTACGCGTCGCTCGCCGTGTTCCGCAAGGAAATCTCGCGTTTCATCCTGCTGCAGACCGCGGCGGAGGTGAATGTGAATGACGGACTGACGTATCAGGTGTCGCGCCCGATCAACGGCAACGACAAGGTGGAGATCACCGGTGTCGAAGCCGGCGTGCAGTACGCGTTCAGCGAACTGCCTGGCTTCTGGAGCGGCTTCGGCGTGCTGGCGAACTACACGTACCAGGACGACAAGGGCTTCACCCAGACCAACATCTTCGACGGCTCGCCGCTGACCTTTCCCGGTCTGTCGAAGAAGTCGTACAACGCGTCTGTCTACTACGAGAACGAGCGCTTCAGCGCGCGTGCGTCGTACAACTGGCGCGACCAGTGGCTGATCACGGCGTCGGGCCGCGGCAGCCTGCCGGAGTTCAACCGCGAGTACGGGCAGCTGGACATGTCGGTCGGCTTCAACATCAACGACAACATCTCGCTGTTCCTCGAAGGCATCAACCTGACGGACGAGGAAGTGATCCAGGAGAATGCTCCGGCGCGTCCGATCCAGTTCGAGACCTTCGGCAAGCGCATCTTCCTGGGAGCGCGCGCGAAGTTCTGATTCGGTAGATGGGCGATCCAGCGGGCCGGCGGTGACGAACCGCCGGCCCGTTTCGTTTTCAGCGGCCGCGAACTACTTCGTGTACGCCCGCACGATGCTCTCGAGGAACTCGCGGCCCTCATGGAGCGACGTCACCCGCATCTTCTCGTTGAGCCCATGCGCATTGCTCTCGCCGGACACCGCGAACATCCCGCTCATGCCATACGTCGGAATCCCCGCGCTCATGAGAAAGCGGCCATCCGTCGCGCCCGCCGTCATCGACGGCGCGATCGGCACGCCAGGCCACAGCTTCGCGGCCGCCGCGCGCACGGGCTTCATCACCTCATCGGTGAGCTCGGGCGGCTTCGACCCATTGCGCCGGCGCACGATCTCGACCTTCACCTGATCGTCGGCGATCGCCTGGTCCAAGGTCTCTTTCACCTGCTCGGGCGTCGTCCCCTGCATGACCCGGCACGACAACGTCGCCTTCGCGCTCTGCGGCAGCGCGTTCGGCGCATGGCCCGCGTCGAGCTGCGTCGCGACGCAGGTGGTGCGCAGGAGATTGTTGTAGCTGGGGTCGGCGGTGAGAGTCGACAACGCCGTCTGATCGTCGGGATTCTTTCCGACGGCCGTCATTGCTGTGCCGATCTCGCCGCCGAGAGTCGGACCCGTCACGCGAAAATACTCACGCACGACCGGCGTGAGTTCGAGCGGGAACTTCAACTGCTCGACCTCGAGAGACGCTCGCGCGAGTCGGTAGATCGCGTTGTCGGGCACGGGCCGCGAGGAATGGCCGCCCGGATTGGTCACCGTCATCGAATACACCTGATGAATCTTCTCGCCGGCTTGCACTTGCAGGACGAGTGGCTTCTTTCCATCGGCGGAGAGCAGGCCGCCCGCGCCTTCGTTGATCGCGAACGCGGCGTCGATGAGCTCACGCTTGTGCTGCAATAGATAGTCGACGCCATTGACGCGGTTCGAGGTTTCCTCGCCGCAGGTCAGGGCCAGGACAAGATCGCGCTTGGGCTTGAAGCCGCGTTCGCCCTTGAGCCGGATCATGAGATCGAGGAAGACGGCGGCCATCGCCTTGTCGTCGACCGCGCCGCGGCCGTAGAAGAAGCCGTTCTCTTCGACGAGCTTGAACGGGTCGCGCTCCCAGTCCGCGCGTTTGGCATCGACGACGTCGATGTGCGCGAGCAGCAGCACGCCTTTCTTTTTCGCGCCCGGCGCGCGCAGTCGCGCGACGAGATTGCCGTCGTCGGGTTTGCCGTCGGGGATGACGAGTTGCAGGTCTTCGCCGGCGAATCCCGCGGCCTTCAATCGGGTTTCCGCGGCCCGGACGACTTTCGTGCAGGAGCCGGTGGTGGGCGAGGAGTCGATCTCGACCATCTCCTTGTATATGTCGCGGAAGGCGGCGCGGCTGGTATCAGCGGATTGCGGGAAGGCAGCGCTGGAGAAGAGGAGCGCGGCGGCGACGAATGCGGTTCTCATCGATCATCCTCGGGAAAATGGCGATGCGGGAGCGTCCCATATTTCGCATCGGGGCTGTAGCGGCGATTGGCCGGGGAGGGTTGCGAACCAGGACAACTCCTCCCCAGCGCCTTTACATCAAGCGGCTTTCTTGAGGCCCTCGGCGACGAGCGCTTCCTGCACCTTCGGGCGAGCGGCAACGCGCGCCTGGAATGCCTGGATCGCCGGGTACTTCGCGAGGTCGATGCCGACGAAGCTGGTCCAGCCGATGACGACAAATGCGTACGCATCCGCGATCGAGAAGTCGTTGCCGGTCAGATACGTCTTGCCGGCCAGCGCGCCATTGAACCACTCGAGTTTCTTGTGGAGCTTTGCCGTGAAGTATTCCTTCACCTTCGGATCGGCCGACGGGTCGAACAGCGGCGAGAACGTCTTGTGGAGCTCGCTCGTAATGAAGTTGAGCCACTCCTGCAGACGCGTGCGCTCGAGCGTGCCGTTCGGCGGCGCGAGTTTCGCGGCGGGATATTTGTCGGCGATGTACTGGAGGATCGCGGGGCCTTCCGTGAGCAATTGCCCGTCGTCCAGCTTGAGCACCGGCACCGAGCCTTTCGAGTTCACTGCGTAGAAGTCGCCGCCGTCGGCGAGCTTGTGCGACTTGGTGTCCGTGCGGGCGAGATCGAAAGTCGCGCCGGCTTCGCGCAGCGTGATGTGCGAGGCGAGCGAGCAGACACCGGGTGCGTAATACAGTTGCATGAGAGAGCTCCGTTTGCGTCGTTGATTCGGTGAGGACGTGATTCTGGTGATGGGCCAACTGCTGCACAAGTACTTACCTTTCGGTAAGTGTGGGTGCCGGCACGTTCCAGGGGTACTTACCTTTGGGTAAGTGTTCCGGGGAACGTTCCGTCGTGCTAGCTTCTCGCGCCATGGCATTCTCAAATCCAGGCGCCAACGTCTTCAGCGCGAAATGTCCGTCACGCCGCGTCATGGCCGTGCTAGCGGAGAAATGGACGCTGCTCATCGTGACGGCTCTCGAAGAGAACGGCGCGATGCGCACCGCGCAGATCCGTCGCTGTGTCGATGGCGTCTCCGAGAAAATGCTGATCCAGACGTTGCGGAAGCTCGAGAGTTTCGGATTGGTGAGCCGCAAGAGTTATCCCGAACTGCCGCCGCGCGTGGAGTACCGCCTCACGCCGCTCGGAAAATCGCTGGCGCGCCTCGCGGGGTTGTTCGGCCGCTGGGTGGAGAAGAACGTCGGCAGCTTGTTGAAGGCCGAGCGCGACGCGGCCTAGGGCACATTCCCCGCCTTCTGGAAAATTAATGGGGACATTCCCCGTTTCCCCCGAAGGG
>JAYTOK010000074.1:0-12934 GCA_043747835.1 Pseudomonadota bacterium | reverse complement strand
CTTGGCCTTCTTCTTGGCTTTCGCCATGGCTCATCTCCAGTAGTTACGGGTTAGTCCGAGGGCGAGTATACGCAGGCGTTGACAAATTTCAAGCAAGTGTCATCGAACGCGCGCATCACATTCACATCGACTCGCATCGACACCATGTGATCGACGATGACGTCGATCACTCCAACGAGACAATGAAGTCCCAATGTTCCTTGGTCAGCGGAGTGATCGAGAGTCGGTTACCGCGCTTGAGCAGCAGCATCCCATCTAGTTCGCGCGACTCGTGTTTCCGCAATTCGTCGAGTGCGATCACGCGCTTGAAGCGCCGTTTGAGTTGCACGTCGACAACAAGCCAGCGCGGATCCTCACGCTTCGATCCCGCATCGTAGTGGTCGCTCTTCTTGTCGAACTGCGTGGGGTCGGGATACGCGGTGCGCACCACCTGCGCGATGCCGGCGACGCCCGTGACATCCGCGCTCGAGTGATAGATGAGTGCCAGGTCGCCCTTCTTGAAGTCGTCGCGCAGCATGTTGCGCACCTGGTAGTTGCGCACGCCGTCCCACATGGCGGTTTTCTTCGGCTTCTTCGCGAAATCATCGATGCCGAACGTCGACGGTTCGGTCTTCATGAGCCAGTAGTTCATTGATTCCCCTGTCCGTGACCATCACGTCCATGAATACGTCGGTCGCTTCCACCGGAACCTGCGGCACGACCTGGAAAGAATAGGCGAGGGCGACGAGTCGCGGACCCTGCCAGTGCCGGCGCAGACGACGGAACGCGAGAGCGCGGTCGTAGAAGCCCGCACCATGTCCCAGCCGCGCGCCGCGCCCGTCGAGCCCGACCGCGGGCACGAAAATCGTGTCGAGGAAACGCGCCGGGAAGAACTCGGTGCTCGAGGGCTCATGCATACCGAATGCATGGAATCGCCCGCGCGTGGCGAAGGGTACGAACTGGATTCGCCGCCCGCGCAGCGAGACGATTCGCGGCAGGTATATCTGGCAGCCACGGGCTTTCGCGAGCGCGATGAGAGGCGCGGTGCCGAGCTCTTGCGGCATGGATGCGTAGATGCCGATGCGTTTGCCCGGCGCGAGCCAGCGGGTCTGCGCGATGAGGCGCGCCACGGCGAGCGCGGCTTGCGCACGCGCCAGAGGTGCGACCGCGCGTCGCGCGGTCAGGAGTTCTTTGCGGAGTGTTTGCTTCGTGTGCACGAGCAGAAGAGAAAAGCGCTACCCGAGGGTGCCGGTGCAAGCCATTGCTCTCGAACCAGAGCAACAAGGTGGGACCGGCCCTGACATTTAAGGCTTTCCGCCAAGGGCGGACCTGCACAATGCTGTCAGAAAGCGATGGTCCCGGGCGTTTACATTACGGTCGAGAGGTAACCCGACTTACTGTCGAACACCACAGGCAGCGCAGGAGTGACTCTACACCAACCGCCCTGTAGGAATGCGACGTGTATCGAGAGATTGGGGACTGTTCGGAAAAAGGGGACAGATCTATTTTTCGCGGTTCGCAATCCGCTCGCGAGCAGCCATGCGAAAAATAGATCTGTCCCCTTTTTCCGAACAGTCCCCTTTTTCAGAGGTCCAACTGGCGGGTTCTCTGAAGCGCGCCTTCGACGCGCTCGCGCATGTTCTTCACGCGACCGCTGACGGCGTTCTGCAACTCGTGATCCTGCTTGCGAAGACGCAGCAGTTCGTTCGCCATGTTGAGCGCGGCGATCACCGCGATGCGGTCCGCGCCGACGACCTTTCCGGTGTCGCGGATTTCACGCATCTTCTTGTTGAGGTACTCAGCCGAGTCGAGAAGTTCCTGCCGTTCATCCGGCGGACAGCCCACGAAGTATTCCTTGTCGAGAATACGTACCGTGACGGCAGTGGGTTCCTTCTCGCTCACGCAGTGTGCTCCATCGTCTTGAGACGACCGATCATCGCCTCCACGCGCGCGCGCACCTGATCGTTGCGCTGCGCGAACACGGAGCGTTCGGCCGCAAGCGATTCCTGACGCTGGCGCAGCGCCCGATTCTCTTCCTTCAGTCCTTCGACCGTCGCGAGCAGCTCTTCGAGGCGACGCTCGAGCTGCGCGAATTCGGAACCGAAGCTCGATTTATTATTGTCGTTCATGGCGCGGGACTATAGGGCCCGCTCCTGCAGGGGTAAATAGGAGTCTTGGTCCGCCCCGGGCGGGTGGCATAATTCCTCCATGTTGGCCGCCACTTACGAAGAGTTCGACCGCGTCCTGCGCGAGGCGCGCGCACTGCCGGAACCGGCCGAAGCGCACGGAACACTCGCCGGCGCTCTGTGCAGCTCGCGCAATTACGGTCTCATCGAATGGCTGCGCGAGATCCTCCCCGATGACTCTCCCGACCACGCGGCGCTGCAAGGGTCGGTACTGCAGAACGTCTACGACTCGATGGTGCGCACGCTGGTCGGTAACGACGCCGACTTCGCGCCGCTGCTGCCGAACGACGATGCGCCGCTCGCCGAACGTGCGGATGCGCTCTCGCTGTGGTGCCAGGGATTCCTCTACGGTCTCGGTTCCGGCGCGACATCGGATCCGGGAACCGTCTCGACCGAAGCGGGCGAGATCATCCGCGACTTCACCGAAATCACGCACGTCGGCGTCGATGCCGGCGACGAGAACGAAGAGAGCGAGATCGCGTTCGCCGAAGTGCTGGAGTTCGTGCGCGTCGGCGTGCAGTTGCTGTTCGTGGAGCTCGCGCCCGCGCGCGGCGAGGAGCCGGCGCCTGGCGCCGCGTCGATCCATTGAAGCGCCAGCGATCGCCCGCGAGCGAGCGGCACACGTCCGTCATCGGACGTGACGAATTCAAGCGGCGTCGACGCGCGCTGATGAAACTGATGGGCCGCGACTCGATCGCGATCGTCCCGACGGCGCCCGTCCGTCTGCGCAACAACGACGTCGAGTATGCATACCGTCCGGACAGCGATTTCTTCTACCTGACGGGATTCAACGAACCCGAATCCGTTGCCGTGCTCGTGCCGGGGCGGCCGCAGGGCGAGTACATCTTGTTTGTGCGCGACCGCGATCCGGCGCGCGAGACCTGGGATGGCCGGCGCGCGGGCCCCGAAGGCGCGGTGCGCGACTTCGGCGCGGACGACGGCTTCCCGATCGCCGACATCGACGAAATCCTCCCGGGGCTCATGGAAAACCGCGCGAAGGTTTTCTACGCGATGGGCACGCACCCGGAGTTCGATCAGCGCGTCGTGGGTTGGGTCAACGGTCTGCGCACCCAGGCGCGCAACGGACGACTGCCGCCGCTCGAGATGGTCGCGCTCGATCACGTGCTGCACGACATGCGCCTGTTCAAGAGCCGCACCGAAGTCGACACCATGCGCACCGCCGCGCGCATCGCCGCGCAGGCGCATGTGCGCGCCATGCGCGCCTGCGCGCCCGGCAAACACGAGTACGAGATCGCCGCCGACATCGTCCACGAATTCCGGCGGTACAACGCTGACCTGTCCTATCTCCCCATCGTGGGCGGCGGCGCGAACAGCTGCATCCTCCACTATCGCGAGAACGACGCCGCGCTCGAGGACGGCGACCTGCTGCTCATCGACGCCGGTTGCGAGGTCGACTGCTACGCTTCCGACATCACGCGCACGTTCCCCGTGAACGGACGGTTCTCGCCCGAACAGCGCGCGCTCTACGACATCGTGCTCGAGGCCAACTACGCCGCGATCGAGAAGGTGAAGCCGGGCAATCACTGGAACCAGCCGCACGAAGCGGCCGTGCGTGTGATCACGCAGGGGCTCGTGAAGGTCGGCCTGCTCAAGGGCAAGGCCGCGAAGCTCGAGGAGTCGGGCGCATATCGGAAATATTTCATGCACCGCACCGGCCACTGGCTCGGCATGGACGTGCACGACGTCGGCGATTACAAGATCGGCAATGAGTGGCGGGTGTTCGAGCCCGGCATGGCGTTGACGATCGAACCCGGCATCTACGTCGCGCCGGGAACCCCGGGTGCCGCGAAGAAGTGGCACGGCATCGGCATCCGCATCGAGGACGACGTCGTCGTCACGCGCGATGGCTGCGAGGTGCTCACGGACGGCGTACCGAAAGACGTGGTCGCCATCGAGCGGCTCATGGCCTCCGTCAATGGATAGACAGTTCGACGTCGCGATCGTGGGCGGCGGGATGGTCGGCGCGAGTTTCGCGCTCGCGCTGCGCGCGACGAAACTGAAAGTCCTGCTGATCGAGAACGTGCCCGCGGATTCCGCGACGCAGCCGAGCTTCGACGAACGCACGACCGCGCTCGGCAACGGGTCGCGGCAGATTTTCGAGACGCTTGGCGTGTGGCCCGCGATGCAGGCCGAGTCCGCGCCGATCCGTTCGATCCACGTCTCCGACGCCGGACGCTTCGGCGTTGCTCGCCTCGACGCGCGGGAGCAGGGCGTCGACGCCTTCGGTTACGTCGTGCCCAATCGCGTCATCGGCCGTGCGTTGTGGCAGGCGTTGCGAGAGGCGCCCAACGTCGAACTCGCCGTGCCCGCGAAGCTCGAGTCGGCCGACCTGCGCGACGATGGCGTCACGCTCGACTTCTCGATCGGCGGCAAGCGCGAGATCGTGCGCGTGGCGGTCGCCGTTGCCGCGGACGGTGCGGGCTCCGCGCTGCGCGCGAGCGCGGGCATCGCGGCCGATGTCGAGGACTATGACCAGGTCGCGATCGTGATGAATGCGGCCACCGAGCGGCCGAGTCACGGCGAAGCCTTCGAGCGCTTCACGCCGTCGGGTCCGCTGGCGGTGCTGCCCGTGGCGGGCGGCGGGTATGCGGTCGTGTGGGCGGTGCGGCCCGATCGCGCCGCGGAGCTCATGGCGCTCGACGAGAGCGACTTCGCGAACGAACTGCTCGGCGCATTCGGCTGGCGCGCGGGGCGCTGGAACAAGATCGGCCGCCGCAACACGTATCCGCTGCTGCTGTCGCGCGCCGCGGAGACCGTGTCGGGACGCGTCGTGCTCATCGGCAATGCCGCGCAGGCGCTGCATCCCGTGGCGGGGCAGGGATTCAACCTGGGGCTGCGCGACGCGGCCACGCTCGCCGAGATGCTGGCCGGCGCCGCCGAACAACCCGAGTTCACCGAGCTCCTCTCGAAGTTCGCGGCGTGGCGCGCCGAGGATCGCCGCGGCGTCACGCGCTTCACCGACGGGCTCGTGAAACTCTTCGGCAGCGAATTGCCGGGCGCGGGACTCGTGCGCAACTTCGGATTGCTGCTGTTCGATCTCTCGCCGACGGCCAAACGCGCGTTGTCGCGGGTGAGCTGGGGATTTGCCGGCCGCATGCCGCGCCTCGCGCGCGGACTGACGCTCGAATGAGTGCGGTCCATCCATGAGCGCGGTCCGGCCGAGCGCGCCTGAAGTGGCCTACGACGTCGCCGTCGTCGGCGCCGGACCGATCGGGCTCGCAGCCGCATTGCTCGCCACGCACGAGGCCGGCATCGCGCCGCGTCGCATCGTGGTCGTCGATCGCAAGATTGCCGAGCCCCCCGCGGATCTGCGGTCGTTGGCCCTGGACCTGCGCGTGTTCGCGTTGTCGCGAGCGAGCGAGCGCATCCTGCGCGCCGCCGATGCGTGGCCGGACATCGTCGCGTCGCGCGCCGAGGCATACGAACGCATGCAGGTGTGGCACGCCGACGTGCCGCCGCATGGCGGCGATGCGCTCGTGTTCGATGCCGCGGAGATGGGCGAGCGCGACCTGGGCGTGATCGTCGAGAACGCGGTGCTGCAGGCGGCGCTGATCCGCGCGGTGCGGCGCGCCGGCATCGTGCTCCAGGAAGCCGACGTCACCGGACTGACGCACGAACGCGCCTGCGCGGTCCTGCAGACTTCTGCCGGGGATGTGAGAGCTCGTCTGGTCATCGGCGCCGACGGCGCCCAATCGCGCGTCCGCGAGCTCGCGGGTCTCGGCACCTCGCGCGCCGACTACGGGCAGACCGCGCTCGTCGCGATGGTGACGACGGCGCGGCCGCATGCGCACACCGCATGGCAACGCTTTCTCGGCGATGGAACGCTCGCGTTCCTGCCGCTGCCCGACGGCCGCAGCTCGATCGTATGGTCGCTGCCGACCGCGCGCGCAGAGAAGCTGCTGCTCGCCACGCCGGCGCAGTTCGAACGCGAGCTCGAATCCGATTTCGACGGGGCGCTCGGTTCCGTCCGGCTCGACAGCGAGCGACTGAAGTTTCCGTTGTGGCGACTGTCGGCCGGCAGTTACGTGACCACGCGGATCGCGCTCGTCGGCGATGCGGCGCACGTCGTGCATCCGCTCGCCGGGCAGGGCGCGAACCTCGGCCTGCTCGACGCGGCCGCGCTCGCGGACGTGATCGGCGGCGGGATCGCCGAGCGCGAAGACATCGGAGCTGCGCGCATCCTGCGCCGCTACGAACGCTGGCGGCGCAGCGAGAACGATCTGATGAGCGGTGCGATCGATGCGTTCGATCGCCTGCTCGCTCGCGGCACCGGCCGCGTCGCCGAGCTCGCGCAGCGCGGCATGCCCGTCGTGAACCGCTCCCCGCTCGCGAAGCGGGTGTTCATCGAACGCGCCATGGGGCTCGCGGGCGAACTGCCCGCCGCCGCGCGCTGATGCCTCTGTTCAAGAGCGAGAAATTCGCCGGCATGACGGCGATGATGGCGGCCGTGGCGGCGTTCGCGTTCATGGACGCCGGACTCAAGTTGCTGACGGCTCACTACCCGGCGGCCCAGGTTGCGGCGCTACGCGGTCTCGCGGCGCTGCCCATCGTTTTTGCGTGGACGTTGCTTGCCGGCGGCCTGCGTCAGCTAGTCGAGGTGCGCTGGCCGCTGCACATGGTTCGCGGCGTGCTGTCGGTCATCATGATGATCACCTTCGCGTTCGCGATCAAAGAGCTCTCGCTCGCGAAGACGTATGCGCTGTTCTTCGTCGCGCCGCTGCTGATCGCGATCCTGTCGATCTTCATGCTGGGCGAGAAGGTGCGCGCACCGCAATGGCTCGCGATCGGCTTCGGTTTCGCGGGCGTGCTGATCGTGTTGAATCCGGGGACCGTCGGTTACACGTGGATGGGTACGCTCGCCATCTTCGGTACGGCGATCAGTTATGCGCTGTCGTCGATCCTCGTGCGCATCCTGGGGCGGACCGACAGCACGCTGTCCATGATGTTCTGGATGACGTGCATGCTCGCGATCGGCGCGAGTGCGATCGCGCTGCCGAACTGGGTGGCGCTGAAGCCCGAACACTGGCCGATCATCCTCGGCGTTGCGGTGACCGGCGCGATCGGGCAGTGGGGCATCACATACGCGTTCAAGCACGCGCCGGCGGCGACCGTCGCGCCGCTCGAGTATTCGGGACTGGCGTGGGTGATCGGGATCGACTGGTTCGTGTGGACCGTGGCGCCGGAGATGCGCACGCTGATCGGAGCGGCGGTGATCATCGCGAGCGGGCTCTACTTGGTCTCAAATGAAACCCGTCATCCGTAGTTCTCCGTGGAGTAGCTAAGGCGCCCTGCGACTTGGAGTAGCTAACTAGCATCGAGAAAGCCTGCGGCCGGATGCAACCTTTGTTGGAAAGGTGGCCGATCCCACGAGAAATTCCTTTTTTCGGCCAATTCCTCTCGGTACATAACGGGCTATCGATGAGAAACTCTTGTGGAACTGGCGGCAGGGAGGCTCTCATGTTTCTGATGTATGTCGATGAGAGTGGGGACAGCGGACTGGCAGAAAGCCCGACTCGATTTTTCGTTCTGTCAGGCGTCGTGATTCACGAATTCCGATGGAATGAGTATCTGCAACGTCTTATCGACTTCCGTCGAAGAATGAAGGGAAAGTTTGGACTTCTGCTGCGCGACGAAATTCATTGTGCACAAATGATTAGTCGCCCCGGGGAGCTAGTGCGAATCAAACGCAACGATCGTCTCTCGATCATTCGGCATTTCGCGGATGAACTGGCGGAAATGACCGATCTGAATGTCATCAATATCGTCGTCGACAAGCAGGGTAAGAACGCAGGCTACGATGTCGTTGACAGCGCGTGGCGCGCCCTCGTGCAGCGATTCTCAAATACGATTTCCGCAAGAAACTTTCGCGGCCCGGCAAACGCTGACGAACGCGGGTTCATTCTCCCTGACATGAGTGACCCCAAGCGAATTACCTCGACGATTCGGAAGATGCGCAGATACAACCCGATTCCAAACCAGACTGGGTTCGGGATCGGGTTGCGCAACTTGCTGGTAGCAAATCTCGTCGAAGATCCCTTCTTCAAGGATTCCCGGACTTCCTATTTTTCTCAAGCCGCAGATCTCACGGCTTTTTTACTCTATCAGCGGATTGCACCGTCTACCTACGCGAGGAAGAAGGGTCTGGGTGCCTACTTTGGTCGAATAAATCCGATCCTGTGCAAAGTGGCGTCAGCAACCGATCCGAATGGAATCGTTCGTCTGTGAAAATAAAAGGGGACCTTGCGGTCCCCGGATGAATCCTACTGCCCAGACTAGCTGAGGTTCAGATTCGAGAATGAGCGTACGCTCGCTGCTAACACGTGTCAAAGAACTCAGTCAATTTTCAGCGGGCGATCACGGACCTATCGTTGCGCCAAACCAACCGTGTGGCCCGCAAGCAATTCCAGAGAATGGTCGTCCTACAACTTCCGCGTGAAATCCATCGTCCAGTTCGTCTCCCACGTCGCATCGTCGTAGCTGAACGCCTGCTCCCAACGTGCCGCTCGCGCGCCGCGCGTCCACGTGAATCGCACTTTCACTGTCCGGCCACCCTCCACGTCTTCTCCAAAGAAAAGTCCCGTGTCGCCCTGAAATCCGCCGACGACGGGCGGCGTCAGCAATCCATCGCGGCTCGACACCCAGTAGATGGACCACTGCCCGCGCGCGGCGTCGAACGTGCGCACGGTCATGCCGGCGCCGCGTGGCTCCGGGAAGCGGATCTCGTCGATGTTCGCGAGGCCGCCGAGTTGCAATCGCGCGCTCGATGTCGCAGGGAATATTTCCCAGTCGCTGCTGCCCACGCCGCGTTCGCGCAAACGCCGGTTCACGACGGTCCAGTCGCCCGCGATGAAGTCGAAGTCGTCACGCGCGCCGGTGATGTCGCGCGAGAACTCGAACGGCGCGGTGTGGCGGAACTTCGAGCGCGTCGTCGGTTCGAGCACGAGTTCCTGTGGCGGGCTTGCGAGGAATCGCTCGAGCGCGGGGGCGCCGGTGTCACGCCAGCGCATATCACGCGCGAGCTTCTCGCGATACGTCTGCAATGCGTCGTCATCCGCGAACGTGGCGAACCAGAGGAACGCGTGTTCTGCCTCGCGTAGCGGCAATCGTGGAAAGTTGTTCGGCGCGTGCTCCGTTTCGAAACTTGCGACGGGCGCCGCGCCCGCGCGGCTGGACGCCGGCGCTGCGTGATCGTCGAACCATTCTCGGAATTCTTCGCTCACCGGTGCGGATAGCAGATAGATCGTCGCCAGCACGCGACTCGACGAGCGGGCTGGCGCATCGATGCCGGGTCTATGCGCGAGTTGTGGCAGGCCAGCGCCCGCAATCATAGGCCTGAGCTGCAGTACGTCGTCGGAATCGATCATCGTGTCGTTGGCGCGATTGCGCAGCGCCTGCCACGTTTCGCCCGTGTAAAACTTCGGCAGCGAGACGGCGCGCGACTCGAGCGACTCGAAGCCACGCAGCCAAACGAAGTCGTCGGGACGATTCCGGTCGCGGAACTGACCGAGCACGCGGATGCCGCATCGCTCCTGCGTCTCGATGAACTCGCGCTCGAAGAGATCGATCAGCTCGTCGCGGCGACCGGGCTTGAGGGTGTACTGCCGCAGTTCGATGACGGCGGATGAGTCATGGTTCATGCGGCCAGTGTGGGCCGCGAAAGCTGACAGCGAGTGTCAGGAAAAAGGGGGCGGCCCTTTTTTCCGGTCAGTGCGCGGCGGGCGCCGAGGCTCCCGCCGGCCCCACGCGTGTCCGCATGAACACGCCGCCGAGGATTCCCGCCGTTGCGGCGCATGCCGCGCCGAGGACGAACGCGAGTTGGTAGCCGCCGTTCAGCGCGGCGACCTGGCTCGCGCCGCTCGCGACGAGCCCGTCGGTGCGTGCCGCCGCCACGCTCGCGAGCACGGCCAGGCCCAACGCGCCGCCCATCATGAACGCGGTGTTCACGACGCCCGACGCCAGTCCCGATTCGCTGGGCTGCACATCCGACATGGCGCCGAGCAGCAGTGGATTGAACGCGATGCCCGCGCCGATGCCGAGCAACGTCATGCCCGGGAATACATCCATCCAGAAGTGGCCGTCGAGCGGGGCGCGCGCGAACAGCGCGAGTCCGCAGCCGGCGCACAGCAGACCGAACGCAAGCGGCCCGCGGATGCCGAAGCGCACGACGATCTTCGCGGACAAGCCGAGCGAGAACGCCGCCATGATGATGTTGGCGGGCAGGAAGGAAAGACCGACCTGCATCGCGTTGTAGCCCAGCACGAGCTGCAGGTAGAGCGCCGATATGAAGAACCACGCGAACATCGCCGCCGCCCACAACACGCCGGCGATGTTCGCCGTGGCGACGTTGCGCAGCTTGAAGATTGCGAGCGGCATCAGCGGCTCCTTGACGCGCGACTCGATGACGAGGAACGCGACCAGCAGCGCGATCGCGCCGCCGAGCGTGAGCACGGTCTGCGTCGACGTCCAGCCGACCTCGTGGCCGTTCACGATGGCGTAAACGGCGAGCATCAGCGCGGCCGTCACCGTGATGGCGCCGCCCACGTCCAGCGTCGCGCCGGTCGCCGGACCCCGCGCGTGCGGCAACAGGCGCATGCAGGCGAAATACACCAGCGCGCCGATCGGCACGTTGACGAGGAAGATCCAGTGCCAGTTGAGCGTCGTTGTCAGGAAACCGCCGAGTAGCACGCCCACGCTGCCGCCGGCGGAGCACACGAAGCCGTAGATGCCCATCGCCTTCGCGCGCTCGGCGTTCTCGGTGAACAGGTTCATGATCAGTGACAGCGCCACCGCCGTCACGACCGCGCCGCCCAGACCTTGCACCGCGCGGGCGGTGATGAGCATTTCCCGCGAGGTGGCGATGCCGCAGCCGATCGATGCGAGCGTGAAGAGGATCAGCCCCAGCAGGAAGAGGCGGCGATGGCCGAAGAGATCGCCGAGCCGGCCGCCGAGCAGCAGGAAGCCGCCGAAGGTCAGCATGTAGGCATTCACGACCCACACGAGCGAGGTTTCGCTGAACCGCAGGTCTTCGCGGATCGAGGGGAGCGCGACGTTCACGATGGTCGTGTCGAGCACGATCATCAAAACACCCGAGCACAGGACATACAGCGCCCACCAGCGCTTGCGAGCGTCTTCGAACATCGGTCAGCCTCGAGTTAAAGGGGACAGATCTATTTAGCCCCTAAATAGATCTGTCCCCTTTAACGCGGCAGCGCGTCGATCTTCGCTGCGCAGATGAAATCGTTCTCGTGCAGCCCGCCGATCGCGTGCGTCTGATAGCGGATGCGCACGTATCCCCAGCCGCATTCGATGTCCGGGTGGTGGTCCTCGGCATTCGCGACATGCGCGACCGCATTCACGAAGCTCATCGCGCGGTAGAAATCCGCGAACTTGAACTCACGCCGCAGCGCCTTGCCGTCCTCGACGACCTTCCAGCCGTCGCCATTGCCGTTGGCTGACAACAACCTCGACAGCAACTTCTGCGCCTCGGCGGCCGACAACGCGCTGACGCCACCGTGGCAGGGCACGCATTTCTGGTTCACCAAGGTGTCGTCGCCAGAAGAATGCTTGGAAGGGCTGCTCATGTGATCACCTCGGGTTGTGGCGCGGTCGCGGCATCTTTGCGCGTGAACCGTCTGGCAACGTATTGCTCGACGAGTTCCTGGAATTCTTCCGCGATGCGCTCGCCCTTGAGCGTCGGACCCTTCTCACCGTCGATGTAGACAGGCGCCACCGGTCGTTCGCCCGTCCCCGGCAGCGAAATGCCGATGTTCGCGTGCTTGCTCTCGCCGGGCCCGTTCACGACGCATCCCATCACCGCGACGGTCATGTCCTCGACGCCGTCGAACGATTTGCGCCATTCGGGCATGCGATGGCGGATGTGCGACTGGATCGACTGCGCGAGCTCCTGGAAATACGTGCTCGTCGTACGGCCGCAGCCCGGACACGCGACGACCATCGGGATGAAGGAGCGCAGTCCCATCGTCTGCAGGATCTCCTGCGCGACGATGACTTCGTTCGTGCGATCGCCGCCCGGGTCTGGTGTCAGCGAGACGCGGATCGTGTCGCCGATGCCCTGCTGCAGCAGCACCGACATGCCGGCGGTCGAGGCGACGATGCCTTTGCTGCCCATGCCGGCCTCGGTCAGCCCAAGGTGCAGCGGCCAGTCGCAACGCGCGCCGAGGCGCGAGTAGATAGCGATCAGGTCCTGCACGCCGCTGACCTTCGCGGACAGG
This sequence comes from Pseudomonadota bacterium, assembly GCA_043747835.1. Classification (GTDB taxonomy): domain Bacteria; phylum Pseudomonadota; class Gammaproteobacteria; order Steroidobacterales; family Steroidobacteraceae; genus CADEED01. The sequence goes on along the minus strand of JAYTOK010000074.1, from coordinate 516 downwards.
ATTATCCGGTCGCGCGGCAGGCCGAGCGCGGCCGCGCGGTTCGCGCTCTCGAGCGCGGACGCGACGACGGCTTCGCGCATGATCTCCTGCGCGGACAGCGGCGTCTCTCGCGAGTTGTTCTCGTCCATCATGCGCGTGAGCAGTTCCTGGTCGAGCGAGCCCCAGTTCACGCCGATGCGCACGGGCTTCTCGTACTGACACGCGAACTCGATCATCTCCGCGAATTGCGGATCGCGTTTGCTGCCGCGTCCGACATTGCCGGGGTTGATGCGGTACTTCGCGAGCGCCTTCGCGCACGCGGGATTCTCGCGCAGCAGCTTGTGGCCGTTGAAGTGAAAGTCACCGACCAGCGGCACATTGCAATGCAATTTGTCGAGGCCTTCGCGAATGGCGGCGACGGCAGCGGCGGCTTCCGGCGAATTCACGGTGATGCGTACGACCTCGGAACCCGCGTTTGCCAACGCAAACACCTGATCAATCGTGCCTTTGATGTCGGCCGTGTCCGTGTTGGTCATC
>JAYTOK010000073.1:0-3456 GCA_043747835.1 Pseudomonadota bacterium | reverse complement strand
TATCGAAGTCCAAGTCGCTGTGTTTGTTGTAGACCGCCTTGATCTCGGGATCTTCGCCTGCGACCTCGATCACGACCTCGGCAGTTCCCGTCAGGATATCTCTGAGAGCGGCCTGTTCCGCGCGCGACCATCCGCGCTGATCCAGTAGCCGGTCGATCGCAAATATCGTTTCGCGCAGAGCGCGAGTGAGGGAGGCGCGGACAGGCTGCAGTTTCTGCACGCGAAGTTGGCGGAAGGCCTCGATGCGCTTTTCGAGGTCGCTGAATGCCTTGCGCGCGTCCCCGATCTGACGGATCAGGAATTGGAAGCGCTGTTGTTCCAACGACTGCGGCCCTTTCGAGGTCCGAGTGGAAATCTGCACTGAGGTTTTAGTGGTCATGAAAAAAGCAATGCGTGCGTGGTGTACGACATCTCCGGAGTTCCTTCGAAAACACCGTCGGTACCCAACCGTTGAGGAATCGCGACAGCTCCACAACAAGCTGGGAAAGTTATGATCGCGAGCATTTCGCAATCATCGCCGGTTTAGGACTGCGCGCGCAGCACTTGGTCGGGCTACCCGATGCGGTCGCCGATCTCGGCCAGGCCCTGCGCCGAGATGGACTCAGGGGCGAGCTCTCGCCCAGGTCTTACACGCGCGGCGGCAGATGCGTGTACGTGAGACGGCCCGGATCGCTGCGCGAGCAACCGCGAGCCCCGCTAGAATTCCTCCACACTATTTTTTCCTACTGAGGGGTCTGCCATGTGCGAGCGTGATTCAGATGACGATATCCTTCGCGGCAACGAGATCTCGCGCCGCCAGTTCGGCGCCCTTGGTTTCGGTGCGTCGCTCATCGCAATGCTACCTGCAGTCGCATCGGCCGCCGAAGTCTCCGAGTCCGAAGTCGAGATCAAAACCCCCGACGGCACCTGCGATGCGCACTTCGTGCATCCCGCCAAGGCCACTGCCGCCGTGCTGGTGTGGCCGGACATCTGGGGTCTTCGCCCCGCCTTCCGCGCCATGGGCAAGCGGCTCGCGGAATCCGGGTACGCCGTACTCACGGTCAACCCCTTCTATCGTTCTATCAAAGGATCGCCTGCTAGTCGGGAGGACGCGTTCGGCCATGCGAAAGCACTCAGCGCCGCCACGCATGTGTCCGATGCGAAGGCCTTCGTGGCCTGGCTGGACGCGCAGAAGGCCGTCGATACCCGCCGCAAGATCGGCACCACGGGATACTGCATGGGCGGCCCCATCGTGATGCGCACCGCGGGCTCACTACCGGACCGCATCGGCGCCGGCTGCACCTTCCATGGCGGTGGACTAACTACGACCAACCCGGACAGCCCTCACCTCCTGATCCCGAACATGAAAGCCAGCATGCTGATCGCCATCGCGGACAACGACGATCAGAGGGACCCAACATCAAAGGACACCCTGCGCCAGGCGTTCGACGATGCGAAGGTGTCGGCGGAGATCGAGGTGTACAAGGGCGCGAATCACGGCTGGATGCCGCCGGACTCGCAGAATCACAATGCGGAAGCGGCCGAGCGAGGGTGGGCACGCAAGCTGGAGTTGTTCAAGAAGGCGCTGGCGTAATCACTGAAGAAAATTTGAGCCAAGAACAAGAAGAAGCGGCCGCGAGCTTCACTCGCTGAACGGTTTCCACTAACGAATCCGCAGCACGCGGTGATTCTCGCTATCGCCGACGTAGATCTCACCGGATGGACCGGCGAAGACACCATGCGGCCGGGCCGTTTCGCCGCGCACGCCGTTTCCGAGCAGCGTCGATATCCGGCGCGTCGCCAGATCCACTCGACGGATCGTGTGCGACTCCGTGTCCGCCAGATAGATCGCGCCCTCGCGCGACCAAGCCACGCCCTTGGGCCCATTCAGGTTCGCTCGCCGCGCGTCGCCGCCGTCGCCCGTCCACCCTTTGATCCCTGTTCCGGCTAACAACTCGAGCTTCCGCGTGCGCCGGTCGACCTGATACACCTGGTTGCCTTCGCGCAGGACGAGAAACAGGTTTCCCTCGGCATCAAAATCGATCGCGCGCGGACCGTTGAGCGGCGTCGAAACGTCAAATGGCGCGCCCTCGGTTATCGCTTCGCGCCCGCCGCTCCCCGCAAACGTAGTGATCGTCCTGGATCTGAGATCCACGCGCCGTACGCGGTGATTGCCGATATCGCACACCAGCAGCGCCCCGTCCCGATCGAACGCAATGGAATGCGGCTGGCGGAATCGCGCCTCACGCGCCGAGCCTCCGTCCCCCGAAAATCCGGCCTCGCCGCCGACGCCGGCTACGGTCGAGATCATTCCTGTCTTGCGATCCACGCGCCGCACCACGTGATTCTTCATCTCGACAAGGTAGAGATCGCCGCGCCGGTCGAAGCGCACTTCGTACGGCTCGTTCAGCAGCGCGCTCGTCGCCACACCGCCGTCGCCGGCATAACCCGCGCGGCCCGCCGTGCCTGCGACCACCGTCAACTGGCGAGTCTGCAAGTCCAGCCGGCTCACGACGTGACGATCAATCTCACAAACATACAGCGCGCCATCGGGCCCGATCACCAGGCCGTATGGATTTCGCGTTTCGGTCGAGAGAACGTCAACCTTGGGCGGCGATTTTCGTGGCAGCGACGCCATTCCCAGTGCCGGGGCCGCCAGACAATAAATCAGTGATCGCCTCGAGTACTTCATGCGCGGAGCATAGGAGTTTCAAACCACCTGTCCAGGCCCAGCCGAGTCGCGTAGCCGGCTTTATTGTCAGCCCGAGCAAGACTCCCGACGGCACCTGCGATGCGCACCGCGGCCACGCTGCCGGAACGCATCGGCGCCGGCTGCTCCTTCCATGGCGGTGGACTAACTACGCCCAACGCGGACAGCCCGCACCTCCTGATCCCGAAGATGAAAGCCAGCATGCTGATCGCCATCGCGGGCAACGACGATCAGAAGGACCTGACGTCGAAGGACATCCTGCGCAAGGCGTTTAACGATGCGAAGGTGTCGGCGGAGATCAAGGTGTACCAGGGCGCGAAAGCTGGGCTGTTCAGGAAGGCGCTGGCGTAGGGCCAAAATAGTCACCGATAGGGACTAAATATCCAGTCTCGAGCGCGAGTCCACCGGCCCGCACGCGGCTTGCGCTGCGGCTACCTCTAGATCGTGTCTGACCACCGATCTAACGACTGCGCCTCGACTCTAAAAGGGCTAGCTTTGCGACATGGCATCAGGTCGACCCACCGCGTGACTCAGCCGGATCTCGAACGCCAGCTCAAGCTGCAGCCTCACCGCCTGCGCATGACGCTGGTGTCGCTGGCCAACTTCTCGATACTGACCTCCGTCCTCGCCTTGTACGCCTGGATCGGCGAGGCACCCTGGTCCGCGGTGTGGCAATTCGGCGCGGTCGGCATCGGCCAGTCGGCGCTGTTCGCGCTGGTCATCGCGCGAAACTGGAATCTGCGCGTCGCGGACAAGGATCTGATGGT
>JAYTOK010000072.1:0-1003 GCA_043747835.1 Pseudomonadota bacterium | reverse complement strand
CTGATCGTGTAGTTGAACGGGTCGTTGATCGCGTGCACGACGCGCACCTGTTCATCGGTAAACGGGTTCTGCCAGGAGTCGATGATGTCGGCGGGCTGGCCGAGCCGCGTCAGCGAAGTGTAGAAGATGACCTCCTTGTTGACCCGCCGGATGTTGCCATCGGGCAGCGGTAGCAGTCGCGTGGCGAGGAAGGTCTGGAAGCCGAGGATCGGCTTGACCTTCTCGCCCGGGCGCACGGCGAGAATCGTGCCGCTGCAGTGGCAGATGCGCTCGCGGCTGCTGTCCATGTCGGCCTGGATCCGCGCCCACGCATCGCGATTCCAGCGCGGGTTCATGAAGTCGATCGACGTGACGTACGGAATGATGGCCATGGCGGGCTCCCTGCAGTGCAGTCCGCAGACTAAGCGGTCATGCGTCGCGAGTCAGTCACGAACGGCTTCGTCGACCGAAACCGGACCGGGCCGGGCCGGGCCGCTGAGGCCATTTAGGGCGCCGCGTCGAGTGCACCGTTCCACGCCGCAATACGGCCGGCTAGAGCTTTTCGGCGCCCGGAAGCCGCGCAAGCCCGCGATCAAATGTGCCGATCGGCAGGTGCCCGGCCTGCCTGGCGCTCTCGAGTACGAGGCAGTCGGAAAACCCGAGGGCAGGCTTCGAACGGAAGTGCGCCAGCGCCCTGGCCACCGTACCGGGATCCTGTACGGTCAGGCTCTCGTGGTTCAGGAGCATCTCTACCGCCGTCGCAAGGCGAGCGGGCGGCAGTTCGAACACGGCGTCGAGCACCCACAGCGTCTCGACGAGGACGATGTGCGAGACCCACGCGCCACCGGCGACGAACTGCTCGGCTGCGTCAATCTGGGATGGGTCGTCCCGCGCGATGAGCCGCACGAGGACGTTAGTGTCAACCGCGCGCACGACGCAGGCGAGCGTGCTTCCTGAGCGCCTGTTTGACGTCCACGGACTGGGGCGTGCGACCGCCATCCGACCCGAAGAGGGCAGCGTGGAT
>JAYTOK010000071.1:0-24552 GCA_043747835.1 Pseudomonadota bacterium | reverse complement strand
TAACAGATCTGACCCCTTTAACGACTCTTCTCGCCGTGCTCCGTGCGCCGTTCTTGTTCGACTTCGCCATGACCGCTCTCCGCGTGGACCCTCGAAAGCTGTCCCGCCACTGCCGGCGCCTTCAGGAATTGGGTGGATTTCATGAATCTGCGAGTCGAAGCGCGCGGAACCCGCGTGGTTATCAGCGAACCGGCCGCGCGGCTGTCGGAATTGATTCTCCGAGAGCGCTTTGGCAGGATGCCCGGCCTTCCAACTGGTTGATCCTGTTAGAAAGTCCTATGCCAGCCATCACGCTGCCCGACGGCAGCCAGAAGAAATTCGACGCCCCCGTCACCGTATTCGAAGTTGCGGCCAGCATTGGGGCCGGTCTTGCGAAGGCGGCTCTCGCCGGTCGCGTCAACGGCAAACTCGTCGACACGTCGTTCGTCATCGACAGCGACGCGACGCTCTCCATCGTCACGGAGAAGGATCCGGCCGCGCTCGACGTCATCCGCCATTCGACGGCGCACCTGCTCGCGATGGCGGTGCAGTCTATCTACCCGAAGGCGCAGGTCACGATCGGCCCCGTCATCGAGGACGGCTTCTTCTACGACTTCGCGTTCGAGCGTCCGTTTACGCCCGAGGATCTCGAGAAAATCGAAGCCAGGATGAAGGAGCTCGCTGCTGCGGACCTCAAGGTCACGCGGCGGGTCATGGAGCGCGATGCGGCCGTGGCGCTGTTCCAGAGCATGGGCGAGAAGTACAAGGCGGAGATCATCGCCAGCATCCCGTCGAACGAGCCGATCGGCCTCTACGGTCAGGGCGAGTGGTTCGACCTGTGCCGCGGCCCGCACGTCCCGTCGACCGGCAAGTTGAAGTCCTTCAAGTTGATGAAGGTAGCCGGCGCGTACTGGCGCGGCGATTCACGCAACGAGATGCTCCAGCGCATCTACGGCACCGCGTGGCTCAACGACAAGGACCTTGCGGCCTATCTGCACCGGCTCGAAGAGGCCGAGAAGCGCGATCACCGTCGCATCGGCAAGGATCAGCATCTATTCCATTTCCAGGAAGAAGCGCCCGGCGCCGTTTTCTGGCACCCGAAGGGCTGGCGCATCTTCCAGCAACTCATCTCCTACATGCGCAAGCGGCAGGACGCGGCGGGATATGGCGAGGTGAACGCGCCTGAGATCATGGAATCGAGCCTGTGGGCGAAGTCAGGCCACCTCGAGAAGTTCGGCGAGAACATGTTCCTCACGAAGACGCCCGACGAGCGCGTGTTCGCGATCAAGCCCATGAACTGCCCGGGCCACATCCAGATCTTCAACCAGGGCATCCGCAGCCATAACGACCTGCCGATCCGCTTCGCGGAATTCGGGAAGGTTCACCGGTATGAGCCATCAGGCGCACTCCACGGCTTGATGCGCGTGCGCGCGTTCAACCAGGACGACGCGCACATCTTCATCACCGAAGAGCAGATCACCGACGAGTCGGTGCTGATCATCAAACTGCTGCTGTCCATCTATAAGGACTTCGGCTTCGAGGACGTCGCGGTGAAGTTCGCCGACCGGCCGCCGAAGCGCGTGGGGTCGGACGAGATCTGGGATAAGTCGGAAAAGGCGCTGAAGGCGGCCGCGGCGGCTGCCGGGATCGAGTGCGACTACAACCCGGGTGAGGGCGCCTTTTACGGTCCCAAGCTCGAATTCCACCTGCGCGACGCGATCGGCCGGACCTGGCAGTGCGGAACGCTGCAGGTGGACCTGAATCTGCCCGGTCGTCTGGGTGCGACCTATATCGACGAGCACAGCCAGCGGCAGGTGCCGGTGATGCTCCACCGGGCCATTTTTGGCTCTCTGGAGCGCTTTTTTGGCATTCTTTTGGAGCACCACGCCGGAAAGCTGCCCACCTGGCTGGCTCCGACCCAGGCCGTTGTGATGACCATTACCGATCGCCAGGACGCTTACGTTCAACGAGTTGTGGAAACTCTTAGAAATCAAGGGATTCGCACAGAGATTGACTTGCGGAACGAAAAAGTGGGCTTTAAGATTCGCGCCCACACGCTGCAGCGCGTGCCATATCTATTGGTGGCAGGCGACAAGGAAGTGGCAGCGAATCAGATTTCAGTGCGCACCTTGAGTGGCAAGGATCTCGGCACGATGTCCCCGGAAGACTTTGTTAGTCGTCTCCGCGTGGAAGTCGAGAGCCACGGTCGCACATTGTTAGAGGGTTGAATTTATAGCTATCGCAAGCAAGCGCGTTCGACGCAACGAAGAAATCACCTCGGCGAAAGTGCGAGTGATCGGAGCCGACGGTGGGCAGGTTGGAGTGCTGACGAGATTCGAAGCACTCGACCTCGCACGCAGCTCGGAGCTCGATCTCGTCGAAGTGTCGCCGCAGGCAGATCCGCCTGTGGTTCGCGTCATGGACTTCGGAAAATTCCTGTTCGAACAGAACAAGAAGTCGCACGCCGCCAAGCGAAAGCAAAAGAACATTCAGATCAAAGAGATCAAGTTTCGTCCCGGAACGGATGAGAACGATTACCAGATCAAACTGCGTAACATCATTCGATTCCTTTCCGAGGGTGATAAGGCCAAGGTGACGTTACGTTTCCGCGGCCGTGAGATGGCGCATACAGATATTGGCCGGAAGCTGCTGGACAGGCTGGTGAACGACCTGCGCGAACACGCGCAGATCGAGCAGAACCCGCTGATGGAAGGCCGGCAGATGGTCATGATGTTTGCAGCCAAAAAGAAGTAACCCGCCAGCCACTCTTTCGTAAGAAGGGGCAGTTGGTGGATTCGCCCGTAGCGGGTGTCGCTCACGCGATGCCTTGCGATCGGTAGCTACAAGTCAGGAGTTGAAGATGCCCAAGTTGAAAACCAACCGGGCAGCGGCCAAACGTTTTCGCAAGACGGCGAAGGGATGGAAATCCTATTCGGCAGGCCGCCGCCACAATCTCGGTCACAAGACTCGCAAGGTGAAGCGGAAGCTTCGTTCTGGCGGCTCGTCGCTCATCCACAAGAGCGATACGCACCGCATAGATCAGCTGATGCCCAACCACAAGTAAGCGAGGACTAACCCATGGCACGAGTCAAACGGGGCGTCACTGCAAGTGCTCGCCACAAGAAAATTCTCAAGAAGGCGAAGGGCTACTACAACGCCCGTCGCAAGGTATTCCGCGCTGCGAAGCAGGCCGTCATCAAGGCCGGCCAGTACGCGTATGTCGGTCGCCGTCTCAAGAAGCGCGATTTCCGCGCGCTCTGGATTCAGCGCATCAACGCCGCCGCGCGCGGGTTCGATCTGAGCTACAGCCGGTTGATCAACGGTCTCAAGAAGGCCGGCATCGACATCGACCGCAAGATGCTCGCGGACCTCGCCGTGAACCAGCCCGATGGCTTTGCGGCAATCGCAAAACAGGCCAAGGCCGCACTCGACAAAGCTGCTTAAGGCAGCAGAGTCGAAATGAGCGGCGGGGCTCCAGAAGATCTCGACGCGCGCCGGGCGGAAACGCTCGGCGCCGTCGATTCGAGCACCGACCTGTCGGCGCTCGATGAGCTGCGTGTGCGAGTGCTCGGCAAGAGCGGCTGGCTCACCGACAAGCTCAAGGAACTGGGCAAGCTCGCCGCGGAGCAGCGCAAGGAAGTCGGCGCCCGGATCAATCGCGCCAAGGAAGAGATCCAGGCCGCGATCGAGAAGAAGCGGGCGGAGCTCGAGCAGAAGCTCGTCGCCGCCAAACTCGCGAAAGAAACCATCGACGTCACGTTACCGGGCCGCGGCGAACATCGCGGCGGCTTGCATCCGGTGACGAAGGTGCGCCTGCGCATCGAGCAACTCTTCCGCCAGGCCGGCTTCTCGATCGAAACCGGTCCCGAGATCGAAGACGACTTCCACAACTTCGAAGCGTTGAACATCCCCGCCGATCACCCGGCGCGCGCGATGCACGACACGTTTTATTTTCCCGACGGCAAGCTGCTGCGCACGCACACCTCGCCGGTCCAGATCCGCGCGATGCTCGCCGGCAAACCACCGTTCGCAGTGATCGCGCCGGGCCGCGTCTACCGCAACGATCACGACGTCACGCACTCGCCGATGTTCCACCAGGTCGAAGGCCTCGTGGTTGCGGAGGGCGTCACCTTCGCGAACATGAAGGCGATGCTGCACGGCTTCCTCGAAGCGTTCTTCGAGCGCGACCTCAAGATGCGGCTGCGTCCGTCTTACTTCCCGTTCACGGAGCCGTCGGCCGAGGTCGACATGAGCTGCGTGCTGTGCGCTGGCGCGGGTTGCCGCGTGTGCAAGCAAACGGGTTGGCTAGAGATTTCGGGCTGCGGAATGGTTCACCCGAAGGTGCTCGAGGCCGGCGGCATCGATCCGGAGAAGTACACGGGCTACGCGTTCGGCATGGGCATCGATCGACTGACGATGCTGCGCTATGGCGTGAACGACCTGCGTCTGTTCTTCGAGAACGATCTGCGCTTTCTCTCGCAATTCAGGGCAGGGTAGTTCGTGCGAATTTCCCTCTCCTGGCTGCGCGATTTCGTCGAGGTGCCTTGGCCGGGCAAGGAACTCGGGCATCGTCTGACGATGGCGGGTTTCGAACTCGAAGCGCTCGAAACCGCTGCGCCAGCGTTCAGCGGCGTCGTGGTCGCCGAGATCGTCGAGGCCACGAAACATCCGCAGGCCGAGAAACTGCAGGTCTGCAAGGTGCGCGCCGCGGGTGGCGAGCTGCTGCAGATCGTTTGTGGCGCTGCGAATGCGCGCGTCGGATTGAAGACCGCGCTGGCGACCGTCGGCGCCGAACTGCCGGGCGATAAAGCCAGTGTCAAGAAGATAGGCGCGGCGAAGCTGCGCGGCGTGGAATCCGCGGGCATGCTTTGTTCCGCGAAGGAACTGGGCCTTTCCGACTCGTCGGAAGGCATCCTCGAACTAGCCGCCGATGCGCCGGTGGGCGGCGATTTCCGGGCTTATCTTCAGCTCGACGACGAAGTGCTCGAGCTCAACGTCACACCGAACCGTGGCGATGCAATGTCGGTGCTGGGCATCGCGCGTGAAGTTGCGGCACTGACGAGGTCCGAAGTGCGGTTCCCGGTTCCGGCGGACGCCACGGCCCTTCAGGAAACGCATGCGGTGAAACTGTCGGCGCCCGCGGGCTGCCCTAAGTTCACCTGCCGCATCGTCCGGGGTATCGACAACCGCAAGCCGTCGCCACCCTGGCTGCGCGAGCGCCTGCGCCGCGCGGGCTTGCGACCCATCAGCCCCGTCGTCGACATCACGCAATACGTGATGCTCGAGCTCGGTCAGCCGATGCATGCGTATGACTTGAGCAAGCTCAAGGGCGGGCTCGAGGCGCGTTACGCGCGCGACGGTGAACCCATCACGCTGCTCGACGGCAATCAAATCAATCTCGAGTCGGATGTCGTCGTGATCGCCGATGAGGCTGGTCCCGTGGGCATGGGCGGCGTCATGGGCGGGCTCGCCAGCTCCTGCACCGCGGAGACGACCGACATCCTGTTCGAAGCGGCATTCTTCCCGCCGGCAGCCATTGCCGGACGCGGACGCCGCCATAAACTCGTGACGGACGCCGGTCAACGGTTCGAGCGCGGCGTGGATCCGATCCACCAGGAGCGCGCGGTCGCGCGCGCGACCGGGCTGCTGCTGGGCATCGCGGGTGGCAAGGCCGGTCCGATCCATGTTGTCCAGCTCGAAGACAAACTGCCACGCCGTCCCGAGGTGAAGCTACGTCGCGACCGCATCGCGAAGCTCCTCGGCACGAAGATCGCCGACAACGACGTCAAGCAAACGCTCGAGTCGCTCGGCATGCGCGTCGCCGCCGGAGGCGAGGGCTGGCTCGTCACGCCGCCGCCGCACAGGTTCGACATCTCGATCGAGGCCGACCTCATCGAGGAGCTCGCGCGCATCGTGGGCTTCGAAGCGATCGAGGAAACCCCGGCGATCGTCGCGCAAAATGTTCGCGGGCTCGCCGAGGAGGCGCCGGTCGAGACCCAGGCGCTCGAAATTCTCGCGGCACGGGGCTACCAGGAAGCGATCACTTACGCGTTCGTCGATCCGGCGCTGCAGGCCAAACTGTTTCCCGGTGCGAAAACGCCGGTGCTGTCCAACGCCATCTCGGCCGAGATGTCGGTGATGCGCACGTCGCTGTGGCCTGGCCTCATCAAGGCGGCGTCGGAGAATTTGCGCCGCCAGCAGGATCGAGTGCGTCTGTTCGAGCATGGTGCGAAGTTCGGCATCGGCGTCGAAACCGATCTGCTCGCGGGTATCGCCGTGGGCGCGCGGCGACCGGAGCACTGGGGCGCTAAAACGGTCTTGGTCGATTTTTACGATGTGAAATCCGATCTCGAGGCCTTGTTCGCGCGCACCGGCGCCGCGGATGAGTTCGCGTTCGTCGCGGACTCGCTGTCCTGTCTGCACCCCGGACGCAGCGCGCGCATCACCCGGCGCGGCACGACAGTCGGCTGGATCGGCGAGCTGCATCCCGAACTGGTGCGCGAGTTCGATTTCACATATGGACCGATCCTCTTCGAAATCGAATACATCGCTGGCTTGGTCGCCAAAATGCCGCGTTTTGAGGAGATCTCCCGATTCCCGCGAGTTCGCCGCGATCTCGCCGTGGTCGTGGACGAGAAAGTGTCTTTGCGACAACTACATGAACGTGTAACCTTTGCCGCGTCGAGCCTTTTACGTGACATCCGGGTGTTCGACGTGTTTCGGGGTCCCGGCATAGAAGCAGGAAGAAAAAGCGTCGCTTTAGGCTTGATATTTCAGGACAATTCTCGCACCCTCGCTGATGAGGACGCGGACCGTTTGTTAGCCGCGATTCGTGCCGATCTGAGTGCAACGCTGGGCGCAGGATTTCGAGAATAAAAGCATGGCTCTGACGAAAGCGGAGATGGCTGAGGCGCTGTTCAATCAGCTAGGCCTCAACAAGCGCGAAGCACGCGAGCTCGTGGACCTGTTTTTCGAGGAAGTGCGGCACGCGCTTTCCAATGGAGAGCAGGTCAAGCTCTCGGGTTTTGGTAACTTCGATTTACGCGACAAGAATCAGCGTCCAGGACGTAACCCGAAGACGGGCGAGGAGATTCCCATCAGCGCTCGACGCGTTGTGACGTTCCGTCCGGGTCAGAAATTGAAGGCGCGAGTCGAAGCTTATGCTGGAACCAAAGAATAACGACGAGCTGCCGGCAATCCCGGGCAAGCGATATTTCACGATCGGCGAAGTGAGTGAGCTCTGCGGCGTGAAGCCGCATGTCTTGCGCTACTGGGAACAGGAATTCCCGCAACTGAAGCCGGTGAAGCGCCGCGGCAACCGCCGCTACTACCAGCGTCAGGACGTCATCATCATCCGCCAGATCCGCTCGTTGCTGTACGAGCAGGGCTTCACCATCGGTGGTGCCCGCAACAAGCTGGGCGGCGAAGAAGCTCGCGTGGACGTGAGCCAGAGCCAGCAGATCGTGAAGCAGATGCGCATGGAGCTCGAAGAGCTGCTCAAGATTCTTCGGCGCTGATTCACGCCGATCGTCCGTCGATGGGGGTCGACGGGCATCCATAAAGTCAGGGGGATCTCATGACCGGTACTGCCGTTACTTTCGGCACAGTCGATTGGGTCGTCGTCGGCCTTTATTTCCTCGCCAACACCGCGATCTGCGTGTGGTGCGCGATGATGAAAGAGAAGGACACGGCGGACTATTTCCTCGCGAGCCGCAGCGCCGGCTGGTTCCTCATCGGATCTTCCATCTTCGCGTCGAACATCGGCGCGGAACACCTGATCGGCCTCGCCGGTTCGGGCGCCGAATCGGGCATGGCATTCGCGCACTGGGAACTGCATTCCTATCTGGTGCTCGTGCTCGGCTGGATCTTCGCGCCGTTCTATCTACGCGCGAATATCTTCACGACCCCCGAATTCCTCGAGCGGCGCTATACGCCCGCCACGCGAACGACTCTGTCGATCATCTTTCTCTTTGCTTATGTGCTGACGAAAGCGTCGGTCACGATTTTCGCCGGCGCGTTCGCGATCCAGACGATCCTCGGATACCAGACCGTCAACCTGCCGTTGTTCGGCGAGACGGATTTCTTCTGGTTTTCCGCGATGTTCCTCGTGATCGTCACCGGTGTGTTCGTCGTGCTCGGCGGCATGAGATCGGTGCTCTGGACCGAGGCGATGCACGTGCCCGTGCTGCTCACGGGCTCCGCCGTGTTGCTGTTCGTCGGCCTCGACCAGATCGGCGGCATGGATGCGTTGATCGCGGCGAATCCGGACAGCACGCATCTGTGGCGCCCGCTGTCGACCACCCCCGAAACGCAAGGCTTCCCGGGCTTCCTGTTCGATCCGAGCACGACGCCATGGCTCGGCGTCCTGCTGTGTTCGCCCATCATCGGTCTCTGGTACTGGTGCACGGACCAATACATCGTGCAGCGCGTGCTGACGGCGCGCGGCCTCAAGCAAGCCCGGCGCGGCACCATCTTCGCGGCGTATCTGAAGCTCGCGCCCGTGTTCATCTTCCTGTTCCCCGGCATGATCGCCGTGGCGTTGTGGAAGCAGGGCGCGCCGGGCTTCGAGAACATCGGCACGAATCCGCAGAGCGCATTCCCCGTGCTCGTCTCGAACCTGTTGCCGATCGGACTGCGCGGTCTCGTTCTTGCCGGCATGTTGTCGGCGCTCATGAGCGCGCTCGCGTCGCTGTTCAACTCGACGGCGACGCTGTTCACCGTCGACATCTACAAGCGTCTCAAGCCCGAATCGAGCGAGAAGCATCTCGTGAACGTCGGCCGCGCCGCGACCGGCGCCGTGATCGTGCTCGGCATGCTGTGGATCCCGTTCCTGCAGCATCTCGGCGGCCTTTACACGTACCTGCAGCTCGTGCAGTCGCTGATCGCCCCAGCAATAGCGGCGGTGTTCATGCTCGGCATCTTCTCCGCCGGCGTGACGCCGAAGTCCGGCTTCATCGGCCTGATCACAGGCTTCGCGATCGGCATGGCGCGCCTGTTCCTGCAGGCGGGGCACGAGTTGAGCGGCACCGAGCTGCCCTGGCTGCTGCAGACATTCGTCGACATCAACTGGCTGTACTTCAGCTTCCTGCTGTTCGTGTTCACGTGCGCGCTGATCTTCACGGTCAGCCAGTTCACGCCGAAGGCGTCCGTGGAGCAGCTCGCCGGGCTGACCTACAAGTCGGTGTCGTCGCAACATCAGGCCGAAGACCGCCAGAGCTATGGTTTCTGGGAGGTTTTCCACACCTGCGTGATTCTCGGAATCATTGCCGCGATCTACATTTACTTCTGGTAAGGGCGGCGGCTTAGGTATGATTCGCACCCCCGCAGAACCCCGGCGGGGGTAGCTCTTTTCTCAGTGTCGGGACGTGGCGCAGCCTGGTAGCGCACTTGCATGGGGTGCAAGGGGTCGCGAGTTCAAATCTCGCCGTCCCGACCAAATTTCCTCTGGATCCATTTCATCCCCGCTCGGGCGCCATCCGCAGAGAGGATTTCGCGCGCCTGCGATTTTCCGTCGACTCGCCACATAGCTAGTTAACGAACTAACAAAACGGCCAATCGGGCCGCAGGCGGGAGGCAATCATGAAGATCATCAACCCGGCCATCGGGCTGGTCGTGCGCGCATTCGCGGCCGTCACTTGTCTCGGGGGATGCGCGTCGATGCCGGATGTCGACATCGGGTATTTCCCGGCGACGAGCTCGATGAGCGTCACGGTGACCCAGACGGCGATGTGCACCGCTGCGAACGAGCCGATCCTGACGAACGACGTCTCGCAACCCACGATCGTCTACAAGAGCGACACGTCGAAGCGGCGGTCGTTGCCGATCGGAAAACTGGGAAGCACGTTCGGCAAGCAGGACGCGACCGTCGAGTTCCACGCGGATGGTCGCTTGAAATCCGTGAACTCCAAAGGCACGGGGCAGGCCGCGGAGGCGTTGAAGGCGATCATCAAGCTCGCGCCCGCGATCGGGCTGGTCAGCCACACACCGGCGCTGGGCAAAGACGCCTGCGACACGATCCGCAAGATCTCGGGCAACGACAAGCCGCTCACGATCGTCCACCGCGGCGAAACCTCGTTCGGCAATCCGTCTCTAGACGCCATCGCGTTCCATCAGAACAGTGTTGACGACACATCCTTCGCCAAATTGCAGCCGGTCTTTGGTGAAGTGAACGGCCTGTATTCGATCACGTCCCGAGTCCCCCCGCATCGCGCGAATATTCGCGCCGGCGAGGAGAAACTCGTTCTGGTCGAACCCGCTGTCGGCGCGGTGACGATTTCGGTAGCTAGAGGGCTGCTGAACCTCGACACGTCGTTCGACGTGCTGGTACCTCAGCACGGCACGGACTACGCCATCCCCGTCCAGAAAGCACCGTGGTTCGGCGCCAACGAGTTCGAAGTCGTGCTGCACGACTCGGGCAAGGTCACCAAGTTGCGGTACGCGGGTGGCGGCGATGTCTCCGGGGCGTTGGGTGTGGTCAGCGACGCGCTGGCGCTCGGCGAGGATCCGGCGGCGCCGTCGATCGCGGATCAGGCGAAGGCCGTCCAGGCGCAGGCGGACCTCATCTACCAGCAGCAACGTCTCGTCCAGTGCCAAGCCGACGCGACGAAGTGCGCCAAGTGAAATTCACGGCAACCACCCAGGAGACTTCCATGTCGACGAAATCGATGTTCTGTCTGGCCGCAATCCTGTCCGCGGCGTGTGGCGCCGCGAATGCGGACACCACGGCATTCTCCATGTCGCTGCCGAAGGTCGACGGGACGGTCCAGCCGCTGATCATCGGCGGCGTCAAGGCCGATCCCGTGGACTGGCCGATGACTTTCGTGTTCCTCGATCCCACCGGCGGCGGTTGCACGAGTACCGCGGTCGGCGAGCGGGCGATCATCACGGCGGCGCACTGCATCGCCAACAACGCGCGAGGGTCGGTCACGGTGGGTGGCCATTCCATCGCAACCGCGTGCACGCACCATCCTGACTACCGGAGTTTCCCGTCCCTCACTCCCGCGACGGAGCCCGTCGTCTCTCCCGATTTCGCGCTGTGCTCGTTGGAGCATCCGCTTCCGGCCGGATTGTTCGAACACATCGACACCAAGGGCCAGTCGATCGCTCCGGGAAACAGCGTCCACTTGCTGGGATTCGGTTGCAACAGCGTGGGCGGTCACGACGGCTCCTTCGGTGTCCTGTTCGAAGGCGACGCCCGCATCGTGTCGACGCCGACCGCGACCAGCTACTACACGCGCGCGTTGGGTGGCGCCGCCGTCTGCTTCGGCGACAGCGGGGGAGGCGCATTTCACATCGGTGATTCGGCCGGCGCGCGCCGCTGGCTCATCGGCATCAACTCGCGCGGCGACATCTCGAAGCTGTCGTTCATCTCGACGACGAGCAAGGTGAAGTTCGTCGAGTGGGCTGAGTCGTGGGCGAACACTCATGCCACGCGGATCTGCGGGTTGCATGCGGACGCGGTCGGCTGCCGGCCGCAGTAGGTCGAGCCATGAAGCGCGATATCTCAGCCATTGGAATCGGCATCGCCGCGTTGACGCTGGGCTGGACGGCGGTAGTCGGCGCGGAAGAGATGCTGGTCGTCGCAATGAAGCCCGCATCCGTAGACCGTGAGCTCGTCCGGCACATCGCCGCCGTCGGGCCTCCGACGACGGTGGATGCAAAGGCGGGGGTGACGGTCGGCGACCTCGTGCGCGGCCGTTGCGGAAACGTGGATGCAAACTACCTTGCGCTGCTGAAGGCGGCGAATCCGCAGTTGTCGATGCCGGATTGGAATTCGGACACGCAGCTTCCCCAGCCGACCACGGTCGAAATGCCCGCCTGCGTTCGTTTCAGCTCCTTCGCAGCCCAACAATCGAAGGACGCGAACTCGTGGTCCGAGATTCTGCTGAAGGACGCCCAAGCTCGATTGTCGATGCTCGCCGAGATCCGGAAGCGTCAGGCCAACATCAAGGAGGAGGTGAGCAACGAGGTCAAGCTCTACTCGAATCTGTCGCCGGAGGAACTCAAGGGAGCCTGTCAGATGCCGCCCACCGACCCTGCGTTCGATACAGTCGAGCTGCTGCAGGTGATCGCGTCCAATAACCGGAACATGCCGCCACTCACGCGCGGAATGCCAGTGGTGGTCATGGTTCCGGACACCGGGCTCTACACCAACGATGCGATGCCGTTTCCGATCCACCGGGTGGATCGACTGGGCTGGTCCCGCAGTCCCCTGGATCACAACGAAGGCATCGCACCGCATGCGACGCTGGCTCAGCGTCAGCACGGCACGCAGGTCGCGTCCATCGCGCTCGGCGGACCCGCACTCATCGGATTGCTAGACAGCCTCGATATCCGACTGCGACTCGCGCCCGTAAACATTCTGGAGGCCGATGGGCGGGTGGGTATCGCGTCCCTGAGCAATGCCATCTCGATCGCCGACAACGTGAATGCCGTCGTGAACCTGAGCGTCGGCCGCCAGGTTCCGTTTGAAGAAGTCACTCGTGCGCTCGAAGCGCGCAGCGACGTGCTCTTCGTCGTTGCCGCTGGCAACGACGGTGCGTCGCTCCTGCAGCGTCGCGTGTACCCCGCGAATCAGGGAGGCAGCAACAATGCCGGCAGGCACAACCTGATCACGGTCGCGGCATTGGATTCCGATGGAAAGCTGGCGGCATTTTCGAATCGCGACGCGCGCTACGTCGACATCGCGGCTCCCGGTTGTTTGCAGCCCGCATACGAGAAGAATGACGACAGCGGGTACCGGGTCGTCGAAGTCTCGGGGACGTCGTTCGCCGCGCCGCACGTCTCGTTCACGGCGGCGTTGCTGCGCGCGATGTGGCCCAACTCTGTCCCTCGACGCATCAAGAGCCGGATTCTTTCGGGCGCCGACGTTTCGCCATTGCTCGATCCGACGCAAGTGGCGTTTTCGCGGAAACTCAACGTGGTCAAAGCTCTCGCGATCTATCAGGACGTCGTCGAAGCGAAAGTCGCGGGCAACGTGAAACGCATTCGGGGTCACCTGGCTTCGCCCGCGGGTACGTTGCTCCTGTGTGGCGAGACGCTGAAGTTGTCGCGAAACTTCGCGCCGGGATGGGACATCGTGCGGCGAATAGCGAGAATCGCGGGGCCGCCCGAAAAGTTTCTCGTCGATTGGGAAGACGAGAACGGCGAATTCAAGACAGATCTGTGTGCCGCCGAAGATCTTCCGGTCAGGATTCTCGAAGAAGATACGGGCACGATGCATCAAATTGCGTCGAGCGACGTGGTCGACATCGTCTTTGCAGAGACCCGCTGAGAGGCGAGCGCGCAACCGGCGGAGGCGCGGCAAGGTTCGGCGGCGATGCCAGGCCGAGGCAATTCGGCTTGCGATACCGCTTCCTTCCAGCGTTGAGAATCGACGTAGGCACGTAGTTCGCCCGTGAACGGCTTTACCCTTTCACGGAACGCCATCGGTGTATTCCCGCGCACGGCAGACTCCTAACTGCTGATGGGAGAGACAATGGACTCTAGCTATAGGTGACGTGTGCGCCGAATCGCGGCGCTTTCGTTCGCGATGTTCTCCGGAATCGCCGGTATTGCCGCCGCCGACACAATCGCGCTGAACGCGGCCAAGTCCGCGTACGGCTCCGACGGCG
Source organism: Pseudomonadota bacterium (assembly GCA_043747835.1). Taxonomy (GTDB): domain Bacteria; phylum Pseudomonadota; class Gammaproteobacteria; order Steroidobacterales; family Steroidobacteraceae; genus CADEED01. The sequence goes on along the minus strand of JAYTOK010000071.1, from coordinate 10,960 downwards.
GCATGAACGCCGACCCGTACCTCGATGGCACGTACAACTACGTCTACTCGGGCTCGCACTTCTACGTCGTGCACCAGACCTATTCGAATCCCTACAAGGATTCCGACCAGCGCTCCGCCGTCGACTTCTTCCTGCCGGCGGCGTTGCTTCAGCCCAATGTCGTCATCAACAGCGCGACGCTGTCGTTCCTGTCGGCAAGCGAGTCTGTTTCGTCTCCGAACACGCTGACGATCCACGGCATCCTGAGCACGTCGGCGCCGTTCGTCGGCACCGACCTCGAGGTCAACAATCCGGTTCTCACGGTCCCGTTGACGGCGCAGCCCTGGCCTTACGCGGCGCGCACTTTCGAGGTGAAGAGCTGGGTGCAGAACCGCCGCAATGGCGGCTATGACCGCGCGGCCTTCATGTTTGCCGCCGGCAATGTGTGGGGCATTTTCTTCGCGATCAATTCAAACGCGACGCTGACCATCGACTGGAGCATTGCGGTCGGTGCGCTTCCGAGCTGAACATCCTCGCGCCTTCCTCGGGAAGCACGGCACTGCAGGGCGATCCGACGACCTTCCAAGCGGTCGTCGACGATGCCGAGAACGGAGATCTAGGCGCTTCCATCCAGTGGTCTTCGAGTCGCAACGGCGCCCTCGGCAGTGGTTCGTCGCTGACGACTACCGCGCTGACGATCGGCACCCACACCATCACGGCGACCGTCGTCGACAGCGACGGCAACTCCGTCTCGAAGACGCTGACGTTGCAAGTTCTGCCGTCGACCAACACGGTGCCGACGATTTCGCTAACGACGCCGGCGGAGAACGCCGTGTTCACGCAAGGCACCACGGTGACCTTTCAGGCGACCGCGTCCGACGTCTAGGACGGCAACCTGAGCGGCGTGATCTCCTGGACTTCGAATCTGAACGGTTCGCTAGGCACGGGTCAGTCCGTCAGTTGGAACAACCTGTCGATCGGTGCGCATCAGATCGTCGCAACCGTGAAGGACTCGCAGGGAAATTCCGCGAGCGTCGTTCGAAACATGGTCGTGCAGGCGCCGGCGAACACGGCCCCGACGGTCAGCATCGGGTCGCCGACGAGCGGGTCCGCGATCACCGCAGGCCAGAGTTTCTCCCTCACCGGATGGGCGGACGATGCCCAGCAGGGAAACATGAGCTCGAGCATCCAGTGGCTCCTCAACGGCTCCACGCTGATCTGCACGGGTTCTTCCGCGACCGCCACGATCTCGAATCCGGGTTCTTATTCGATCGTCGCGCGCGTCACCGACAGCGGCGGCCTCACGGGGTCGTTGTCCGTTTCCGTCACGGTCATCGCCGCGACGCCGACCGACTACTGCGCGCTGCGCTCGAACAGCGCCAGCTACGAGTACATCGCCGGGTTACGCAGCGGCACGTTGAACAACACGTCGGGCGCGAATATCAACGGCTACCACAACTTCACGGGCGTGACGTTCCAGTGGCCGGTCGGCTCAAACCCGATCCCGCTGACGCCGGGATTCAGCTCGAGCTCCTACACGGAGCGCTGGGCGGTGTACCTGGATCTCAACCGCGACAAGGCGTTCACGGCGAACGAGCGTCTCTACAGCGGAATGAGCTCGTCTTCGATCAGCACGAGCCTGACGATCCCCTCGGGCACCACGACGGGTCCGACGCGGTTGCGCGTCGTGATGAGCTACGGCACGGACGCGCCAACTTGCGGCTCATTCTCGTACGGAGAAGTCGAGGACTACACGGTGAACGTGCTGGCAGCGGGCACTCCGCCGTCCGGATCGCCGAGCTACTGCACCTCGCGCGGCACGAGCTCCTCGCAGGAGTGGATCCAGGGCTTCGTGACCAACAACAACACGTCGCGCCCGACGGGCAACGATGGCGGCTACCGCGACTTCCACGGCGGACTGGCCGATCTCGCTGCCGCGCGGCGGGAACTCGATCGCCGTGTCTCCGTTCTTCGCCGGCGGGGTGACGCAGCTCGAATTCTGGAACGTGTGGATCGACTTCAACGCGGACGGAACGTTCGCGCCGGTGGAGTTGGTGTCCGCCTTCAGCACCTCGAGCACGTCAGGCAATGGCTCCTTCATCGTGCCGTCGAGCCTGAACCCCGGACTCAAGGTGCGCATGCGCATCCAGATGAAGCGAGGCAGCGCGCCGACGTCGGCGTGCGAAACGTTCGCGAACGGCGAAGTCGAGGACCACACGATTCAGGTTCAGTAGATTGGGATCCTGGGCCGCGCCGGTGCGAACTGGCGCGGCCTTTTCTTTTGGGCGCAGACTCGCGGTATGAAGCGGTCGCTCGAATGGTCAAGCCTCTTTGCCCTTGCCGCGTTTGCCGCGTTTGCCGCGGCCTCGCCGGCGCAGGACGCTCTGTCCGATGCCCAGCTCCGCGTAAAGATCATCGAGCGGTCCATTTCGACATATGCGGGAAACTGCCCGTGCCCATTCAGTTTGAATGCCGCCGGCCGGCGTTGCGGCGACAGTTCGGCCTGGAGCAAACGCGGCGGCTCCGCGCCTCTCTGCTTCCCCGACGACGTCTCCGACGGTCGTGTTCGCGCCTGGCGCGAGCGAAACGGGGCCCGACCCCATTAAGTCCCGCCCATATGTCGGATCGGTCGGAATGACTGCGACCCACGTCTCACTGTCGCGTTGTTAGGTGGGTCTTTTAGGGATCTCGCGACACCTCCTTACTAGGAGGCCCGAGAACGACATGCCGCACTTTTTCGTCAACAACCACGCGCAGGATGACGGTACCCACGAGGTGCACGAGGTGGGCTGCGCGAAGATGCCCATGGACAAGGGCTACCTTGGCAACTTCGAATCGATGGGCGATGCGCTCATGGAGGCGCGCAAGGAGTTTTGGCAAGCCGGGCGCTGCAAGCGCTGCGAAGTGAAGGCCATCGAGCGCACGGCGACGGCCTCGCGCAAGATCCCGAGCCCGCTCGAGCGCGCCGCGCGGAACTTCGGTCCGATGTGGACCCGATTCCGCTGAGCGTTTCGATGATATCGCCGACACCGTAGTCCATCGCCCCTGTCGACCGCGTCACGCCGATGGCGCGCTCGCGGCAACCCATTGCCGCCCCAAAAGAGAATTTATTTTGCGGCTTCCGGCCGACCTTCATGTCGCCGCTATCCGGCCGATACGAACGCAGGAGCGTGATGGTCACGCGCCCGCCACCTGTCGGTCGAAAGCATGGTCCAAATCATCGGCTCCATCGTCGTCATCGGATGCGTGCTCGGGGGATTCGTCCTCGAGGGCGGGCACATCCTCGCGTTGTGGCATCCCACGGAAATCCTGATCATCGTGGGCGCTGCGTTTGGCGCGTTCATCGCGAGCCAGCCGCTGAAGATCTCGAAGAGCGCGTTCACGCAGGCGTTGGCGCTGCCGAAAGGCCCGCGCTACGGGCGCGAGGACTATGTGACGCTGCTCAAGCTCGTCTACGACATTCTCGTGAAGATGCGCAAGGACGGTCTCCTCGCCATCGAAGCGGATCTGGAGAATCCCGAGAAGAGCGCTACTTTCCTCAAGTATCCGAAGATCCTCGAAGACCACCACATGGTCGTCTTCATCACGGATTGCCTGCGCCTCATCGTTGGCGGCACGCTCGATCCGCATGAGCTCGAGAGTCTTCTCGAGTACGAGCTCGAGACGCATCACAAGGAAGCACACGAACCCGCGCATGCCGTGCAGAAGGTGGCCGACGCGCTGCCGGGCTTTGGCATCGTGGCCGCGGTTCTTGGCATCGTGAATACGATGGGAGCGCTCGAAGGCGCGGACACGGCGACGATCGGTCACAAGGTTGGCGCGGCGCTGGTCGGCACCTTCCTCGGCATCCTGATCGCGTACGGCTTCATCGGGCCGATCGCGACGGCGATGGAGCACAAGGCGAACGATGAGGGCAAGGCGTTCGAAGTGGTCAAGATGGCGCTGGTCGCGAGCGTGCGCGGATACGCGCCGCCGGTGGCCGTCGAGTTCGCGCGCAAGCTGCTGTTCAGCGAGGTGAGGCCCACGTTCGCGGACCTCGAAGCGCACCTGAAAGGCAAGCCGCCGCCGGGCAAACCCGCGCACTGACGGGCGACGACCATGGCAGCACAGCCCCCGGCAGGCGACACCAAGCGCCCTATCTACATCAAGCGCGTCAAGAAGGTGGCGGGCGGCCACCATGGCGGCGCGTGGAAAGTCGCGTACGCGGACTTCGTGACGGCGATGATGGCGTTCTTCATGGTGATGTGGCTCGTCGCGGCCGTCTCGAAAGACCAGCGCGCGGCGATCTTCGACTACTTCAAGAACCCGAGCATGGAGCCCGGCAAGAGCGCGAAGCCCGCGCCGGGTCAGATGGGGCCGGGCGGTGCCAGCACGTCTCCGATCGATCTCGGCGGCGGTCTCGATTCGCCAAAGACTCAGCTCAAGAAGTCGAACGAGGTGGGCACGAATGCGCCGCCCACGCAGGAGAAGCCCGAAGAGCAGCGCGCGCGGGAAGCCGCGGAGGCGCAGAAGGCGCTCGAGAAACAGCAGCTAGACGCGCTCATGCAGGATCTCAAGGAAGCCATCGGCAAGAGCCAGGCGCTGCAGCCGTTCAAGGACCAGTTGCTGCTGGACATCACTTCCGAAGGCCTGCGCATCCAGATTCTCGATGCGCAAAACCGGCCCATGTTCGATATCGGCAGTTCACGACTCAAGAATTACACGGCCGATATCCTGCGAGAGGTCACGACCTATCTGCGCACGGTCCCGAACCAGATCAGCCTCACCGGACATACCGACGCGGCACCTTATGCGGGCATCACCGGTTTCACGAACTGGGACCTGTCGACGGATCGCGCGAATGCCGCGCGACGTGCGCTGGAGAGCGCAGGCCTCGAAACCGAACGCGTCTCGCGCGTCGTGGGGTTGGGCAGTTCGGTGTTGTTCGACAAGACGGATCCGCGCAGCGCCGTGAACCGGCGCATCAGCATCGTCGTGATGACACGCGAGGCCGTGGAGTCGGCGATCAAGTCTACCGAGGGCAACTTGTTGGGCATGGACTCGTCGGCAACGCCGATCACCGACTCGCGTGTGATGCCCGCCGTGTCGATCTCGAGTCAGCAGGCGTTCTCGATTCCGTCGGCGGTGAAGGCGCCGGAGAAGCCGGCCGAGGCCGCACCGCTGGCCGCACCGCCGGCCGCGCCGATGGCTGCGCCGCCCGTGGCAGTTCCGCCCAAAAAATAGCGAAGCTCCGATGAATATGACGGAGCCGGCCGCAGGCCGGCTTTTCCCGACGTGGGCGTTAGCCCTGAGGAATACTGAAGTAGAAGATCGCGCCCTGGTCCTGCTCGCCGTCGACCCAGACCTTTCCGCCGTGACGCTCGATGATTCGGCGAACGATGGAAAGGCCGACGCCGGTCCCTTCGAACTGGTCGGCCGAGTGCAGGCGCTGGAACACGCCGAACAACTTGTTCATGTATTTCATGTTGAAGCCGACGCCGTTGTCCTTCACGAAGCAGACGAGCGTCTTGCCGTCCATTCGGAAGCCGATCTCGATGCGCGCTTTCTCCCGCTCGCGCGTGAACTTGATGGCGTTGGAGATCAGATTAAAGAACACCTGCTGGATGAGGCCTTCATCTACCTGCCAGGTGGGGAAATCCGCGATCACGAATTCGATGCTGCGGTCGGCGCGTTCGTGCGTCATGCCGTCGATTACCTTTCGGGCGAGCTCGGCGAAGCGCACCGGAGCTTTGTGCAACGGCTGGCGATTCAGTTGCGAGAGACGCAACAGGTCCGTGATGAGGCGGTCCATATGGGCCGCGCCAGCGTTGACGTTTTGCAGCATGCGCTTGCCTTCGTCGTTGAGGCTGGCGGCATGTTCGGCGAGCAGCGCCTGCGAGAACACGGACACCGCGCGTAGCGGCGACCGCAGATCGTGTGAAACCGAATACGAGAAAGCCTCGAGTTCGCGATTCGCGATCTTGAGTTCCTCGGTGCGTTGCCGAACGTTGTCTTCGAGCTTTTTCTTTTCGATGCGCAACTGGCGGACGGCGAGTGCGCGCTCGATCACCGGCAGTGCGTTCACGAGTTTGAGAGGCTTCTGGATGTAATCGAGCGCGCCAGCCTTCATCGCGGCGACCGCCGTGTCGAGCGCGCCATGTCCCGTCATGATCACCGCGACGAGCGTCGGATCGATCATCTGCGCGGACTTCATGAGATCGATGCCGTTGGTGCCGGGCATCTGCAAATCGGCGAGCAACAGGTCGAAGGTACGTTCGCGCATGGCAGCCAACGCGTCGGAGGGAGCGGTGAAGCCGTAGCAGCGATAGCCTTCGTACTCGAGCGTGTCGCACAGCGCGCGCATCGACGCAGGCTCGTCGTCCACGACGAGCAAACTCAAGTTATGTTCTGGTTGGTCGGCGATGTTCGTATTCAAGCTCAAGTCCCGCCTTTTGAAGGGACCCACGTAGGCATCCCCCCTGTCACCCGAGTCGGCCTAGTCTCCGCCTGCTCGAGCCCAGGTGGCAAATACCTAGGACGAACTCTCAGCGGGCGTTTGTCAGACAAATCCCACGCCCTTACTCTGGAAAAAAAGCAATCCTCCAAACTAGCTAGTCGTTAGTCTGTCGCTCGTGTCTGCCAACTGCGTCACGCGGTTGCAAATCGTGATGGATTAGTTTGCTCACATCTGCAGCGCACGGGGGCGAGTCGTTCGGGCAGGAGACATGCGAGGCCACGGGCAGGGCTACAAGGGTTACGCCGTTCGCCGAGACATCGCGGGGAATGACATGCAGCAGCCAGTGAAACTGGTTCTGGTCGAAGACATGCCGATGGAGGCGGAGATCGCCGTCCGTCAGCTCGAATCCGGTGGGTTCTCGTGCAGCTGGACGCGCGTCGAATCCGCAGCCGAACTACGCAATGCGCTCATTGAAAAGCGCCCCGATCTCATCCTTTCCGACTTCACGCTGCCCGGGTTCGATGGAATATCCGCGCTCGAGATCGCGCGTGAACTGACGCCCGACACGCCATTCATCTTCCTCTCCGGCACCATCGGCGAGGAGCTCGCGATCGACGCCCTGCAGCGCGGGGCCTGCGACTATGTCCTGAAGACCAACATGGCGCGTCTCGCGCCGGCTGCGCGGCGTGCACTCGCAGAGGCGGCCGCGCGACGTACGCAACGGTCCCTCGAGCAGCAGTTGCACGACATCGTCGCCACCTCGCAGGACTGGATCTGGGAACACGACGCGCAAGGGCGTTTCACATTCTGCAGCGAGTCCGTGCGACAGATCCTCGGCTATGGGCCGGAGGAAATGGTGCGCACGAGTGCTTCGCAGTACATCCATCCCGAAGACTTGGCTTCACTCGACTTCGCGATGCACACACTGGGCGCGAATCAGCCCACCGCCAGCAATCTGCAGGTCCGCTGGCGGCACCGCAACGGCAGCTATCGATGGCTCGAGCGCAACATGTTGGCGCTGCTGGATGACAATGGCAGTGTCATCGGCTACCGCGGCAGCGAGCGCGACATCACCGAACGTCGTCGGCAGGAAAAGCACATCAGTCGTCTGACTCGCGTCCTCAAGATGCTCTCGGGCGTCAACAGCGCGATGGTGCGCATTCGCCAGCGACGCGAGATCCTCATCGAGGCGTGTCGACTCGCAACGTCAGTCGGTGGATATGCGAGCGCGATGGTCGCATTGGTGGAGCCGGGTACACGCACCGCGCGGCCGACCGCGTGGTCGGGCAGCATCGACGGCGCCGCCGCACAGCAGCTCACGTTCAGCGTCGCGGAGAGTCCCGCCGACGATTCGAGCGTCATCGGCCGCGTGCTGCGCACCGGAGAAACGCTCGTCTGCAACGAACTGCAGACACTCGACATGCCGCTGGCCGCTCGCGCCACGCTGCTCGACGGCGGCTTCCGCAGCGTCGTCGCCTATCCACTGCTCGTCGACAAGACGCCCGTCGGCGCGCTGATGCTGACGTCGTACGACGTGGGCGCCGTCGGCGACGAGGAGTCGCGCATGCTGCGCGAGCTCGTCGCGAACCTGTCGTTCGCGCTTCAGTATCTGCACAAGGAAGACGAGATCCGCTTCCTTTCGTATTTCGATCCGCTGACCAGTCTCGCGAAGCGCGGACTCTTCTGCGAGAGACTCGTGCGCGTGCTCGAGCCGCGCATCGGCCGGCGCGGCACGCCGGCGGTCGCGGTGCTCGACATCGAGCAGCTGTCGACGATCAACGATTCCTTCGGGCGTCACGCCGGCGACCTGCTGTTGCAGCAGGTCGCGGATCGCCTCAAACGTCATACGGACAACACCGAATTCCTCGCGCACTTCGGTGGCGGCACTTTCGGACTGATCCTCGAGGTCGCGGGTGATGAGGACGAGGCCGTGCACTGGATGCAGGAGCAGATTGCCGAGGTCTTTCGCGCGCCGTTCAACGTGGATGGCCGCGGCATACCCGTCGATGTGAAATGTGGGTTCGCGCGATACCCGGACAACGGCAATGACGCGAACATGCTCGTGCAGAACGCGGAAGCCGCGCTGCGCAGCGCGAAGAACAGCGGCGAGAAATATCTGCCGCACCGGCTCGAGCTTTCCTCGGCGGTGGTTTCGCGCATGACGATGGAACATCGTCTGCGCGGCGCCGTCGAGCGGCAGGAGTTCGAGCTGCACTATCAACCCAAGGTCGACGTTCGTACCCGCCAGCTCCGCGGGCTCGAGGCTTTGGTGCGCTGGCGCGATCCGGAGGCCGGCCTCGTGTTGCCGGGCGCTTTCCTGTCGTTGATGGAAACGTCCGGGCTCATCGTTCCGCTCGGCGACTGGATCCTCCGGCAGGCGGCGGCGGATCTGCGTCGCTGGCAGGGGGCGGGTCTGTCTCCCGGCCGCGTCGCCGTCAACATCTCGCCCGTGCAACTGCGCCGGCGGGCGTTCGCCGACCATCTTCTAGACCTCGTCGGCGAATGGCGCGACGACCAGATCGGCATCGACATCGAGATTACGGAAGGCGTGCTCATCGACGACGTGAGCTCCGCGGTTTCCCAGTTGCGCCTGCTGCGACGTTCCGGCGTGCGCGTCGCGATCGACGACTTCGGCACCGGGTATTCCTCGCTGAGTCGGCTGGCGGAGCTTCCCGTGGACATGCTCAAGATCGACCGTTCGTTCGTGAACGTGCTGACGACCAGCGGCACCGGCCGCACGGTGGCCCAGACGGTCATCGCGCTGGGCAAGGCGTTCAACATGACGACCGTCGCCGAGGGTGTCGAAACTCCCGAGCAATTCGACATGCTCGCGCACCTGGGGTGCGACCAGTCGCAGGGCTATCTGCATGGCCGGCCCATGGCTGTCGCGGATCTCGAGCCGGTCCTGCGGAACGGGACCCCGATCTTTCAGAGGCCCCTCACGGCGAACCACGACGTAACGCCTATCGCACGACTCGGTTGACAGCGACCCATAACATTTTTCGCATGCCGGTTTTGGGGAACGCCGGGCGTCGTATCTGATCTACACTTGCACGCGTACCGCGCGCAAAAAAAGATCGGATACGAATGCTCAAACAACTGACCCGCGCAAAGCTCCTCTGGCTCGTCGCGCTCCTGATCGTCATCTCTTTCGTCGTTTATCGCTGCACCGGCGGCGATGACGCGGCTCCCGAATATCAAACCACCGTCGCCGAGAAGGGCGACGTCGTCGCGCGGGTGAGCACATCCGGCAGCCTCCAGGCCGTCGTGACGGTCGACGTCGGCAGTCAGGTGTCCGGACGAATCCAGGATCTCTACGCCGACTTCAACTCGCAGGTGAAGAAGGGCGAGCGCATCGCGAAGATAGATCCCTCGCTGTTCGAGGCGCAGGTGGTGTCCGCGGAGGCGAACGTCTCCGCCGCGCGGGCGAACGTCTCGCGCCTCGTGATCACGGCGGAAGATGCCGAGCGCCAGGCGAAGCGTGCCGAGGACGTGTACGCGCAGCGCCTGATCTCCGAAAACGAGCGCGACAATGCGGTCGCCACGGCGCGCTCCGCGCGCGCGTCGGTGGATCAGGGGCAGAGCCAGCTCGCGCAGTCACGTGCCGCGCTCGAGACCGCGAGAACGAACCTGCGCTACACCGACATCCTCTCGCCGACCGATGGCGTCGTGATCTCGCGCGCCGTGAACCGCGGCCAGACCGTCGCCGCGTCGCTGTCCGCGCCCGTGATCTTCACGATCGCGCAGGACCTGCGGAAGATGGAGGTGCACACCAACGTCGCGGAGTCCGACATCGGACGGCTGAAGCCCGAGATGCGCGTGACGTTCACGGTCGATGCCTATCCCGGAGATCCGTTCCGCGGCCGCATCCGCGACATCCGCAATGCGCCGCAGGTCGTGCAGAACGTGGTCACCTACGACGCTGTCATCGACGTCGACAATCCCGATCTCAAACTCAAGCCCGGCATGACCGCAACGGTCAGTGTCGTCACCGAACGGCGCAACGACGTGCTGGCCGTGCCGAATGCGGCGCTGCGCTTTCGCCCCGAAGGCGCGCCGCCGCCGGGCGCGGTGACCACTGCCGCTCCCGGTCAATCCGCGCGACCCGGACAGGCGGGTGCGACCGGCGGTGAGGGCAATCGCCGCCGCGAGCGGAATCGCGACGGTGACGGCGACGACGAGAGCGCCCGCGCTCCGCGCGTCATCAAACGCACGCTCTATGTCCTGATCGAGGACGAGCCGGTGCCGCGCGAAGTCATCACCGGCCTCACCGATGGCCGCCTGACGGAGATCACCGGCGGCGATCTCAAGGAAGGCGAGCTGGTGATCGTCGGAGTCAGCGGTCAGGGTCGCCAGGGCCAGGGCGGTCAGCAGAACCGCGGCCCGCGCATTCTCTAACTACGCCATGGCCCTCATCACCCTGCGCGGTCTCGGCAAGGTCTACCAGTCGGGCGACAGCGAGTTCGCGGCGCTGCACGACGTGAACCTCGACATCGAACGCGGCGAGTTCGTCGCGATCTCGGGGTCATCGGGTTCCGGGAAATC
>JAYTOK010000070.1:0-13614 GCA_043747835.1 Pseudomonadota bacterium | reverse complement strand
TCTCAGCCCGCGGGCGACTGGACGCAGCTGTCGCAGGGGAAGTTCGAAGACTGCTGGCGAGGAGAGCGAATGGATATGGGGCTGGCGGTGGATGTGTTGCTTCAGCAGGCGCGGCGCGAGAAGAACGTTCCAGCCGGAACGTCAAGCTAGTTCCGCAGACGCTCGACGATCGCGGCGTCCGCGGTTCCGAGCTTCGAGCTCGTGACTTCGACCTCGCCGGCCTTCGACAACAACACGATCGCGGTCGAATGACTGAACTCGCCGCCCGGCAATTCGCGGTACTGCACGTCGAGCAGCGCTGCGAGGTTGCGCACGGTGCGCTCGTCCGCGCGGGAAATCGTCCACCGCGTCGCGTCGATGCGCCGGGTTTCCGCGAGCGCCTGCAATGCCGGCACGGTGTCGCGGCGCGGATCGAAGGAAATCATCAGCACGCGCAGGTTCGCGCGCTCCTTCTCCGGCACGGCGCGTTCCACGGAGCGCAGCGTTTCGATGATGAGCGGGCAGGTGGCCTGGCAGCTCCCGTAGAACATCGTCACGAGTACGCGATGGCCGCGATACACATCGAGTCCGTGATCGCGCCCGTCCTGGTTCGTGAGCGCGGCGTCGAATCGATACAGCGAGTCGGGCGGATCGGAATCGCGCGCAGGCACCGGCATTGCTGCGACGAGGAGGGCGGCGAGTGCGAGCGGAAAGAATTTCACGGCCGCGGCTCCCCGTCAGTCACGCAGCGGAATCCCATGCTCTTCGACGTGTAGCTCGCCTTCATGCTCGACAGCGTCGCGATGCGCATCAGCATGGCGTAGTTCTCCTTCTGTTCCATGGAAAGCGCGCCCGTGCCGCAAAAGCGCGAGAGGTCGGGATCGCCCTGCTCGCGGTTGTCGCCGGACACCATCATCGATGAGAGATCCTGAACCCACTCCCAGACGAGTCCGTGCACGTCCCGCACGCCGTAGTAGTTGGCCGCGCCGCGCCCGACGTCGGGCAACGCGGCGTTCGCCGGACGCGCATACCAGTCGAGGATTCCCTGCAGCCAGGCGGGATCCTGGCGTGCGTCGGCGACCGATTCGTCCGCCGCGGCGAGCAGTTCCCATTCGTACCAGGTCGGCAGGCGCGCGCCGCGCGCCGCGCAGTAGGCGTCCGCCGCGAACCAGCTCACGCCGGTGACCGGCTGGTTCCGCGATCCCGGCGCGGGAGCCGACGGCCCGCTCCATTCACGTAGATAGCTCTCGTCGACGAAGACGCGCGCCACGCGATCGCGCCGCCAGGTCGAATGGCCGGCGACGAACGCGGCGAACTGTGCGTTCGTCACCGGAGTACGGTCGATGTCGAACGCGCCGACGGTCACGGATTTCTGTCCCGGAGCCGGCGGCAGGATTGTCGTCAGCGTTGCGCCCGGAACATGGGCGCGGCTCGCGTCAGCGCGCGCGCCCGCGTCCGCGAGCGCAGCGTTCCCGGTGAACGCAGTGCTCGAGGCGAGCGCGAGCACGACGCCGAATCCGCCAGCGATGAGGGCGCGCCGTTTCAATGCGCGGCGCCTTCCGGACGTTTCGTGCTCGCGCGCACGGCCGCAACCTCCGCGCTGGTTATCGCACCGCCGTCGTTGCCCCAGCTATTGAGCACGTAGGTCAGGATGTTCGCGATTTCGTCGTCGTTGAGCTGACTCATCGGCGGCATCACGGAGTCGAACGTGGCGCCGTTCACGGTGACGGGTCCGCTGAGTCCGTTGACGACGACGCCGATCGCGCGCCGCTTGTCCTTGAGAAGATAGTCGGCCTGCGCGAGCGGCGGGAATACATTCGGAAGTCCGAGACCCGTCTCCTGGTGACACACGGAACAGGTTCCCTTGAACAATACTTCGCCGGCCTTCGTCTGCTGCGCCGTCGTGAGCGTACCCGCGGCGCTGGCCGCGACGGCGGCCGACACGGGCGCCATGCTGGCGACCTTGTCTCCGAGATAGCTTTCGTCGACCTGCTTGCCGGAATAGATTTCCGGCCGCGCCTCACCCTCAACGGAGAGCATCGCCAGCGCGCCCTTGTTGAACGCGCGGAAGATGGAGTGGTCGACGAGGATGTAGTTGCCCGGGACTTCGGTGTGGAATTCCACGGTGGCCGCGCCGCCGGCGGGGATCAACGTCGTCTGCACATTCTCCTGGAAGCGCGTTCCGCCTTCGTACTGCACCTTGTCGAAGATCTCTCCGATGACGTGGAAGCTGGAGATCAGGTTCGGTCCGCCGTTGCCGACGAACAGGCGAATGGTCTGATTGGTATTGGCCTTGAGCGCGTTCGGACCCGTGAGCGCGCTCTCCGCGCCGTTGAAGAGGACATACGTGGCGTTCTCGTCGATCGCCTTCTGCATGTCGAACGCCTGCTGGCCTTTCTCGCGGTATTTTCCCACCGTGTAGAAGTCGCCCTGCATCACGTAGTACTCGTGATCGACCTTCGAGAGACCTTCCGGTGGCTCGACGAGGATGAGCCCGTACATGCCATTCGCGACGTGCATGCCGACCGGCGCCGTCGCGCAGTGATAGACGTAGAGTCCCTGGTTCAGCGCCTTGAACGTGAACTGCGTTCGATGTCCGGGAGCGGTGAAACTCGACGCGGCGCCGCCGCCGGGTCCGGTGACGCCGTGCAAGTCGATGTTGTGAGGCATCTTGCTGTCGGGATGATTCTTGAGATGGAACTCGACGGTGTCGCCCTGGCGCACGCGGATGAAACTGCCGGGCACGGTGCCGCCGAACGTCCAGAACGTGTACTTCACGCCCTCGGCGATCTCCTTCTCGACCTCGCGCACTTCGAGCTCGACGATGACCTTCGCGGGTTTCGTGCGGCCGGTGGCGGGTGGGACCTCTGGCGGGCTGGTGAGAACGGCCTGGATGGGTTCGCCCTGCGGTGGACCGAAGTCACCTTTCTGCGAGCCGCCCGTGTCGGCGGTCGCCTCGTCGGTCGGGCCGGGTTGCGGGCCGCAGGCCGTGAGGACAGCAGCAACGATGACGGCTAACCACTTGTTCATCTCCCTCTCCTGACATGTGACTTGCGCGAATCATGCGTCGCGCGGCGGTGCGTAACCCTGATCCAGGTCAGGAGAGGAGTCGATAGGCGAATGCCCGCGATGGGCGCCCGCGAAGTACGGGATATCCCGTATCAGCCTAAATCGGCCAAACACCAAATTAGTGACGTTTATCAAAGCGTGCGCGGCAACCTACGATGCCGACGATGAATGCCTTAGAGATCGAAGCCGCCGTCTCCACTCTCTCGAACGCAACGCCGGAGTGCCCGAGAGCGCAGTCGAAAAAATCATGAGCGAAGTACCGGGTCTCCTCGCCGCCCCGCCGGACGGCTATGCCGATTGGTTGGCAGATCTAAAGGGTCGAATCAACAGCGCGCGACCCTCGCGGTCATTCGCGAACTGGTTTTGCTGTATTGGCAGATCGGGCGCGACATCCTCGCCCGACAAGCGGAGCAGGGCTGGGGAGCGAAGGTGATCGAGCGGCTGTCGCGCGACCTGCGCTTCGCGTTTCCCGACATGAAGGGGTTTTCTCGCGCCAACCTCATGCACATGCGCGCATTCGCCGAGGCCTGGCCTGACGCATCGATTGTCCAACAGGCTGTTGGACAATTGCCGTGGGGGCACAACCTCGTGCTGCTGACCCGATTGAAAGACTCCCAGCAACGTTTGGCTTATGCACAAGGCGCCATCGAGCACGGCTGGTCACGCAACGTGCTGAACATCCATATCGGAACCGGACTGCTGGAGCGCACCGGCCGGGCGGTGACCAACTTCGATGCCAAGCTGCCCAAGCCGCAGTCAGATCTTGCGCGCGAGTCTCTGAAAGATCCGTATCGCTTCGACTTTCTCTGCCTGACCGGCGAAGCGCACGAGCGCGACATCGAAAATGCCCTTGTGAAGCACGTCACCGAGTTCCTGCTGGAACTCGGCGCGGGCTTCGCGTTCGTTGGCCGGCAGGTGCTCTTGAACGTCGGCGGCGACGAATTCTTCATCGACCTCCTTTTCTATCACCTCAAGCTTCGCTGCTACGTGGTCATCGAAATCAAAGGTGGAAAGTTCAAGCCGGAGCATCTGGGTCAGCTCGGGTTCTATCTGACCGCGGTCGATCGGCAGATCAAGAGCGAACAGGACAATCAAACTATTGGTTTGTTGTTGTGCAAGAACAAGAACAAAGTAGTCGCCGAGTATGCTTTGGGCGACAAGACGCAGCCCATGGGAATCGCGGAATACAAACTTCTCGAGTCGCTGCCGCCCGAGTTGCAGACCAGTCTGCCCAGCATCGAGCGGATCGAGCGTGAGCTCACGTGCGGGGACACTCCAACGGAAGACAAACCGTCATGAGCAACCCGACGAACTCCAGTTGCCGGCAAGTCGACCGAAACTCGCGAGGGCACCGAGCGGGTGGTGCGCGCGGGCGATCGTCACGATGAACAGATAGACGGCGAGCGCCGCGGCAAAACAGATCGTGCGAACGCGCGGCGTGCGGCCGCGCTTCAGCGCGAACGTGCCCAGCAGGATGTAGACGACGAGCAGGCCGACTTTGGCCGTGAGCCAGCCGTGCACGAAAGGATACTGGTGCAGCAGCGTCGCTAGCATGAGTGCCGCGGTGAGCAGCGTCGTGTCGATCGCATAGGTGAGATAGCGCAGCGGCGCCCACATCGGCCAGCGCGCGCCCGCCAGCACGCCGACCCCGCGCAGCGCGAACAAACTGCCGCTCGCGATCACCGCGGCGACGTGCACCCAATGGATCTGTGGATAGAACTCGAGCATGGAGCCGCATTCTCACCCGGGATTTCCGTCGGTGCGCGGCGTGAGGTAGATCCACGCCGAGCGCAGCACCCAGGGCAGGAAAGCGACGACCCAGCCGATCGCGGCCGCGGCCTGCCACGCGAGCCCGTCGGCGGCGAACTCGGCGACGATTCGCGTCACGGCGGTGAGCTGCAGCAGCACGAACGCGAGCGCGGCGACGCCTCCCAGCACCAGCGGCCGGCCCGAGTGGCCCTGCGTCACGCGCGTGACCATCGCGACCAGCAGGCTGCCGAAGAATCCGACGAACAGCGCGTGCGCGGGCGCGCGGCCGAGGATGAACTCGCCCGTCGCCGCGAACCAGGCGCTCTGCACGGTGAACAGCGCGAACGCGATCGGCAACCATGCGAAGCCCAGGAACAGCACGCGCAGCAGCGGCGGAATCGGCGCGCGCGGCCACCACGCGTACAGCAGGCCGGCGGTCAGCAGCGCGAGCGGCGCATCCGCGAGCCACAGCCAGGTGTGAAGGTGGCCGAGCTCCAGCGCGAGATGCGCGAGCAGCAGCACCCACGCCGCGATCAACGTCCACATGGGCCGCACCATGCGGTAACCGGGGACGATGCTCGACGTGAAGAACGGGATCATGCGGTGGCAGACGGTGAAGTAGATGGGCACGAGCACGGCCATGCCGCCGAACTTGATCGCCGCCATCGCGATGAGGCCATCTGGACGCCACAGGAGAAATAGATAGAGCACCAGACCGGACATGCCGAAGCACAGCGCGAGCAGCGCGCTGACGGCGTGGCCGGTGAACTGCTTGCCGCGCACCAGCACGCGCGCGAGCCAGAATGTCCCCAGGGACCAGCCCGCGAGCGTGAGCAGCGCGCCGGCGCGCAGCAGCATCAACTCGCCGCCAAGACCCGCCAGCGTGAGGAGCTGGCCACCGAGCAGGCCCGCGCCGACGGGTAGATAGTGGCGGGCGCCGAGCGCTTCGTGGCCGAGCCAGCGCGGGAACACCGTGAGCAGGAAACCGAACATGAACGGCGGCAGCACCTGGTACTGCATGACGATCGCATGCATCCAGCCCGCGGGAAGCGGTGGCGTGGCGGGCACGAACCAGCCCGTGCGCGTGCCGGTGAGCCACGCCGCCCACCAGCCCATCGCGAGCAGCACATTGGCGGCGCCGATGAGGAACAACGCACGGTGCGGCGCGGCGGCGAGCAGCTTCGCCGCCGCCGCCGGCAACACGAGTGCGTCGTCCTTCATCCCGGCGGCAATGCCGTGCCCGTGGTCGCGGGTGCTTTCGCCTCGCGCGGCGCGATCCACAGGCTCGCGACGAACCAGGCGAGCGCGAGCGCACCGACGCTGAAGATCGTGTCGCCGGGCACGCGCATCCACACGAGTAGCTGGATGATGGGCTTCTGCATGAGATCCGCCGAGCGCGCGTACCAGTAGCCGTGCTCGAGCGCGCCGCTGAGCTGGATGAGCCCGATCGGCAGCAATGTGAGAAGGGCCATGAGGGCGAGCCCGATGTTGAACGACCAGAAACTCGTCTTGAGCACTCGCTCGTTCCACTGCAGGTGCGGCTTGAGACCGCGCAGGCAGAAGAGCATGAGACCGATGCCGAGAAAGCCGTAGACGCCGAACAGCGCGGTGTGCCCATGCAGCGGGGTGAGATTGAGCCCCTGCATGTAATAGAGAGGCAGCGGCGGATTGATCAGGAAACCGAACAGGCCCGCGCCGACCAGGTTCCAGAACGCGACCGCGGTGAAGAACAGGATCGGCCAGCGGTACTTCTGCATCCACGGCGTCGCCTGCCCGAGCTTGAAGGTGTGATACGCCTCGAAGCCGATGAACGCGAGCGGCACCACTTCGAGCGCGGAGAAGCTCGCGCCGAGCGCGATGACGGCGGTCGGGGTGCCCGTGAAGTAGAGATGATGCAGCGTGCCGAGCACGCCGCCCGAGAGGAACACGATCGTCGCGAACAATACCGCGGTGGTTGCCGTGCTGACGCGCAACAGGCCGAGTCGCGTGAACAGGAAGGCGATGACCGCCGTGGCGAAGACTTCGAAGAAGCCTTCGACCCACAGGTGCACCACCCACCAGCGCCAGTACTCGACCATGGAAAGGTGCGTGTGCTCACCCCACATGAGACCGGCGCCGTAGAAGAGGCCGATGCAGACCGTGCTGAGAAACAGCAGGACAATGATCGACTTGGATTCACCGCCCTGTCCCCCTTCCTTGTGGACGAGTGCCGGCCACAGCGCGCGTCTGACGAGCGTGAGCCAGATGCCGAGTCCGGCGACCAGGAAGATCTGCCAGAAGCGGCCGAGATCGACGTACTCCCAGCCCTGGTGGCCGAACCAGAAGTTCTTGGCGAGGCCTAACTTCTGCATGACGGCCAGCCACTGGCCGGTGAACGCGCCGACGACGATGACGATCAGACAGGTGAACAGCACGTTCACGCCGAGCCGCTGGAACTTCGGCTCGTGCCCGGAGATCGCGGGCCCGATGTAGAGCCCCATGCCGAGCCAGGCGGTCGCGATCCAGAGTACGGCGAGCTGCGTGTGCCAGGTGCGGCTCAGCGAATACGGCAGGACTTCGGAGAGCTGGAAGCCGTAGGCTTCCTGACCCTCAACCTGGTAGTGCGCGGTGATCGCGCCCAGCAGGATCTGCGTGAGGAACAACGCGACGACCAGCCAGAAATACTTCGCGGTCGCGCGCATCGAGGGCGTGATGCGGATCATCGCGAGCGGATCGCTCGCCGGCAGCGTCACCGGCGTTTCGTCCTTGTGACGCGCGTGGTGCCAGCCGAGCAGCGCGATGCCCGCGATCAGGAACAGCACGCTGAACACCGTCCACAGGAACAGGTGTGGCGGCGGCGTGTTGCCGACCAGCGGTTCGTGCGGCCAGTTGTTGGTGTACGTCACGGTGCCGCCGGGACGCTCGGTGGTCGCCGCCCACGCGGACCACCAGATGAAGGCGGTGAGCACGCGGCGGTTCTCGTCGCCGAGCACGGTGACTTCCTTCATCGCGTAGTTCTTGCGCAGCGTGCGCAGCGCCGGGTCGTCGCCGAACAGGGAGATGTAGTGAGCGGCGACGCTGCGGATCGCGGTCGCGCGGGCGGTCGCGAGCGTCGTCGTTCCGGTCGAAGCTTCGTACGTGTTGCGACGGATCAAAGGAGTCAGCCGTGCGATGGCCGCGGCGCGCTGATCGGCGCCGAGCGCCGCGAACGGGCTGGCATGACGTGCCTGAGATTCCAGGTCCAGCCACGCGACGGCTTCGCGATGCAGCCAGTCCGCGGTCCAGTCGGGCGCGACATAACTGCCGTGACCCCAGATCGAGCCTAGCTGATGGCCGCCGATCGACTGCCAGACCTGCCGGCCCTTCTGGATGTCGGCGAGCGTGTAGATCACGGTGCCGTCTTCCGCGACGACGCGCGCCGGTATCGGCGGCATGACGCGGTGGATCTCGGTTCCGACCCACAGCAGCACGCTGAAGGAAACGACGATCAGAACGGCGAGTCCCGCCCAGAGTTTGCGATTGGCAGTCATGTCATCTCTCCTGAATCCTGCGCGAATTTTCGCGCGCGCCCGGAACGGGCGCCTTGATGTAGATCAGCTGCGCAGGATGTTGCTCGCCAGCGCCTCGAGCGCCGGCAGGTCGGCGAGCTCGATGTCGCGCCGGTCGACGCGAACGAGCCCTTCGTCCTGCAGGCGGCGAAAGCCGCGGCTGACGCTCTCGGACGCGAGGCGCAGGTAGTTCGCGATGTCGGTGCGCGTCATCGTGAGGCGAAAGCGGGTCGTCGAGAAGCCACGCGCGCCGTAGCGGCGCGACAGCGAGACGAGAAACGCCGCCATGCGTTCGTCGGCCGTGTAGTTCCCCGCCAGCAGCGCGGCCTTGCCGATGTCCTGCGAGAGTAGTTTGAAGAGCTGCCGCTGGAGGCCCGGCATGCGCGTCGCCAGGGCCGCGATCCCGGGAAACGAGAAGCGGCACAGCATGACGGAGTCGAGCGCGACCGCGTTGCACGGATACCGCTCGCTCGAGATCGCGTTGAGTCCGACGATCTCGCCGGGCAGGAAGAAGCCCTGCACCTGTTCGCGGCCCTCCGCGTCGGTGACGTAGGTCTTCACCGTGCCGGCGCGCACCGCGGCGATGGACTCGAAGCGATCGCCTTCGCGGAAGATGTGTTCGCCTTCCTCGAAGGGGTCGGTGTGCTCGACGAGCACGTGCAGTTCGCCCAGCCGGCTCTTGTCGAAGCCCTGGTCGACGCAGGCGGCGGAGAACGCGCAGGTGCTACAAAAGCGCAGCGCGTCGCCGTCGTCGGCGATCGGTTCCGGTCGCGGGGCCAGCTCCGCGACACGTTCAGATGACGCGCGAATAACGGGGCCTCGCGGCGGCGGCGGCCGGCTTCTGTAGGGAGTTGTCGAGATGGCTGTCGAAACACATCGCGATGTTCCGCAGCAGCAGCCGGCCGCGCGACGTCGCCGCGATGCGGGACGGTGTGGATTCCACGAGGCCGTCGGCCTCGAGCGGCGCGAGCCGCGCGAGCGCGGCGTGGAAGTAGGCGGCGAAGTCGATGTGGTGGCGGCGTTCGATCGCGCCGAATTCGATCGTGCCGTGACACATGAGCTGCTGGATCACGTCCGCGCGCACGCGATCGTCGAAGGTGAGCGCGAGGCCACGCCACACCGGCGCGCTGCCGCGATCGATCGCCGCTTCCCACGCCGGGAGGTCGCGCGGGTTCTGGCTGAACGAATCGCCAATGTGGCTGATGGCGCTCACGCCGAGTCCGATGAGGTCGCACTCCGCGTGCGTCGTGTAGCCCATGAAGTTCCGGTGCAGCGAGCCGGCGTCTTGCGCGATCGCGAGATCGTCGCCGGGCAGCGCGAAGTGATCCATGCCGATGTGGCGATATCCCGCGGCCGTGAGCTTCTGGATCGCGAGCTGCAGCAGCCCGAGTTTCGCTTCCGGGTCCGGTAGTTCGGCCTCCACGATCTGCGTCTGCGCCTTGAAGATCTGCGGCATGTGCGCATAGCCGTAGATGGCGATGCGGTCGGGACGCGCGTCCGTGACGATGTCGAGCGTTCGCGAAAACCCCGCCTGCGTCTGCTTCGGCAGACCGTAGATGAGGTCGATGTTGACCGAGCGGAAGCCGTTCGCGCGGCAGGCCGACACCACCGCGAGCGTCTCTTCCACGGTCTGTTCGCGGTTCACCGCGCGCTGGACGTCGGCGTCGAAGTCCTGCACGCCGAAGCTCGCGCGGCTGAAGCCCGCCGCCGCGTACGCGGCGATGTCGGCCGGCGACAGGAACCGCGGGTCGAGCTCGATCGAGAAGTCGCGCTCGGCGCGGCTCGTGAGCCGGAAATGGCCGCGCAGGCTGTCCATGAGTTCGCCGATCTGCGCCGCCGTGAGGAAGTTCGGCGTGCCGCCGCCGAGGTGGACCTGCACGACCTCGCGATCGCGATCGAACCATTCGCCGATGAGCTCCGCCTCGCGCGCGAGGCGCAATAGATAGGGAGCGGCGCGCGAGCGGTCGCGCGTGATGACCCGATTGCAGCCGCAGTAGAAGCAGGGGCTGAAGCAGTAGGGCACGTGAACGTAGATCGACAGCGGCCGCGGGATCGGTTCCTCGTTGGTGCGCAACGCATGGGTGCGCAACTGCGCCACGCCGAAATCCTCGGTGAAGGCGGGGGCCGTGGGGTAGGAGGTGTAACGCGGGCCCGGGCGGTCGTAGCGGCGCAGCAGGCCGGCGTCGAAGGAAATGGCGCTCACGGCATCGGAATGATCGGCTGCGGCGGAATCACGCGCATGCCGCGCGGCTTCACCGCCACGCGCTTCGGGAAATGCGCGGGTTTCACGACGAGCACGTCGCAGGGCAGGTCGTTCAGCACCCGCTCCGCGGTGTTGCCGATGAACACGCGCTTGAGCCCGGAGCGCGAGACCGCGCCCATGACGACGAGGTCGGCGCCGAGCTGGCGCGCGATCGCCGGAATCCCGGTGACCGGATTGCCTTCGACGATGTGCAGGCGCGTGCGAGGGATGCCTTCGCCCCGGGCGAAGGACACGAAGTCCTCGCAGCGCCGCGCGGTCCATTGCTCGTACGACGCCGCGAGCGCCGCGGCATCGCCCCCGGGATCGCCGAGCGCGTAGTTAGGGAGAGAAGGATAGCTGGCGTGCATCACGTGCAGCAGTCCGCCCGCTTTGGCGGCGAGCTTTCCGGCGTGAGCGATGATTCGCGCGTCGAGACCCGCGGGTTTCGCATGCGCGTGCGCAGGATCGACGGCGGCGAGGACGGCGCGCTTGCGCCAGGGCTTCGTGGTCTTGAGCAGCAGCACCGGCATCGGGCTCGCGCGCAGCAACTCCCAGTCAGTGAGGCGCACGAGCCAGGGCACGAACCTCGCGCCCTCGTGACATTCCGCGATGATGAGATCCGCGCGGCTGTGGATGGCGCGTCTCACGATGGCTTCGTGCGGCGGGAAATCCCATTCGACCGTGGCGGACGCGGTGAGTCCGAGGCGGTGCGCGTGAACGACCAGCTTCTTAAGCCGTTTGAGGCGCAGATCGATCGCCTCGCGTCGCAGCTCCGCGACCGACCGGCCGGTGAGCGGCTGCAGCTCGAGGAAGACTGGCGCGGAGATCGCGTGGAACAGCTCGACGGTGGCGCCGAGCGTTTTCGCGATGTGCAGCGCCTTGTCGACGCCGGGCTGGCGGCGCGCATCGGGATTCTTGACCGCGATGAGGATCTTGCGAAAGTTTGGCATGGAATCCCGCTTCGTTCGTTGTGTGGAGATGGTGACCCCGCCACCGCGCGGCGGCGATTCGTAGCACTGCCTAAGCCATCAGGGAATCTACGGATGGCCCCGCACGCCGCGGACGGTCCCGAGTCGCGCGGCCGCGGCGGCCGCCATCGCGGCTTCTTCATCGGCGCACAGCACGACGATCCGTACGCGGGACTCGTCGGTCGCGACATCGATGGCGGCGACTGTCGCGTCCACGCGCGCGTCGCGATTGCGGACGGTGTGGAGCGCGGTGCCGAGAAAGCCGAGCGTTTCGATGCATCGCTGCCGGAGCAGCGCGCTGTGTTCTCCCACGCCGCCCGTGAACACGATCGCATCGACGCCGCCGAGCACCGCAGCGTAAGCGCCGATGTACTTGCGGAGGCGGTGCGCATAGAGCGCGAGCGCGAGCGCGCAATCGGCGTCGCCGCGGGAAGCGCGATGCTCGACCGCTTCGAAATCTTCGGTGCCGGTTAGCCCCCGCAATCCCGACTGCCCATTGAGCAGCTCGTCCAGTTCGCCGGGCGGCAGGCGTCGCGCGAGCTCGAGCATCGCGCCCGGATCCAGGTCACCCGCTCGCGTGCCCATGACGAGTCCTTCGAGCGGCGTCATTCCCATGCTCGTGTCGACGCTGCGGCCGCGATCAATCGCGCTGACGCTCGCGCCGTTGCCGAGGTGGCAGGAGATCACGCGCAGTTCGCTCGGGTCCCGCTGCAACAGCGCGCCGACGCGCGCCGCGACGCTGCCGTGGCTGATGCCGTGAAAGCCGAAACGCCGGATGCCGTAGCGCGTGCGGATCTCCGCGGGCAGAGCGTACTCGCGTGCGGCCGGCGGCAAGGTCGCGTGGAACGCGGTGTCGAAGACCGCGACATGGGGAATCCTCGCGAACAACTCGCGCGCGCCGCGGATCGCGCGGATCGCCGGCGGATTGTGCAGCGGCGCGAGCGGCTCGAGCTCGGCGAGTTGCCGCAGGACATCGTCGTCGACGATCGCAGGCTCGGTGAAGCGCTCGCCGCCATGCACCACGCGGTGGACGACGGCGTCGAGCTCGCCGAGCTCGGTCCAGCGCGCGCGCAGCTCCGCGAGCAGCGCGTCGACGGCGGCCATCGCTCCCGACTTGCCGATGTCCTTCATGTGTAGTTCGAATGGCCGCGCGCCCGTGGCATCGATGAGTGCGCATTTGATGGAAGAGCTGCCGCAATTCAGGGCGAGGATGCGCATGCACTTTCTCCCCTGTCCCACTGCCAGTTCCGGATCCGCGGCATGTCCTCGCCGAACTGCACGATGTATCGTTTGTGCTCGCGCAGCTCCTCACGCAACTGCTCCTGCAGTCGGGAGCCGGCCGCGCCGGTTTGCGGCAGCCGGTCGATGGCGCTGATCACGAGGTGAAAGCGGTCGAGCTCGTTGAGCACGGTCATGTCGAAGGGCGTCGTGATGGTGCCTTCCTCCTGATACCCGCGCACGTGGATGTGGTCGTGGTTGGTGCGCCGATAGGTCAGCCGGTGGATCAGCGCCGGGTATCCGTGGAACGCGAAGATCACGGGCTTGTCAGCGGTGAAGATCGCGTCGAATTCCGGATCGCCGAGGCCGTGCGGATGCGCCGACGGCGGCTGCAGTTTCATGAGATCCACCACGTTGACGACGCGGACTTTCAACGCGGGCAGATGCTCGCGCAGGATCGAAACCGCGGCGAGGGTTTCGAGCGTGGGCACGTCGCCGCAGCAGGCCATCACGAGATCCGGAGTTTCACCGGCGTCGTTGCTGGCCAACTGCCAGATGCCGATCCCGTCGGCGCAATGGCGCTCGGCGACGGGCATCGACAGCCACTGTGGGGCGGGATGCTTGCCCGCGATCACGACGTTGACGCAGTGACGGCTGCGCAGGCAGTGGTCCATGACCGACAGCAGGCAGTTCGCGTCGGGCGGAAGATAGACGCGAACGACGTCAGCCTTCTTGTTGACGACGTGGTCGATGAAGCCGGGGTCCTGGTGGGAGAAGCCGTTGTGGTCCTGGCGCCAGACGTGCGAGGCGAGGAGATAGTTCAGTGAGGCGATCTTCCGGCGCCATGGCAGCTTCGCGGTGA
>JAYTOK010000069.1:0-4160 GCA_043747835.1 Pseudomonadota bacterium | reverse complement strand
GTACTCCTAAAAACGCGCCGGTATAATCCCGCGTCCTGCAAACCGGCCCCCTTCCGATTTGGGCCTGGAGCGACACACACATGCCGACCAAGCGAGCGGCTTCGAAGCCCGCCAAGGCGAAGAAAGTCGAGAAACCGAAGTTGACCGTAAAGAAACCTGCGGCGAAAGCCGCGCCAGCCAAGCCCGCCCTCAAAGCTGCTCCTGCACCGAAGCCCGTCGCTGTCATAAAGCCCGCGCCGGCTGCCGTGAAAACCGTACCCGCCGCCGCGAAGCCCGCGTCGGTGGCGTCCGCTTCCGGGAGTGTTGCACCGGTCGCGCAAGCGATTCGCAAAGCCGCGCCCGCTGACCGCACAGTCGTGACTGCCACGGGCGTCCCCAGCCAGAACTCGATGGCGGCGCAGGCACGCCCCAATGACCCCGAGAACGACGACTCCGGTGAACCCGGCAGCCTGCTCGCCGGACCGCGCAATGTAACGCCGTACATCACCAAGCGTGGTGAGGCGTACATGAACAATGTGCAACTCGACCACTTCCGCAACATCCTCAATGGGTGGAAGCGCGACCTCATGGTGGAAGTTGACCGCACCGTGTCGCACATGAAGGACGAGGCGGCTAACTTCCCGGATCCGAACGACCGTGCCACGCAGGAAGAAGAGTTCAGCCTCGAGCTGCGCACGCGCGATCGCGAGCGCAAGCTCATCCGCAAGATCGACGAGGCGCTGAAGCGCGTCGAGGACGGCTCGTACGGCTACTGCCTCGAAACCGGCGAAGAGATCGGCGTGAAGCGTCTCGAGGCCCGACCCGTCGCGACGCTCACGATCGAAGCGCAGGAACGGCGCGAACGTCGTGAACGGCAGTACGGCGACCGGGACGATCGCTATCGCTGACAACGGAGGTTCGAAGTGACTTCGAACCACTCGGACGGCGCCGCTTCGGCGCCGTTTTCCGTTGTGGGGCGCAAGCCCCTGAGTAGGTTCGCGCCCTCTCCCACGGGCCCCCTGCACGCCGGCTCGCTGCTCGCCGCCATGGGCAGCTATCTCGATGCCCGTGCGCACGGCGCGCGCTGGCTGGTGCGCGTCGAAGACCTCGACACCCCGCGTGTCGTTCCAGGCTGCGCCGATCAGCAACTGCGCACTCTCGAGGCCTTCGGATTCGAATGGGACGGTGACGTGCTCTACCAGAGTACGCGCCGCGCGGCCTATCGCACGGCACTCGCCATGCTCGCGGCCGCAGGACGCCTGTACCGCTGCAGCTGCACGCGCAAGGATCTGGCCGCGGACGGCGGCATCGAGGCGCGCGGCTATCCGGGCACGTGCCGCTCGGGGCCGACGCGTCCCGGGCCGACGTCGGTGCGCTTCCGTATCGGCGCTGCGCCTATCCACTTCGACGATCTCTATCTAGGACCGCAGACCGTGACGCCCGCGGTGAGCGGCGACGTGGTGGTGGAGCGGCGCGATGGTCTCGCCACCTACCAGCTCGCGGTGGTCGTAGACGATGCGCACCAAGGCGTTACGCGGATCATCCGCGGCGCCGACCTGCTCGCCAGCACCGCGTGGCAGATCGAGTTGCAGCGGGCGCTGTGCGTGCCGACGCCTATCTACGGCCACCTGCCGCTGCTGCTCGAGCCGGATGGGAAGAAGCTGTCCAAATCGAATCGGGCTCTGGCGATCGACCCAACCGGTTCGAAAACAGTTGAACCACTCGATCCAACCGCGATCTCCAGGGCACTCACTTCGACCCTTACGCTTTTGTCTCAGGCGCCGCCGCCCGAACTCGCTGAATCGTCGATAGAGGACGTCTGGAAATGGGCATTCGAGCATTGGAGGCCGCAAGCCCTTGCGGGAGCGACCGAGTGCAGGCTGTCCGCCCCGCGCGACACATAAGCAGATTCTGACTATGAAATGGCGGGAGCTCATGAGCTGTACTAAGGTAGGGCCCACATGGAGGGTGAAGGCATGAGCGAACCACGCGTCATCAAGAAATATCCGAACCGCCGTCTCTACGACACGGTCCAGAGCAAATACATCACGCTCAGCGACATCAGGTCGCTCGTGCTCGAACGCATCGAATTCGTCGTCATCGACAAGAAATCGCAGGAAGACATCACGCGCAGCATCCTGCTGCAGGTGATCGCCGAGCAGGAGCACGGAGTCGATCCGGTGATGAGCCGCGATTTCCTCTCGCAGGTGATCCGCTCGTACGGCGGCAATCTGCAGAACATGCTCAGCAGTTACCTCGAGCAGAGCATGAAGCTGTTCACCTCGCAGCAGCGCGAGCTGCGCGAGAAGGTGAAGGCTGTCGTCGGCATGGACCCGGTCGAAACCGTCGCCGGTGTCGCGCAGCGCAACTACCAGCGCTGGAAGTCGGTACAGGACGAGATTTTCCGCACGCTCATGAATGCCGCGGGACGCGGTGGACGCGACGGCGACGACAAGCCGGTCGATACGAGCCATCAGTAGCGCTCGTTAGCCAGTCACGGCCCTGCGCTCCCACGAGCGCGGGGCCTTCGTTCACACCCGGGATCCCAAGATGGCGCAATGCCCGCAATGCGCGGACTCCACGCTCGTGCATGCAATGCTCGCCGAAAACCTCGCCGCGCTGAGCTGCGGAAAGTGCCTCGGCACGCTGGTCAGTCTCGTTTCTTACCGCGCCTGGCGCGAAGGCAGCGGCCGCGACCGCCTGCGTGCCACCGTTGCGGCCGTCGCGGACATCGACGCCGCCGATTCGGTGGCCGCAAAAAAATGCCCGAAGTGTCGCTCGCTCATGAGCAAGTACCGCATCAGCGCGGAGCAGACGAACCGACTCGACTATTGTCCGCACTGCGACGAGGTGTGGCTCGACGAGGGCGAATGGGAGCTGGTCGAAGGACTGGCGCAGTGTGGTGATTTCACGCGCGTGTTCACCCAGTCGTGGCAGCAATTGGTCCGCGAAGAGTTGACCGAGGCGATGGCGGACGCGCGCCTGAAGGCATTGTTAGGTGATGACGCCGGGCGCGTGGAGGAAATCCGCGCGTGGATCGCCGCGCATCCGCAGCGCCTCGTCATCCTCGCTATTCTTGCCAGGGGCTGCGCCCCACAAAGGAAAACGCCGCCCTGAAGGGGCGGCGTCCGTGAGGTGAAAGAGAGGAAGGCTGGTTAGGCGGCGTCGACGTTTCTCATCGACAGGCGCACCCGACCCTGGCGGTCGACCTCGAGTACCTTCACGCGCACGTTATCGCCTTCCTTGAGCTTGTCCGACACCTTCTCGACGCGCTCCTCGCTGATCTGCGAGATGTGCACCAGGCCGTCGCGGCCCGGGAGAATGGTGACGAACGCGCCGAAGTCCATGAGACGCACGACCTTGCCCTCGTAAACTCGGCCGACTTCGACGTCCGCCGTGATCAACTCGATGCGGGCCAGCGCTTCGCGGCCGGCGGCACCCGAGACGCTGGCGATCTTGACCGTGCCATCGTTCTCGATGTCGATCGTGGTGCCGGTCTCTTCGGTGATCTGGCGAATGACCGCGCCACCCTTGCCGATGACGTCGCGGATCTTCTCCGGGTCGATCTTCAGCGTGATGATCGAAGGTGCCCACTCTGACATCTTCTCGCGCGAGCTGGAGATGACCTTGTTCATCTCGGCCAGGATGTGCAGGCGGCCTTCCTTCGCCTGCGCCAGCGCGACTTTCATGATCTCGGGCGAAATGCCTTCGACCTTGATGTCCATCTGCAGCGCAGTGACGCCGTCCTTCGAACCGGCGACCTTGAAGTCCATGTCGCCGAGGTGATCCTCGTCACCGAGTATGTCGGTGATGACCTTGAACTTCGAGCCTTCGAGCACGAGGCCCATCGCGACGCCGGCCACCGGCGACTTGATCGGCACGCCCGCGTCCATGAGCGACAGCGAAGCGCCGCACACTGAAGCCATCGACGATGAACCGTTCGACTCGAGAATTTCCGAGACGATGCGGATGACGTACGGGAATTTCTCCATGTCCGGCATCATCGCGGCGATACCGCGACGGGCCAGGTTGCCGTGGCCGATTTCGCGGCGCTTCGGCGAACCCATCATTCCGGTCTCACCGACGGAGAACGGAGGAAAGTTGTAGTGGAACATGAACGGCTCGCGGCGTTCGCCTTCGAGCGCGTCGATGATCTGCGCGTCGCGGCCGGTGCCGAGCGT
>JAYTOK010000068.1:0-94261 GCA_043747835.1 Pseudomonadota bacterium | reverse complement strand
GCGTCGCAGGTACTCCTCGAGATCGGCATAGGCAGCGCGATAGTTGCCGACCGCCGAGTTGGCACGCGAGCGCAGCTTGAACAGCGCCGGCACTTGGCGCGGCAACAAATCGGCACCGTCATTCTCCAGAACCTCGTTCAACGTCGCGAGTGCTGCGGATGCGTGACCCTGCGCGAGATCGATCTGTGCAAGCCCCGCTCGCGCTTGCTTTGCAACGTCCGTGGAGTGCGCGGCCGCAAATGTACGCAGCGCGCTCGTGCAGCGCTCCCGGGCTTGCGGAAGCTGACCGATCTCTATCTGCACCTCACAAAGCCGTAGGTCCGCAAAGGCAACGCCCTGCGCATCTTTCAACGCGACGCTGAGCTCGCGCGCCTTCGCGAACTCATCAACCGACGCCGTGAAGTCGCGAGTTTCCCTCAAGATCGCGCCGCGCAAGAATCTGGACACCGAAAGGCTGAGCTGCGCCTTCTGCGCAGTGTTCCAGTCGATCACCTCTGCGTTCAGAGCCAGTGCCTGTGTGTAGTCACCCATGTCTCGCATGAGTGAGGACAATGCCGCCGCCGCCAGCATGCGCTGCTCGAGTCGGTTGAATGCCACGCTGGTTTGATAGGCGTGTGTGAGGCTGACAATGCCAAGATCCGCGCGATTCTGACGCAGCAGCAGGATACCTTCGGTGATCAGCAGGCACGTTTGCGCTATGGAGTCCGCTGCCTGGGCGGACCGCGCGGCCGCGATCGACTTGATCGCGGCGTCGATCCCGGCCTGGTCATAGACGTTTTCGGCGTACACGGAGAGCAGCGCCAGATGAATTGGATTGTTTTTGTCTGGAACCAGTTTCAAGCCGGCTAGCGCAGCAACGCGCGCATCACCGTCGAGTTCCAATGCTGAGTAGCTTTGCGCTTGAATCGCCAGTAGTGAGGCGGTGAATGCCGGATCCGGCGGCGGGGACCGCGTCGCGAGCGAACCGAGTTCGGCCCGGGTCAATGCCAGTGCTTTGGTTGCATCCTGTGCCACCAGCGTTTGCAGGCGTTGAATCGCCTTGTCGGCACTGTTGAGGCAAGCG
Source organism: Pseudomonadota bacterium (assembly GCA_043747835.1). Classification (GTDB taxonomy): domain Bacteria; phylum Pseudomonadota; class Gammaproteobacteria; order Steroidobacterales; family Steroidobacteraceae; genus CADEED01. The sequence goes on along the minus strand of JAYTOK010000068.1, from coordinate 93,198 downwards.
GCCTGGAGCTGGGCGCTGGCACAAAGACACACTACAACGAAGACGCTGCGCAGACCGACGGCTGCCCGTCTCGATGCGAGCTCCAGCGCGTTTCCGAGGCGAAACATTGGGTGTCAGCTTAGGACAGCGGCACGATGCTCGGGCGATCTCAATTCACGGATTCCCGCAGGTGAGCCCTGCACGCGTCACACCCCGGGGCAAAGGTGCGGGGCCATTGTCTTAATGCTTTCGCCGAGAGATGCATCCATATTCGGCTCGAACGGTGCCACGGGTCGATCGACATCGGCAGGCCCGATCGTCGCGGTCGTCGAACTCCGACGCAGCCCAAGCCGGGTCGTCACCCGGAGCGCATCGCGCAGACGGGGTCCGTTCTGGACACATCGGTAACGCTAAGGCGTCGCTATCCAAAACGTCGCATCCTGCAGAGCCGCCGTGCCGGAGGGCACTTCGAGCTTCAGCACGTAGTTCACGTGACGGATGTAGCGGTCCGGGAAATTGATCGATTGAAACGATGCTGCTCCACTGGCGGCCAATCCCGCCACTTGCCGGAAGGTCGCGTCGTTCTTGAACGCCGTGCTGCCATCATTCTTCCCAACGAGAAAATCAAACGAGACATGCCGGAGATAGTGCCCGGGCTGGTTCACCGCCTGAAACGACACATAGCCTGAACTCGAATTCGCGAGTCCCGGGACGATTTCCCATTGCGCATCCATCGCCGGCGAGACGTTCGCGTCGACGCGTGCGTCGTAACTGAGGTGGCGCACGTAGTAGTTGGGAAAATTGTACGACTGCAGACGCCGACGCACTCCATCGAGTCCGGTCGAGGTCTGTACGAGCGGCCTGATTGTGCCGTCGGAGTTGTAGACGAGTTCCTCGACCGAAACCGAACGCCGGAACTCGCTGCCGCCCGGCAGCGCCGCCGTGTGGTAGAGAATGTAGGATCTTCCGTTGAACTCGACGATCGCCTGGTGGTTAGTCGGACTCAGGACATTGGGCTCGAGAATCACACCGCGATACATCCACGGCCCGGTGGCACTCGTCGACGTCGCATACGCGATCTGCTCCGGCCAGCCGCGCGCATAGGATAGATAGTAGAGACTGCCGCGTCTGTGGACCCAGGGAGCCTCCGTGAACGACGACGGATTCGGGATCACGTTGATAGGGCCATCCAGTTCGATCATGTTGGCTTTGAGCTTCGCGTATTTCAGTACGGTGTTGCCCCAGTAGATGTAGGCCTGACCGTTGCCATCCACGAAAATTGCCGGATCGATGTCGTCCCACGTGATGTTCGTCTGCGTGGTCATGTTGTTAGTGATGAGCGCCGATCCCCGTGCATCGGCAAATGGGCCCGTCGGGCTGCTCGAAACCGCGACGCCGATCGACATGCCCGGGACGGTTCTGTGGTCCGCCGTGACGTACCAATAAAATTTCCCGTTCCGCTCCGTGACGTGCGATGCCCACGCAGAGCCCTTCGCCCACGAGAACGATGTCGGCGTGAGCTTCACGCCGTGATCGGTCCAGCCGGTCATGTTGGCGGACGAGTAGACGCGCCAGTTGTTCATCACGAAACCGGTGCCACCGACCGGCGCGTCGTCCTGCCCGGTGTAGAGATAGACGCGGCCACCCGAAACCAGCGCCGCCGCATCGGCGGTGAAACGGTCCTTGATGATGGGGTTGGTGGCATGGATTGCCGGGACGAACGCAAGCAGCGCCACCAGGTTGGTGGACGCGCGCTTGATAGAAAACGAGCCATGACTACGCATGAGGGCGCTCTCCTTTTTGGGAATGAACTTCGCCAGGCACGAGAAGGCGCCGCGTGGGGGGAATAAGGGAGATGCCGCGGCGTGTGCGGAAAAGCTGGCGGCCAGAAGTGCCGCGCCGACATATCCTTGTCATGACATCCTCCTTGTGAGCACGCAAACTAATACGGTGCTCGTCCGCTAGAAATGCCCAAACAGCAATCCGTCGCTGTCAATTGGAGTATGCGGGAGGTAGTTAGCGGTCACATCCGTGGTTGGCTCGGGCCAACCCAGCGGATGTGTATGAATTGACTCATCTATGTGGCTTGTCGTGGTCCGGGCTTTTCGTATTCCGCTCGAGCATCAGCGAAGGCCAGCTCGAACTCGCGGCGAAAGTCAGGCGATTCGTTGACCAAATGCCGCCGCTACGGACTGAGATGGAAAAGATTGCTGCTGGGCTAGCCGAGCGAATTCGCGCAAACCGTGTTCTTGAAGGGCCCGCGCGCTAGGCGAAGCAGTGCGCTTTGCGGGTGATGGGCACGTTGGTGCTGAGGCGATGAACGCGCACTACTTGGGATGGATGGCGTGGATTGGCCTGGTTTCCCTCATTCAGGAGCCGGGCGGTCTTATATAACGCAAAAATTGCACGATAAGATGAGCAATGTCATCGTTCCGCAACCATGTTAGCCAAGGCCGCCGATACCCGCGTTGCCGATACCGCCATCCAGCAGTATTTGCACGACAGCTTGGGGTTCACCGCCAAGATTCGTCCGTGGCCCGGCGCCGCGAAGCTACCCTATTTTCTACAAGAGGCTTTCGAGGCTCGGGAGCTGACGCTCCTCGGCCATCAAGTCTTATTGGCCAACCATCGACAAGCCCGCAAAGAGGGTCTGGCGGCGGTGCGAGCGCGGCTCGACAAACTGCGCCCTGGGTGGGAGAAGATCGTCTCATTCCATTGAAGGCCATGGCCTGGCTTGATCTGAAGGCGCGGTATGAGAAGGGCGAGGCGGTCGATACCAAGAACGTCCGCAAGCACGCGAATGATGTTCTCCGCCTGGCTCAGTTGTTAGCGCCTGACACGCGCATCGCCGTAGCAGAGAAGATCGCGAAGGATCTCGCACGGTCCCTTGAGGGCATCGCAGCCGACGCCACGGTCAGCCCGGAATCGTTAGGATTGCCGGGAACGCAGGCGGAGATCTCGGGGCGAATCAAGTTGGCTTACGAGGCGCGGGGCTGACGTGACTGTTAAACGGCGACGACCCAAGCCGAGACTCGTTGATCAATTCGTTCCGCAAGCGACTGGTTCCGCTGTGATTCCCGAGCTGTACATCACCTCGCAAGGCCGGCTGCGTGTAGAGCACTGCTTTCACGATGCTTCGGACTCTTCCGCGTCAGGAGCGCTCGCGAAGATCGAGCGCGCATTCGCTAGCGATGAGGGTACCGGCCTCCTGCAGCTCGCCACCGTTGACTTCAAGGATGGGCTGCCGCCATCGCTCTCTTTCGCGCGCATATTCGCGCAACGCTATTTCACGCAGCTCTGCCATCTCGCCGACTCGGAAATTTCCTCCGGCACAGAGCTCGTCGCCCCACCTGACGAAGAAGAGTTAGGCACTATCGTGCTCAACGCTCCGCCGTTGAAGGGGCTCGAGTACCTCGACACGTCGGCGCTGAAGCATGCGTGGCTTGCGCTCGATTCACGTGTTCGCACTGAAGTTTCGGCTCACGGGCGAAGTTTGCGTGCGTACCTGCACCACAAGAACCCGGAGTGGCTGCTGGTCGGCCGCATCACCTTCCGCCTGGCCGAGAACAAGCGCGACGACGAATACCCGTTCGCTTTTCTCGCAACGTATGCGAGCGGCATTTCAGAACGTGGCGAATCCAACCATGTGCCGCTCTCGCGAGCGCTGCAGGAATATGCGGGAGCCTCAAACCGGAAGCGGCTGATCGCGTTGCTGACGCCCATCCAGGGGGTATCGGAGCAACTCGCGTGGGTGAGGGAACTCGTCGAAAGCGGCGATATCTACCAGGCGCTCGCCTGGACGCCTGCCGAGGCGTATCGCTTCTTGCGAGATGTTCCGGCGTTGGAAGCTGGCGGGCTCGCCGTGCGTATTCCCGACTGGTGGAAGGCGGCGCGGCCGCCGCGCCCACAAGTCAGTGTTCGAGTCGGCGAACAAAAGCGCGCGGCTCTCGGGGCCGATGCGCTGTTCGACTTTTCCGTGGCTCTGAGCCTCGATGGTCAGCCGCTCACCGACGCGGAGAAAAAAGAACTCTTGTCATCCGCACCAGGCTTGATGCGGTTGCGAGGGCAGTGGATCGAGGCCGATGGAGAGAAGCTAGCCGCGGCGTTGGCTCACTGGAAGCGCGTCGAGAAATCAGCGCACTCCGGAGAGATTTCGTTCTACGACGGCATGCGGCTGCTCGCGGGTCTGGCGGAAGCGGGTGATGCTCTGCATGACGTTGCCGCTCCGCTGCGGGAATGGAGTGGAGTCGAGGCGGGTGACTGGCTGCATGACGTTCTGACTCGCCTGCGCGAGCCGCAGAACGAGAGCGCAATCGAATTGAATGGTTTGCAGACCTCGCTTCGGCCGTACCAGATGACGGGAGTCAAATGGCTATTGCTGCTGAACCGCCTTGGTCTGGGAGCCTGCCTTGCCGACGACATGGGTCTCGGCAAGACGATCCAGGTGCTGGCACTGCTGCTGCATTTGCGCTCGCAGAATGGGCGCGAGATATCGAGACCTGCGAGCCTCATCGTCGCGCCGGCCTCCCTGATCGCGAACTGGAAAGCGGAGATCGAGCGGTTCGCGCCGTCGCTGTCGGCCTTTGTTGCACACTCATCAGAAAGCTCCGTCGATCTGACAGAGAGCAACGAGTTGGACGCTGCGCTCGCCGGGGTCGATGTGGTCATCACCACTTATGGTGTCGTCGTACGCACGGAGACGCTGCGCCAACGTCGATGGCGCCTGATCGTTCTGGACGAGGCGCAGGCCATCAAGAATCCCGGAGCACAGCAAACGCGGGCGGTCAAACAGATTCAGGCTGACGGACGAATTGCACTGACAGGTACTCCGGTCGAAAACCGCTTGGGCGATCTGTGGTCGCTTTTCGATTTTCTGAATCCTGGCTTGCTAGGTAGTGCCGCGGAGTTTGCTCGCGCCACCAAACGGTTCGCGCGCAGTGCGGATCAATCCTATGCGCCGCTGCGCCGTCTGGTGCAACCGTACATCCTGCGTCGACTGAAGACCGACAAGCGGGTTATCTCCGATCTTCCGCAGAAGACCGAAGTGCGTGCGTTCTGCAGCCTCACGCGCGAGCAGGCGGCGCTCTATGAGCGATGTGTGCAGGAACTGGCAAACGGATTAGCCCGTTCCGAAGGCATCCAGCGCCGCGGCCTCGTGTTGTCTCACCTCATGCAGCTCAAACAGATCTGCAATCACCCCGCGCAATGGCAAGGCCGGGGCGACTTTCTTGCGAGCCGCAGCGGCAAGTTTGGGCGCCTGAGCGAGATATGCGAGGAGCTCGGCGAGCGGCAGGAACGCGTACTCATCTTTACGCAGTTCCGTGAAATCGTTGCGCCTCTTGTGCAGCACTTGACCGCAGTCTTCGGTCAGCCCGGGATCGCGCTTCACGGAGGCACTGCCGTGGCCCGCCGCCGCGCCCTGGTCGACGAATTTCAATCCGACAACGGGCCGCCGTTCTTCGTCCTCTCGCTCAAGGCGGGTGGCACCGGTTTGAATCTGACCGCAGCGTCTCATGTGATCCACTTCGACAGATGGTGGAATCCGGCGGTGGAGAACCAGGCAACTGATCGCGCGTTCCGCATCGGGCAGCGACGCAACGTCATCGTCCACAAGTTTGTTTGCCGTGGTACGGTCGAAGAGAAGATCGACGCGCTCATCGAGGCCAAAGGCGATTTGTCGAGGAATCTGCTCGACGAGGATACGGGGCCACTGCTCACAGAGATGAACGACACAGACCTGCTGCGTACGGTTGCGCTGGATATTCACAAGGCGTGCGATGCATAGGGCGGAGAGCGAATGAATTGGTGGTCGTATGCTCGCAAGCCCCGCGTTCACGAGCGCCAACAAAAGGCTGCCCGCGAGGCTCGTCGTCTGGCGAAAGACGGGCGATCGGTTTCACCGATCACCATCGACGGGCGCACCATCGCACGAAGCTTCTGGGGCAAAGCTTGGTGCGAGAACCTCGAGTCGTATCGCGATTACGAGAACCGGCTCCCGCGCGGCCGAAGCTACGTCCGCAGCGGAACGGTGCTCGATCTCAACGTTGCGGCCGGGAAGATCACTGCGCTTGTCAGCGGGTCGGCGCTCTACGAGGTCGCAATCGCTATCCAACCGCTCGTGCCGAATCACTGGAGCCGGATCAAGACGCAATGCGCGGGGAATGTGGGCTCGATCATCGAGTTGCTCCAGGGGCAACTGTCGGAGCGCGTGATGCAGGTGATCACGCATCGTGAAGACGGCCTGTTTCCCAAGCCTCGCGAGATTCAGATGGAATGCTCCTGCCCGGATTGGGCGACGATGTGCAAGCATGTCGCCGCCGTGATGTATGGCGTGGGCGCGCGGCTGGATCAACAGCCTGAATTGCTGTTCAAGTTGCGCAACGTCGACCATGCGGAGCTCATCGCGCAGGCGGCCGATCTCGCCGTGAATCGCATAGCTGGCGGCCGCAAAACTCTCGCCGACGATGTTCTCGGCGATGTGTTCGGGATCGAGCTGAAAGGGCCGCGGGCGGCGAAGCAGGTGGAGCCTGCGAAACCTCGCGGTCGAAAGGTCGGGCCGGCCGCAGCCCGAAAGTCTGCTCGTCCCGCCAAGTCGAAAAAGTAAGTCGCCCGCCGTGTTGAGTGCCTTCGAGCCGCGGGCCCGGCTCTAGTGATCATGAACTCGATCTGCACGCTCTATAGCCTCGTTGACAATGTAATGTGATTCATTACACTGTAATCAACCACATTACAGGCCAGTATCTCTGCCGTGATCCGCACGTTCAGACACAAGGGATTGGAGCTGTTCTTCACCAAGGGTGATCACCGCAAGATTCCTGCCGCCCGGGCGGCCCGTATCGAACGCATGCTCGACCGCCTGGACATTTCGGAACACCCGGCGGATATGAACCTGCCGGGGTATCGGTGGCACCCGCTCAAGGGCGCGCGGAAAGGCCGATACGCATGCGATGTGTCAGGCAACGAGCGCCTGACTTTTGCTTTCGATGGCAAAGACGCCATCGAAGTTGACTTGGAGGACTATCACTGATGAATGCGAGCACGAAGCGGAATCCGAACCGGCGACCGACCCACCCCGGCGCGATCCTGCGCGAGGATGTGCTGCCGGCGCTGAAGATGAGTCAGACCGAGTTCGCCGATCTGCTCCGCGTCAGCCGGGTCACGGTGTCCGAGCTGCTGCATGAGAAGCGCTCGCTCTCTGCGGAGATGGCTGTGCGGGTCGGGAGGCTTTTCAAGACGACGCCGGAGAGTTGGCTGCGGATGCAAGCAGCAGTCGATCTGTGGGAAGTGGCGCAGCAGCCCGCGAAGCTCGCCGACGTGAAGCCGCTTCCTGCGAGGCGTCTCGCAGACTTGGTCGCGGCGTAGTCGATGAGCGCGCACTGAGCGCTCCGTCTTGCGGGACTTTTGCGGGACCTGGTGCTGATTCGTGCTGCTCTGTAGTGCCAATGTGCAACGGGCGCCCACAGCAAGTTGTTGATTGATATAGCCGTAGTTAGTCGACCTTCGTCCTCGCAATGCCGGGGTCGAGGGTTCGATTCCCTCCCTTTCCACCAACTTTCCGAGCTCCGAGTCCTATGGCGGGGTGTGGAATTCCCGCGCGAACGTTACGTGGAGCGTCAACGGTGCCGATTGGAACGCGCCAGCGGTGGGCAACAAATCACGATGGCCCTGTCAGCCGCGGATGTCCACTGAGGCAGATCCGCACCAGGCCATCTATCGCGATACCAAACAATCGATGCCGGTTCGCTAGATAGACGTACACTACTCTCCGCGCTGCGACTAACAGCCTTGGAAGATAAGGTGTCACATGGAAAAGCGTACTCGCTCCGTCGTCCTGCTACTGCTCGGCCTGTTAGGCAGTGCCCACGCCGCAGACCTGCGTGTCATGAAGACCGGGTTGGGCAAAGGCTGGATCGACGGAACCGGGATTTCCTGCGGCATCACGGCCACTGATCCCGCCAACGATATCGACACGCTCGCCGTCGATTGCAACGAGCCCTCGACCACGTCGATCGCGCTGACGGCTCACAGTCTCACCGGCTCGACGTTTGCTGGGTGGGGCGGTGACTGTGCCGGCATCGTCATCACCTGCACTGTCCCGATGGACGCCCTGCGTTCGGTTCGCGCGAACTTCACGCTGAACGGAGGCGTCCCACAGCTCTCGGCCGCGAACCTGACGCCGATGGGAATAGCGACTTTCCTTACCGGCATGGGAAGCAGCGTGAACACCTCGGCCGAGTTCGTCGCCGCTCTGCCGCAGGAGTTTCGTGAAAACTGGATCCTGATGACACGGTCGGAGAGCCTGCAGACTGGCACGTCGGATTTCCCCCGCATCCTGTTGCTCAACCAGAACGCAACGGCGGCATTCACTCTGGGGCTGAGCGAACACAATTCATACCCGGGCGCCCATCACAACGCGATCGAGTTCATGCAATGGGATGGCGCGCCGGACCAGAAGAATTTCCGTTTCCACGAGATCATCGTGGCGCCGGTGCCTGGCCTGGATCCGATCAGCCCCACCGTTTTCCGGTTTCCCCCAAGACCGACGCGCGGCGTTTCCGAAGACGACCAGAAATGCTTCGCGTGCCACTCCACCGGCAACGTACGCAATCGGGGGGCTGTACCCGGCACGACCGGCAACCCGATCGGTTCGGTGAAGTTCAAGAACAAGCCGAATTGGGATACCTACGACAGCTGGGGCGGCATGCTCGCCTTCAATCGCGACCGCATCTACAAAGGATCCGTCGAAGCCGCTTCGTTCCGGCGGCTGATGAACTTGTGGACCTGGCAGACGAACGAATCCGTCCGGTCGGTGATCGAGCAACTCGCGCTGCAACCTTCGACCGCGCGGCCGCAGGATGCGATTACTCGCTGGGACACGGCGGCGACCGACGGCGGAGCCACCGATGGACACATCCATTTCTTTTTCGACCCGCCATTCGGCCCGACATTTCCAGCCGTCATCAGCGAGCCGCTGCCCGCGACGGACGTCCCGAACATCAACATCGATGCTGAGTACGCATTCAATCGCATGACGCCCACGGCACCCATGTCAGCGGTCATTCGGAATGACGATTTCGTGGTGCTGCAACACCCGAATACGGGAGTCGGCGCGCCCAGGTTCGATCCAGACGAAGGTCGCGCGACTAATTTCTTCAACAACCTCTACATCGGCCTGAACCCGCAACGCATCGTGGATGAAATGAGTCCGAGGGCGCCGGCCACCAGTATCTTCGCGACCGGCAGTGTGCCCATCGACGTACGACCGATCGCGCTGGCGATCGCGACGGACTGCATCACGGTCAGCGGCGGTGGCCCCAACAGCAACATTGCGTCGACGCAGACCGTCTCGGGCGTCACCAATGCGGCGGTGCTGGCGTTTCTCACCGCGCGCAACGGCTTGAACTTCAATGGCGTCTATGACGACACGCGTCGACGCGCGCAGAGCATGACTCGTCGCAAGGCGGACATTCAGAAGTGGAACCTGGGTCGTGCCGGTGATCCGTATGTCTTCAACGGCCTCGGTGCCGATCCGGCCGTAGGGCTGATCGACCGGGATGAAGCTGCGACGGACGGGCTCGTTCCGGCAGCTCCCGCAGCCAACAAGCGGCTGCGCCAGCTACGACAGGAAGTGTTCCGTCGGCCCATCGGTCCAGGCCATCCGGACGAAACGGCCATGGGTCGAATCTATGTGGATCGCGAGGACGATTCGAGCGACAGCACGGCCGACACGACTGGAAAGATGGCGCTGTTTCGCTATTTCCTCGAACCTCTCGGCGTGCCTGTCGACAAGTGGTCGATGGGCGTTCGCGGGCGTTCGCGCACGTATTCGTTCGCCGACAACTTCGGCTTAGAGGACAGCTACAACGATACTTTTCAAGAGGAACTGTCAGCGAGTCTCGGAGTTTCGACTTGCCCGAACATCATGGCGCGGGTCACGGCCGAATTCGCCAGGCTTCCGGGCGCGGCCGACTCCCCGACGTACACCGACATCCAGAGAATCTTCAACAAGAGTTGCATCGAATGCCACGGCGGTCTCAACTACCCGCCCGTCAAGAACCACGGAGTTCCGCTCAATTTCACGGAAGACGAGGATCCACCTGTCGGGGTTAGCCGGCTGCGGAAATCGCTGGGCTTCGCCCGTGGGCTGATCGGTGGGCCAGCGTGCCCTCCGGCCGTTGCGATTTGTACCGACGCAGACGCGATCAACCCAAATGAAAGCCAACTGTATGACCGCATCACCGACTACCAGACTCTTGTGCATCCTTATGATCCGTCCAATGTGGTGGGCTCGAATGAGGATTGCCCCTACGGCTTGATGCCTTGCGGAGGCCCGCCGCTCAGCAAGTCAGATATCGAAACCATCCGGCGCTGGATCGTGGGCGGAAGCTCGCGCACCGAAGGCGACCCGCACCTCAAGACCGTGGACGGCGTGAACTACGACTTTCAGAGCGCCGGGGAATTCGTGCTCTTGCGCGATGACGGTATGGAACTCCAGGCTCGGCAGTCCGCCGTGACCACCGCAGGTCCTTTGTCGCCCGATGCGCATACCGGCCTGAGTTCCTGTGTGAGCGTCAATACCGCTGTCGCGATGCAAGTCGGCGACCACCGGGTGACTTACCAGCCGGCACTGGATCCGCAGCGAGGCAAGGATTCGCAAACGCCCCGACTGCAACTCCGGATCGACGGCAAGCCGTTCGTGCTGGGTGCCAATCCGATCTCATTGCAACGAGGCGGTCGCATCGTCCGCACGAACGCGGAGGGCGGCCTGGAAGTCCAGATTCCCGGCGGTACGCGAGTGGCCGTGACCCCGTTGTTCTGGGAACCGCACCAGGTCCACTTCATGCAGATCAACGTGTATCACGGCCGGGCGGTCGACGGCATCCTGGGGGCGATCGCGCCTAACAACTGGCTGCCGAGACTGTCGAACGGCGATTTTCTGGGACCGCGTCCCGCGGACCTGTCGCAACGGCATCGAGATCTGTACGAAACCTTCGCCGATTCCTGGCGGGTCGACTCCACGAACTCGTTGTTCTACTACGAGCCCGGCCTGAGCCCGAGCTCATTCCTCGTTCCTGGCTGGCCGGTGGCCGAAGCGACCGGCTGCCTCGCGCCGCCGCAACCGGGCGTGCCCGTGCCCACGCAACCGATCACCGCAACGATCGGACAGCCGCAGGCCGAACAGATGTGCGCCAACATCGCCGAGCCGGAGCGCCGTGGCAATTGCATCAAGGATGTCATGGCAACGGGAGCCGCGGTGTTCGCCGAGGCCTATCTACAGTCGCAACGCCTGGACCAGCGCATCCAGATTGCGCCCCCGAAGCTCGTCAGCCCGGCGCGCAATGTACGGATACCGGGCACTCAAGTGGTTTTCGAGTGGACGCCGGTGCCGGGCACGGAAGACGTCGACGTGACGCACCGCCACTGTCTCTGGAAGATCAGCGAGCAGTTCGATTTCAACAAATGCACGGTGATCAGCGTGGATGGCGGCTCGCTGGGCGGGATCATCCCGCCGGCACTCGCGAAGCATCTTTCGCCTGTCGTCTGCCTGATCCTGTTCGTGTTGCTCCTGTTGCTCGCGGTGATCCTCTTCATTGCGCGCAAGCGCAAGGCAGCCCTGTTGGTGCTGATCCTGGCACTGCTGCTCGCGGTAGTTTGCTGGCTGCACCATCGAGGCGAACCGACCAGCTTGAGTGTCAAGAACCTGGTGCCCGGCGAGATCTATCGCTGGAAGGTGGTGACCGAGACGAAAGACGGGCTTGTCTCGGAAAGTGAGACCTATCGATTCGAGATGGAGAAGTGATGCAGTTGCTCGCGCCACCACTGTGGCGCGAGCAGTTCGCCGTGCTTCGACATGAACGACTCGAGCAGCTCCGGCGGAATCCCGAGGAACGGCAGCCATTGCTCGGGGAAGACGTCGTTGGGCCCGACGAAGAACCAGGGCTCCGCGCTGAACTCCTCCTCGTCGTTCGACGCCAGCGGCAACTCGCGAAAGTTGCATTCGCGCAGCGAGGTCACCTCGTCGTAGTCATAGAAAACGACTTTGCCCTGATTCGTCACCCCGAAGTTCTTGAGCAACAGGTCTCCCGGAAAGACGTCGATGCCCGCGAGCTCGCGTAACGCATCGCCGAAGTCGAGCAACGCACGTTCCGCGGCGGCGGATTCCGCGTCACGAAGAAACAGATCCAGCGGGCGCAACCTGCGTTCGATGTAACAGTGACCGACGATTACGTCGTCGCCATCGAGCCGGCACACGCTGCCGGATTCCGTCAGCAGTTCCTCGAGTAGCGCAGGCATGAAACGCGCCTTCGGAAGCCGGAGTTGCTTGTACTCCTGCGCATCGACGAGGCGGCCCACGCGATCGTGCTCGAAGACCCACTTGTACTTCTCCATGACCTCGACTCGCGTAGTGCTCTTTGGCGGACCGAAGCGGTCGCGGATCACCTTGAAAACCAGGTCGTGCGAGGGCAGGGTGAAGACGATCATCACGAGGCCGCGTTGACCGGGGGCGTCCACGAACACATCGAACGATTGCGCGAGGTGACGGCGCAGCGCGTAGTAACGTTCGGTTTTCCCCTGCTTGGCGCGGCCCAGGATCGTGTACAGCTCATCAACGGGCTTGCCCGGCATGAAGGTGCGCAGCAGCGACACGGCGGCGCTGACTACCGGCAGGTCTACGTGAAAGTAAGTGCGCGTGAAACCGAAGAGAGAACTGATGTCACTGCGCGCAAGCAGCACCGATTCGATCTTCATCCCGTCAGCGGCGTGCCGGAATACGATCACGAACGGCGTGACGCTGCCGTCGCCGATCATGCGTCCGACCAGTGTAGCGGTGTCGCCGCGGTAGAAAGGTGCGTCGATGACTTCCACCAGTTGCGGAGCGGCGCTTTGCCGGCGGCTGTCGAAATGCGGGGTCAATTCGCGGCAGATCTGTTTCGCGAATGCCTCGACTTCGCCAATCAGGCTGGCAAAGGGCAGGTCGGTCAGGAGCTCGCAGACTGCCCGCTGCAACGAGTCGCCGACCGGGTGAACGCGAATGGGCACGCTGCCCGACGCGCGCCCGGATGCTGTCGCAGTGAACTCGATCTGCTCGTCGACACCGATGGTGGCGAAGATGTCGCGAGTGATCGAGTTCAGAAATGTTCGATAGAAGTCGCTGTCCGGGAGACTCGCGATCTGCAGCGCAAAGTGCCGCTTGATCTCGACCCACAGATCGCGATTCTGAATGGACGCGCCGAGATCCTGACGCAGTGCGTCGATCGCCCGGCTGACATGACTTTCATAGAGCTCGATGCGCTGCACGGCATCCGCTCGTGCGGCTTGCCAGTCTCGCCTCATGAAATGCAGCGCCGCCTTCCGCGTGATGCGCGTGAATTCCGCGTTGTAGTCGACAAAGTGCTCTCGCAAACCTGTGGCCAGATCCGAAGGCCCGGTCGTGGCATCGGCCAGCGGCGGTGCCTCGAGCCGCACACTCAAGATTCCGTCAGGAAGCGCGGCTGACATGAAACTGCGCCTCTTCCGTGCTGCCTTGCATGGCGCCGGTCGAGAACTGCCCGGATGTGATGGTGGTTTGCACCGCATCGAAGTAGCCGGTGCCCACGAAGGTTTGATGGCGCGTCGCGCGGTAGCCGGCGGCCTCGCTGGCGAACTCGCGCTGCTGGAGCCGCGAATAGCCGAGCATGCCGTCCTGGCGATAGGCCGACGCCAGCTCGAACATCGATAGGTTGAGCGCGTGCCATCCCGCGAGGGTGATGAACTGGAAGCGATAGCCGAGGGCAGCCAATCGCTCGCGCCAAGTCTGCATCTCGTCGGCGCTCAGCTTCGAGGCCCAGTTGAACGAAGGCGAGCAGTTGTAGGCAAGTAGTTTGCCGGGGTAACGGGCGTGTATGCCTTTTGCAAAGCGACGGGCTTCTTCGATGTCGGGCTTAGCGGTCTCGCACCAGATCAGGTCTGCGTAAGGCGCGTACGCCAGGCCGCGGGCGATCGCCTGTTCGATGCCATTGTTCACGTGGAAAAATCCTTCGGCACTGCGCTTCCCGGTCAGGAACGGCTGATCGCGCGCGTCGTGATCTGACGTCAGGAGATTCGCGGCTTCCGCGTCAGTGCGCGCGATCACGACGGTCGGCACACCCGACACGTCGGCAGCCAGGCGTGCGGCCACCAGTTTGTTGATGGCTTCGTCGGTCGGGACGAGCACCTTGCCGCCCATGTGCCCGCACTTCTTGGCAGAGGAGAGCTGGTCCTCGAAGTGCACGCCGGCGGCGCCAGCCTTGATCATCGCCTTGGTGAGCTCGAAGGCATTGAGATTGCCGCCGAAACCCGCCTCGGCATCCGCGATGATGGGCGCCAGCCAATCGATGTCGTGCGCGTCGTCCAGTGCATGGATCTGGTCGGTGCGCAGCAGCGCGTTGTTGATGCGCTCGATCATCTTCGGCACGGAGTCGACGGGATACAGGCTCTGATCCGGGTACATCTCGCCCGCGCTGTTGCCGTCACCGGCGACCTGCCAGCCGGAGCAGTAGATAGCCTTGAGTCCCGACTGCACGGCCTGCACCGCCTGGTTGCCCGTGAGGCAGCCGAGACCGGCGACCACCGGTTCGCTGTGCAGAAGCTTCCAGAATTTCTCGGCCCCCAATTGCGCAAGCGAGTGCTCGATGCGCACGGTGCCGCGCAGTCGCACGACATCGGCGGCCGTGTAAGGACGCTGGATGCCGCGCCAGCGGGGCTCCGTGCTCCATTCGGCGATCAGTCGATTCTGCTGTGCGGGTCGATCGGACATTGCGGACTCCGTGATGTTCGAGAGGCGCTTGCAGCGCCGGGAAGCCACAGAGTAGAGTGTTTGCGACGAGGATTTTCACATCGAAAACTTCACAATGTGAACTTCACAACATGAGTGCGTTAGTCCGACAAGGTCATTTTCTCGGTGCGAAGCTGCGATCCCTGCGCAAACGCAACGGATTGACGCTCGACGAGCTGTCCACGCGCTGCGTGCAGATCGATGCGGCCGCCGCGCCCTCGGTCTCTTACCTCAGCATGATCGAGAACGGCCAGCGCATTCCGTCTGGCGACATGCTCGAGCTGCTCGCGGGAATCTTCGACAAGTCGCCCGGCTGGTTCCTGGATCAGAACACGGAGCTCGCGGCCGAACCGAAGCGTACGTCGCGCGGGGGACTCGCCGCCATGCCGCTCGAACCGAGCTTCCTCTTCGCCCACGACCTGCTGAAGATCGCGTTGCCGGAGTTGCTGAGCCAGACCGCGACCACGGGCAAACAATTCGCGCAACTGCTGATTCGCGTCTGGCAGGAAACGCGTCACAACGATTTTCCCGACATCGAGCGCGCGGCGGAGAAGCTGGGTGACCGCCGCATGCCGTTGTCGGCCACCGATTTGCTGGCCATCTGCAAACGTCTCGGGTTGCAAGTCCGCTGGTTTGACGCGCAGGAAAAGTCGCCACGCGCGATGGTGCGGTCGCGCTTCGAGGCGCCCAACACGGTGTGGATCAACAAGCGACTGAAGTCGCAGGAACACAGGCTCAAGTACGAGCTCGCTTTCTTCGCCGGTCACCGCGTCATGCACAACGGCGACGGTCTCATCTCGCCGCACGAGGCGACATGGAACGAAGTCGCGGAAGCGGCGGCCGGCGGCACGAACATGGGCGCGCAAGACGTGCTCTACGCATGGCGTGACTTCGAGTGCAGCTTCTTCGCAGCCGCGCTGTTGTGTCCGCGCGCGCCGTTCCGTCGCTTCCTCATTCGAGAGGGACACTCCGTGGAGGCGGGCGCCCAGCTCGGCGTGACCTCGGCCGTCATGATGCGTCGCATGACCTCCGTGTCGCCGTATCGACACTGGCATTTCTTCGACGCCTATCCACCCGGATTCCTGCGCGCGGTGTATCGGGCGAACGGCATTCCACTGCCGTGGGGCAACATGAGCGTGGTTCCCGACCCGTGCCCGCGCTGGGCAGTCTTCCGCATGCTCGGGAATCCCGGCGCCGCTTCCACGAAACCGGCGCAGAAGCCGAAATCACAGATTTCGATCATGCCGGAAGGCGAGCACGCGAGACTGTATTGCTGCCATTCGATGCTGACCCGCGATGCCGCTGGTGTTTCGCACGTGCTCTCGGTCGGCGTCGATCTGTCGCCGGCGCTGTCGGCACAGGGTTACGACGAAGCGGCGCTGGTCGATGCGGTAGCAGAGGCCTGTCGCAAGGGTGGCGGCGACGCGCCGATTCCCGCCGAGGCGAGAGCCGCGCTGCAAACCGTTTCGAAGGTACTCAACATCGGCTGGATCGGCGCCGCGCTTTCTCATGAGGCCACCACGATCTGCTCGCGCAGCAATCGTTGTCCGCGGCCCGCGCATGCCTGCCACTGACTCCATTCCATCAATCGGACCAACGATGACTACTAACTACGTCGAGCGCGGCGGAATGCAAGTGACCACCGGCCTCGCGCAGCTGATCGAGCAGGATCTTTCGGTCAAGTTGGGGCTGGACGTCGCCAGCTTCTGGAGTGGCTTCGCCGCGTTGCTCGATCAGCTCGTGCCGGTCAATCAGGCGTTGCTCGCGCGCCGCGACCAGCTCCAGAGCGAAATCGACGATTGGCATCGTGCCCGTCGCGGGCAGCCTTTCGATGTTGTGGCTCACGAAGCGCACTTGCGCGAGTTGGGCTATCTGGATCCGGAAGGGCTGGATTTCCAGATTGGCACGCAAAACGTCGACGACGAAATCGCCCGACTCGCGGGACCGCAACTAGTCGTTCCACTCAGCAACGCGCGATACGCGCTCAATGCCGCGAACGCGCGCTGGGGCAGTCTCTACGATGCGTTCTACGGCACGGATGTCATCGAGCAAACGGGCAAGCTCGCGAGCGGTCAGGGATACAACCCGATCCGCGGTGCAGAGGTGATCGAGCGCGCGCGCGCCGTGCTGGATCACGCGGTGCCGCTCGCGTCGGGCAGTCATCGCGATTCGACCGGGTATTCGGTCTCCGGCGGCGCGTTGCGGGTTGGCTCGAGCGATGGCGGCCACGCTTCTCTCGCGACGCCGGCTCAGCTCAAGGGGTTCGTTGGGTCGGAGGCGGAGCCCTCCGCGTTGTTGTTCGAGCATCACAGGCTGCACATCGAAGTGTGCATCGATCGCTCGCACCGGATCGGTCGCGACGACAAGGCGGGCATTGCGGATGTGCAGCTCGAATCCGCGCTGACCACGATCATGGATCTCGAAGACTCCATCGCGGCGGTCGACAGCGCCGACAAGGTGGCGGTGTATCGCAACTGGTTAGGCTTGATGAGTGGCGACCTCACGGCGCGGTTTGCCAAGGGAAGCGGTCACGTCGATCGCAAACTCAATTCCGATCGTAGCTACCAGTCGCCGGCGGGTGGCAAGCTAGCTATCCCCGGCCGCAGTCTCATGCTGGTTCGCAACGTGGGCCACCTGATGACTACCGATCTCATCCTGCACCGGGGCCGCGAAGCGCCGGAGGGCATCGTCGATGCCGCGCTCACAACCATGATCGCGATGCTGGATCTCAAGGGACTGGGCCAGTTCAGGAACAGTCGCGCAGGCTCGGTCTACATCGTCAAACCCAAGATGCACGGGCCGGAAGAGGTCGCGTTTGCCAACACGCTGTTCGATCGCGTCGAGGACCTGCTCGGGCTGCCCCGGCACACCGTGAAGATCGGCGTGATGGACGAAGAACGGCGCACGACGGTCAATCTCAAGGAGTGCATTCGTGCGGTGAAGGATCGCATCATCTTCATCAACACCGGCTTCCTCGATCGCACCGGCGATGAAATCCATACCGCGATGCAGGCTGGCGCGGTGCTGCGCAAGAGTGAAATACGCACGGCGGTCTGGCTCAAGGCCTACGAGGACCGCAACGTCGATGTCGGCCTCGCGTGCGGCCTAGCCGGTCGCGCGCAGATCGGCAAGGGCATGTGGGCGATGCCCGACCGAATGGCGGAGATGCTCGAGAGCAAGGTCGCGCATCCGAACGCGGGCGCGAACACGGCGTGGGTCCCGAGCCCCACGGCCGCGACGCTGCACGCTTTGCACTATCACCAGGTGGAAGTGACCGCGCGGCAGCGCGAGCTGGCGACGCGGAAACGCGCCGCCTTGCGTGACATCCTGACTCCGCCGCTCGCGCCGCACACGAACTGGAGCGCAGCGGAAAAGCGCGAAGAGCTCGAGAACAACGCGCAGAGCATCCTCGGATATGTGGTGCGCTGGATCGATCAGGGAATCGGCTGTTCGAAGGTGCTGGACATCCATGACGTGGGGCTGATGGAAGATCGGGCGACGCTGCGCATCTCCAGCCAGCACATCGCCAACTGGCTGCTGCATGGCATCGTGTCGCGCGAAGAAGTGCTCGCGGCGCTGAAGCGGATGGCCGCGGTCGTCGACGGGCAGAATGGGGCGGATTCGGAGTACGAGCCGATGGCGCCGGGCTTCGAGGGGTCGTTGGCGTTTCAGGCGGCGTGCGATCTGGTGTTCAAGGGAGTCGAACAACCGAACGGGTATACGGAACCTCTGTTGCACGGACGGCGGCGCGAGCGGAAGAGGTTGGCGCACAAGTAGTCAGATACCGGTACGCGAAGTCCAATCCACTTTGCACTATGCTTCAGGGATGAACAGGAGGGTCTCGATGAAGCGAACCAGAAAAGCGATGACTCGTCGCGCCGTGACAGCATCGATCTGCGGCGTCGCTTGCGCGCCGATACTGGGCGCGGCGGCGCGAAAACCCCTTTTCAAGGCAGTCGGGATCACCGCGAAGATCGCCAGAGCCCGCGAGCTGCGGGATCTCGGCGCGGATTTCATCGTCGAGAGCGTTGCGGATTTTCTGATTCCCTTCTCGAGCGATGCGGAGTTTGCACCCGCAAAGGCCAGCGCCCTCGCTTCGCCGCTGAAGATTCTTGGCTGCAACAGCTTCCTGCGCGACCCGAGCTTGATCTGCATCGGTCCCAAGGCAGATCACGCTCGCGTGCTCGCGTATGCGGAAACGGCGTTCACGCGACTGCGGAGCATCGGTGGCGAGTACGTCGTGTTCGGCAGCAGCAACGCCCGGCAACTTACCGAGGGCTGGAGCAAGTCGAGCGCCGACGACCAGTTCGTCTCCTTGCTGCGCGCCCTCGCGGATGTTGCGAAGAGATCCCGAATCACGGTGAATCTCGAAAGCCTGCGTGCGCAGGAATGCAACTACATCAATCACGTCGAAGAAGCGGCGGCGGTCGTCGCGCGCGTCGATCGCCCGAACGTGCGCGTGCTTGCGGACCTCTATCACATGGCAGTCATGGGCGACGGTCCGGACGCGCTCGCGAGAGCGATGCCGTGGACGGGTCTGATCGAGCTCGCGGAGCGTGATCGACGAACCGTGCCTGGTGTTGCCGGAGATGACTTCAGGCCGTACTTCGTGGCCGCGGCCCGCGCCGGCTATCGGGGCTTGATCGACATCGAGGCGGATGGCAACGCGACGGAATTGCGAAGGGCGTTCGCGGAAGTGCGCGCGCAAGCCGCCGACGCCTTCGCCCTGGTGAAGGAAGTTTGATCGACGAGGCCCCCTGTAGTCAGGGGGCCTTACTACCGGTCAGGGGCTTCGTTTCCTAATTGCGCAGGTTCGGGACTTCGTCCCGCGTGACGACATACGCGCTGTTGTAGTACTGATTCAGCACCGCCGGTGAGTTCTGGCTGTTGTTGACCAGCCAGGTCGTGTGCCAGGTGTTGAACAACACCCAGCGCGTCGCGGTGGACTGCAATTGCGCGGGATCCGGGATCGGTCCGTTCTCATGCAACGCGATCGGGATCGTGGTGCCGTAGATGTTGCGCGTCGTGTTGAACATGGCCGTCAGCGGGTTGTGGTTGCTCGCGTAAGTGTCCGCGCCGCCGATGTCGACGTACTGCCGCCCCGGGTAGAACGAGGCCTGCGGCGATCCGTTGAAAGGGTGCAGCCAAACCAGGTTGTGAAGACCTTTGACGCGCGTGTAGTAGTCGTACATGAAGCGCCAGAGCCGGTTGTATTGACTGCCGCCTTCCTTGCTCCACCAGAACCACGTGCCGCCGGCTTCATGAAACGGCCGCCACAGGATCGGGACGTTGGCGGCCTGCGCCTGCTGAAGCTGCGCGGCCGCCGCATCGAGTCGCTGCAGGAAGACCCGGTACTCATTCGTGCCCGGCGTCAGCGTGTTGTTGATGTTGGCCGTCAGCAGAGAGCCGGCATATCCATCCTGCGACTGGCTAGGCGCGCCCATGTGGTAGCCAACCATGGGAATGCCGCCCGCGTTCCACCAGGAGATGGCGCGGCCCGCGAAGTTGGGCGAGTCGCCCATGTCGAGACCGCGAATCGCCGGTAGTTTGCCCGTGTTCGACAGGATGTAGTTCATCTCGTAGTCGGGGCCGCTGACCCAGGTCGACTCCTGCTGTCCCGAGAGGATGTGATTGCCGTATTGGCTGTAGATGTAGCAAAGCAGGCGGCGCGCCGCGGCCGACGCCTGCGGATCGACGGGAGCGACGTTGCAGGTCTGACCCGGTGGTGGTGGTGGCGGCGGCGGTGGCGGCGGTGGCGGCGGAGGAGGGGCGCCGTTCTGAGTCCAGGCCTGGTTGCTCTGACCGTTGCAGGTCCAGAGCGCGACTCGCGTGCCGTTCGCCGTCGCGGCGCCGACCACGTCGACGCACAATCCGGATTGGTTGGCGACGATCGTATTGCCGTTGAGCGTGAATCGCTGGTTTTGCTGGTTGTTGCAGTTCCAGATCAGCAGGCGCGTGCCGGGCGCAGTTCGCGCACCTTCGACATCGAGGCAGCGCGTGTCGTTGTGGATCCGGAGCTCACCCGCCAACGTGTAGTTCCACCGTTGGCTCGTTTGCCCGTTGCAATCGGAGATCTGTACTTCGGCTCCCGCGGTCGTGCTATTTCCAACCACGGTGAGGCAGCGGCCTGACGCTGTGCCCACGAACGGCCCCTCCGCGGCGACGGCAGTCGACGGCGCCAGCAGCGCGGCGGCGGCGAACCCCAGGGTCGCGAACATCGTCCATGAGCTGTGTTTCGAACAATCCATTGTTCCCCCCTTGATGGAAAAGCTGATCGACAAACATTTCGGCTTCGATATTTGCCAGCGATGGCAGAGCGCCAACAAGCAGTTGAATGTTTCGAAGAGCAGGATGAGTGTTCAATCCGTTAACGCCTACCGCGGGTAGACCGCCACGTCAGAGTGGCGAGACTAACTATTCGCAATAGGCAAGGACGAAACGATCCCCTCGAACACGGTCCATGTGTTGCCAGCGACCGCAAGCTTCCTCTTTCCTCAGAAGAGGTTCAATAGCGAATCGCTCCTGTGACCGTTATCAGTAGAGGTGTCTTACGAAACGCTTCAAAAAAAGCCTCTCGCGAAGCGGCGTCGATCGACTGGCCGGCGATCGAATTGGCGCTGATTCAGCGACAACGATCGCTGACTCCCGGCAGGACAAAATTCGGACAAGGCACGACGCGATACACCGGAAAGCGAAAAGCAAATGGTGGCGATGAAAGCGAAGCCTCGACGATGTCCTTGTTACCGCTCACGCGAGTTGTCTCGGACATCAATTTCTCTCGGCGCCTGTGCGGCCTCGTATCGGTCGCGTGGCGCCGGTGGTGAATCACCATTGACTTTCTGCCACCGCTGGCAGGACCATCGGGCGACGGCGCATGAGAGTGCGCCTTCGAGATCACGGATGAATTCGGCAGCGCATACGGAGGTGCCCAGCCTGAGGCTGATTGTCGATCCACGTTTGTCAGCGACAGCAACGTCACCGCCACCGCCGCGATTTCGGCGGCCGGCGGGCTTTGCTCGTGCGACCTTCCTCGCATCGAGAGCGTCAGCAAACGAGTAGTTGGAGAAGATGGTTCGCCCGATCGCGGGCGAATCCGAAGTATTGCGGTTGTTTCAATCAAGGGGGAATCAATGTTTATGCGAAGCACGAATGAGCTGCGCGCGCCGCGCCGCGGGCTGGAGCGAGTGAGATGGTTAGTCATAACCGCACTTCTTGCAGTCTTTGCAATTTACTCCTCTCCGATCTACGCACAGACGCAGACGGTCGTCGAGAAATACGGCCAGTTGCGCGTTCAGGGCAACCGGATCGTCGACCGAAACGGACAGGCGGTGCAGTTGCGCGGCATGTCGCTCTACTGGAGTCAATGGATTCCGAAGTACTACACCTACAACACCGTGAGATGGTTGCGCGACGACTGGAAAGTGACGGTGGTCCGCGCCGCGATGGCGGTCAATTCGGGTGGGTATGCCACGAACCCGACCGCTGAACGAAACAAAGTGATCGCGGTCGTGGATGCCGCTATCGCTCTCGGCGTGTACGTGATCATCGACTATCACGATCACACGGCCCACGAGAACCGCGCGCTTGCACAGCAGTTCTTCGCGGATATGGCGCGCCGCTACGGAAACTCGCCGAACGTGCTCTACGAGACGTTCAACGAGCCGCTGAACGTTTCCTGGGCCAGTGTCTTGAAGCCGTACCACGAGGCAGTGATCGATACGATTCGTCAATCCGACCCGGACAACATCGTGATCGTCGGGACACGCAACTGGTCGCAGGAAGTCGACGAGGCCGCACAGAATCCAATCAATCGCAGCAACGTCGCATACACGCTGCATTTCTACGCGGATACACACCGCCAGTGGCTAAGAGATCGAGCGCAGAGTGCGTTGAATCGGGGTGTTGCGCTGTTCGTGACGGAATACGGCACTACGGCGGCCAGCGGGGACGGGGCCGTCAATGCCGCCGAATCCGCGGCGTGGTACAGCTTTCTGGACGCTAACAAAGTTGGTCACGCGAACTGGTCCGTCGCCGATATCGGTGAGTCCTCGGCGGCGCTCTATCCGGGCGCGAGTCCGGATGGCAACTGGTCCACTAGCCAGATCAAGCCCTCCGGCGTGATCGTGCGCAACGAACTACGCGCGAAAGCTCCGGATCTCACTACGGGCGGAAGCAGCAGCAGTAGCAGCAGTAGCAGCAGCAGCAGTTCGAGCAGCAGTGGCGGCGGAAATCCCGTTGCCGCTGGGACCTACAGTCTGCGCAATCGCGCGAGCGGCAAAATGCTCGACAACCTGGGGTCGACGGCCGACGGTGCGAACGTCGGTCAGTGGGCCGATGGCTCGAGCAACAACCAGCGGTATGTGCTGTCGTACACCGGAGGCTTCGCGAAGCTGATGTGCGTCACCGGTAACAAATATCTCGACAGCATCAATCGCACTGCCAACGACACCCCGGTGGGGCAGTGGGCCAACGGCGCGAGCTTCAATCAGCAATGGACGATTCAGGCGGTGAGCGGTTCACCGGGTTGGTTCAGGCTGATCAATCGCGCAAATGGCAAGGTTCTGGACACAGGTGGCGCTACTAACGATGGGGGGATCATGGAGTTCTGGAGCGCTGGCAGCTCGAACAACCAGCAGTGGCAGTTCGTCGCGCCGTAGGGTCTTGCAGTCGCCGTGAGTGCCAGGGAGGGCGCTCGCGGCGATCTTCCAACTTCCAGGAGTTCATCTCATGAAAACTTCAGGGATCGGCGCGATCATCGCGCTACTTTTCGCGGGTTTGATGGCGCCGTCGATTGCCGAGGCGGGATTTCGAATCCAGAACGGCCGCCTCGTTGACAACAACGGTCAGGCATTCGTCATGCGGGGAGTCAACTATCCATTCACATGGTTCACGGGCCGCTATCCCAGCCAGACCCAGCAAGATCTGACCAACATCGCAAACACTCGAGCAAACACGGTGAGAATCGTGTTGAGCACCGGCACGGGTGGAGGACTGCGCAGTACGGGCGCGCAACTGGCGAATCTCATTCAGTGGTGCAAAGACCGCCAGATGATCGCGGTGCTCGAGGTGCACACCTCGACGGGCTGGGGCGACAATTCAAGTCCGCATATCACCGACGCCGTGAACTACTGGCGCAGCTCGGACATCTTCAATGCGGTTCGGGGCCAGGAAAACTTCGTGATCATCAACATCGCGAACGAGCCATTCGGCAACAACTCGACGGGGAGTTACGTCAACGACACGATTGCGGCAATCCGCAGTCTCCGCACCGCGGGATACACGCACAACCTCATGGTCGACGGCGCGAATTGGGGTCAGGATTGGACCAATACGATGCGCAACAACGCCTCGCAGATCTTCAATGCGGATCCGCAGCGCAATGTGACGTTTAGTGTTCACATGTACGAGGTGTATTCGAGCGGCAGCACTGCAACAAACTACATGCAGTCGTTCGCCAATGCAGGCATGCCTCTCGTAATCGGTGAGTTCGGCGCTGACCACCAAGGTCAGCCCGTCGACGAGGGTACGATCATGTCGCAAGCCCAACAACGTGGCTTGGGATATCTGGGCTGGTCATGGTCGGGAAACGGTTCCTGTTGTCTGTCGCTCGACATCGTGAACAACTTCGGCACATCGTTTACGAGCTGGGGCAACATTCTTGTGAATGGCAGCAATGGCATCCGTCAGACCGCGACGGTCGCGTCTGTGTTTGGCGGAAGCAGTAGCTCGAGCAGCAGTAGCTCGAGCAGCAGCAGCTCGAGCAGCAGCAGCAGCAGCAGCGGCGGTGGCACTCCGGTCGCCGCTGGCACGTATAGCTTGCGCAATCGCGCAAGCGGCAAAATGCTCGACAATCTCGGTTCCACGGCAGATGGCGCAAACGTCGGTCAATGGGCCGATGGATCGAGCAACAACCAGCGTTACGTCTTGTCGTACACAGGTGGTTTCGCGAAGCTGATGTGCGTGACGGGCAGCAAATACCTCGACAGCATCAACCGAACCGCGGACAACACGCCCGTTGGACAGTGGGCCAATGGTTCGAGTTTGAATCAGCAGTGGACGATTCAGGCCGTAAGCGGATCACCGGGCTGGTTCCGAATCATCAATCGTGCGAACGGCAAGGCACTAGATACAGGCGGTGCCACGAACGATGGCGGAATCATGGAGTTTTGGAGCTCCGGAGCTTCGCTGAATCAGCAGTGGCAGTTCGTCGCTCCCTGAAGTAGCAGTACGCTGCGGCGAGGCAACTCGCCGCAGCATTTGCGCCCGCTGAAGTTCCAACTCACAGAGTTCTGAAGTCTATTGTGTTCGCGCGATTGCGTTGAGTTCGGCGGTCGCGCGAACTTGCAATGCTCCGGCAGGAAGTTTCTCGATCCAGCGCTCGGCGGAATCGACGTCGAGCTTTGCCCACTGATGCAATACCGAGATCAGCGCTTCTTCCTGCGCCTGGTTCGAAGACATGCGATTGACGATCAGATTGGCGGCGCTCTCGGGCGATGTCTGCGACTGGATGAACGCCGCTCGCGCGTGCACCCGGTCACGCTGTTCTCCGGGCGGCAGCGAATCGGCCCATTGCAGCGCCTCGGTGAGATCCTTCTCAGCCCATCGCTGCACGAGATTCTCGAGCACTGGATCGTCCGCGGCTCTCCCGGCGTCTTGCCTCAGTCTTACGGCCTCACTGGGTTCGGTCATCGAGATCTCCGTCAACACGACGCTCGTTGCGTCTTCGCGTTCGACCGCATCCGGAATTGCCGCTGCCCACTCGAGCGCATCTCGACGATCGGCTCTTGCGAGGGCGATGGCCAGAATTTGAACCAACCTGGCGCGCTGCGACGACGCACCGGTCGACTCCACGATGCGGCGAGCCGCGGCAGGATCTTCCTTCGCGAAATAGGCAAACAAATGTTCGACGGCGTGTGATCGAACCGACTCATCGGGAGATGCGAGTGCCGCGATCAACGCTTCTCGGTCGATGCTGCGTCGTTCTGGGACGGTTGCGCCGGTTGCCTCATGCTGTGAATTCGGGGGATCGACAACTTGCGGTGAGGCATCTGGAACTTGCATCGCGTTGCCGACCGCGGGTGGTCGTGGCTGGCCGGCATGATCCGGAATGACGAGCCAGTAGACGAACAAGGCAATCACTGCCGCAGAAATGGCGGTAATGCTCGCGACTCTCTTACGTCCATTCATGTCACCCAGCCCTCCCAATCTATCGGTGGGTCACCGAAGTCACGATTCATCGAAGCGTATCCCACGTGGATGCTTGCGCTTGCCTGCCAGGATGTCGACAAACTTCCAAATTGTTCGAGTAAGCGAAGACGGCCGGGTACGAGTACTTGCAACACATCATTTTTGACCCAGGCATACCGACGGCACGGCGCCAGCACTGCTGCCGGTGCGACTATCATCCAGTACACCTGCGGGACCGGAGCGAATCAGCAATGGATCACGGAGGAAGCCGGTGGCGGGTACCAACGTCTCTTCAACCGTTTCAGCGGCAAGTGCGCCGATGTTCCCGGGCAGAACCGTGGCGAACGACGTGCAGCTCATTCACTGGACGTGCGTGCGCAACGGAAAACAACCAGCGGTGGGGCGCAAACAAGCAGGCATTGAGCAGTCGGCCACGCGCATCGAAGCCGGCGGCCCAGCGCCCGGTCAGCGGAGTCGCTGTGCTCGAATCTTGACAGATTGCCACCGCTGGCATTTAACTCCCATCCCTCCGGACGGTCATGAGAAAGTCTAATTGAACGACTGACTGGCCAATTATCGGTATCTGAGGGGGCATTCAATGAACACTGGGCGAAAACTCAAGCTTGCTGCGGTGCTCGTATTGCCAGCGGTGGCAGTCATTCTGGATGCCGGTGCACAGGAGGCGAATAGCACCCCTGGAGACAACATTGAGACCGTGGTGGTGACCGGGTTCCGGCAAAGCCTGCGCAATTCCCAGAACATCAAACGGGAAGCGGAGCAAGTCGTCGACTCGGTCGTCGCCGAAGACATCGGCAAGCTTCCGGACAACAATCTTGCCGAGGCCTTGCAGCGCATCCCGGGCGTGCAGATCACGCGCAACCGTGGTGAAGGCAGTGGCATCGCGGTCCGCGGCTTGACCCAGGTCAAAACGCTGTTGAACGGCCGCGAAATCTACAGCGACACTGGCAGAGACCTTTCCCTGGAAAACGTTCCCGCGGAGATTCTCGGCGGTGTCGATGTCTACAAGAATCCTTCGGCGTACCTGATCGAAGGCGGGCTCGGCGGTGTCGTCAATCTGAAGACGCGCAGGCCGATGGATTTCGCTACTCGCACTGCAAGTGTCAGCGTGCGAGCCAACAGCTACGATGTGCTCGACAAGGTCAAGCCGCAGGTTTCGACGCTGATCACCGACCGCTGGGATGTAGGTTCCGGCGAGATTGGTGTGCTGTTAGGAGCGGCCTATCTAGAGAGCGCCAGCCGGCAGGATGCCGCAGCGGTGGAGCCTTTCGCTGATCGCTACAACATAGAGGATTTCGACCGAGACGGCTTTTTCCCCGGCACGAATGCCGACCCAGGTGACCTGGTGATTGCGCCGCGCGGCGGCGGCAATAACGTCGACATGACGGAACGCGAGCGAGTGGCGCTCAATGGCGTAGTGCAGTGGGCGCCGAACGAGAACTTCGAGATGTTCTTCGAAGGTGCCTACAACACTTATCAGATCGAGCAGAGCACGTACGTGCGGTTCGCCAATCGAGGAAATCTGCCACGGCAGCCGGGCGTCACGTTCACTTACTATCCGGGCACGAACGTGGTGCGTACTGGCGCCTACCAAGACGTCCAATTCACCTCGAACACCACGATCTTCGATCGCGAAGCGCACACCTGGCAGCTAGCTACCGGCGCCACGTGGCGGGCCACCGACAAGCTGAAGTTCACGGCGGACATCAGCTACACGGACTCAGAGCGCACCGATGACAGCGCCACCTTGCGCATCGGCAATCCGCTGAGCACGGCCGGCACGATTCTCACCTTCGACACGAGTACGCGCATCCCGACGCTGCAGCTCACCGGTTTCGATTTCAACGACGTATCCCGCTACCAGTACATCGATTCCAATCATGGTCTGGAAGAAGCCGGGGGCTCCGGGCAGTCGGCGCTCATCGACGGCCAACTCGACATTGGCGATGGAGTTTTCAAGAGCGTCTCGTTCGGCATGCGGTATGCCACTCGCGATGTCGAACGCCACAATGGTAATCGCAGCCACATCACCGGCAATCCGCCGGGAACCACGCTGCCTGAAGGTCTGGCGCACATTCCGTACACGGAATTTTTCCTCGGCACAGACGTTCCGTCACTGACTCAGCAGTTCAGTGCTTCGCCGACCCTGTCGCGCGACATCGAGCGCCAGTGCGAAGCGTTTGGCGATGCCATCTGCTACCCGACATTCAATCCGCTGAACTCCTACGAGCAGTCCGAAAGCACCAGCGGTGTCTTTACACAGCTGAATTTTGGTTTTGACATCGGCCGATTTGATGTGCAGGGCAACGTGGGTGCTCGCTACGTCGAAACGGATCTTTCGGTCGATGGCTTTCGTACCTCCACCACCGGGGTAAGCGCGCCGATCAGCCAGGACTCGAACTACTCGAACGTCTTGCCGAGCTTCAATGCTCGCGTTGGGCTTGCGGACAACCTGTACATGCGGCTCGCGGCGGGGCGGCAGCTCACGCGACCGACTTTCGGCGACCTGTCGCCGAATTTGAACCTGAACACCCAAACGGTCATCGGCCTCACGGGCCGTGCGGGCAATCCGGATCTGCGCCCGCTCGAATCGACCGCGTACGACCTCGGGTTCGAGTGGTATTTCAGCGAGAACGGTTACGCCTACGCGGCCGGATTCCTGAAGGAAGTCGATGGTTTCATTCAGACTGTCACGCGCATTGAACCGGTGAGCCTGCCGGACTATCCGACGTACACCACGGCCGAAATCACGCGCCCGCAGAACGGCGACGACGGCAAGATCAAGGGCTACGAAATCGGGGTGCAGAGCTTCTTCGATTTCCTGCCGGCACCCTGGAACGGATTTGGTGTTCAGGCTAACTACACTCGCGTGATCAGCACGGCCCCGGGGCCGATTGCCGGCGTGCAGGTGCCGCTGGTCGGGCTGTCTCCCCACAGCTACAACGCCCTCGCGTTCTACGAACGCAATGGCTTCCGCGCGCGCGTGGCGTACACCTGGCGCGACGACTACGTCGAGACCACCAGCGGCCCGGGTTCCGGCTCACTGCCGGTGTACTCCAAGCCATTCGGGATTCTGGACGCATCGGTGGGATACAGCTTCAACGACAAGATCGACCTGTCGCTCGACGCCTCCAACCTGCTGCACTCGGTGTCCCAGACTTACTTCGGCGAAACGATCAGGCCGCGATTCTTCACGGTGTATGACCGCCGCATTGGTCTGGTGCTGCGCTTGAAGCTCTGAGCGGTAACGAATCTCAAGATCATCGCCAGCCGAGGATTCTCAGGTCTATATGTATCGGTGGCCTGACATCTCGACGTTGGTGCCCGCCGTACACACATTGCCGGGGCTCGAATCCAAAACCCACTGCCGGCAGCAACGTTCGCGCTTGCAATGACGTCGGCTAGTTCGACCCGACGCTTAAACTGGACTAAGCTCCAAGGCAATGCGCCGCTTAGAAGTAGATGGTTCCCTTGCGGAATTGGCTGATAACGCTAGTGTCGTAACGATAAACGACGTGGCGGCCGCCGCTGGGGTTTCGATTCGCACCGCGTCGCGGGTGCTCAACGCGTCTCCCAACGTCAACTCGAAGACTCGTGCGCGAGTTCAGAAGGTGATTCGAGACCTCAGTTACGTGCCAAATCTCAGGGCACGTGCCCTGGCCAGCAAAAGATCCTTCATGTTGGGGCTCGTTCACGATGATCCCAATGCAGAAATCGCGGACCAGATGCAGAGGGGCATATTCGGAGAATGTGCGAAGCAGGGCTACGAGCTGCTCGTTCATCCATGTGACTACAAGTCCCCGACAATTGTGGATAACGTCATGACGTTTGTTCGACGCGCGCAAGTTGACGGGCTGATCATCATCGCACCCGTGTCAGAGAATGCGCTGCTGGCAAAAGCTTTGGGTACGAACGGCACTCCAGTGGTGGGAGTCGCATCGGCTGCTCTGGACCATTTCGGCCTGATGATTGTCTCGCGTGAGCGCGAGGCAGGTGCTCTCATTGCAGATCATTTTGTCGAACTGGGCCACAAAGACATCGGCTTTATCAGCGGCCCTCGAGCACTGCGCGCGGCCACTGAGCGACGCCAAGGGTTCGTTTCCGCGCTCGGGTTGCACAATCTGCGAATGCGACATGAGCATGATCTAGAAGGTGACTGGTCTTTTGAGTCCGGGGTTTCGTGTGCGCGAAAACTATTGGGAGGTCGGAAACGACCCACCGCCGTGTTCGCCAGCAACGATCGAATGGCAGCCGGTGTGCTCAAAGTGGCGGCCGAGCTGAAGATCCGCGTACCAAAGGGCCTTTCGGTAGTCGGTTTTGATGACAGCTACTTCGCGCAGGTATTGACGCCGGCATTGACTACGATAAACCGCCCAATCGCGCAAATCGGGGAGCGCGCGGCGCAATGGCTTCTAAGCGACAAAGCGTCTATGGCGTCTGCCGGCGGTGAATCGCTGCTCAAATACTTCGATCTCAAATTGACGATAAGGGAGTCGACGGCGCCTGCCCCAAGATCCGCTCGTCCATAGCCCCACGACTTGATTGGTGAGTGCGCCAGCTGCAGATCGAGTATCTGCAAAGCGCTCGCACTCGCAACCCACCACGCAGTTCATACGCCACCCGCGGTTCATCTGAGCCACGCGCAATCGAGTCGTCTTGACTTCATGCCAGCGCTGGCATAACTATATTCGTGACCTGCAGCACGAGAGCGAACCTGGTTCGACTCCAAGGCATCTGCTCAGGCATTTAGGGGGCAAATCAGGTGTGCATTGTTTCTTACGCGATCGCGTGATCGTTGCCAGCGATGGCAATTCATGCGGGCTGCGCGCGCGCATTGAGGTTGGCCTTAACGCCAATCCGTCGAAAACAAGGGGGAAAAGATGATCGGGAAAAATTCTACGAGGAAGGTTCCGCGACGAGAGCTTGAGGTCGCCGTGCGTCGAGCGCTCGGGAAAACCTCCTCGGGTCTTGCGGTCGGTTCAGCGCTGATGATCGGACTGACCGTCGCCTCGCCCGCGCAGGCTCAGCAGTCGACAACTGCTTCGACTGCGGACTCGATCGAAGAGGTTGTCGTCACTGGTCGACGAGCGGCCCTCGAGAGCGCGACAGAACGAAAGCGGGAGTCAGAATCCATCATCGACTCCGTGGTGGCGGATGAAGCGGGAATGCTTCCCGACAACAGCGTCACCGAGGTTCTTCAGCGAGTTTCGGGTGTTTCGATCGTTCGATTCGCGTCCCTCGGCGATCCCGATCATTTTTCTGCCGAAGGTTCCGGCGTGCAGGTCCGAGGGCTCTCCGGAGTTGCCGGTCGACTCAACGGGCGAGAAGTCTTCAGTGCGAGTGGTGGTCGCGGACTGTCGTGGGGGGACGTGACCCCTGAACTCATGCAGGCGGTCGATGTTTACAAGACTGCGACAGCGAACCTGATCGAAGGTGGTACTGGTGGTCAGATCGACCTTCGCACCAAGAAGCCATTCGACATGGATGGCAACTTTCACATCAGTGGATCCGCAAACGTCAACTATGGAGATTTGTCCGAGGAGGCACAGCCAGGCGGTTCCGTTTTGATTACCGACACTTGGGAGCTCGGCGACGGTCGCTTCGGCGCGCTCGTCGATGTCGCAATCAACAAATACTCATCCAACGCCGACTTCTTCCGCATGGAGCCGTTCTACAGAACGAGAGTCGGTAACGAGGATCGGTTTGTTCCGGGTGGGTACGATTTCGGTAACGATTCTTTCAAGCGGACCCGTGAAGGCGTCTATGTGAGTTTGCAGTGGGAGCCGAGCGAGTCCCTCACGCTTTCCCAAACCGTGTTCTATTCCAAATACGACGAGAAACGATTTGGCCACGGCATTTTCGCCACGAGCCAGACCCTCGCGGTGGATCCTGCCAACAGCACATTTGACGAAGACGGATTTCTTGTCAGTTCGCCCAATGTATTTCAGCGCGCAACGACGACGTTTTTGCCAAACAATGCTGTCATCAATGCGGGAGGAAGCTCGGGCGTCGCGGACGTGCAGAGCATTACCCGCGATATCTCAACAGAACTCGAATGGAACATTTCCGAGCGATTCGCCATGAAGGGCGCATTGCAGTGGGTGGATTCGACGTCGAACCGCTGGGGCTACGACATGTTCCCCGGCGTCCAATTCCCGACCTCTTTTGCGCTCGATTTGAGCGGCGATCTTCCGCAGGTCACGTTACCTGCGGGCCAGAACAATCTCGCGAATGGCGCCATTTCGCAGTGGAACGCCGTCATGGACAACTACCAGGACAACGGTGGTGAGTTGTTCGCTGCAAATGTCGATTTCGATTTCGCGCTTTCAGAAGACAAATTTTTCCGGTCGATTGGATTCGGCGCGCGCTATGGTGATCGTTCCGAATCCGACTGGAATTCCGGTTACAACTGGACGGCTCTGGGCGCTGGCTGGAACGGCTCTCCCATCGTAAGGCTCGCGAACTCCCGTTCTGGCGATACCGAAGTCGTGGACTGGGACAATTTTTTTCGAGGCGAGCTGAATCTTCCCGGCGCGGTGCTGATGCCAAGCATGAACGCCGTCGGCCGCTTTGATCCGTACGGAGACCACCGATTTTACGGCGGCGCCCCCGGCGATGCGTTCCGCCTCCGTCCATGGGATCTCACCGAGAGCACGACGAAGAATACGTCGTTGTACGCTCTAGTTCGCTTTGATGGCGGTGAGAGAAAGTTCCTCGGCATGGAATACAAGGGAAATATTGGTGCGAGAGCGGTGCGCATCGAGAACTTCTCGAGCGGATTCTTCCAGACGACGGCGACGCGATTCATTCGCGATGGACAGTGGACTTCATTCGTTCCAGGGTTCTATGCAGTGAGCGGCGGAACCGAAACGACGCACGTCCTCCCCTCCGTCAATGTCACCTTTGTTCCCGCCGAAGACGTGCAGCTGCGCGTCGCTTACAACGAAACGATGGATCAACCTTCGTTTGGTGCGTTACGGGCGAACGGCAGTTTGGGAGTGAATACCCGGCCGTACAATCCGTCAACCGACGGGCCATTGCCTCCTGGAGCCACCGCACAAAGTCCCGTCTTCAACTTCTTCACAACCGATTCGGGCAATCCATATCTGCAGCCGGTGATCTCGCACAACTCGGATGTGTCACTGGAGTGGTATCCGAGTCGCGAGCTGTCTGCGCATGTATCGCTGTTTCATAAATCCATCGACAACTGGATCACGTACGGTCAGCAGCAGCAACCCGTCGTCTTGACATTCATCGAACCGACGCAGGAGACCGTGAATGATGTGGCGTCGGGCACGAACGTCGTCAATTCTCCCGATTCCGCGACGGTCAAGGGGTTCGAGATTGGCGGTCGCATTTTCTTCGACAAGCTTCCGGCGCCATGGAATGGACTTGGGTTCGAAGCGAACTACACGCTGATCGATAGCAAGAATCCTGGCGATCAATACTTCGACATCGACGGCATCGCCCGATTTGACGCGCCGGTACAGGGCCTTTCCAAGACCAACTACAACGCGACGGCACTGTACGAGAAGGGTCCGCTCTCCGTACGCGTGGCGTGGTCGTGGCGCAGCAAGTATCTCCAGTCGACCAATAGCAACGGCACGAATGGCAGTTACCGCTATTACCCCGTTCCGGGAGCGCAAACCGTTTCTGTGTTCAAAGACATCGCGCTGCCGGTTTACGGCGGTTCCTACGGGCAGTTGGACTTCGGCACCACCTACAGGCCTAGCAAACAGGTCGCGCTGTCGCTGGAACTCAGCAATCTGACCAATTCAATCACCCGAACGATCCAGGGCGGGTATGCCGGTGCCGAGAACATTCGCAGCTGGTACGTCGCGGATCGCCGCGCCAACTTGAGCATCAGGGTGAACTTCTAGTTGATGAGCAGTTTTGGCCAGGCATCTCGGTGATAAGCGAGGTGCCTGGCCATGTCTTGCGGCATCACGGCCAGTGAAAAAACGACTACTCATTCTGGGGGGCGGCACCGCGGGCTGGATTACTGCTGCCTACCTCGCTCGTTTGCTCGGTGCGAAATCAGCAGACGGCGTCGAAATCACTTTGGTTGAAGCTGACGACATCGGAATCATTGGCGTCGGCGAGGGAACTTTCCCCACGATTCGGAAGACGCTCAAGCGAATTGGCATCGATGAAGCCACTCTGATTCGCGAGTGTGATGCGACCTTCAAGCAGGGAATAAAATTCACCAACTGGCGTTGCGCGCCAGACAACGACTCGGCCGGCCACTACTTTCACGCCTTTCAGCCAGCCGCGGGACGCGACGGTCTCGATCTCCTTCCGTACTGGCTTCTGGGCGTGGCCGGCGACGGACTCAACTGGGACCAGGTTAACTCCCCGCAGAAGCGGGTTGCCGACGCTCATCGCGCGCCGAAGTTGATTACGCATGGTGATTTCACCGCGCCGTTCAACTACGCCTACCATCTTGATGCAGTGAAGCTAGCCCGCTTCTTGCGCAAGGTTGCCGTGGATCTCGGAGTTCGGCACCTCGTGGATACCGTGATCGACGTAAACCTTGATGGTGCAGGGGCGATCAAGTCCATCTCAACTCGAGCTTCTGGGAAAATGGATGCGGATCTATACATCGACTGCTCCGGTTTCAGCGCCAAGCTCATCGGTGAAGCGATGCGGGTTCCCTTTCGCTCGTGTCGGTCGACGCTCTTCTGCGACTCTGCCGTCGTGGTGCAAGTCCCATACGACGCCAGCTCCCCGGAAATCCCGTCTTACACAATCTCCACGGCTCAGGAAGCTGGTTGGACCTGGGATATCGGACTCGAGCAAAGGCGAGGGGTTGGCTACGTATTCTCCTCTGCTCATACCACCACAAGCCGTGCTCATGAGGTGCTGGCGAAGTATCTCGGGATGCCTCGCGAGAGCGTCGCACCACGCGAGATGCATTTCCAATGTGGATATCGAGAAACTAGTTGGCAAAAGAATTGCGTCGCGATCGGGCTCGCCAGCGGATTTTTCGAACCGCTAGAGTCGACCGGCATCATTCTGATCGAAGTCGCAGCTGTCATGCTCGCCACCCTATTTCCCTGGGGCGGAGAGATGGAACCCGCAGCGCGTCAGTTCAACGCCTTGATGCTGAAGCGGTTCGAGCGTGCACGTGATTTCATCAAGATGCACTACAGCCTGACTGAGCGACGCGACAGTGATTTCTGGCGTGACAATGTAAATGTCTCTTCCCTTCCGGATTCTCTCTCGGAACTTCTGGAGCGGTGGCGATTCCGTCCACCCGGTCCGATCGATATCGACATGAATGTCGACTTGTTTACCGAAGTGAGCTGGCAGTACGTCCTGTACGGCATGGGATACAAGACGGACCTTTCGAACAAGTCGGGCGTTCTTCGTTACCACGCGGATGCCAAGGTTGCGTTCGCGAAGATTCAGCAAGAGGCAGATTTCGCCATACAAACCTTGCCTACGAATAGAAACCTCCTCGCTCAGGCCCGAGATCGACGGTTCGGTGCGGCAGTTGGATAGCGCGCCAGCACCACACCACGACCGATCGGCCATTCGACAGGTGGTGATTGTTGGAGGAGGAACAGCCGGGTGGATGACCGCTGCCGCGCTTGCCCGCATGGTCAAATTCGCCGGGGTTTCGGTAACTTTGGTCGAATCTGAAGAGTTAGGCACTGTGGGCGTCGGTGAAGCAACCATCCCGTCCTTGCATAGCTTCAACGCATTGCTCGATGTCGACGAGAATGAATTCGTTCGCCAGACAAACGCGACTTTCAAACTAGGTATCGAGTTCGTGGATTGGTATCGGTCGGGTCACCGGTACATGCACCCTTTTGGTGTGTTCGGGCGCGATCTGCTGGGCGTAAACTTTCATCAGCTGTGGCTTCGCATGCGAACCGATCCCGGTTTCGCGAAAGAAGCGGGTGCATTGAGCGACTTCAATTTGACTGCTATCGCGGCGAAGTCCAATCGCTTCATGCGGCCCCAAGGGGGGCCAACCGCGGTATTCGCGGCGCTGCGTTATGCCTTCCACTTTGATGCTGGCGCATACGCTTCGTTCTTGCGTCGATACGCGGAGGCGAGGGGCGTAAAGCGTATCGAAGGGAAAGTCATTGACGTGCGGCAACGTCAGCTCGATGGGCACATTGAGCAGTTGATTCTGCAAGACGGTCGTCGGATAGACGGTGAGCTGTTTGTCGACTGTAGCGGCTTTCGAGCGCTTCTCATCGGCCAGACTTTGAAGGTCGGCTTCGAAAGTTGGGCGGATCTTCTGGAATGCGATCGAGCTGTCGCCGTCCCGAGCCAGCGACGTGAGCCATTGACGCCATATACGCGATCAACCGCTGATCGTGCCGGGTGGAGATGGCGGATTCCGCTCCAGCATCGAACCGGCAATGGGTATACGTATTCCAGCCGATACATCAGCGATGACGAAGCTACGGCGACGTTGTTAGCTGCGCTTGATGGCCCAGCCTTGGCGGAGCCCAGATCGTTGCGCTTCGTGCCCGGCCGACGCCGGAAGTTCTGGCACAAGAACTGCGTCGCCATCGGTCTGGCGGCTGGATTCTTGGAGCCGCTCGAATCGACGAGCATCCATCTCATTCAAACAGGTATCACCAAGTTGCTTGGGTTCTTTCCCGACAAGACGTTTTCACCGCAGCTGATGCAAGAGTTCAATCGACGTTCGGAACGCGAGTATGAGCACGTGAGAGATTTCATCGTCTTGCACTACCGCGCAACTGAGCGCGCGGATTCTCCCTTCTGGAGTGCTTGCCGCGACGGGGCCATGCCGGAGACCCTCGCAGAGAAACTGGCGATGTTTCGGGAAAGCGGGCGAGTGCTCAGGAAGCCGGATGAACTATTCACTGACGATAGCTGGATAGCCGTGATGCTGGGCCAGGGAATCAACCCTCTCGACTACGACCCAGTAGTCGACTCTTTTCCGCCTGATACGACGAC
Organism: Pseudomonadota bacterium; assembly: GCA_043747835.1. Lineage (GTDB taxonomy): Bacteria > Pseudomonadota > Gammaproteobacteria > Steroidobacterales > Steroidobacteraceae > CADEED01. The sequence goes on along the minus strand of JAYTOK010000068.1, from coordinate 56,279 downwards.
GAAATTCGCCATACAAATTCGCGATCTGATGAGGAGGGCGGTGGATAGCATGCCGACTCACGAGGAATACATCGCCAAACATTGTGCCGCCTCCGCATAGAAGGCTGCCGGTCAATGCACTTTGGTTCTTCAGGCCACGACCGATGCGCGGTGCCCCTCCCGCGAGATCCTGTATTCCTCTGGCTTTTGAAGGGCCCGGATACTCATTGCGTGGCGGGTGCCCGTTTTTTCTTGGAGCTCAGATGAAAATTCTCAAGTGTATTTCCGCGATGAGCTTGATGCTTGCGCACGCGCAGATCGTGTTTGCGAGTGTCGTGTCCACGGAGGTACTCCCTTTATCCGGCATGGGTGCGTCCGGTGAGAAGCCCGTGCACTGGGACTTCCAGCTAGACAAGGGGCGAGGTAGCGGCAAATGGGCCCGAATCCTTGTTCCGTCGTGCTGGGAGCAACAGGGGTTTGGGTCTTACTACTACGGTGGGCAAGGTCGCCACAAGCCTGACGAGGACCCGATCATTCCCAAGGAAGTTGGAACTTATCGCCGCGATTTTCAGGTTCCAGCTCATTGGGACGGGCGGGCTATCCACCTCATATTCGAAGGCGTCATGACTGACGCGACAGTGTCGATAAACGGCGTGCAAGCCGGGCCGGCTCACCAGGGCGGTTTCTATCGATTCGAGTACGACGTTTCCAAACTCATCAAGGCGGGTCGCAACGAGATCAAAGTCCTCGTGTCCAAAGAGTCTGCCAACAAGAGTGTGAACTTTGCTGAAAGGCGAGGTGACTACTGGACCTTTGGTGGAATCTTCCGCCCGGTGTGGCTCGAAGCACGACCGCTGAACCACATTGCTTGGACTGCCATTGATGCTCGGGCGGATGGGACGTTTTATGCACGCGTGCACCTCGGTCGCGAAGCGCCGCCTGCTGCACGGGTGCTCGCTGTGATCCAAGATCGCGCCGGACGAGTTGTGGCCGAGATCGAAGCAAAGCGACTGAACGGCGATACGGCTATCGTAAATGGAAAGGTCGAGTCGCCTTCTCTGTGGACCGCAGAAACTCCCAATCTCTATACAGCGAAATTTTCGCTATTTGCCGAGAACCAGAAAGTCCACGAGCTGCCGCAGCGATTCGGGTTTCGGACAATCGAAGTAAGGCCGAGAGACGGCGTCTATCTCAACGGGAGCAAGATCGTTCTCAAGGGCATCAATCGTCACAGCTTTCGGGCGGAAAGCGGACGTACCCTATCTAGAGACGAGAATTACGCGGATGCCCGATTGATAAAGCAAGCGAACATGAACGCGGTCAGGATGTCTCACTATCCTCCGGACTCTTCTTTTCTGGAAGCTGCTGACGAACTCGGGCTTTACGTTCTAGATGAATTGGCAGGCTGGCAGGGATATTACGACACGTCGACGGGTGCAAGACTCATCGGTCAGATCGTTCGCCGCGACGTCAATCATCCCAGCATTCTCTTCTGGGACAACGGAAACGAGGGCGGTTGGAATCGGGAGAACGATGGGGAGTTCGATCGCTGGGATCCGCAGCGTCGGCCCGTTCTTCACCCGTGGTCGATGTTTGGTGGCATCAACACGGATCATTACGAAAATTACGACAGCACGATTCGCCTGAGCGCCGGTCCCGATATCTTCATGCCAACCGAGTTCTTGCACGGGCTGTATGACGGTGGAATTGGGGCTGGCCTGCAGGACTATTGGAGCGTGATGAAGGCGAGTTCGACGGTCGCTGGAGGATTTTTCTGGGCATTCGCCGATGAAGGGATCGCGAGAACAGACCGTGCCGGCAAGATAGACAACGTCGGCAACAATGCTCCTGACGGATTTTTGGGAGCTCGCCATGAAAAGGAAGGGAGTTATTTCGCGGTCAAGGAGATCTGGTCCCCCGTACAGGTATCGTCCATCCGATTGTCGAACGGCGTTCTTGCGATGGGAATCGAGAATGCCTACGACTTCAGCGATCTTTCCGACGGTACGGTGCGCTGGAAAATACTGCGTCTTCGGCCGGCCGGGTCGTCGGACTCCGCCAAGCTCGTTGGTGAAGGTAGTTTGAAAGGGCCCGACCTGAGTCCCGGAGAACGGCGCACGTGGGAGATCCCGGTCAATCTACAAGAACTCTCTTCCCGTGAACTGGCGGAGTTGAGTTATATCGACCGGCATGGCGAAACGGTCTGGACGTGGACAATCAGAGGCGCTCAGCCGGAGGTGACCACATTTTCCGGAGTTGTCGAGCCGGTGAGTTCGAACGGCGCGAGCGTGAGCGCGGGCGACTTCGAGCTGGAGTTCGATACCCAGAGCGGAGAGGTGATAGCAATCCGGCAGGGTCGTCGCACCATCAAAATGCGGGGACCCACTCTTGCGGCGTGGTTGCGCACACCGAAGCGGCGTTCCTACACCGCGATAGCGAGCAATGCAATTCTGTCGAAGCTCGAGCTCGCGCCGCCTGGCCATGAAGGAGTGTTGGCGCGAGCCACTTACGCAGGGTTACTCAAGGAGGTCGTCTGGAAGGTCGTGGGGAATCAGCTTTCGCTGGAATACGAACTCGCACATGACGGGCCCGCGGACATCTTCGGCGTTCGCTTCGATGTGCCGTTGGAGCAAATACAAGCCAAACGCTGGCTGGGGGCCGGACCGCACCGTGTCTGGAATAATCGCCGAGTGGGAACTCAGTTCGGTCTTCATCGAACGCCATACTCACTATCCATCCCTGGCGAGACGTACTCGTACCCCGAATTCGAGGGGTTCTTCGGTGAATGGAACTGGCTTCAGATGGAGACGAAAGTGGCCAGAGTGCTGATTCGAAACGCCAGCGACATCCCGTTCTTCGGGCTCTATCGACCGGCGCCGGGTGAAAAGCCCGTGATCGAGCTGCCCGACAGTGGCTGGTCATTGTTGCATGCGATTCCTGCGATCGGCACAAAGTTCGATTTGCCTGAAGTATTGGGACCGCAATCGCAACCAACAACTCTGGATGGAGTTGTAAGAGGCAAGGTCTGGATCAGTCTGGCGAAGCCTTGAATGCGCGGACACGAAGTGCCTCAAAGCGAGCCAGAAAAAAGCGGTGTCCATGCGGGAAACTTGTCGCTGCCGCGACTCTCAAAAACTCGCTGGGTTCTGCTGCTTCTGATCCCGCTAATTGCAGCGCGGATCGGCCATGCGCAACAGACAGCCTATTGGGGGAACCAGGGCGATGGGACTTACAGAAACCCGGTCTTGGCAGGAGACTTCAGCGATCCGGACGTTATCCGGGTCGGCGAAGACTTCTACCTCATTTCTTCGACCATCAACATGGCACCCGGTATGGCGGTGTTGCATTCGAGAGATCTAGTTAGCTGGGAGATCATCAGCCATGTGGTCGCGGACTTGCGCGTGCTCGGGCCTGAGCTCGGCTCGGATCGCATGAATCGTTATGGCCAGGGTGTGTACTGCGCTACCACGAGGGAACGTTCTACGTTCACTTCACGTCTTTCCTGGAAGGCCTGTTCGTGGCGACGGCCAAAGATCCTGGAGGGTCGTGGGATTTGCAGCCCGTGCGTGACCGCAGCGGCAAACCGCTTTTGGTCCCCAAGTGGCTGGACCTTTGTCCGTTTTGGGATGTAGATGGAAAGGCCTATCTGATCGCGAGCAAGCCGAATGGGGCCTGGTATCCGCACCTGTTCCGCATGAGTTGGGACGGCACGGCGTTGCTGGATGCCGATGCAGAAACCATGGCACTCCCGGGCGTCCAACTGTCTGGCGAAGGAGCGCTGATATACAGCCGCAAGTCGGCGGAGGGCAGCAAGATCTACAAGAAGGATGGGCTCTACTACTTCTTCAACAATGAAGTGTCTTGGCAAGGCAGGATGGCCGTGATGAGGCGCTCGCGTTTCATCTACGGTGAGCGCGTGGACGGATCTCCGGGTACCGCAGCGCATCCCGGCGCCTACCAAGTCAAGCCTATGCTCGAAACACACGCGAGAAACCGCGAGATCAACCAAGGCGGACTGGTGGACACACCTGATGGACGTTGGTACTTCCTGACGCATGGAGGCTTGGGAGGGTTTGCGGACGGGCGTGTAGTCAGCCTTCTGCCGGTGCGCTGGATAGATGGATGGCCGATCGCGGGAGACGACGCCGACGGGGATGGTGTGGGAGATATGGTTTGGTCCGGCGAAGTCCCTGTAAAGGGGGGAACGATCAGTTATCCGCAAGGCAGCGACGACTTCAGCTCATTGCAGTTGTTACCGCGGTGGGAATGGAATCACCAACCGCGTGCGGAATACTGGTCGCTCACCGAAAGGCCCGGTTGGCTACGATTGCGGGCATTTCGGCCGCTGGCAACGGACTCGTTCTTCAAAGCGGGAAACACTCTTGGCCAGCGCTACCTGTCCGCCGACAAAGTCCAAGTGACCGTGCAGGTCGACGTTTCAGGATTGGCGCATGGACAGAAAGCAGGACTTGCTCAGTTCAACGGTGGCAAGAACTACTCTGCATTGCGCCTTGCACTGACCCCCGATGCGTTGAGACTGGAGGTCGTGGTCGACGATCGTGTCATGTCAAGTCATGAGATCGATCGTCGAAGCGATCCGCTGTGGCTACGAACCGACATAGATCAAGCTCACCGCGCTCAGTTCAGCTACAGCACGAACGGAAAAACATTCACCACTTTGTCAGGCAGTTCAGAGCTGAAGTGGGGCGGATACCGTGGCGCTTACCTCGGATTGTTTACATACAACGATGCGGCCGATAAGGGTTACCTCGATATCAACTCGTTTGAATACCGGTTCGAGCCACGTCCAACGAAAAAACAAGTCCGATAGCGCGCCGGCCGTTCTCGCGGCGCAGGGCCTCGGGTGGTTAGAGCCGAAACTGGCACGCCGAAGATTTTTCCACGGCACCCCACGCCTGATTGTCGTCGGCGAATTTCATCCCGGAATGAGCCGACTGCGCTCCTGAAATCGAAACATATTTCTCCCAGTACTTGCGAGTGTACCAATTAGAAAAGATACTTTCATAAATGAAAGCGACTCAGAGGTCCGCCGCTGTGTGTCGGAAAGCGCTGGTTCTTCGGGGACGATGCGCTCACTTGATGCGGGCTGTGGCCGTCCTGACACGCCTAGGACGACAGCAGTCCGCGTCTTTATTGCCGGGCCGCGGATGAAAAGTCCCAACGCCGAGCCAGGGGTCGATTTTCCAGTCGATCCTCATTGGAAGGCGGGCGCGAGACCGATTTTCGCCGAGGCCTTCGAAGGGCTCGCAGGCCGGCACGTCGCCGTGACTCGCGCGCTCAGCACCATGGGGCGCTCGCAGGCCGCGATGCTGAACGCGGCTGGAGCGCGGGTGACTTTGCTGGACGTGCCCGCGCTGTCGCACGAGGGCACGGACCTGACGCGCGACCTGCCCACGTCGCGATTTCTCGCCGTCGATTTCAATGTCGCTGCGGACGCGGAGCGCGCCGCGTCGCTTCTTGCCGCGGAAGATCCCGTCGACGTGCTCGTCAACAATGTGGCCCCCGAAATCAAGCTGCCGTTCAGGCAGCTCTCAGTCGACGACTTCGAGATGCAGATTCATAACACCTGCACGGCGGACCTGGTCACGTCGCGTGCAATCGCCACGGGCATGAAGTCGCGAGGTCGCGGCAGCATCGTCAATCTCTGCGCTGTCACGCATCACGGGGAGTGGAATGGGTACGTCTCCTACGCCGCGTCGAACGGCGCAATCATCGGGCTCACTCGCAGTCTGGCGCGAGAGCTGGGTGAGCACGGAATCCGCGTCAACTCGATCTCCGTCGGTGCGGTCGCCTCGCCTGCCGAAATCCGGATTTTTGGCGATCGGCTCGGCGACTACGATGCGTGGGTTGTCCGCAATCAGTGCCTGAAGCGACGCATCCGCCCTGAGGACGTTGCGGACCTCGTCATGTTCCTGGCCTCGGATCGTTCCTCCATGATCACGGGGCAAAACCTTGTGATCGATGGCGGTTGGTAGGCGACAGAATGCATGGATCGGGTTCGTAGACTTCCCGCGCGACGAGAACGGCGTATCGCCCCGCGGCAAAATCGTGTCAGTGCGATGAAGGCTGGCGCTACTCCGCGCGCACATTGTCGATGTTCACGGTCATGCCGGCGCCCGCAAACACCCAGATCGCGTTCACATCGCTGAGGTTGCCGATGGCGCACGGCACGCCGCTCGCCGTGAACGCGGTGAGATCGAGCGACACCGTCGCGGTCGTTCCGGCGTCCTGCCATCCCCACGGGCCCTCGCACCAGGTCCAGTTGCGATCCTGTATCGCGACGTTCACGGAAGTGCCAACGGCTGCAGACGTGCGCAAGTCGAACTTGAATTGCGCCTTGGCTGACAGATCGAGGATCGACTCCGCGACATTGAGGCCAAACCAGCCGCCATCGGCGCTCGTGATCTGCAGACTCGCGGTGCCCTGGGTAGCGAAGTCCGTCACTCGCACGACAGTGCCCGCATTCGCCTGCCAGTTCGCGGGCGCCCATCCCTGCGTGTCGTTCTCGAACGAGTAGAGCAACAGCGCGCCGTTCGGATCCGGCAGGACCTTGACGCGCAGCGCAGCGACATTGGAACGGCGTCCCGCCGTGTCGCGCAGCTCGTAAGTGGCGAGAGCGTCGCCTTGAAATCCCGGCACCGGCGTGAATGCGACGTCACCGCCGCTGCCCAGCGCGAAAGTGCCGGCGGCGGTGGTGGCAATCGATTGCTGACCCGCGGTTGCCGGATCGAGGTCGATACTCGTGGCAACGGGCCGGCGCCCGAGGTATGCGATGTCGTTCGCCGCCGGCATCAATGTCGCGGCGGCATCGAAGTCGGCCGTTGCCGCGTCGTCGTCGGCCACGGGGGCGAATCCGAACGCCCGGTCGTACGTCATGCGCAGCGAAAAATTGTTCATGGTCGTGCACACCGGGCTCGGGCAATACACCGTGAGTCCGTCGAAATCCGGATAGGGCGCCCCGTTGTCCTGGACGTCGGAAAGAATCCAGTACAAGGCACCGTCGGTACCCCCAAAGAACAGCTCGCGGGTCCATTCGAAATAGACCGGGTTCCGTACGCTCCTGTCCCTGGTGCCGAACTCGCCGAGATATACCGCCTTCTTCAGGCGCTTCGCCTTCTGGGCATGCTTGGCGATCCACTCCGTGCCCCATGCCGGCGTCTTGCCCCACGCATCGGCGTCCGGATACAGGTGCACCGACATCGCATCGATGTTGCGCAGCGCCGCGAAGGCGTAGCTATCGACTCCCTCGGTGCAGTTGTCGGTCCAGTCGGTGCCGTCGGGCAGGCACAGAAATCCTTCATCACCCACCGATACGAGATGATTGCGATCGATGCTCTTGATGTAGGTAGACATCTCGTCCGCCCAGGAAATCAGCGTCTGGGTAGAGCACGATGGCGAGCGGGGATACACGCCGCTCCCGATGCACCGCGGCTCGTTGCCGAGCTCCCACATCATGATGGTCGGGTCGTCCTTGTATTTGACGCCGGTAATCGTATTCACACGATTCAGCAGCTGGCTGATCCAGTTCTTGTACCAGCCCTTGATCGTGGCATCGGTGTAGAAGTCATCGTGATATTGACCGCCGCGCCAGCGCACGTACTGATCCATGCCGCCGAACGCGCTCCAGTTGTTGACCAACGGCAAGATCAGCTTGAGATTGCGGGTGCGCGCCTCGGCGACCACGAAGTCGAGTCGCTCGAGCCCATTCGCGCCGTCATTGAATGCAGGGGCGGCACCATCCCAGTACTGCATGTAGACGCCTTCCTTGCGTCCGTCGGCACCATCGACCGAGTTCGTGCCGTCGGCATTGCCGATGACGTTCGTCGACCACACCCGCATCACCCGGAAGTCCGCGGCGGCGGCCTTGTCGAACAGCGCCCGCACCATCAGGGGCGATTTGTAGATGGGGTAGTAGTTGTTAGATCCCGCAAAGCGGAACTTCTCGCCGCGCAGGTACAGGTCGGAACCCACGCGGGTCACGAACGGATTCGGCGGCTTGTGTCTGGCGTTGTCGGGTGCACTGGGCGTGCCCGCGATGGAGGAGGCGCACAGGGTCAGGCATGAGAGCAGCGCCGCGACGCGCTGGGCAGTCGTACGTTCCATCGTCTCCCCCTTATCCGAAATAACAATTTCAAATGTCATTATTCAGCGACGCGAGAGTAGTGCGGACAGGATGTATCCGTCAATCGACGATTGGCGGCGAGCGGCAAACGCTGGGCCACGCAAGTCGGCGACGGCGAAAAGCGTTTGCGAAGAGGGACTTACGTACACATCTACGGCGCAACATGCCTTGGAGCGGAATGTCGACGCAGTCTCGCTCCCGGCAAACGGGCTTAGTTAGATTGCCGGCGTTGTACCGGGCACCGCGATCTCTCGCTGGATCCTCCAGAGCAGCACACACGCCAGCAGCGACGTCCCGACGACCACGTACCCCACGACGTCGTAGTGATGGATCTTCCCATCCGCTCCCTGGCTCACGATGTGTCCCGCGACGAGCGACGCCACGCCACCCGCGAGCTGCGAGATCGACGCACTGATCGCATTGAACGAGCCGCGCTGTGTTTGCGCCGGCACCTGCGACATCAGCGCCTGGAACGGAATCATGCGCGAGAAGACGCCGATGAAGAGCACGACGTTGACCGCGGTCACGATGGCCAGCGTCGACACGCCGAGATGCGTGTAGATCAGCACCATGACGATCGTCAGGGCGGTGCCGACGAAGAACACGCGCAGCGGGCCGAATGCGTCGGCGATCTTTCCCACGATCGGTCCCACGAAGATCGTCGCGATGCCCGTCACGAGATAGATGATGGGCAGATCGCGCAGCGAGATCCCGAGATTGTTCGCCGTGAACGCGCTGCTGAACGGCATCAGCATGTAGCCGCCGGTCGCGAGGAACAGTACCGAGACGAACGAGAGCAGGTAGTGAGGCTCGGTCACCGTGAGGCGCAGATGCTTGAAGGCGCTGTGCTGTTGCGGGACCTTCAGGTGATCCGCGACGGGCTTCATGTAGAACGCGATCAGCAATCCGCCGAGCGTGCCTAGAACCACGAGCGTGAGGAACGGCATGTGCCAGTTCCACTGATTCGATAGATAGATACCGATCGGGATTCCGAGGATCTGGCTGGCGGCGAACGCCGTTTGAATGAGTCCCATCACGCGGCCCCGCATCTGCGGTGCGAACAGATCCGTCGCGATCGCGAGCACGACCGAACCGATGACGCCGCCGAACAATCCGGTGACGATTCGCGCCAGGAGAAGCGATTCGAAGCTTTGCGCGAGGCCGCACCACAGCGTGCCGACGATGAAGCCCACATAGAAGGTCAGAAGCAGTTTCTTTCGGTCGAATCGATCGGCGAATCCCGCGGTCAACAGACCCGATACGCCGGCGGCGAATGCGTACGCCGAGACGACGGTGCCGAACTGGGCGGGCGTGATCGAGAGCGCCGGCATGATGAGCGCGCCGAGCGGCGACATCAGCATGAAATCCAGGATCACGGCGAACTGCAGGAAGGCCAGCATGCCGACGACCACTTTCTGATAGCCGGAAAACGACGGGGATGCGGCGGTGGCGGGTGTATTCATGGGCGCGGACCCTACGCCCAGCTCGTGGCGCTGTCCTCCGTCGAAGGAGGCAGTCCCATCCGGATGCGCTGGCGTTACACTTTACAGTGCCGAATCGAGGCTATCGGCGGGCCGATTGCCGCGCAACCGGTGACAGAGGCCCATGCCTACACCCTGCTTCACCAATGTGCTGCATGCTCCGCGCATGCCAGCTCCATTGCGGACAGACCTCGACAGATTCCTGTTTGCGTCCGTTGCCGACGATGCAAACGGCTTTCCCATGACCATGCTCACCGCACTCGCGCGAACGGGCGTCGATCCCTGGACGGAAGCCGCCGACCTCGCGGGTCTCTCACATGACTCTGCGGTCCAGAAACTGGCTGCGTTTCTTGCGGGCGTGCCGAATGGCCCGGCACCGGGCGCCGATACAGCGACGCTGGCGGCGCGTTTGATCTCGCTGTTGCATCGTTCGCCGGCCTCGACGGGTTCTGCCGTGCGCGAAATGCCGCCGTCCGATGAAGCCACGGCGCGGCGCAGACGCGTGGATCTGGCTATCTACTCCGCCATTGCGCTGGTTTGCTTGCTACTCGGAAGCTGGGCGTTCAGCTGACACTTCATCTCGAGCTGCGCATCGATCAGGTTCGACTCGTCCGGCGTGTCGCTGATCGTGAAGCCCAGCCAGTGCGCGAGATCCAGCATGCGGGTATTCGTCGTCAGGATGCTCGCGCTCAGGTTGAGATTGCCCGGTTCGCGCGCGTAGTCCAGCAGTCGACGTGACATGGCGGTGCCGACGCCCCGTGACTGCCACTCGTCGGCAATCGCGATGGCGAACTCAAAGCGCGAACCATCCGCGCTGTCCGCGTAGCGCGCGACTCCGATGAGGGTCTTCGCAGCGTCGTGCCATCGATCGTGCGTTCGATCGAGGTCGCAGGCGGAGGGATTCGATCGGCGGTCATGTCACCTTGTTCATACGCGCCGACAGCCCGCGGCTCTGTCCGATATCGCACATAGGTATGCCAGTCGATTCGGCGCCGGGGCGGCAAGCCTGGGCCGCGGGAATGTGACGCGATATCGCTATCTATTAGGTGGTTGTCTCGGGCGTGGAACCCTGGCCGGCGACATGATTAGATAGCGGGCGCCTCAGCGGCGCAATTGCTCTCATCCTGGAGCCCATCCGGCTGGCGTCGAGCATGCCCAAACCTCCCGAGAACTTCGTGTCAGCCTCCGTCAGCGAGTCCGACGCACGCTATCGGATGTTGTTCGACACGCTGATCGAAGGCTTCTGCACCATCGAGGTGATCTTCGACTCGGGCGGCAACGCCACCGACTATCGCTTCCTGGAAATCAATCCGGCCTTCGAAAGACAGACGGGCGTCAAGAATGCGCAGGGCAGGTGCATGCGCGAGATCGCGCCGGACCTCGAGTCCAACTGGTTCGAGATCTTCGGCAGGATAGCGTTGACCGGTGAGCCGGCGCGTTTCGAGAACGAAGCGAAATCGCTCGGCCGGAACTTCGAAGTGTGTGCGTATCGGGTCGGTGGCGCGGAGAGCCGCAATGTCGCGATCCTGTTCACCGACATCACCGAGCGCAAACTCGCGCAGCGAGAGTTGCAGTCGCAGTTGGATCGGCTCCGTCTGCTGCACCAGATCACTCGCGCGATCGGCGATCGTCAGGATCTGCGCAGCATCCACCAGGTGGTGGTCGGCACGCTCGAGGACCAGTTGCCGGTCGACTTCGCCTGTTTTTGCGACTATGACGCCGCTTCCAACCAGATCGTCGTCGCGCGCATCGGCACGCGCAGCCAGCCGCTCGCAGCTCTCCTCGAACTCACTGTGCAGTCGCGCATGCACATCGGAGAGCAGTGCCTGGCGACCGCGGTGCGGGGAGAGTTGATCCACGAGCCGGATACCCGCGCCGATCCATCGCCGTTTCCGCAACGGCTGGCGCAAGGTGGTTTGTTGGCCATGGCGGCCGCGCCGCTCATGGTCGACGGGAAGATAGACGGCGTCCTGGTCGTGGCGCGCCGCGAGGCCGCGAGCTTCAGCCGCGGCGAATGCGAATTCCTGTCGCAGTTGGGCGAACACGTGGCGCTCGCCGCGCACCAGGCGGAGCTCTACGGCGAGTTGCAGTCCGCGTACGAAGATCTGCGTCAGTCTCAGCAGTCCGCGTTGCAACAGGAACGGCTGCGTGCGCTCGGCGAGATGGCGAGCGGCATCGCGCACGACATCAACAACGCGATCTCGCCGATCTCGTTGTATTCCGAAGCCTTGCTCGAACGTGAGAAAAACCTGAGCGTGGCGGGGCGCGGACAACTGCAGATCATCCAGCGCGCCATCGACGATGTCGCCGCGACGGTGACGCGCATGCGTGAGTTCCATCGCGAGCGCGAACCGCAGATGGTGCTGACAATCGTGCAACTCAACGAACTGGTGCCGCAGGTCGTGGAGTTGACGCGCGCGCGCTGGAACGACATTCCGCAGCAGCGCGGCGTAATGATCGAGCTGCGCACCGAGCTTGCCGCCGCGTTGCCCGTGATCATGGGTGCGGAGAACGAGATTCGCGAAGCGCTGACCAATCTCGTCTTCAACGCCGTCGATGCGCTGCCCGACGGCGGCAGGCTCATCATCCGCACGCGCGCGACTCCGTCGGGCAATGTCGAGGTCGAGGTCAGCGACACGGGCGTGGGGATGGATGAAAGCGCGCGACGCCGCTGCCTCGAGCCTTTCTTCACGACGAAGGGCGAGCGCGGCACCGGCCTCGGGTTGGCGATGGTCTATGGAATGGTGAAACGGCACAGCGCGGAGATCGACATCGACAGCGCGCTGGGGCAGGGGACCACGGCGCGTTTGCGGTTCGCCGCGGTTGCGCGCGCCATCGATGCGACGCCAGCACCCGCCGATTCGGTCACGCTCGAGGGCCTGCGATTGCTGCTGATCGATGACGATCCGGTGCTGCTGCAGTCGCTGCACGATTCTCTCGAAGGCGATGGACACCTCATCACGGTGGCGAATGGCGGCAAGGAGGGCATCGAACTTTTCCGCGCCGCGCATTCTGGCAAGCAGCCCTTTTCCGCGGTGATCTCGGATCTCGGGATGCCCTATGTCGATGGCCGCCAGGTGGCGAGCGCGGTGAAATCCCTTTCGGTATCCACGCCGGTGTTGCTGCTAACAGGTTGGGGCCGACGGATCGTGGACGAGGGTGACACGCCCAAGCACGTCGATGCGGTGCTCGCCAAGCCGCCGAAGCTGCGCGAACTTCGTGAAGCGCTCGCGCGGTTCTGCGCGCGCAAGTCGTAGCGCTGCGATAACTCCCGCGGGTTCCGCGATAGCAATTTCCGGCTCCGTCCGTGAGCCGAGCACTCCTTTAATAAGAGTCACACTCGAGGCCTGAATCCGGGACGCCTTGCGTGTGGACGTCAGGGTTTTTCTGGGGTACCGTTGCCGCTAATAAAAAATGTTTTATTGGTGCACTAGCAGGGCTGGACCGCTTCGGGCGTCGCTGCCTTCACCAATTGGCGTCTTCATCGGGGGGTATCACAGTGAACGATTCAATCGAAACTCGGGCGATTCGCACGAGCGTCGCCGCGGCCGTACGTGCCGCGCTCGGGCTGAGCATGGCGTTGTCGGCAACGGCCGTCGCGCAGACCGCGAACGAGGGCGGACAAGGGTCATCCTCCGAAGCGACGGAAGTGGACGAGGTCGTCGTCACCGGTATTCGCCGCCAGCTCGAAACGTCGCAGGCGCGCAAGCAGGAAGCGACCGAGCTCGTCGACGCGATCACCGCCGAAGACATCGGCGCGCTTCCTGACCGCAGCGTCACGGAAGTTCTGCAGCGCATTTCGGGTATCGCCATCGGCCGCGTGCCGGCGCCGCGCGACGCGGACCGCATTGCGATCGAAGGCTCCGGAGTGACGATTCGTGGTTTGAGCTGGGTGCGCAGCGAGCTCAACGGCCACACCGCGTTCTCCGCGAAGAACAGCCGCACGCTCGGCTTCGAGGACATTCCGCCCGAATTGCTGGCGGGTGTCGACGTGTACAAAAACCCGTCGGCCCAGCAGGTCGAAGGTGGCCTGTCGGGTAGCGTGAACCTGCGCACCCGTCTGCCGTTCGATTCCGAAGACCGCAAGCTCAGCTTCTCGCTCGAAGGCGCGCGCGGCGATCTCGCGGAAGAGTGGGAGCCTTCGGGCTCGGCGCTGTACAGCGACCGCTGGGAAACCGGCATCGGCGACATCGGCGCGTTGGTCTCTCTGAGCAGCTCGGATCTCACGAGCCGGACCGACACGATCCACATCGAAAAGTACTACGCGCGCACCGACCTGCGTCCGGGTCAGACGACCTATGCGACGGGCGGCATCGGCTGGCGACAGTTGACGATCGACCGCAATCGCACGGGCGCCTCCGCGGCGCTGCAATGGCGCTCGCCGAACGAGAACGTCGAAGCCCACCTGCAATATTTTTATTCCGATGCGACGTTCGAGCAGGATGAAAACGCGGCCTGGAACCTTCCGGGCGGCGGATTCAACGGCACCAACCTGACGTACGACGGCGACTATCTGGTCGGCGGCAACTTCAATGATGGCGGCTACGCGGGATCGGCTCGCTACAACAAGCGCGAGACCACCAACAACGATCTGTCGCTGCACCTCAAGTGGAACGCGACGGATCGCTTGAGCTTCGAAGGCGACATCCAGTACTCGAAGGCCGACACGAAGATCATGGACCTGACGATGGGTCCGAGCGCCGGACCGAACTTCGAAAACGCGGGTCCGTATTCACTGCAGCTCAACGGCTCGGACGTCCCCGACATCGACATTCCGGCCAACAACATTCTCCTGAATCCGAACGCGGTCTATCACGGCTTCGCGATGGATCATCACGAGAGCAACGACGCGGATGCCTGGGCGTATCGCGCCGACGCCGAGTACACGTTCGACAACAGCGATTGGCTCGACAAGATCCGCTTCGGCGTGCGTTACGAGGACTTCAACTCGACCACGCGCGAGACCGGTTACCGCTGGGGTTCGATCAGCCAGAACTGGGCGGGAGGACCGGCGGTGTTCGGTGCGCAGGATGTGCCGTTCGTCGCGCAGAACTACGGCAACTGGTTCCATGGCGGCACTGCGCCGAGCGGCTTCCTGTTCCAGGACACGCGCACCTTCCGCAATTACCAGTCATGGGCCGATCAGGTCGTCGCGGTGTCGACCGCACCCGGCGTAAACAACGGCTGCTGCGCGTGGGTTCCGTGGGATGGCGATTACTCCACGAAATTCCCGGCGAACGACGGCCTCGGCGTCAACCCACAGGATCAGCAGACGACGGCCGCGTACGCGCAGTTGTCGTTCGAGCATGGGAAGCTGGACGGCAACGTCGGCGTCCGCTTCGTGAAGACGGAAGCGGCGGGAGCGGGCCAGCTCGTGTTCTCGGGCGGCAACTTCGGTCCCGGCGCGCCCGCGGCCGATGTGCTGTTCGCGAACGGCGCATCGGTGCCGACCTCGGGCAGCCACGAGTACGACAACGTGCTGCCGAGCTTGAACCTGCGCTACAAGGCGACGGACAACTTTTTCCTGCGGTTCGCGGTGGCGAAAGGCATCGCGCGTCCGGAATTCCCGCAGTTGCTGCCGTCGATCACGGTCAACGTGCAGGTGGGTCAGCTCCAGGGCGGCGCCTGCGTCGCGCTGCCGCCGAACGTCACGGTGGGCAATTGCGTGGCCGGTTACAACGGGTTCGCGGGTAACGCGGAACTCGAGCCGATGGACGCGACCAACTACGACCTGAGCGCGGAGTGGTACATCAACGATACGAACTCGTTGACGTTGGCGTTGTTCGACAAGGAAGTGTCTGGCTTCATCGAAACGACGCTGGGCAACATCGTGCCGTACACCAACAACGGCGTGACGCGCGATGTCACGGTGCTGCGTCCGGAGAACCAGGGCAACGGCTACGTGCGTGGTTCCGAGATCGCGTGGAACGGGTTCTTCGACTTCCTGCCGGGCTTCGGCAAGCAGTTCGGTGCGCGCGCGGCGTACACGTACGTGAAGAGCGGTGGAACCCGCAACGCGGCCGTGAATCCCTACGACCCGAACCAGCAGACCAACTCGCTGCTGAACGACTATCCGCTCGAAGGCCTGAGCAAGACCAGCTACAACGCCGAGCTGTACTACTCGGTGCCCAAGGTCGAGGCGCGGCTGGCGTACAACTGGCGGGCGCGTTACCTGCTGACGACGGCGGCGGCGAATCTCAACATTCCCGCGTTCGCCGACGACTACGGTCAGCTCGATGCCTCGGTGCAGTGGAAGTTCACGGACAACATGTCGCTCGGTGTCGAGGCGGTGAACCTGACGCGCGAGAAGTTCAAGGTGCTCGTGGACAACGACGTGATCGGTGGCGTCGGCAACGGCGCCGGACTGACGTACCACAACTGGGTGGACTCGGACCGTCGCTTCACGCTGTACGTGCGCGCCTCGTTCTAAGGGGATATTCCCCATTTCAAAAAAAGGGGATGGACCTGCTTCAGGTCCGTCCCCTTTTTTTCTCCGGAAATGGGGAATATCCCCATTTCCATTTACGGGGTGGCCGCCTTGCAGTTCTTCTCGATGAAGTCCGCATGGCTCGGCATGCGCGCGATCGCCCGATGCAGGCGCTCCCGCATGTCGGTCGCCTTCATCTGCAGATCGCCGATCGGCAGCGTCTCCGCGAGCGGATCCCACTGCCGGGGTATGATTCCCTGACCTAACATCACGGCGACCCAGCTCGAATCGGAGAACAGGTGGCCTTCCTCGCGCGCGACCTTGCCGCGTGCGCGGAAGAGTTCGATTCGATGCGCGAGACTCTCGGGCATCGTCGTCGCGCGGCAGTCGCGCCAAAACGTCTCCGTCCGCTCGTTCGCGACGTAGTGCAGGATGATGAAGTCGCGGATCTGCTCGTACTCGGCAATGCTGAGCCGGTTGAATTCCGCCGCGGCGGAAGGATCGCTGGCCGTTGAGGTCGGCAGCAGCGACAGCAGGCGAAACACGGCCGTTTGAATCAGATGCAGGCTCGTCGACTCCAGAGGCTCCATGAATCCGCCCGCGAGTCCGATGGCCACGCAGTTTCCGTTCCAGAATTGCCGGCGCCGCCCGGTCCTGAAGCGCAGCAGACGCGGATCGGCGAGCGGCTTGCCATCCAGATTCTCCAGCAACGTCGCGGTCGCTTCGTCTTCGCTGGTGTAATCCGAACAGAAGACGTGTCCGTTTCCCGTGCGGTGCTGCAACGGGATCCGCCACTGCCATCCGGCCTTGTGGGCTGTCGAGCGAGTGTAGGGCGTGAACGCCGCCGGGTTCCTTTCGGTGGGCACCGCAAGCGCTCGATCGCAGGGTAACCAGTGCGTCCAGTCTTCGTACCCGGTGCGCAGCGTCTTCTCGATGAGCAGCCCGCGGAACCCGGAGCAGTCGAGAAAGAAATCGCCGGCGATCGCGGGACCGTTTTCGAGGCGCACCGATTCGATGAAGCCGCTCTCGGCATTGCGAGCGACGTCGACGATGCGGCCCTCGACGCGCACGACGCCCCGCTGTTCGGCGTAGCGCCGCAGGAAGGCCGCGTAGAGTCCGGCGTCGAAGTGATAGGCGTAGGCGAGCTGCGGCATCTCCGGCGGCATGCCCGGCAACGGCGGCAGAAAGCGCATTTGTGAGGCGGCGACGGCCGCCGGTGAATAGTCACCGAGCGGATGAGGATGGCCGCTGGCGGCCAGCCGCAGCCAGAGCTGGTGAAAGGCGACGGCGTTGATGTTGACGCCGAACTCTCCGAACTGATGGAAGTAGCGGTGACCCGCGGTACCCCAGTTCCGGAAGTCGATGCCGAGTTTGAAGCTGGCCTGCGTGGCCTGCACGAAGTCCCGTTCGTTGATGCCGAGGACTTTGTTGAAGAACTGCAGGGGCGGAATGGTCGCTTCGCCGACGCCGACGGTGCCGATGTCGTCCGACTCGATCAGCGTGATTCGCTGAGTCTTCTCGACCGCATGCGCCAATGCCGCAGCCGCCATCCAGCCGGCGGATCCGCCGCCGACGATTACGTAATGCATCGATTCTCCCCGATCCGCGCGAGCGTGCATTGTGTCCCATGAAATGTCACACGGCGACGCTTCTTCACAGATTTCCGTGGGAAGTAACCGGTACCGTGGCGAATGAAATCGATCCGCTTGCAAACCGCTTTGTCGATCGTCGCCGCCATGTTGTCGCTCGATGCTTTCGGGCTCGACGCGATCCTTCAACTGCAGGGTGACAAGGGTGATCGCGAAGCATTCTTCGCGGACGTGGAGGCGGCGCGCGACAAACTGAAGAACTGTCTCGCGACCAGGAAATAGGCGTACGCCCGGACGCCAAAGAGAGTAGCTTGAGCGCGCGCCGCAACTCTTGCGGCGTCTGTTCCTGGTCCCCGCCGCATTCCGGCTTTCTCTCGCGGACCAGATGTCATCCCCGCCTTTCCCAACATCACCCGCGAGTACTCAAAGTGACCAAACTCTACGTTGGCAATCTCCCCTTTTCCGCGACAGAAGACTCCCTCCGCACCGCATTCACGGCTCACGGCGCAGTCCAGTCGCTTTCCCTCGTGACCGATCGGGCCACCGGTCAGCCGCGTGGATTTGGCTTCATCGAAATGTCGAGCGAGGATGCCTCGCGCGCGATGCAGGCGCTCAATGGCGCCGACTTCGGCGGACGTCCGTTGAAGGTCAACGAAGCGCAGGAGCGCGATCGTTCGGCGGGCGGCGGAGCGCGGAGCGCGCGCTGATCCTGAAGCTGCGACTCGACCCGAGTTGATCTTCGTCCCACAACCCGAGGATCGACCATGACATCACCGCTGAGAATCGCATTCATCGGTAATTCTCTTCCGCGCCGCTGCGGGATCGCCACTTTCACGAGCGACCTGCAGGACGCGGTCTCGGCGGCGCGTCCCCGCGCGGAGGCCATGATCGTCGCGATGAACGATCGCGGCCAGTCGTACGACTATCCGCCGGTAGTTAGAGAGCAGATCCGGGACGACGAGCCGGAAGACTACGTCAACGCCGCGAGCGAGCTGAATTCCGGCCGATTCGATGTCGTTTCCCTGCAGCACGAATTCGGCATCTTTGGCGGCGACGCCGGAGCCCACGTACTCGAGCTGCTGTCGCGGCTGAAGATGCCGGTCGTCACCACCTTGCACACGGTCTTGTCCGACCCTTCCGCGATGCAACGACACGTGCTCGGCGACATCGTCGCCCTGTCCGCGAAAGTCGTGGTCATGGCGGAGAAGGGCCGCGAGCTGCTGCGTTCCGTCTACTCCGTGCCCGCGGAGAAGATAGAGATCATTCCCCACGGAATTCCCGACACTCCCTACGCCGATTCCAGCGCCGCGAAATCGCGCCTGGGGTTCTCCGGCAGGCCGACGATCCTCACCTTCGGACTGCTCTCCAAGAACAAGGGCATCGAGGTCATGATCGACGCGATGCCCGCGATCCTGGAGCGAAAGCCCGACGCGGTTTACGTCGTGCTCGGCGCGACGCACCCGAATCTCGTGCGCGATCAGGGCGAGGCGTATCGCGAGAGTCTCGTCGCCCGGGTGCGCGAGCGGGGCGTCGAGGATCATGTCGTCTTCCTCGATCGCTTCGTCGACAAACCGTCGCTGCTCGATTTCATCTCGATGTGCGATGTGTACGTCACGCCGTATCTCAACGAAGGCCAGATGACATCCGGCACGCTGGCGTACAGCTTCGGGCTGGGAAAGGCCGTGGTGTCGACGCCTTACTGGCACGCACGGGAATTGCTGGCCGAGGACCGCGGCGTCCTGGTTCCGTTCAACGACGTTGCGGCCCTGGGGCGCGAGATTTCGGGACTGCTGACGGATGACCTGCGTCGCGAACGCATGCGAAAGCGCGCCTACGCGAGCAGCCGCTCCATGACGTGGGCGCGGGTTGGCTCGCTCTACGCGACATTGTTCGAGTCGGTCCGCCGCGCGGATCCCGTCGGGATCGAAGCCGTGCGCAGCGAGTCCACGCCGCTGGTCACCAATCCGCCACCGCGGCTGAAGTTGGACCACTTCGAGCTCATGTGCGACGACACAGGCCTGTTCCAGCACGCGATCCATGCCGTGCCCGATCGCGTCCATGGCTATTGCGTCGACGACAATGCGCGCGCGCTGCTCGTGTCCTGTGCGCTCAATGCGCCGGGCGAACGGCCCATGGCCGACGCGCTGAGCAACCGCTTCGCCGCCTTCGTTCAGCACGCGTGGAACGCCGATCGAAAGCGGTTCCGGAACTTCATGAGTTTCGACCGGCGCTGGCTCGAAGACATTGGCTCCGAGGACAGTCACGGCAGGTCGCTCTGGGCATTGGGCGAGTGCTCGCGCAGCGATTCGAGTGTCTCGCGCCGTCGTTGGGCGAGCGCGCTGTTTCTCGAAGCACTGCCCGCCGCCGCGGACTTCGAGTCGCCACGCGCATGGGCATTCACGTTGCTGGGCCTCAATGCTTTCATGAACTCCACTACCGCGAGTCCGCATCTGTCGGCGTTGCGCGAGCGGCTCGCGGACAAACTACTCTCCTGCTTGAAGTCGGCCGAGACGCCGGACTGGGTTTGGTTCGAGAGAAGCCTCGCGTACGAAAACGCGCGGATGCCGCAGGCCCTGATCGTCTCCGGCATCGCGGCCAACGAGCCCTCCTGGGTTGCCGCGGGGCTGCGATCGTTGCGTTGGCTCATGAAGTTGCAAACGACGCCGGGCGGCTGCTTTCGGCCCGTCGGCTCGATGAGTTTCGGGCAGGAGTTGCGCGCGCCGCGGCCTTTCGATCAGCAACCGCTCGAAGCCACCGCGACCATTTCGGCGTGTCGCGCCGCCTGGCGCGCCGATCCGGATCCGCGCTGGAGAGCCGAATCGTTGCGCGCCTTCAGCTGGTTTCTCGGCCGCAACGATCTCTCGATCTCGCTCGTGGACGTCGAAGCGGGTAGTTGCAGCGATGGACTCCATCCCGATCGCGCCAACGAGAATCGTGGCGCCGAGTCCGTCGTCTCCTGGCTGCTCGCCCTCGCCGAAGTCCGGGAGCTGTACCGTGTCGGCAATCCTGCGATGAAGCCGAAGGTCGTGCAGGAATCACGCGAGTCGCCGATCACGTCGATCACCCACTGAGGAACGCTTGTCGCAACCTCCATTTCTCAATCGGCAAGCGCTTTACCTCAGGCCCGATCCCTCGCGT
The DNA here is from genome assembly GCA_043747835.1 of Pseudomonadota bacterium. Classification (GTDB taxonomy): domain Bacteria; phylum Pseudomonadota; class Gammaproteobacteria; order Steroidobacterales; family Steroidobacteraceae; genus CADEED01. The sequence continues at coordinate 35,522 of JAYTOK010000068.1, read as the reverse complement.
GTTCTCGTACGGCCCTTCAAACCCGCGACGGAGCCCCGGGATTTCAATCCCACGGACAAGTCCCGGGCTAACCACATCGTCGATCGGGTCCTGTCGCTCGATCCGGCGTCGGTGACCCTGCATCTCGCGGAGATCCTCGAGAATTTCCAGGGCCGTCACCGCAATCTGCTCGACACGTTCGAGGCGCGCGCCGATGAGATGGAAGAGGCGTTCGCGGAGCACGTGAACTTCGGCCAGGAACAACGCCGCCTGGTCGGCGCGTACTTCCTGCATGAGTATTCCTTCGAAGCCGCGGCACTGTTCAATCCGAGCATCGTGGCGCATCCGGACCAGACCGGCGCGCCCGCGGGTGGTATTCGCTTCGTACTGAGTCTGCGCGCGGTGGGCGAGGGGCACATCTCCTCACTCACGTTCCGGTCGGGCTCGATCGCCGTCGATGGCGCGGTGAGCATCGATCCCACGATACGACTGGCCTCGGTTCCGAAAGTGATGAATCGGGCGCAGGTTGCGGAAGGCGAGATCGTCGACGTGAGCTTCCGCGCGGAGCAGCACATCAGCGAGCGCGTCATTTTTCCGCTGACTCTTTCCCAGTCGAACGGAATCGAAGACGCGCGCTTCGTGCAGTTCGCGGGTCCGGAGAAGATCTTCTACGCGACCTACACGGCCTACAGCGGCAAGGCCATCCGCTCCGAACTACTGGAGACTCGCGACTTCCTCTCGTTTCGCCTGACGCCGCTGCGGGGCTCGGCCGCGCAGAACAAGGGCATGGCGCTCTTTCCGCGCAAGCTGAACGGTCAGTACGCCATGATCGGCCGGCAGGACAACGAGAACCTCTACCTGATCCTGTCCGACGACCTCCACCAATGGGATGGCGGCCGCGCCATTCTCAAGCCGCAATTTCCCTGGGAGTTCGTGCAGATCGGCAACTGCGGCTCGCCGATCGAGCTCGACGAAGGCTGGTTGCTGCTGACGCATGGCGTGGGGCCCGTGCGCCGTTATTCCATCGGCGCGGTGCTGCTCGACAAGAACGATCCGTCGAAAGTCCTCGCGCGATCGCGAGAGCCGCTGGTGCGCCCCGACCGGACCGAACGGGAAGGGTATGTGCCGAACGTGGTGTACACGTGCGGCGCGTTGCGGCATCACGACCTGATCGTTCTGCCTTACGCCGTCTCGGACACATTCTCGAACTTCGCGACGATCAGGATCAGCGCTCTGCTCGCGAACCTGCACGCCTGAGCGGGAGTCATTCCTTCCGCAGTCGTGACGGCGGCAATGCGGCCGGCGTGAAGCGCGATTCCGCGATGACGCCCTTGAACCACGACACCAGATTCTGGCGCACGCCGATCGACGTCCGTCCCGCCGCCATCGGCGCGAAGGCGACTTCGCCTTCGAGCTCGAGAACGCCGTCGATGTACTGAGACATCTTCCGGCCGTCGTACACGAGCGCGACCCAGTACCACCGGTCGGTCGGATGCAGCAGCTTGCGATCGAGCAGCGTGAGCCTGTGCTCGGCGTCCTGGAACAGGAAGGTGTCGAGCGCCCATTGCTGGTCGGGCGTGACGCGCGTTTCGAGCAGCACGCGTTGCTTGCGGCCGTCTTCGATGTGCAGGAAGCGCTGTTCCTCGCCACCCGTGTCGTCGGGCTTGAAGCGGACTTCGATGGTGAAGGCGGACCAGCCTTCGATCGGATTGATCGGCACGAAGACGCCGTCCGCCTTGCCGTCGAAGACGAACCCGGCATCGGCACCGGAACCCGCGACCTTGGGGACGCCGACCACTTCGGTGGGTAGACCTCCGACTTTTGCGACGTTTCGCAGCGTCCAGACGGTGGGCGCGCGATCCTGCGGCGATCCGGACGCGCATGCGCTCAATAACCCCAACGACAGGATGCTAGCCAGGAGGCCGCGCAGTGGTTTGGGGGTAGGCAGGCGGATCGACGTCATCCGGGTGACCTCTCGGAAGGGTTTGCCAGCGAGTGTAGTGCAACCATTTGCCCGGAACTGCAGTCTGAACCGGGTCAGGGGGCTGGATCGCCATGCGTGCGGATGAGAAAGTCACTCAAATGATCGAACTGCGCGATATCCACAAGTACTACCAGACCGGCGATCAATCCCTGCACGTGCTCAAGGGGATAGACCTCGAAATCCGCGAGGGCGAGCTCGTCTCGATCATGGGTTCGTCCGGCTCGGGCAAGTCGACCTTGCTGAACATCCTCGGAATTCTCGACGGATACGATAGCGGCAGCTACACGCTGGCGGGCGAAAAAGTCGCCAACATGAGCGAGACCGACGCCGCGCGCCTGCGCAACCGGATGCTCGGCTTCATCTTCCAGTCCTTCAATCTGCTGCCGTTCAAGAACGCGGCCGAGAACGTCGCGCTGCCGCTGTACTACCAGGGCGTCAGCCGCCGCGAGCGCAACCGCCGCGCCGAGGAATACCTCGACATGGTGGGGCTGTCCGACCGCAAGACGTTCATGCCTAACCAGTTGTCGGGCGGGCAGAAGCAGCGCGTGGCCATCGCGCGCGCGCTGATCGCCAAACCGCGAGTGATCCTCGCCGACGAGCCGACGGGCGCGCTCGACAGCGTCACGACGGGCGAGATCATGTCCCTGCTCAAGGAGATCCACGCGCGCGGCAACACGATCATCATCGTGACGCACGAGCAGGACGTCGCGAACCAGACGCAGCGCAAGATCGTCCTCAAGGATGGTCTGGTCGCCACGCACGAAGTGGTGCACTAGCCGTGCTCGACGGACTGCAGGAGATCTGGTTCACGCTGAAGCAGAACAAGCTGCGCACGTTGCTGACGGCGTTCGGCGTGTTCTGGGGCATCTTCATGCTGATCATCCTGCTTGGCGCGGGCCGCGGCATGCAGAACGGCGTGATGCAGGACTTCGGCTCGGACGTGCTCGACTTCATCATCGTGTGGTCGGGCGACACGAGCGTCGCACACAACGGCATGGGTGTCGGCCGCAAGATCCGGATCGACCAGGCCGACATCGATGCTGTGCGCGCGCAGGTACCCGGCGTACGCATGATCGCCGGCGAAACGGGCGCCGGCTCGGGCCTCATCACCTACGGCGAGAAGACGAGCAATTCGCAGATCCGCGGTATCCCGGACGAGTACTTCGACGTCAAGGAAGACGTGCCCTTCAACCTCGGTCGCAAGGTCAATCCGCTCGACATCGACGACATCCGCAAAGTCACCGTCATCGGCACGGCCGTCGCGGAGCGCCTGTTCCCCGGCGGTGTGGACCCCGTCGGCAAGGACATCCGCATCAAGGAAGTCGTGATGAAAGTCGTGGGTGTGTTCCACGACAAGGGCAATCGCGGGCGCAACTCGGAGAACGTATTCGTCCCGATGTCCACGTTCCAGAAAGTCTACGGCGGCGGCGGGCGCATCGACTCGATCTGGCTCCGGCCGAAATCCGGCGTGGATGGCTTCGAGCTCGAGAAGCAGGTGGTTAGTCTGGTCAAGCGCCGCAAGGACGTCTCGCCCGACGACCGGCGCGGCGTCAATTCCTTCAACATGGCCGAGCCGGCAAAGCGCGTGAACGGACTGTTCACCGGCATCAACATCTTCATCTGGTTCGTGGGGCTCGGCACGCTGGCCGCCGGAATCGTCGGCATCAGCAACATCATGATCATCACGGTCAAGGAGCGCACGCGCGAGATCGGCATCCGCAAGGCGCTCGGCGCGACGCCGTTCTCGATCGTGAGCACGTTGCTGCTCGAATCGACTCTGGTGACGGCGTTCGCGGGATACGTTGGACTCGTCGTCGGCGTCGGCCTGATCGAGCTCATCGCCTTCACGATGCGCAAGGCCGGCGTGCAGGGCGGCTACTTCCTCAATCCGGAAGTGAACTTCAGCGTCGCGATGACGGCGATCGCGCTGCTCGTGGGCGTCGGATTGCTGGCGGGCCTCATGCCCGCGCTGCGGGCCGCGAAGATCACTCCCATCGAAGCGATGCGGGCGGAGTAGTTGATGATAGACGTCGAAAAATGGCAGGAGATCTTCAATACGCTGAGCCGGCACAAGCTGCGCACCGCGCTGACGGCGTTCGGCGTGTTCTGGGGCATCTTCATGCTCGTGGTGCTGCTGGGCGCCGGCAAGGGACTCGAGAACGGCGTGGATGAAGGATTCCCGCAGGTGGACAACATGGTGTGGCTCTGGTCGCAGGGCACGACCCAGATTCCCTTCGAGGGCATGCCCATCGGCCGCTACATCCGTTTCGAGCCCGCCGACATCGAGGGCATCGCGAAGAACGTGCCCTCCGTCGGGATCATCCAGGGACAGAACAACGTCGGCGTGTGGGGCGGATCCCCGCCGTATACCGTGCACAAGTCGAAGAACGGCGCGTTCAGCGTGCAGGGCGGCTTCGCCGGCGTCGAGCGGTTCAACAGCCTCGAGCTCGTCGACGGCCGTCCGTTCAACGAACTCGATATTCGCGAGCGGCGCAAGGTCGCGATGATCGGGCAGCGCGTGCGCGACCAGTTGTTCGTGCCGGGCGAGAACGCGGTGGGCAGCGCGATCACGATCAACGGCATCAGCTTCGACGTGATCGGCGTGTTCAAGTCGCTGTCGAACGGCCAGCAACAGCAGGAAGACGAGCGCATCTATCTACCGAACGACACGCTGCGCTACGCGTTCAACCAGGTCGGCGCGATCGGCAGCATGGTGTTCACGCCGAAGGCGGGTCTCCACGCGCGCATCGCCGAAGAGGACGTGAAGAAGTATCTCGCGCAGCGCAAGAAAGTGAGTCCCGACGACAAGGGCGTGTTCGGCAGCTTCAACGTGCAGGACGAGGCGGACAAGGTGCAGGGCCTGTTCACGGGCATCCGCGTGTTCAGCTGGATCGTCGCCGTGGGCACGATCCTCGCGGGCGCCATCGGCGTCGGCAATATCATGCTCATCGTCGTGAAGGAGCGTGTGCGTGAAATCGGCCTGCGCAAGGCGCTCGGCGCCACGCCTGCGTCGATCGTCGCGATGATCATGCAGGAGGCGCTGTTCCTCACCGTCATTGCGGGCTACAGCGGTCTCGTCGTCGGCGCGGCGCTGCTCGAAGGCATCGCGAAGAAGCTCGAAGCCAGCGGTGGCAAAGCGGGCTTCTTCGGTCCGCCGGAACTCGAATTTGGCACCGCGCTCGTCGCGCTCGTGGTGCTCGTCATCGCGGGAGTCCTCGCGTCGATCATTCCCGCCGCGAAAGCTGCCGCCGTCAATCCGATCATCGCATTGCAGGAAGAATAATGAAGCGCATCATCAAGTGGGTCGTCCTCGCCATCATCGCGTTGGTGTTCGTCGGGACCTTCGTCTTCCTGTACCAGAAATCGAAGGGTGAAACCGTCGTCTACCAGATCGACACGCCCGCGACGACGACGATCATCAAGAAGACCGTGGCCGTCGGCAAAGTGATCCCGCGTCGCGAGATCGAAGTGAAGGCGCAGGTCTCGGGCGTCGTCGAGAAGCTCTACGTCGAGCCGGGCCAGGTCGTGAAAAAAGGCCAGGTCCTCGCCCGAATCGCGCTGCGCCCGAACGCGCTCAACGTGAACCAGGCCGAGGCGCAGCTTCAGTCCGCTCGCATCAACCTGCAGAACCAGGCGAAGGACATCGAGCGCTATCGCAAGCTCGCGGCCGATGGCGTGATCTCGCAATCGCAGTTCAATCAGTACATGACGACGTACGATGTGCAGAAGGAAGCGGTCAACTCCGCCGAGAACGGGCTGCAGCTTTTGCGCACCGGTGCGACGCGCAGCTCCGGACTCGTGTCCAACATGATTCCGGCGACCATGGACGGCACGATCCTCGATCTCCCGAACAAGGAGGGCTCGTTCATCATCGAATCGAGCACGTTCCAGTCCGGCACGACGCTCGCGACGCTCGCCGACATGAACGACATGATCTTCGAAGGTCTCGTCGACGAATCCGAAGTCGGCAAGCTGAAACAGGGCATGGAGCTCGTGCTCAACGTCGGCGCGCTGCAGGGCAAACCGTTCAAGGCATCGCTCGAATACATCGCGCCCAAGGGCGTCACGGACCAGGGGACGATCAAGTTCACGATCCGCGCCGCCGTGCAGCTCGACAAGGATCTCTACCTGCGATCCAACTACAGCGCCAACGCGGACATCGTTCTCGACAAGCGCGAGAACGTACTCGCGATCAACGAAGGCAATCTGATCATCGAGGACAAGCGGACGTTCGTCGAAGTCGAGACAGCACCGCAGAAGTTCGACAAGCGCGAGATCAAGACCGGATTGTCCGACGGCATCAACATCGAGGTCGTGTCGGGTCTCGCGGACAAGGACAAGATCAAGCATCGCTGATATTTCCGGCGCGTGACCCCATCGAGCTCCGTGTAGTCGGAGCCGTCATCGCCGCACGGCGGCCTCGCAACGATCGAGCCACTGCGCGGCATCGACGGCCCAGTGACTGCTCGCGTCGTAGCCTTGCCAGAACGCATCGGCCGCCGCGAGCGGCACGCGCGCTTCTCCCGGGCGACCCGAGGCGAGTTGCGCGCGACCGAGCGCCACGAGTGCGTCGGCGCGATCGGGCGTCACGCGCAGCGGCTGGAGTTCGAGGTACAACGCGATCGAACGCTGCAGTGTCTCTTCGGCACGATCGTGCTGTCCGAGCTCGACCTGGTTCGAGCCGATTTCCATGAGCGCTCGCGCCAGCTCCAGCTTCCATTGCGGATCGGATTCGAGCCGCGGCATAACCTCTGTTTGCGCAGCGATCGCGCCGGCGGGATCGCCCGACAACCGCCGGATCAGTCCGTCGACATATGACGCGCGAATCCTCGCGACGATGTCGCGAGTTCGATGGAACTCGATCGCGGGAGCCGCTTCCTGCTTTGCGTCCTCGAGTCGGCCGAGTTGCACGAGCGCGAGCGCGCGATTCAGCCGCACCGCGGACACATCCGCAGCCGGCGCGTCGGGCATCGCGCGATAGGCCGCCAGCGCTTCATCGAGCTTCACCAGCGCGGCCTCGCTGCGCCGCGCGGCGAGCAGCGCCGTCGCGTGTCCACGCAATCCGCGCGCGTGACTGTGCGAGTTGGCGTTCACGTGCTTCGCCAGCAGTCGCACGCCGATCTCGCTGTTCTCGATCGCCGCGTCGAGCTGACCCGCCTTTATCTGGAACAACACGAGATTCTGCGCGAGGATCCCGGCCTGCATGCTCTCGGCGCCGTACTTGCGCCGCACGTGAGTCTGCACGCCCTCGAGGATTTCGATGCCACGCTGCAGTTGTCCCGCGCTGGCCAGCGCGCGGCCATAGGTGCCATCCGCCTGGATCACGAACTCGTTCTCCGTGTCGCCGCGGTGAATCGCGTGAGCGAGCCGGCGGGCATGCTCCGCCGGCGCAAGCGCGCTGCCGGCCTGGCTCGGGTCATATAGATAGGCGAAAGCGAGCATGAGCAGCGACTGCGCCGTGCGCATCTCCCGTTCGCCCAGGTGTGCCAGCGAGATGTCGGCCGCTTCGCGCGCGAGGGCGACGGATTCGACGTGCCGGCCTTCTTCGATGGCGCCGAGCGCTTGCAGGCGCAGCGCATCGACCAGCGGAGCGGGGTGCTCCGCGGCGTCGCGGCGCAGAATGGGCAACGCATTGTCGATGCGATCGCGCATCGACTGCGTACGGCCGCGAATGTGATCGACTTCGGCCGCCAGGACGCGCGCGCGCACCGCCGCCGGATGGTCGATGGCCAAATGGGTCTCCGCGAGTTGCAGCGAGTGAGCGGCGATCTCCTCCGCGGCATCGGTGTCTTCGAGTCCGAGGAGGCTCGTGGCGACCACGTTCAGCAGTTCCACCCGCAAGTCGGGCCGGTTTTCGAACGTGGCATCGATGCGCAGACGCGCCTGCTTCAGCAGGTCGATGACCGACAGCGCCTTGCCGTCCGAAAACTCGTTCGCGTCGCTGAGGATGGAGGTGATGAAATCCTTGACCTCTTCCGCGCGCCGCGCTTCGGCGAGCGCGAGGTTCGCCTGCCACAGCGCGACGGCCGACCCGCCGATCACCGCCAAAAACACGAGCGCCGCGGCACCGACGGCGAGCTTGTTGCGTGCGATGAAGCGCGAGACTCGATACCAGCGGCTGTCGGGCCGCGCGAACACGGGCCGTCCCGCGAGGTGACGCTCGATGTCGTCGGCGAACGCGTTGACCGTGGCATAGCGTTCGTGCGGATTCTTGCGCAGCGCCTTCCGCACGATCGTGTCGAGATCGCCGCGCAATGCCTTTCGCCGGCGGGGCTCCACGACCGTGCTCGGCCGCACCGGCTCGACGCCGACGATCGCATCCTCGAGCGCGCCGCGGGAATCGCGCTGCAGCCGGTAGGGGCGCTGGCCCGCGATCAGTTCATAGAGGACGACGCCCAGCGAGTAGACGTCGGCGGTGATCGCCAGCGGCTCGCCCAGGATCTGTTCTGGCGACGCGTAGTCCGGCGTCATCGCGCGCCCGGAGAGTTCGGTGAGCTGTGACGCGCGCGTTCCATTGCCGGCGTCGTCCTGCAGTAGTTTGGCGATGCCGAAATCGAGCAGGCGCACGTCGCCCGACGCCGTGACGAACAGGTTCGCGGGCTTCAGATCCCGGTGCACGATCAGCTTGCCGTGCGCGTAAGCGACGGCGTTCGCGACCTGCACGAACAGGCGCAGGCGCGCCGGGATGTCGAGGTCGCGATCGTTGCAGTAGGCGTCGATCGGGTGGCCTTCGACATACTCGAGCGCAAGATACGGACGCCCCTGGTCGGTCAGCCCCGCGTCGTAGAGCCGCGCGATGTTCGGGTGTTCGAGATGCGCCAGGATCTCGCGTTCGTGCGCCATGCGCGCGGCCAGGTCCGGGCGCCACTGTCCGTGCGGCAGCTTGAGCGCGACGGGCCGGTTGAGCAGTCCGTCGACGCGCTCCGCGAGCCACACCGCGCCCATGCCGCCGCGGCCGAGCTCGCGCACGAGGCGGTAGCGGCCCACGACATCCCCGGCGCCGGTCTGCGCGCCCGCGGTGCAGTCGTCCACGACGAGATCGACTTTCGGCAGCGCGCCGAGAAAATCGCGGGTCTCGACCTGCGCCGCGTTCGCCAGCAGATCCCGTAGCTTGGGCTTCAGAGCGTTCAGATCGCCGGGCAGCGCCTCGAGCCACGCGTCCCGCTCGTCGGTCGGTCGGTCGAGCGCGTCGTCCAGCAGCCGGTTCAACTCGGCCCAGGAGCCGGGATCGATCCGCAGTTTGCTCATGAGCGCTACAACGGAATTGGCGTCGGGAACCGGACAATCATTTCAGCGCCTCGGCGAGCAACAGGCGCGCCTTCTCCCAGTCGCGCCGCACGGTGCGGTCGGTCACGCCCAGCGCCTCGGCGATCTCCGTTTCCGTCATGCCCGCGAAGTAGCGCATCTCGACGACCTGGGCCATGCGCTCGTCGTGCTTCGCGAGCTCTTCGAGCGCGTCGTTCACGCGCACGATTTCGAGCTCGCCGCCGCCGGCGTCGATCTGCGAGTTCAGCGTGACGTGCGGCACGTCGCCGCCGCGGCGCTTCGCGCGGTTCTCGCGCACGAAATCGACGATCACCGAGCGCATGACGTGACTCGCGTAGCGCAGGAAGTGCTTGCGGTCCTCGATGCGCAGCCGGCCGGCCTCGATGAACCGCAGGTACGACTCGTGGACCAACGACGTCGTGTCGAGGATGTGGTCGCGGCCGCCGCGCGACAGCCGCATGCGGGCGAGGGTGCGCAGATCGCCGTAGGTGGCGTCGAAGATGCGCCGCAGTGCCGACGAATCCCCCGACTGCGCCTGGTGGATGAGATCGGTCAGAGAGGTGGCGTCGGACATGGCCGATATTGTGCGCTACTCGCGCCGGGGAGGGAGTCCGGGACCCGTCCCGGAGGCAGGCACTGTGAAAAGTTACTCGAACACGCCGCTCCTCGAGCGGCATCTCTACGGGGCAGGTTCGAACAGCGGCGGCTGCGGCGCGCTGGGTAGTTCGACGCCGAGGATGCGCGCGAGCGTCGGCGCGATGCGGCGCATGTCGATGACCCCGAGATCGCGTCCGGCCTCGATGCCGGGGCCGACAATGAAGAAAGCTGCGTGCATCTCGGGACGTTCCGGCAGGTAGCCATGCGTGCCCTTCGAGGAGCCGGGCGAGAGCAGGGCTCCGCGCAGTCCCGGGGCGAAGTAAAAGCCGGGGGAGAACTCGACGCCGAACGATGCGTTCGGGAAAGCGCCGGCGCGCTCGAGTTCGCGGGCATCCAGGATCTTCGCGATTCCGTTCGCGGGATCCGCCGTGATTTTCCGCAGCAGTGCTGAGACCCGTTCACGCAAAGTGGAATCGCCCGGATCGCGCAGCACGATGCCGGCGGAGGCGCCGCCCGGCCAGACCTGCGCCTCCCAGGAGGTGATCGCGGGCGCGCCAGCGGCGGTGGGGCTCGACAGGGTGATGAGGCCGGCTTCCACGAACCGCGACCGCAGATTCACCGCGGTGTGCGTGCCGATGAAGCCGTGATCCGAAACTACCGCGATGGTCGCGGCGGGATCGACGGCGCGGGCCGCTGCGATCAGCTCTCCCACCATCGAATCGATCTGTTCGAGCACCTTGAACGCGGAAGGAACCTCCGGCCCGTCGCGATGCTGCGTGCCGTCGAGCGCGACGAGATGCACGGCCATGAACCGCGGACGCTCGTTGCGCAGGATCTCGAGCGCGTAGCGCGTGCGCACGCGATCGGACTCGAGCGTATCCGTGTTGCCGTCGACGAAGGCGGTGCCCACTTTCCGCTCGAGCCGCTCCAGCATTCCGGCGGGCCGCGCCAGCGCGCGCAGTAGTTTGGTGTCGTCGGCGGTGGAGGTGCGCCAGTATTCCGGCAGCAGGAAATCGATGTTCGTGTCGCCCACGGTCACCGGCCAGTTGACGCTCGCGGTCCGCAACTTCGCGGCGGATGCCGCCGACCACAGCGTCGGCACGCGGATGTCTTCCGCGTACCAGAACCAGCCATCGCGATTCACGTTCAGCGGATCGAACGTGGTGTTCGTCGTGATGCCGTGCTGCGCGGGCAGGACGCCGGTGACCATCGTCGTGTGGTTTGGATACGTCACGGTCGGGGTCACGGCGATGACGCCGGACGCATACGCGCCGCGCTCGACGAAGCTCCGCAGCGTCGGTATCGAGAGATGCAACCGACTCGCCTCCGTCACATACCGCGGCGGCAAGCCGTCGATCGAGATCAGCAGAACCGTTCCGGCATGCGCGCAACTGCCCGCGCACGCGGCGATGAATGCCAAGGTGAGTATGAGTTTTCGCACGGTGACGGAGCGTGCAGCGCAAACATTGCAACGAGATGGCGCGCCATGCGGCCGTCATCTGTTGGCAACGAGACCGTCAACGATCTGAGATGTGCCGCCTCTAACGTGCGCGCCTTTCCGACACGGAGGCTTCTTCTCATGTACGACACGAACAACACACTGCGCCGCGCGATCGCGCTCGCGCTCGCCATTCCCTGCGCTCTCGGCGCCGCGACCGCGGTCGCCCAGGAGGCCGACGAGTCCGATGCGATGGAGGAGATCGTCATTCTGGGTCGCGGCGAAACGCGTCAGGTCCAGGAAGTCAGCCACCAGCAGATCGATTTACTCCCCGCGGGAACGAGCCCGCTCAAGGCGATCGAGAAACTCCCGGGCGTGAATTTCCAGTCCGCCGATCCGTTCGGCGCGTATGAATGGTCGGCGCGGGTGACGATCCGCGGCTTCAACCAGAATCGCATCGGCTTCACGCTCGACGGCGTGCCGCTCGGCGACATGACCTACGGCAACCACAACGGTCTTCACATCAGTCGCGCAATTCCGTCGGAGCTCGTCGATCGAGTCGTGCTCTCGCAGGGCACGGGCGGCCTCGACACGGCCTCGAGCAGCAACCTCGGCGGCACGGTGCAGTTCTTCTCCGCCGCGCCGGCCGACGAGTTCGGCGCCAACCTGCAGCAGATGTTCGGCAGCGACTCGGCGCGCCGCACCTACGCGCGCCTGGATACCGGCGAGCTCGGCGCGGGCACGAAGATCCTGTTCACCGCGGTGGATGCGAGCTCGGAGAAGTGGAAGGGCGCCGGAGATCAGAACGTCCGCGACTACAACCTCAAGGTCGTGCAGCCCGTGGGTGGCGCGACGCTGACCGCTTACTACAACTACTCGGACCGCATGGAGATCGACTACCAGGATCTCTCGATCGACATTGTCGAACGACGCGGGCGCGACTGGGACAATTTCTATCCGAACTGGGACGCGGCCGTGGCCGCGGCGGCGGCCTGCAACGCGTCCGGCCAGAACGACGCGATTGCGTGTGACGACGCTTACTGGAACGCTTCGGGACTTCGCAAGGATCACCTGGGTTACGTCGCGCTCGCGTTGCCGTTCGGCGAGAACGTCGAATGGAACACGAATGTGTACCTGCACCAGAACGAAGGCCAGGGCTTGTGGGGAACGCCGTACACGCCGACGCCGGGCGGCGCGCCGCTCTCCGTCCGCACCACAGAGTACGACCTCGAGCGCCAGGGCATCGTGACCTCGGTGACGTGGAAGGTCGGCTCGCACGAGATCAACGGCGGCCTCTGGTACGAGAGCAACGACTTCGTGCAGGCACGCCGCTTCTATGGCGAGCCGTCGTTGACGGCGCCGTCGCGCTCGTACGAAGATTTCCAGCGCAATCCGTTGCTGACGCAGTGGGAGTACGCCTTCGACACGACGACGCGAGTCTTCCACCTGCAGGACACGTGGGCGATCACGGATTCGGTGCGCATCAATGCCGGCTTCCGCGCGGTTCGCTCGGAGAACGAAGCCGACACGATCGTGGGCCCGGTGAAAACCGGCACGCTCGAGACCGACGAACCGTTCCTGCCGCAGGTCGGCATCAACTGGCGTTTGTCGGATGATCTCGAGTTGTTCGCCGCAGGCTCGCGCAACGTGCGCACGTTCGCGAGCAGCGGCACGTCGGGCCCGTTCAGCACGACGGCGGCGGGATTCGCGGCGATCCGCGACGTGATCGAGCCCGAGACCGCGACCAACCTCGAAGCGGGCGTCCGCGTTCGCTCGGACAAGTTCGAGGGATTGCTGGCCATCTATCACGTGGACTTCGAGGATCGTCTCGTCGGCATCACGCAGGGACCGGGCATCGTCGGCAATCCCTCCGTTCTCGCGAACGTGGGCGGCGTCACCACGAAGGGCATCGAGGCGGCCTTCACCTGGCGTCCGGCCGACGGCCTGAGCTGGTTCAACTCGGTGTCGTTCAACGACTCGACGTACGACGACGACTACGTGACGACGAATGGCGCGGGCGTCCAAACCGTCGTGCCGGTGGGCGGCAAGAAGGTGGTGGACACGCCGGAGCTGCTGTTCAAGTCCGAGCTCGGCTACACGCGCGGGCCGCTTTTCGCGCACGTGGACGTGAATCATGTGGACGACCGGTACTACACTTACCTCAACGAAGGTGGAGTCGATGCGTACACCGTGCTCAACGCGGGGTTCGGGTATCGCTTCACCGGGCTCGGATTCATCGAACAACTCACGTTGCAGGCCGACATCACGAACCTTTCCGATGAAGACTACTTCAGCACCATCGACTCGAACGGTTTCACCAACGCGGATCCGAACGGCACGACGCAGACCTTGCTACTCGGCGCGCCACGACAGTACTTCCTGTCGCTCAAAGCGAAGTTCTGATGACGGAGCACGATGAAGGCCGCCGGCGGTTCCTGACCGCCGGCGGCATCGCGCTCGGCGCCGGCGCGATTGCGCTGTCCGGACGCGTGGACGCGAAGCCGGAAACGGCGCTCACGCGCATCGCCTTCGGTTCTTGCGCGGACCAGGAAAAGGAACAGCCGATCTGGGAAGCCGTGCTCGCCACGCGGCCGGAGCTGTTCGTCTTCCTCGGCGACAACATCTACGGCGACACGCGCGACATGGGGGTATTGCGCGAGAAGTATCGCCAGCTCGCCGCGAAGCCGGGCTTCCAGAAACTGAAGGCGGGCACGCCGCTGCTCGCGATCTGGGACGATCACGATTACGGTGAGAACGATGCGGGCGGCGACTTCCCGATGAAGGAGGAATCGCGGCGCGCGTTCCTCGAATTCTGGGAAGAGCCGAAAGATTCGCCGCGGTGGACGCGTGACGGCATCTACACGTCGAAAATGTTTGGGCCGCGTGGCCGGCGAGTGCAAGTGATCCTGCCGGACCTGCGGTTCAACCGCACGGCGATCGCGCGCCTCGATCTCGGCAAACAGAACTACAAGGAATGGGAGGAGGCGAAGAAAGCCGCGGGGCAGTTCGTGCCCGGCCCTTACGCGCGTTCGCCGGATCCGGCCGCGACGATGTTGGGGATGCGTCAATGGACCTGGCTCGAGCAACAACTCTCGCTGCCCGCGGAGTTGCGCATCATCGCGTCGAGCCTGCAGGTGCTCGCGGATTTCCCCGGCTGGGAAGCGTGGATCAACTATGCGCATGACCACCAACGGTTGATCGAGACGATTCGCCGCACGAGAGCCAACGGCGTCGTGTTCATCAGCGGCGACACGCACTACGCCGAGCTGTCGAAGCTCGACGTGAACGTGCCTTACCCGTTCTGGGATCTCACGTCGAGCGGGCTCACCGAGGTGTGGCCGGTGGACGTGCCGAACGCGAATCGCGTGGGCGCGCACGTGCGCGAGCCGAATTTCGGTCTGATCGAGATCGACTGGGTGGCGAAGTCGCCGCGAATCGTTCTGCAGGCGCTCACGCAGTCCGGCAAGGCAGCGATTCGGCACGAGATCGTCCTCGCGGATCTCTCCGCCCGCTAGGCGACGCGCACGACCAGCTTCCCGAAGTTCTTTCCTTCCAGCAGGCCGATGAACGCGGCCGGCGCGTTCTCCAGTCCGTCGACGATGTCCTCGCGCATCTTCACCTTGTCCGACGCCACCCATTCGCCCATGTCGCGGCGGAAGTCCGCGTATCGCGTCGCGTAGTGGTCGAGGATGATGAAGCCCTGCATCTTGATCCGCCTCTGCAGCAGCGTGGATTGCAACATCGGTAGCTTGTCGGGTCCCGGCGGAAGCTGGTCCGCGTTGTAGCTCGCGATGAACCCGCAGAGCGGAATCCGGGAGCCGATGTTCAGCAGCCGCATGACAGTCTCGAAGACCTTGCCGCCGACGTTTTCGAAGTAGACATCGATGCCTTTCGGACAGGCCGCGGCGAGGCGCTCGTGAAGCTTGGGCTCGCGATGATCGACGCAGGCGTCGAACCCGAGTTGTTCGACGGCATAGCGGCACTTCTCCGCGCCGCCCGCGATGCCGACGACGCGCGCACCTTTCAGCTTCGCGATCTGACCGACGACGGAGCCGACCGCGCCGGTTGCCGCGGCGACCACGACGGTGTCGCCGGGTTTCGGCTGGCCGATATCCAGCAACCCCACATACGCGGTGAAGGAGGGCATGCCGAGGATTCCGAGCGCGCGGGATGGCTGCGGCAGTTCGCCGAGTGGCATCAAGTCCTTTCCGTCCGAAATCGCATAGTCCTGCCAGCCCGCGTTGCCGAGTACGAGGTCGCCTGCGCGAAACTTCGGGTTCTTCGAGCTCACCACTTGATTCACCGTGCCGCCCGCAATCGACTCGCCGAGCGCGATCGACCGCGAATACACGGGGCCGATCTCGTTCATCATTCCGCGCATGTAAGGGTCGAGCGACAGATAGGTAGTGCGCAGCAGCAATTCTCCGTCCGCGGGTACCGGCACGGGTGCTGTCTCCAGCCGGAAATCCGCGGCGGTGGGAGTGCCCGCCGGCCGGGCGGCGAGAACGACGCGACGATTCTGGTGTTCGCTCTGCGACATCGTGCGGTACCTTGTTTTACGGGCGGGGCGCGCACTCTCGCGCAAACGGAGCGATGTGACCAGTCGCTCGCAAGGGAGAGGCTGCGACTCCCTTGTCATAGATGCCGTCTATGTGTTTGATCGTAACAATCGACCATGCATGTCATGTGTCGCGCATACAGTGTCATCCATTCGACGTAATGATCCATTCAGACAGGGAGTTCCCAGATGGCTACCGAAGCAAAGTGTCCGTTCAATCGTTCGGGCCGCGGAACCTCCAATCGCGACTGGTGGCCGAACCAGTTGCCGCTCGAACTGCTGCACCAGCATTCCTCGAAATCCGACCCGATGGGTGAGGACTTCGACTACGCGAGCGAGTTCGAGAAACTCGACTTCAAGGCGCTGAAGAAAGATCTGCGCAAACTGATGACGGACTCGAAGCCGTGGTGGCCCGCGGACTTCGGTCACTACGGACCGCTGTTCATCCGCATGGCCTGGCACAGTGCCGGCACGTACCGTGTGGGCGACGGTCGCGGCGGCGGTGGGCGTGGACAGCAGCGTTACGCGCCGCTGAACTCGTGGCCGGACAATGCGAGCCTCGACAAGGCGCGGCGACTGCTCTGGCCGATCAAGCAGAAATACGGCCGCCAGATTTCGTGGGCCGATCTCATGATCCTCACCGGCAACGTCGCGCTCGAATCGATGGGCTTCAAGACCTTCGGCTTCGGCGGCGGTCGCAAGGACGTCTGGGAAGCCGACCAGGACGTGTACTGGGGCGCCGAGAGCAAGTGGTTAGGCGCGGACAAGCGCTATTCGGGCGAACGCGATCTCGCGAACCCGCTCGCGGCCGTGCAGATGGGCCTCATCTACGTGAACCCCGAGGGGCCGAACGGCAATCCCGACCCGGTCGCCGCGGCTCGCGACATCCGCGAGACGTTCGCGCGCATGGCGATGAATGACGAAGAGACCGTCGCGCTGATCGCGGGCGGTCACAGCTTCGGCAAGACTCACGGTGCCGGCGACGCGGCGCACGTTGGCGCTGACCCGGAAGCGTCGGAGCTGGAGGCGCAAGGCCTCGGCTGGAGCAGCAAGCACGGCACCGGTATCGCCGGGGATGCGATCACGAGCGGCCTCGAAGTCACCTGGACCAAGACGCCGACGAAGTTCAGCAACGACTTCTTCGAGCACCTGTTCGGGTTCGAATGGGAACTCACGAAGAGTCCGGCCGGCGCTCAGCAGTGGAAGCCCAAGAACGGCGCGGGTGAGGGCACGGTGCCGCACGCGCACGACGCCTCGAAGCGCATCGCGCCGAGCATGCTGACGACGGATCTGTCCCTGCGCTTCGATCCGGCGTACGAAAAAATCTCGCGTCGCTTCCTCGAACATCCGGAGCAGTTCGCCGACGCGTTCGCACGCGCCTGGTTCAAGCTCACGCATCGCGACATGGGTCCGCGCGTGCGTTACCTCGGGCCGGAAGTTCCGAAAGAGGAACTGCTCTGGCAGGACCCGTTGCCGAAGCTCACCCACAGGCTGATCGGCGACACCGAGATCGCCGGTCTCAAGAGGGCGATCCACAAGTCGAACCTCTCGGTGGCCGAGCTCGTGTCCACGGCATGGGCGTCCGCGTCCACCTACCGCGGCTCCGACATGCGCGGCGGCGCCAACGGCGCGCGCATCCGCCTTGCGCCGATGAAGAACTGGGAGGTCAACGAACCCGCGCGGCTCGCGAAGGTGCTGGATGTTCTCGAAGCCATCCGCGCCGGCTTCAACTCGAAGGCGAAGAACGGAAAGAAGGTCTCGCTCGCCGATCTGATCGTCCTCGCCGGAAATGTCGGCGTGGAACAGGCGGCGAAGAAGGCCGGCATCAACGTGAAAGTCCCGTTCAACCCGGGGCGCACGGACGCCTCGCAGGAACAGACCGACGTCGAGTCGTTCAAGGCGCTCGAGCCTGTAGCCGACGGCTTCCGCAACTACCTCAAGGGCAAGTTCTCGATCCCGTCGGAAGCGCTGCTGCTCGATCGGGCGCAACTGCTCACGCTGACCGCGCCGGAGCTGACCGTCCTCGTCGGTGGGCTGCGCGTGCTCGGCGCGAACTACAAAGGCGCCAAGCATGGCGCGCTGACGAAGAAGCCCGGCTCGCTGACCAACGACTTCTTCGTGAACCTGCTCGACATGCGCACGTCGTGGAAAGCGACGTCGGATGCGAAGGACGTCTACGAAGCGAAGGACGCGAAGACCGGCAAGGTCGAATGGACCGGCACGCGTGCCGATCTCGTGTTCGGCGCGAACGCGCAGTTGCGCGCGATCGCCGAGGTTTACGGCAGCTCGGACGCGCACGCGAAGTTCGTGAAGGACTTCGTCGCCGCCTGGACGAAGGTCATGAACCTCGATCGTTTCGACCTGTAGGAGATGCGCTTGCGAGATAGCCGCGTTCGCCGACGAACAGGCCGCGTTCGACCTCGAGACGCCACTCCGCGGGCGCCTTCGGGCCTAACAACACCACGCCGGCATACAGCAGGTTGAGTCGGCCCGACAGTCGCAGCGACGGAATCGCGGCGCGTGCGCGCGCGGGATCCTCGCCGCGCTTCAGGTCTTCGAGGAAGCGCAGCAGTCCGTCGGCCGTGCGCTGCGCGTCATTGCGGATGGCGGTCTCGAACGGCGCCGTATTACGGCCATGGCGCGCGGCGAGCGCGTACATCGTGAGCATCGCGTCGCCGTCTCCTGCGGCGATGGGCAAAGCCAGCGCCTCGTCGATCATGGCCTCGGTCGCGCCCTCGGAAGCGGCGATGAGCCGCAGCAGTCGATGGCCGTCTTCTCCCGCCGCCTTCGCGAGTCGCGCGGCGTCGGAGAGCTGCGCTTTCGCGAGCAGCGCGTAAGGTTCGAGCGGCGAACCTGCCTCTGCCTCTCCCGATTCGATGGCCAGCATCGACGCGAGGTAGTCCGAAGCGTTCGAGAGATCGGCAAGCGCGGCAGGTTCACCGCGACCGTTGAGGCGCCGCAGTCGCGCCGTCTCGAGAGTCAGGTAATTGCGCATCGGGCGCAGCGTGCGCCGCGCTTCCTCGAACAGCGGTTCCGCTGTCGCGTAGTCGCCGGCTTCGGCATGCGAGCCGCCCGCGGCGAACGTGAACCAGCGATGCTGGGGCCACTGCTCGTGCGCGGCGATGAATCGCGCATTCTGGACGGCATCGTCCGGCGTGCAACGGATCGCGAGGTACTGCAGATCCGGATCCTTCGGGTTTGCCGCGGCGCCGCGTGTATGGCGCGCGCAAACCTGTTCGTGTTTCGGGCCCGTGGAGAAATCCTGCTCGAACCGGCCGAGCACGATGTCGTTGGCGTCCTGCTTCACGCGTTCGGCCAAGAGCGCGTCGAACGCCGGATCCTCCGACGCGAGCTCGAGCCAGTCGGAGAGTGTGGCCGACTCGGTGGAATCCCAACGCGCGTGCGCCAGCAGCATGCGGTTGCGCTCCGCCGCATCCGTCACGAGGTGGAGCTGCCGGCCCGGCGAGGCTTCGGTCGCCGCGCCGAGCACTTCGCGATAGCTCACACCGCCGCTGCTCGTCTCGATGGACTCGGGCGACTCCTCGAACAGGTGATCGTACGAGGAGGCGGTGTGCCAGCGCGCGGCGCCGAGCTGACGCGAGGGCCGGTCCGGCGCATTCGCGGCGGCGGCCTCGTTCGGGTAGTAGGCCACGCTGCGGTGGTAGAGCGGCGCCGCTCCCGCGACGTTGTACACGTACTTCGCGTTCGCGCCGCCGATCTTCTGCGCGAAGCTCTCGATCTCGCGCCCGTCTTGCGTCGTGGCACGCACGTCGAGCGAACCCGACTGCGAGACGCTCGCCGTCAGCGGCTGCATCGGTTCCGCGACGAAGCGCTCGCCGTCCAGCCAGACGACGACCGGTGAGGCCAGCGCGTTGTAGATAGTCAGACTCGAGGTGCCGACCTGCGCGCCGAGCGCGACGACGGAGCCCACGATGCCGACGGCGACGACCGAGCGTGCGATCGCGGGCACGACGCCATCGGCGGTCTGGAAGCGGTCCCACCAGTCGAGCCGCTTCTGCCGCGGCCGCTCCTTGCCCGGCAGCAGTGTGAGGAATTCGCGCGGCACCGTGGTCGCTGGCGGCGCATCGGCCGGTTGCAGCTTGTCGCGCACGAATTTCGCGACCTGGCTTTCGGCGAGCAGCAACTGTTCGAGCGCCGCGGTGCGCAGGCGCGACAGCGAATGCCGCGCGGCGCCGACCCAGCCATCGATGACCTCGAGCCACTGGCCGATGTTCTCGCGATTGGGAGGCGGGAGCTGGAAGGCTTCGAGCATCGCGGCCCAGTTCTCGACCTCGAGCCTGCGCGTGAGCGTGCGATCGAGCGTGACCTGCGGCATCTCGGTGTAGACGGCTTGCAGGACGCGATAGAGCTGCTGGCAGCCTTCGATGAGGCGCGCGAGTTCTTTCGAGCTCACGCGTCCGTCCGCCGTGACGACGCCGTAGATGTTGCCGACGTAGCCCTGCACGTCGCGCAGATTGGCCTCGCTGTGATCCGCGTAGTGCAGCGCCGCCGCGAGTCCCTGCAGGTATTCGGGCCAGCCCTTCTGCAGGATGCGCGCGGCGCAGAGGTGCGCGGTGCGGCAGATCCGGTCGTGCGACTCGATGCGCGAGCGCACGCCGCTGAGGTCGCGGTCGAGAGCTGCGATCACGCGCGGCAGCTCCGCGCGGCGCACGGGGCGGCCCTGATGCTGGATGATGCCGCCCGGTGCGTGCGCCTGGCTGTCACGCAGCGCTTCCAGCGCGTTCTTCTCTTCCAGCTTCTCGTTCAATGCCTCGACGTCTTTCGACAACTGCGGTGGATAGAGCGCATCGAGCACAGCCGGCAATTCGGCCGGCGAGACGGGCGGACCGTACAGCGCCGCCGCGGTGTCCGCGTGGCGTACGGGGGAGCGGTTGAGATACGCGCCGCGGTAGCCGGGATTCAGGAAGGCGCGGCCGTATTCCTTGTCGAGCTGTTCGAACGTCTTCTCATGTGCCGTCGCCTCGGTTTCCGTGGCACGGAAAACATGGGCGGACATCTGGTCCTTGAGCGCCTGGGGTTCCTGGAACAGTTGCCACGCGCTGCGTTCGTCGACCTCGGCCGCGACGTAACGTTGTTTCGCGTTGGACTCGCGGTCCGCGCTGGGCGGATGCGTGGCCCACATGCGCGGCGGCTGCGCGAGTTCCGTCTTGAACACGCGATGCGTTTCGCGCGCCGTCGGGGGCAGCGGCGGGACCACGCCGTACGACGGCTGGTTCAGGATCTCGCGCATGCGCGTGAGGATGCGCGTCTGCACCGCGAAGAGATCCTTCACGCCGCGCTTCTTGCCGCACTCCGCGTTCGCGAATTCCATCGTCTTGTCCCACGCGTCGTCCGCGGCGTTGAGCTTGTGCAACGCGTGGATGAGCGCGTCGCTGCCCGTGAGCGACACCGCGACGAGGTCGGCCTGGAACTCCATCTGGCGCGACAACGCGCGCTCGGCGAGGAGCACCATGCGAAACAGCACGTCCATCATCGACCGGATCGACCAGACGATGATCGACAGCAGCCAGCCTATCCACGCGATTCGCAGATCGAGGCGCGAGAGCTGCTTGAGGAACTTGTCGAGCGCGTCGCGGCGCGAGACGACGTGGCCGGCGATCTGACGCGCGATGTACACCCAGCGGCCAACCGCCATGGAACGCTGCGCGAAATGGCCGAATTCGTGCGCGAGCACCGCCTTGAATTCGCCCAGCGTCACGACGTTCACGAGACCGAGCCCGATCTCGAGATTCTTCTTCGACGGGACGATGAGGTTCAGCAGCGAGAGGTCGTAGAAGACCGCGGCGTTGACGCGCGGCGACAGGAAGACCTTGTGCGCCCGGGGCGCGCGCGCCTCGTCCGCGAGGCGGTCGATGAACTCGAAGAGTTGCGGTTGATCCGCGCGAGTCACCTCGATGTCGTCGATCTCGTAGCGGTGCTGGATGAAGACCAGCGCCTTGAGCATGAACACCGCGAGGAACGCTGCGCCGATGGCGGCGATGAAGCCCCAGAGGTCGAAGTTGCCGCCGTCGCCGAACATGCCGCTGAACAGCCGCCAGGCGGTCCATGCGAAGAACGCGGACAACGCGAAGTACGACGCGATGAACGCGGCGAGGCCCAGCATGGCCAGCCAGGCATGCCGCTTGTATGCCACGGTCGCGGCGGTGAGGTTGGGCGGAACGGTCGCCGGCCCGGGCGGGTAGACGTGCTCCATCGATCGTCTCCTCATTCTTCTTTCCGCTAGTTTGCTATCTTTTCGGGCGCCATGACAGGGGGAGAATCATGACCAATCGAAATCCGTACGCGCCGTCGCAGGCATCATTGAAACCGGCGCCGGCGGTCGGCGCCGCGACCGCCGACGTGTGGCGCGACGGCAAGTGGCTGGTCATGGACGTCGACGCGACGCTCCCGCACCGCTGCGTCAGATGCAATGCGCCGGCCGGGATGCCGATGAAGCGGAAAGTCCTCTACTGGCATCACCCCGCAATCTATCTGCTCCTGCTCTTCTGGATCGTGATCTACGTCATCGTCGCGCTGATCGTGCGCAAGACGATCAAGCTGGAAGTGGGGCTGTGCGAGGAACACCGACGCGCAAGACGTAATGCGCTCACCATCGGGCTCATCGGCATGTTCGGCAGCATCCCGGGGGCCATGGGCCTCGCGCAGCTGGATCAGCCGGGACTCGCGTTGCTGGTCGGCATCGGCGGATTTCTCGGTTTCATGATCTATCTGATGATCAAGGCGCGCATCCTCTACGCGAAGAAGATCGATTCCGATGAAGCGCGCGTGGGCGGCTGCGGCGAGGAGTTTCTCGCGAGCCTGCCGCCGTATCGCGGCTAGATGAGCCCGGCGCGCTTGACCGCGTTGTATCGGTTCACGAGCTCGATGCCGAGATTCTGCGGCTCGGCGTCGATCATCAGCGCGTCGCGCGCGGCGAGCTTGTTGAAAGCATCGCGCCGCGACTGCTCGTAGAGGTGCGCGCTGCCGACATCGAGCGCGGCCTCGCCCGAATCCAGGTTGCGCGAGATCAGCTCGCCGACGACGCGTTCGCGCAAGGAAGCGAGCAACACGAGGTGGCGCGAGCGCAGCAGCTTCAGCGCAAGCGAGAGCTCCGATGAATCCTCGTCGCGGAAGTTCGTGATGACGATGACGAGTGAACGCTTGCGGTGCCGCAACAGCAGGTTCTGGGCGATCGATAGATAGTCGGAGTGGGTCGGCGTCGGCTGTACCGAATACAGCTCCCCCATCAGCGCGTTCAACGCATGCGCTCCCTTGCGCGGCGCGAACACTCGTTCGTCGCCCGCGGGCGTGCCGAAGGTGAGGGCACCGACCGCGTCGCCCTGGCGCAGCGCGACGTACGACAAGAGCATCACCGCGTTGAGCACCTGGTCGAAGTGTCCGCTCGACACGCCATTCTCGACGTCGTACGCGCGCATGCGGCGGCCGCAGTCGATGAGCAGCATCACGCATTGATCGCGCTCGTCCTGGAACTCGCGCAGAATCGGCTTGTTCTGCCGCAGCGTCGCTTTCCAGTCGATGTGGCGCACGGGGTCGCCGTAACGGTATTCGGTGAGCTGCTTGAAGTCCGTGCCTTCGCCGCGCTGCTGGTACGTCTTGATGCCGATTTCCTGCAGGCGCCGGTCGCCCGCGAGCCACGCGTAGCGCGCGACCTGCGCGAAATCGGGATACGCGCGCCGGGATTCCTCGTCACCGACCCGCTCGAGAAACTCGAGAAGCTGCAGTCGCGAGCGCACGCGCAGATCGGCGGCTTCGAAATCGATCTCGCCGCGGCGAGTCGGCGTGACTTCGTACGCGATGTCGACGAGCTTGCCGGGGAGCAGGCGGCAACCGGCGGGAAGACCCTGCACCTCGAGACTGGAATCGCAGTGATCGAACACCTGGCAATGCCAGCGGAGAGTGCCGCCGGTCGCGAGTCGCAGATGCACCGGGCGACGCACACCGATCGCGAACGCAGACGGCAATGCGCGGGTCATCCGGACGTCGGACGCGCGCCAGGCGTGTCGCGTGAGGAAGTAGTCGACGACACCGAGAGCTGCGAACGCGAACGCGAACGCCGCGCCGACGGCGCCGGTGAGATCGAGCGGCGCGTCGGCGAACAACGCGACCGCGCAGGCGACCCCCGCCACGGCGAACAGCGTGACGGTCAAACGGCTGGGGACTACGCGGATGCGCATGGGTTCAGATGCGCGGCGCGCCCACGCTGTCGATGACGGCGGTCAGCAGGTCGTCCGGCTTGCGGCCTTCGAGCAGCGCATCGGGCGCGAGCGCGATTCGGTGGCGCAGGCAGGGCAACGCGACGCGCTTGATGTCGTCCGGGATCACGAACGCGCGGCCTTCGAGCAGCGACACGGCGCGGCCACCGCGCAGCAGCGAGATCGCGCCGCGCGAACCGGCGCCTTGCGCGATGCCCGCCCATTCGCGTGTCGCGCGCGTGAGGCGGACCGCGTAGTCGATGATCTGCTTGTCGACGCGCTGACGCGCCGCGATCTGCTGCAGGCTCGTCACCGCGCGCTCGTTGAGGACCGGCAACACCCGCGCGAGCGGCAACATGTCGCCCGCCTGGTCCGTCGTCGCGCGGATCACGACGCCGATTTCGTCCTCGAGCGTGGGGTAGCCGATCTCGATCTTGAACAGGAAGCGGTCGAGCTGCGCTTCGGGCAGTGGATAGGTGCCTTCGGTCTCGACCGGGTTCTGGGTCGCGAGCACCATGAACGGCTTCGGCAGCGGGATCGTCTGGCCTTCGAGCGTGACCTGGTATTCCTGCATGACTTCGAGCAGCGCGCTCTGCGTCTTCGCGGGCGCGCGATTGATTTCGTCGGCGAGCAGCAGGTGTGTGAACACCGGGCCGCGCACGACTCGCATCTCCATCGTCTTCGCGTCGAGCACCGCATGGCCGGTGATGTCGGAGGGCATCATGTCGGGCGTGAACTGAACACGCCCTGTTCCGAGCTGCAGCGCCTGCGACAACGCGCGCACCAGCAGTGTCTTGCCGAGACCCGGCACGCCTTCGATCAGCACGTGACCGGAAGCGACCAGCGCGAGCACCACTTCCTCGATCACGCGCGGCTGTCCGACGACACCCTCCGCGACACCGGCGCGCAGCTTGCCCAACAAGTCCGCCGCCTTCTGGATGGTGCTGGATTCAGTTTCCATGTTTCGCCCTTTTGTTCTTCAGGAGTATCTGTCTGCGCGCGGTTTCGAGGACCGCGATCGCGTTGCGCAGCTCGTGCGAGCTGCGAGCGCCGGTGAAATGCAATGCGGGACCCAGCTCTTCCGCCGGGACGCCGCTGAGTTTGACGAGCGCCGCGACGCGCTGCTCGGCGGACAGGCGGTCGTATGACGCCTGGCGCTTGAGCGCGGCGTCGCGCAGCGCGCGCGCGGCGGCCGTGTGCAACGCCTTGCCGCCGCCGAAGCGCAGCGCGAACTGGCCGGTGCCGCGGATCTGCTCCGCGAGCGAGCGGCGCGCGGTTGCCGGCGGCGCGATCAGCGGGCCGAACCGCGCGGCGGAGCGCCACAGGCCGAGCGCGACCATGAGCGCGAGCAACAACACGGCGGGGGCACCGAAGCGCCACATCAACGCCATGATCGACGCGTGATCCTGTTCGGACAGGAATATTACCTCGTCACCGCGACGCAACTGCGTTGCCGCTACGAGCAGACGCGCGTGATCGCCCAGCAGGAAGTCGCGGTACTTGAACGGCTCCGCGTTGAGCACGGTCACGCTGCCTTTGCCCACCGCGACGCGCGCTGCGTGCAAATACTTGCCGTCGCGCAGCGCCCACTGTGTCTTGCGGGCGACCGTGAGGTGGCGCGGGAAATCGACTTCGCAGACGTCGAGCAGGCGGCCGCTGCCGTCCTCTGTCAGCGAAGTGCAAGGGCGCATTTCCAGGGCTTTCTGCACCGCCGCTTCCGTCACCGTCGGCTTGTCCTTGCCCTTCTCGAGATCCGCCTTTTCCTTCTTCTCGATTTCCTCTTCATCGGCTTCGGCATCGCCGATCCCGGTCCAGGTCTCGAACTCATCGGGGTCGCCGTGCACCGAGGTGTCGACGACGAGCCGCCCGCCAGCCTCGACCCATTTGCGCAGTCGGTCGCGCCGCGTGCCGTTCAGCGTCCAGTTCCACGACGACAGCAGGATCACCGTCTCATCCGGCTCGGATGCGAGCACGCGCTCCCAGCTCGCATCGGCGCCGAGCGAATCGATGAACCGGATCGCGGCGTAGAAAGGATTCGTGCGCGCCTCGCCCTTGAGTGGCGCCGGCACCTTCACTTCGACGAACTCGAGGCGGAAGGCAAGGAGCGCGAGCAGCCCCACGATCGCGACGCCGATCGCGATGCGGATCAGGAGCCCGCGGTTCAAGAAGCCGCTCCCGCGAATCCGCCGGCGCGCGTTTCCGCGGGCGGCGGATCGAGATGCGCCCCGAACTGCGCGCAGAGCGCGTGCACGTCGGCGTTGTCGAGCGTCACGCCGCCGTAGATCGCGCGCTGCCAGATGCGCACGAGGCGCGTCGCGTATTCGAAGCGCGCGGCATCGAGCTTGCGCGAGGCGAGCGCCAGGCAGTCGCCCTCGGTGCTCGACGCGCGAATCGGCACTTCGTGCACGTGCGCGAGTCGCGAGAGCAGGCCGCGGTAGAGCAACGCCAGCGCCGCCCGCGAGTCGCCCGAATCCCAAAGCGCGCGCGCCGCCGCCCCGATGTCGTCCGGCAGACTCTCGGGCCGGATGTCGAGATCCTGTACGTGCGTCGGCGCGATGAATTTCGCGGCGAAGCCTATGTCGCGACCGCTCATGAAGATGCGGACGACGAAGATGACGAAGGCGCCGATCAGCGCCGCGATGATCACCCACACGAGCACTCGCGAGGATTGGGCGATCCAGCCGAACAGGTCGCCCACCCACTTGAACCATTTTCTCCAGTCGAACTTCTCCTGCTCTTTCTGCGGCTCTTTCCAGTTCAGCGTCCGGACCGTGCGTTCATCCGCGAGATTGGGATCCGCCTTGACCGCAGAGAACGCGGCGTCGATCTCGGCCGCGGTCGGTGTGTCGGGTTGCGCCACCGCCGGGGCCGGGGCCGCGGCAAGACCGGGCGCGGGCGCGGCGAGCAGACTGGCGCCTAACAACAGCGCCGCGAGATCACTTCGCAAACGCACGGCGAAACTCCTGCTCGATGTCCCAGGCTTCGAGCTCGGCACGGCGATTGAGGTACATGCCGAATCCCGCCGCGACGAAGAACGGTTCGAGGAACAGCACCGCGCCCATGTAGCCCAATGTGCTGATCAGTTGCCGCGCCGTGTCGCTTTCCGGGCCGAACAGCTTCGTCATCTCAAAATTGGGATCGGGCGGCGCGAGCCAGAAGGTGAGCGACATCAGCGAGAGCGTGAGGCCGAGTTCGGCGAACAGAAACGCCTGCGTCGTGAAGAACGCCGCGCCACCGTAGCGGCGCTTGAGTTGCTGGACGCGAAGGCGTGTTGCGAAGAATGCCAGCCCTTCGAGCTGGTAGATGGGCTGCGTGAACGAACGCCACGGCGACAGGCGCCGCCACGTCCACGTCAGCAGGAACTGCCGGCCCCAAACCTCGCCACGCGCGCGCCACAGATCGCCGAGCGCGGTGCTCTGGCCGAACGCGGCGCGCGAGAGCACGAACAGCACGCTGCGATCGAGCCAGGGTTTCGACAGCCACATCGCCAGTGCCGGCAACCATGGCGCGATCTCGAACAGCGACAGCGCGATCACGGCGATCGGAATCGCGACGACGAGATAGCAGCGGAACACCGCGCCCGCGGCGGACTGGCACAGGCGGATTCCGAGATCCGCCGCCTCGTGAGGCGTGCGCGGCCGCATCTGCACCGCGAGCGTGTCAATTCGCACGGCGGCCTTGCAGCAGGAAATACGCGAACACGCCGAGCCAGCACACGCCCGCGACGCTGTACTTCAGCGGGAGCGGCAGCCAGCGCGCCGACGACCAGAAGGCTTCGATGGCCGCCGCGATGAGCAGCATCGCGATGAAGCCGAAGATGATGACGTTCACTTCGCGCACGGCGTTCACGACGCTCTGGCGACGCGTGTTGCGGCCCGGCGCGACGATCGAGTGTCCGAGACGCAGGCCCGCGGCGCCGGCGAGGACAATAGCAGTCAGCTCGAAAGCGCCATGGGTGACGACGAATGAATAGAAGGTGGAGCCGAGTCCGCGTTCCGTCAGGTAGCCGGCGATCGCGCCGATCTGCACGCCGTTGAGGATGAGCAGGAGGATGCTGCCGACGCCTGCCATGAAGCCGCTCGCGAAACACTGGAACGCGATGGAGATGTTGTGCTGGATGTAGAAGCCGAACATCGCCCAGTCGCTGCCGGCGTCGCGCATCGCGCCGATGGACTCGTTGTCGTCCGAATACATGTATTCGTATTTCGCGGCCGTTTCCGCGTCCACGACCGAGAGGATGAGGTCGGGGTTCAGATAGATGAGCCAGCCGACCAGCAGCATGGGGCCCATCAACAGCAGCGTGGCGGTCGCGACGTACCACGCGTGCGCACGCACCGCGCGCGGAAAATCGACGAGCGCGCCGCGGCGAATGCCCGCGAGCCCGAACTCACGCCGCTGGTAGATGACCTGGTGCGCTTCCGAGGTGATCTTCTCGAGCCGGTCGAGCAGGTAGCGTGGATACGCACGCGCGCGAGCCAGGGCGAGGTGCTCGCAGGCGTGCCGATACAGCGACGCGACGCGTTCGCCGTCGATGTCTTCGAGACCGCGATCGCTCTTCTTGCCGCCGCGGAGCGTGCGCACCTGCGCTTCGAGCTCGGCCCAGTCGGCCTGGTAGAGATTCTCGAAATGCAGCGGGGTCATGAGCGCCTCCCCAGCAGCCATTGCGCGACGCCCAGTACGCGCCGGGTGATTTCCTCGTCGGAGCGCTTTTCCGCGCCCTGCACAGGAGCTGCGAGACCGGCGAGTTCGTTGAGCCGCTCGAGCGTGAGCGACGGCGCGCGCGCGGCAAGCGCGATGACCGCGTTCTGGTCGCGGGACGAGAGTTTCAACACGGGTGCGAGCGGCGTCACCATGTCGAGCGTGGCCTTCGGCGCGGCCTTGCGCTGGTGGACGACGAGAGTGGCGGCGGCGATGTCGCCGAGCCGTTTGCCGTCCGGGCGCGTGAGCATGCAGACGACGGCGCCGCCGAAGAAGAACGGCAGGAAATCCGCGGCGCGCAGGATATTGCGCGCCACCGATGCGGCGGGTGTGATGGGCAAGCCGTTGTCCATGACCACCTTGAGGCCCATGACGCGCTTGCCGGGCGTCGCACCCATGCGCCCGAGCTCGAAGATCACCGGATAAAACCAGTCGAGCACGAAGAACAGGACGATCCAGAAGGCGAAGCCGATCTCGCCGAGCACGGCCGCGACCAGCGCTGCCGCGTAGAGGGCGACCCCACGGATCAGCCAGTCGATGAGGAACGCGCAGAAACGCGCGGAGATTCCGGCCGGACACAGTTCCAGCAGAATTCCTTCGGGTGTTTCCGCCGCGACGGCTGAATCGAGCACGGGCGGGATTCTCGCCTAACCACAAGCGACTTGTCGCGCCGTTCAGGGGATTCCGGGCCTGCGTCACGTCACGATGCATTGACCGCGGCGCGCGCGGCCGCCAGCATGGGGCGTGGTGGCGAACGGGAATTCATGGTCGAGCGTGCTGGCGTGTCCGCGATGTCGTGGCGGTCCCGTGACGCTCGAGCGCGCGGGATGGATGTGCGCGGCCTGCAGCAGCGGGTATCCCGTCATCGGCGAGGTCCCGTGGCTGTTCCCCGATCCGCGTCAGGCGCTCGCCGAGTGGCGCGGACGCACGAGCCTGCTGATCCAGTACCTGGCTTCCGAGGCGGTCGCGATGCGCGCGGCGCTGCCCGGCACGACGGTCGCCGCGACCCGGCGGCGTCTCGAGCACGTGGCCACCGCGCACGATGCCCAGATCGAGCGGCTGCGCGGGTTGCTCGCGCCGCTCGCGCTCGACCAGGCCAGCATTTCGGAAGCGGCGCACCAGGCTCTGGGCACCCGGCTGCCCACCGAACAGGGGCTCACTAACTACTACGTGAACTTGCACCGCGACTGGTGCTGGGGCGCGGACGAGAATGCGGGCGCCTTGGCGGCGCTGGGCGCCGTGCTCGGCAATCTGGTGGGCCTGGGCCGAACGCTCGTGCAAGGCGCGGGAGCAGGGCGGCTCGCCTACGACCTGCACGCCGCCGGGGATGCGCCGCTCACCGTCGCGACGGATTTCAACCCGCTGCTGCTGTTCGCCGCGCGCGAGTTGTTCGCCGGCCGCGCGATCGAGCTCTACGAATTCCCGATCGCGCCGCGCGGCCTGCTGGACGGCGCCGTGGCGCGGACCCTCATGTCCCCCGGCGCCGCGCGCGCCGGACTCGAGATCGTCGCGGGGGATGCGTTGCAGCCGCCATTCGCGGATGGCGCGTTCGATACCGTGGTCACGCCGTGGTTCATCGACATCATCGGCGAACCGTTCGCGCGCGTCGCGGCGCGCGTCAATCTGCTGCTGAAGCCGGGCGGACGCTGGATCAACTTCGGATCGCTGGCGTTTTCCCGTGCGGCGCATGCCGATCGCATCGGGCTCGAAGAGGCGCTCGAGATCCTGCCCGGGGCGGGCTTCGCGGCGCCGGTCGTGCGCGAGAGCGCGCTGCCGTACATGCGCTCGCCCGCGAGCCGGCATGCGCGTGTCGAGACGACCGTGACCTGGGTGACCGTGAAGTCCGGCGATGCGGAGGAAAAGCCGCGGGCGCGAGTCTGGCCCGATTGGTTGCTGCAATCCGAGAAGGCCGTGCCGCGAACGGCGGCGTTCGAGATGCGACAGGTGTCGAGCCGCTTGCACGCGTTTCTGCTCGCGCTGATCAATGGCGAGCGGTCGATGCGCGACATGGCGCGCGTGCTCGTGGAGCAGAGGTTGGCGTCACCGCAGGAGGCGGAGGCGCAAGTGCGAATTTTCCTCACACGTCTCTACGAAGAGACCGATTCGCAGTAATGGGGACATTCCCCGATTCCTGGCAAAAGGGGACGGGCTGGAATGCAACCTTTGCGCGACGGCTTCCGGCTGAATCGTTTTTTGGCCCGAATGGAGATCGGCGAGGAGAGAGCGGCCGCGAGCCGGGTTGATGCCCCGTCAGGTGCGCCCTTGACGCCACCACGAAGGCGAGCAGCGAACGACGAGCGAACGCAAAAAAATGGTCCGCCATTTTTTTAAGCGCGATCGACCTTGAGGGCCAAAAAATGATTCAGCCGGAAGCCGTCGCACCGCCGACAATCAGGCCCGTCCCCTTTTGCCAGGAATCGGGGAATGTCCCCATTTCCGCGCTCGCGGCATGGCCCCATCTTTCGCCACATTCCATCGTCGCAATGCCTTTGTGCTGCCCGATCCTCGTCCCGCCACCCAGTTGAAATAGCCTTCAAGAGAGCAAACCGCTCTCGGGTTCTAACAACTGGAGAGGGCACATGAGCATCTGGACCACCAAGTTTCGCAATCCCGCGCTGATCGCGGGCGTTCTCGCCATCAGCCTCGCGGTGAATCCGGCGTTCGCGAAGTCGAAGTCTTTGCCGCGGACCGAAGGGTCCACACGCGGTGGCGTCGGCTTCACGAGCGGCGCCGTCATCGGCGGCGCGGCAGCGGGTCCGTTGGGCGCGGTCGTGGGCGCGACGGTCGGCGCGATGATGGGCGAGCGCAGCCACAAGAAGAGCGAGGCGCTCGCCAAGCGCCGCGCCGAGGCCGCGCTGCTCGCGAGCGAAGTCGAGACTCTCAACCACACGCTGAGCACGATCGAGGGCAACGCCGGACAGGTCGGCACGACGGTGCAATTCCGCACCGGCGAGACCGGCGTGCGCGACAACGACCGCGCGCGTCTCGCGCGCCTGGGCGCGCTGGTCGCGGGACTCGACGACGTGCGGGTGCGCATCTCCGGCTTTGCCGACTCGCGCGGCAACGAGGAGCTCAACCTCAGTCTCTCGAAGGAGCGAGCCGAAATGGTCGCGCGTGAACTCGAGAAGGCGGGCATTCCGAAGGAGCGGCTGATCGTCGAGGCGATGGGCGAACGCTTCGCGAGCACCGAAGCCGTCGCTGATGACCAGGCCTTCGAACGCAGCGTCGAGATCCGGTTCGAGACGGGCACTGCCCTCGCCAGCAACTGAACTGCGTGGCCCGCTCGGGGACGGCGGCGCGCTCCAAACGCGCCGCCGTTTCTTGTTCGACGAGTCAGAATGCGCAACCTCCACGAGGGTCCATTCATGACCGACCAGAAGCCCAAACAGATCGTCGATTTCTCCGCGAGCATCGCCGCCGAGAATTCCGAACCGGCTGCCGATCGCCTCATCTCGGGGCAACCGCGCCAGACCATCGCCAATTTCTTCACAGACTCGACGCAACAGTTCCACGCGGGACGCTGGTCGAGCTCGCCCGGGAAGTGGCGCATCCGCTATTCGGAATCGGAATTCTGCTGTTTGACCGCGGGTCGCATCGCACTCGAGAACTCGGCCGGGCAACGATGGCAGTTCGGGCCGGGTGCGGCCTTCGTCGTGCCGGCCGGCTTCGAAGGCACCTGGGAAGTCATCGAGGCTTGCACCAAGTTCTATGCCATTTTCGAGGCACGCACTTAAAAGGTGCGCGAGCGGTGCATTCAGCGGCATAATCCGGCCCAGCCTGTGGGGCTGTGTTTTTTTGACAATTACGTAAGCCGTTGAAAACCGGAACATGACACCGGTAGGACAGCGTATATGGCACAGCCTTTGCTTTAGTTAACGGGCCCATAGCCTTCGGAGGAGCAAATGAAATCGATTAGAAACTTGGCGCTCGTAACCGGCCTCTTGGCCCTTAGCGGCGTCGCCCAAGCTCAATTCAGTTCGACCTGGACTGCGGTGAGCGACTATGACTTTCGCGGCTTCAGCCAGAGCGCGAAGGATCCGGCTCTGCAAGGCAGTGCGGATTACGCGTTTGGCGAGAGCGGATTCGCCGTTGGCGCGTGGGCTTCCACGGTCGACTTCGGAAACGACGAAGACGCCGAACTCGATCTGTACGCGGGTTACACCGGCAGCATCAACGACACGTTCTCGTGGAACGCGGGCGCGGTCTGGTACGACTATCCGCTCGGCGACGACCTCGACGGCTATGCAGAAGTGTATGCCGGCTTCGCTGCCGGAAACTTCGGCTTCAAGCAGTGGTACTCGGATGACTTCTACGCGTTGGGCGATTCCGCGTTGTACAGCGAGATCAACTACACGCAGCCCATCGGCGAGAAGTTCTCGCTGGTCTTCCATGCTGGCTACTCGTACGGCGACTACTGGGACGACGTCGGCGAACTCGTCGACTTCGCCGTTCAAGGCAACTACTCGGCCGGCAACTTCACGCTCTTCGCGAAGTTCACCGGATCGGATGCGAGCGGCAGCGAGAAGATCGAAACGGACATTGCCAACAACGAGCCGCGCTTCCTTGTCGGCGTGATGACCACGCTGCCCTGGGGCGAATGATCGCTCGCTAGATAGTCAATCCATCGAATACGAGGGGCCGGTCCACGAGGATCGGCCTTTTCGTTTATTGGGACTACACTCCCGACCATGGGGAGGCACATCGGAATCCTGGTCGCGGCGCTCTGGGTCACCGGCGCGCAAGCGCAGTTCAGCGCGGACCTTCGCGCCGTCTCCGACTACGAGTTCCGCGGTGTCTCGCTGTCCGCCCGAAACCCGGCCGTGCAGGCGAGCCTCGACTACACCTTCGGCGACAGCGGCTTCTCCGCGGGCGTCTGGGCCAGCAACGTGGACTTCGGGCCGGAATCCGATGCCGACGTCGAGGTCGACTATTACGCCGACTACGAGCGCGCGCTGAACGACACCGTCTCGCTGTATGCGGGAATCGCGTTCTACACCTACCCCGCGAGCGATGCTGTCGACGCCTCGGCCGAGGCCTATGCCGGCTTCGGCGCCGGCGGCTTCGAGCTGCTGCAGTGGTTCACTGACGACTATTCGGCGCTGGGGCAGACCGCGCTCTACACCGAAGCCAACTACACCGCCGCGATTTCCGATTCGCTCGAGCTGATCTTCCACGCGGGATATTCGTACGGCGATGCGTTCGAGGACTCGGAGCTCATCGACTACGGCGTGCAGCTCAACTACACCGCCGGCAACTTCGTGCTGGGTGCGAAGCTCGTGGGGACCGATGCGAGCGGCGAACTCGAGGTCAGCGACGACGTCTTCAACAACCAGCCGCGCTTCCTGGTATCGATTTCCACGACCCTTCCCTGGGACGCGGATTGACGGTTCGTCATCCACGAGCGGCGCGCTAAGCTGCGCGCCTTCCCATGAAAGACCTCTCTACCGGCTCCATTCCGGGCCACATCGCGTCGATGGCATTCCAGATGGCCATCGGCATCCTCGTGCAGACGCTGTATTTCTTCGTGGACCTGTATTTCGTCGCGAAGCTCGGGGACGCGTCGATCGCTGGCGTCGGCGCGGCCGGCAACGTCTGGTTCGTCGTGCTCGCGCTCACGCAGATCCTCAGCGTCGGCACGGTGGCGCTGGTTTCGCAGGCGGTCGGCGCGCAGCAGCGTGACGTCGCCAACAACGTGTTCAACCAGGCGCTGCTGATGTCGGGATTCATCTGCGTCGGCGTGATCGCCGGTGTGTACGCCGCGGCGGGGCCTTACATGCGCGCGATCGGCGCGGATGCGGCGACGGTGCAGGCCGGCATCGACTACCTCTACTGGTATGCGCCGGGACTCGGACTGCAATTCCTCATCATCGCGATGTTCTCGACGTTGCGCGCGACCGGCATCGTCAAGCCCACGATGTACCTGCAGATGTTCAGCGTGGTCGTGAACATCGTGCTCGCGCCGGTGTTGATCGCGGGGTGGGGCACGGGCAAGCCGATGGGCGCCGCGGGCGCGGGCCTCGCGACGACAATCGCGATCGTGCTCACGGTGCTCTGGAGCGCTTACTACTTCCACCGGCACGAGAAGTACGTGACGGTGCATCGTGAACAACTGCGCTTCCAGGCCGCGGTGTGGAAACGGCTCTTCCTGATCGGGCTGCCGGTCGGTCTCGAGTTCGTGCTGATCGCGATCGTGATGGCCGTCATCTACCTCGCGATCCGCGACTTCGGCGCCGCGGCGCAGGCGGGCTTCGGCATCGGGCAGCGCGTGATGCAGATGATCATGCTGCCCGCGATGGCGGTTGCGTTCTCGCTCGCGCCGATCGCGGGGCAGAACTTCGGCGCGCGCAAGCTTGCGCGCGTGCGCGAGACGTTCATGTGGGGCGTCGGTATCAGTGTCGCGATCATGTCGGTCCTGGGCGTTCTGGTCTGGTTCGAAGGGCGCTGGTTCATGCAGGTGTTCACGACCGAGGAGGCCGTGGTGCTGGTCGGCGCCGAGATGCTGATGATCAGCGCGTTCAACTTCCCGGCGAACGGGATCATCTTCTCGTGCTCGTCGATGTTCCAGGCGCTCGGCAACACGTGGCCGACGATCGGCTCGAGCATCGTGCGGCTGGTCGTGTTCATCGGCCCGGCGCTGTGGCTATCTACCCGGCCGGGATTCGAACTGCATCATCTCTGGTATCTGTCGGTGTGCAGCATGTTCCTGCAGGCGGTCGTCAGCTTCACGCTGTTGCGCCGGGAGTTCGCGAAGAGGGGAGTGGCCCCAAACGCTTGAAAAGTGCCGAGCCT
>JAYTOK010000067.1:0-42346 GCA_043747835.1 Pseudomonadota bacterium | reverse complement strand
GTGGCAATTCGGCGCGGTCGGCATCGGCCAGTCGGCGCTGTTCGCGCTGGTCATCGCGCGAAACTGGAATCTGCGCGTCGCGGACAAGGATCTGATGGTGGAGCAGTTCTGCGTCGCCATGGGATTGATGCTTGGCGGCCTGCTCCTCCTGCCGCAGCTATGGGCGCTGTTCCTGATCGGCGTGATCGACATCTTCATCTTCGGCATGATGCGATTCGAGCCGCGCCAGTTCATCTTCGCGTGGCTGCTGGTAGGCGTGTTGACCGCCGCGGCCATGTACGCGGTGCGCGGACAGTTAGGCCATATGCCCGTCAGCAAAGCATCGCTGGCCATCTTCATGCTGTTCTTCTTCATGGTGCTGGGGCAGCTCACGGTGTTCGGCACCGGCGTCATCGCGCTGCGCAACCGGCTTTCCGAGCGGAACCGGCAGCTCGCCGAGTCGGTGGAACGCATCGAGCAGATGGCCGACCACGACGACCTGACCGGCGTGTTGAACCGCCGCGCCTTCATGCTGATTCTGGCCGACGAGCGCGCACGCGCCCTGCGCTATGGCGGGCTGTTCGCGGTCGTCCTGCTGGACATCGACCACTTCAAGAGCGTCAACGACCGCTTCGGTCATCAGGTCGGAGACACGGTGCTCAAGGCGTTCTGCCGGGTCGCGAACACCGGCATCCGAACTACCGACCGGCTGGGCCGTCTGGGCGGCGAGGAATTCATCGTGTTGCTGATCTCGCTGGCCGGGGTCGATGCCGCGCGCATCGCGGCCGAGCGGGTGCGCGAGGCGATCGCGACGCACGACTGGAACGGCGTCGTGCCCGGCCTGTCGCTCACCACTTCGCTCGGCGTGGCGGTTTTCGAGCGCGACGAGACTGTCGAGATCCTGATCGCGCGCGCCGACCGCGCGCTGTACGCCGCCAAGGACTCCGGGCGCAACCGCACGGTGATGGCGTAGCACGGCGCTGGAATTGTTCGAGCGTATTTGCATCGGCGCCGGCTGCACCTTCCCTGGCGGTGGGCTAACTACGTCCAACCCGGACAGCCCGCACTTTCTGATCCCGAAGATGAAAGCCAGCATGCTGATCGCCATCGCCGACAACGACGATCAGAAGGACCCGACATCGAAGGACATCCTGCGCAAGGCGTTCGACGATGCGAAGGTGTCGGTGGAGATCGAGGTGTACAAGGGCGCGAATCACGGCTGGATGCCGCCGGACTCGCAGAATCACAATGCGGGAGCGGCCGAGCGTGGGTGGGCGCGCAAGCTTGCGCTGTTCAAGAAGGCGCTGGTTTAAAGATCAAACGCTGAATCATGAGTCGCGGCTCGTTTGATCTGGAGCGATCACCGCGGGTCACCGTCTGGTGGGAGTGAGCTTTTCCCCAAGGCCTGATGTAGCTATGTCCTTGACCCAACTCCGCTCTGGGCATATAAAGGCTCACAAATGAGCTTTTAAAGACTTAATGGCTCATTTGTGAGCCATGAAGCGTAACGAAACACACTTTCTCAGTCACCCCTCTCAAGAGGTCACCCGCCATCTGGGCGCATTGGTACGGCAGGCACGCCTGGCCCGAGGCTGGACACTGGCGGAGCTGGCCGAGCGCTCCCGCGTGAGCCTCGCGACCACCAAGCGAATCGAAAACGGCGCGAGTTCCGCATCGCTGGCGAGCTGGCTGGCGCTGTTCGAAAGGCTCGGGTTGCTGCCCAAGCTGCGGGCACTTGAGGACCCGCCTTCCGAAGCCCTGCTCAATCAAACACGCGCGCAGCGCGCGCGCCGCAAGCCCGCCAAACAGGACCTGGATTTCTGACATGGCTGACCGGATCGTGTTCATACATCTGCCAGGTGAAACGGACGCAGTGCCAGCGGGCCGGCTCACCATGATCGAACAGGGCACAGAGCTGGTCGCTTCGCGGTTCAGCTATGGCCGCCGCTATCTCGAGCGCGCGAATGCGCTGCCGGTGGATCCGGTGTCGCTGCCTCTGGCGCAGGGTCGCATCGACGTCGAACTACTGCCAGCCGCCGGCCTGACGTTGTTCGGCGCCGTACGCGATGCCGCGCCTGATTCCTGGGGCCGCCGGGTGATCGAAAACCGGCTGAGGGCGCCACCCAACGGCTTGCCGGAATCGGTGTACCTGGATCATGCGGGGCCCCATCGTGCGGGTGCGCTGGATATACGCGCGGAACCAACCAGCGCGACCGCGGGCGGTGCGCTGCCTACTTTGCTGCAGCTCGATCATCTGCTCGATGCGGCAGCACGCATAGAAGCGGGTGAGCCGGTGCCCGCGCATCTGGAAGTGTTCTTCGCGGGGGGGCCGACTCTTGGCGGAGCACGCCCCAAGGCATCTCTAACTACCGATGGGCGTGAATGGATCGCGAAATTCCCCGCGCGCAACGATCCTTTCGACGTTCCATTGGTCGAGTGGGCCACTCTGGAGTTGGCGCGCGAGGCTGGCCTGACGACACCTCCCACACAGCTGGAGACCCTGGCCGATGGCCGCCACGTGCTGCTCATCCAGCGATTCGATCGCACGCCTTCGGATCGGGGGATGGCCCGCCGGCACATGGTGAGCGCCTTGACTCTGCTCGCACTGCACGAGCAGGACTCGCCCAATGCGAGCTACGCGGCCATCGCCGACGCACTGAGTGAGTACGGCGCACGTGGTTCCATCGCGAACGATCGCGCCGAACTGTTCGCGCGCATGGTGTTCAACATCCTGGTGTCCAACGACGACGATCATCTGCGCAACCATGCCTTTTTGCTGGAGCCGCGCGCGGGATGGCGTTTGAGCCCGCTCTACGATGTGGTGCCTAGGCCGCAGGTCGCGCAAGAGCGGATGCTGCATCTGGCAGTCGGCCCGCGTGGCCGACTGGCGACGCTGGACAACGCGTTCGCGGGAGCGGGCCGCTTTGGGCTTTCGTCCCCGGACGCAGCGCGGATCATCGATCGCATCGCACGCGTGTTACGCGACTGGCGGACAAGCTTCGAACGTCTGTGTGTTCCAGGTGGTCTGTGCGACCAGATGGCCACGGCCTTCCGGCGACCCAATGATGTGGGAATGGATGTGGTGGAGCGGCACTTGAATTGATGCTCCACCTTCCGCAATTCATTCGGCATGCCTGCGGCCACCGCGCCACTCAGGTGCCGCAGTACGTCCGAAGCACGCGATCGCCCGGCGCCGGCGGCTGCTCGAACTCAGCGTAGCTAGACTGATCGTCGTAAGGACGCTCGAGGATGCTCAGGAGCTGATGAAACGGCCCGAAGTCCCCGTGCGTGGAAGCTGCTTCGAGCGCGGCCTCCACCCGGTGGTTGCGCGGAATGAATGCGGGATTCACGCGCCGCATGTTCGCGGCGCGCTCCGCGGCGTTCTGCGGCTCGCTTGCGAGGCGCTCGCGCCAGCGCCGCAGCCAATCCGCAATGCCAGGGGAGGATGCGAAAAGCTCGAGTAGTGAGGCGTCGTTGGCCGGTTCGTCGGCACACCGCGCGAGGCGACGAAACGTCAGCGTGAAATCAGCACCGGCCGATTGCATCGTCGCGAACAGGGCGCTGACGAGCTCGACATCGCTTATCTGTTCGCTCGCCAGGCCGATCTTGCGCCGCATGCGTGCCAGGAGCCGAGCATCGAAAGCCGGCATGAAGTCCTTGACGATCGCTGTCGCGAGCTCGACTGCTTTCGCGATGTCCGAATCGATGAGCGGTAGAAGGGTTTCGGCGAACCGCGCGAGATTCCATTGCGCAATGGCCGGCTGATTGCCATACGCATACCGACCGGCGTGGTCGATGGAGCTGAAGACCGTGTTCGTGTCGTAGTTATCCATGAACGCGCACGGCCCATAGTCGATGGTCTCACCCGAGATGGCCACGTTGTCCGTGTTCAGGACGCCATGGATGAAGCCCACGCTCATCCAATCCGCAATGAGCGCGGCTTGGCGCTGCACGACGGCTTCGAGCACCGCCAGCGCGGGAACGTCGGCGCCGCGCGCTTCCGGATAGTGTCGTGTGATGACATAGTCGAGCAGCTGACTAACTGCTTCGCGATCGTTGCGAGCCGCGAAGTACTCGAAGGTGCCGACACGAATGTGACTGGCAGCCACGCGCGTCAGCACCGCTCCCGGAAGAAGATCCTCGCGGGCAACCTGCTCGCCGGTCGTGACCACCGCGAGAGAGCGCGTGGTCGGAACGCCGAGCGCATGCATCGCTTCGCTCATGAGGTACTCGCGCAGCATGGGCCCCAGCGCCGCGCGTCCATCGCCATTGCGCGAGAACGGCGTCCGTCCCGAGCCCTTGAGCTGGATGTCGCGCCGCACGCCGTCGCGTCCCACCCGCTCTCCGAGCAGAATGGCGCGACCATCGCCGAGTTGCGGCACGAAGCCGCCGAACTGATGACCCGCGTAGGCCAAAGCGATCGGGTCGGCATCATCGGGCGTTTGATTGCCTGAAAACCAGGATGCGCCTTCGTGTTCGAGGACGGTTGGATCGAAGTCGAGCTCTTCGGCCAGACGTGAGTTGAAAGCGACCAGCCGTGGATCCTTTGCATGCGCCGGCGCGACCCGCGCGTAGAACCGCGAAGGTAGTGCGGAATAAGTGTGTTGGAGACCGAGGCGCATGACTGGCGGCAGTGTATCTCGCGCAGCGCCATCTCTGAGCCGGCCCTCCTCCCGTGGAGGCGGATTGACCATGTCCAACGCGGACAACGACCATCAGAAGGACCCGACGTCGAAGGACATCCTGAAGGCCCCAGGCCCTGGCAGCGCACCTTGTTCTCTAGCTAGACGCTCGACGAAGCGCGGCGAAACCCGAGTGGTTCGCATCCGCGCAAATGCAGGCGCTGAATCCCGCTCTCGGCGATCAGAATCTATAAAGCGCACTCAGCGAGATTCGCTTCACCCGGGTCTCGCCGGTCACGAGTGTCTCGTCGAGGGAGCCGCTCTGCTGATACTCGGCTCGGAGTCCCCAGCGCTGCGCGAACGACCAGGTGGCGCCCGCTCCGACCACCAATACAGTGCTTGCGAATTTCTGGTCCTGCCCACCAAACATGTTCTGACCTCCCAAACTGTATTCGCGGCTGGCAAACAAGGCGCCGCCGCGCAAGAAGAGGTCGAAGCTCTGGCTCAACGGCAGCGTACCCAGGATTGACAACACGGGGCCGGTGACATTGCTCGAATAGACCCGATCGAATTCGGTGGGAAATGGAATCGGCCCACCGTTGGGGAGGGTGTAGTGCTCGTGCACGTCGGTGGTTCCGAAATCCGCGTACTCCACTTCGCCGGCGAGGTAGCGGTTGATTCGGTAACCGAGGCCGACGCCCCAGGTGAAGCTACCGTCGTTCACTTCGACCTGGTCCGGATCAACGTGGATGATGCCCTGCGAATTGCTGAAGTTGATGCCGTTGCTCTTCGGATTCTCGTCACCCGACCCGCCCGTTGCGATCAGATAGAAACCCGGCTCGCTGGCCTGCGCCTGGCCCGCCAGCAGGCAAAATATCGAGGATGCGACGATCGAACCCCATGTCACGCGGATCAGCATGTCTTCTCTCCTTGAATGGCTTACTGGAATCTGCCGCTGCCGCGACAATCATGACACGGCGCTATCCGCACAGTAGTTTGATCAGCCCCGTTTGAACCTGCGTGAACCCACGTTCAGGACGCGGACCTGCGGTGCTATCCGTACGCGTCCTCCGGACGCGAGCCCGTCTCGCATCACCGTGAAGATTCCATACTCACGCTCCACCTCAATCCATAGATGCGGAACGGTAACACGGTGCGATCGCCCAAAGAAAAACCCCCGGCAGTTCCCCGCCGGGGGTTTTCCATCTTCTCTAGCTAGACGCTGAGCGTCGAACCGTAACGAGCGTCTCCGCTCCTTACATGTCCATTCCGCCCATTCCGCCCATGCCGCCCGGCGCGCCGCCGTGCCCATGGTCGTCATCCTTCGGCGCTTCCGCGATCATGACTTCCGTCGTGAGCAACAGACCCGCAACCGACGCCGCATTCTGCAACGCCAACCGCGTGACCTTCGCCGGGTCGAGGATGCCCTCTTCCAGCATGTCGCCGTACTCGCCGGTGCCCGCGTTGTAGCCGTACGCGCCCTTGCCCGCCTTCACGGCGTTCAGGACGACAGCGGCATCTTCGCCCGCGTTCTCCACGATCTGACGCAGCGGCTCTTCGATCGCGCGCGCCAGGATGCGAATGCCGACCGTCTGGTCTTCGTTCGCGCCTTCGAGTTTCTCGAGGGCCCGCAACGCGCGGATCAGCGCAACGCCGCCGCCCGGGACCACGCCTTCTTCAACGGCGGCACGCGTCGCGTGCAGCGCGTCTTCGACGCGGGCCTTCTTCTCTTTCATTTCGATCTCGGTGGCAGCGCCGACCTTGATCACGGCAACGCCGCCGGAGAGCTTGGCAACACGCTCCTGGAGCTTCTCCTTGTCGTAGTCCGACGTGGCTTCTTCAGCCTGCGCGCGGATCGACTCGACGCGAGCCTTGATGTCCGACGTCTTGCCGGCACCACCGATGACGGTGGTGTTTTCCTTCTCGACGACGACTTTCTTGGCATCGCCAAGATCATCGAGCGTGGCCTTCTCGAGCTGCAGACCGACTTCGTCGGAGATGACCGTGCCGCCCGTGAGGACCGCGATATCCTGCAACATGGCCTTGCGGCGATCGCCGAAGCCCGGGGCCTTCACGGCAGCAACCTTGAGGATGCCGCGGATGTTGTTCACGACGAGCGTCGCAAGGGCTTCGCCCTCGACGTCTTCGGCAACCACGAGCAACGTGCGACCCGCCTTGGCGACTCCTTCGAGAATCGGCAGCATTTCGCGGATGTTCGAGATCTTCTTGTCGACGAGCAGGATGTACGGCTTGTCGAGTTCGACAGTCTGGCTGGCCTGCTGGTTGATGAAGTACGGCGAGAGATAGCCGCGATCGAACTGCATGCCTTCGACGGTCTCGAGTTCGTTCTGCAGTCCCGAACCTTCTTCCACCGTGATCACGCCTTCCTTGCCGACCTTGTCCATCGCGTCAGCGATGGTCTTGCCGATATCCGGATCGGAGTTCGCCGAGATCGTGCCGACCTGGGCAATCGCCTTCGTGTCTTTGCAAGGCTTCGCGATCTTGCGGATCTCTTCGACGCAGGCCGTGACGGCCTTGTCGATGCCGCGCTTCACGTCCATCGGGTTGCGGCCCGAGGAAACGGCCTTCAAACCTTCGCGGATGATCGCCTGCGCGAGAACGGTCGCGGTGGTCGTGCCATCGCCGGCTTCGTCAGACGTGGCGGAAGCGACTTCCTTCACCATCTGCGCGCCCATGTTCTCGAACTTGTCCTTGAGCTCGATTTCCTTCGCGACCGAGACGCCGTCCTTCGTGACGGTCGGGGCGCCGAAGCTCTTCTCGAGCACCGCGTTGCGACCCTTCGGGCCGAGCGTCGCCTTCACGGCGTTGGCGAGGATATTGACGCCGCGGAACATCTTCACGCGGGCGTCGTCGCCGAATCGTACTTCTTTAGCTGCCATGATTATTTGCCCTCGATGACGGCCATGACGTCTTCTTCACGCATGACCACGAGATCATCTCCGTCCACCTTCACTTCGGTGCCGGAGTACTTGCCGAACAGGATCTTGTCGCCGACTTTCACGTCGAGCGGACGAACGTTGCCGTCCTCGAGGATCTTGCCCTTGCCGACCGCGACGACCTTGCCCTGCACGGGCTTTTCGGCGGCCGAGTCCGGGATCACGATGCCGCCTGCGGAAACGCGCTCTTCTTCGAGACGCTTCACGATCACGCGGTCATGAAGGGGACGAATCTTCATGGATTCACTCCTTAAAAATTGAATGACTGATAGAAAACTTTTGGAATTTCGGGGAGATACGCTGTTAGCACTCTCCCTCGAAGGCTGCTAATTGTATTGACGAACCCCCGAGATTCAACCCCGGACGAGTATTTATTTGCAGGCAGGCCGGGCCCCGGCTGCAATTTACGACCCGAATTGCGGGTCAGATCGAAGCCAAGTGCTTGGCGGGCATCGGATCATGCCGCCGGCTCGTACAGCCCATATGTCGAATAGGATGGCGGCCTTTCGGGGTCCAGAGGTGTTGAGAGTGCGCGTCAAGAATCTTCTCGCTGCGGTTTTGGCGGTCGCCGCCCTGTACTCCCTCCCGGCATTCGCAATCGGGGAAGACGAGTTCCTGGCTCCCGAGGACGCCTTCAAGTACTCCGTCAGCGCCGACGAAAAGACGCTCACCGTCG
Source organism: Pseudomonadota bacterium (assembly GCA_043747835.1). Taxonomy (GTDB): domain Bacteria; phylum Pseudomonadota; class Gammaproteobacteria; order Steroidobacterales; family Steroidobacteraceae; genus CADEED01. Next base: position 34,112 of record JAYTOK010000067.1, on the reverse strand, counting down.
AGTGGAACGCGACTTCCGGCTACTACCTCTACAAGAAGCGTTTCGGCATCGCCGCGGCGACACCTGGGGTCACGGTCGGCGAACCGGTGTATCCGAAAGCCGAGATCCACAAGGACGAATACTTCGGCGAACAGGAAGTCTTCCGCGGCACTTTCAAGGTCACGGCACCGCTCACGGGAACCGCGGCCGGCGACAAGATCGCGCTCAAACTCAAGTGGCAGGGCTGCGCGGACGCGGGTCTCTGTTATCCGCCGTCGACCTGGGACGCAACGGCAACTGTCGGCGCGGCAACCACGGCCGCGACCACCACCGCTGACGCGCTCTTCGCGAAAGCGCCCGCCGTCTCTGGCGATGAAGACTTCCTCGATCCCGAAGTCGCGTTCGTGCTGACGGCCGATGCGCGCTCGGTGAACGACATTTTGCTGAACTGGCGCATCGCCGACGGTTACTACCTCTATAAAGAGCGCATCAAGGTCGCGCCCGCGAACGACACGAAGGCGATCGGCGCGGTCGTGCTGCCGAAGGGCGAGTCTCACTCCGACGAATATTTCGGCGAGCAGGAAGTCTATCGGGGCAGCCTGGACGCCTCGTTCTCCGTGCCGCCGGGTTCCGCGAAGGTGACCGTGAGCGTGACGTACCAGGGCTGCGCGGATGCGGGCCTCTGCTATCCGCCGATCACGAAGACGCTGAACATCTCTCTCGACGGCGCACCGGCGACGATGGCGAGTGCCGCGACGCCGGCCGCCGGCGCCTACGTCTCCGAACAGGACAGCTACGCCGAGAAGATCAAGAACGGAAACCTCGCGCTCGTGTTGCTGTCGTTCTTCGGCGCGGGGCTGCTGCTCGCATTCACGCCGTGCGTCTTGCCGATGGTGCCGATCCTGTCGGGAATCATCGCGGGCGGCGGCGAGAACATTTCGACGCGTCGCTCGTTCCTGCTCTCCATCGCGTACGTGCTCGGCATGGCCTTCACGTACACCGCGGCGGGCGTCGCCGCGGGCGCGATCGGCCAGGGCTTCAACCTGCAGGCGACGTTCAACCAACCGTGGATCATCGCGGTATTCAGCCTGTTGTTCGTAGTGCTCGCGGCATCGATGCTCGGGTTCTTCACGATCGAAATGCCCGGCTTCATTCAGACGCGGCTCAGCAGCAAGAGCAACGAGCAGCAGGCCGGAACCTATATCGGCGTGGGCGTCATGGGTGCTCTGTCGGCGCTCATCGTCTCGGCCTGCGTCGCGCCGCCGTTGATCGCGGCATTGACCGTGATCAGCCAGACGGGCGACGTCGTGCGCGGTGGCGCTGCATTGTTCGTGATGAGCATCGGCATGGGAACTCCGCTGCTGATCGTCGGCGCGTCGGCCGGCAAACTACTCCCGCGCGCGGGCGCGTGGATGGATACGGTGAAGAATCTCTTCGGCGTGCTGTTCCTCGCGGTGGCCGCGTGGATGTTGGCGCGCATCCTGCCGGGGTGGCTCGGTCTGCTCTGCTGGGCGGTGCCCGCGTTCGTGCTCGCGTGGGTGCTCTGGCGCGCACGCGCAAAGTCCGCGGGAGGCCGCGCGACGGCACGCGCGCTTGCTGTGGCCGCCGCGATTTACGGCCTGGCCGTTCTCGTGGGCGCATCGCAGGGCGGGACCAATCCGCTCATGCCGATTCCGCAACTCGCGGCGAAACAAACGCATCTCGAGTTCAAGCGCATCAAGACGCTGGCGGATCTCGAGCGCGAAGTCGCCGCGGCGAAGTCGGCCGGTCACCCGGTGATGCTCGACTTCTACGCGGACTGGTGCGTGTCGTGCATCGAGATGGAACACAACACATTCACGGTCAAGGAAGTGCAGGACGCGCTCGCGGGTGCCGTGTTGCTGCAGGCGGACGTCACGAAGAATGACGACGACGACCAGGCCCTGCTCAAGCACTTCGGCATCTTCGGCCCGCCGACGATCGCGTTCTATGGCGCGGACGGCGTGGAACGGCGAAACTTCCGTGTCGTCGGATTCATGAAGGCTGCGGAGTTCGCGGCTGTGGTCCGGCAGGCCGTCGCACCCGCGACCCAACCCGCACCGTGAGCCAACCGAATTCTTCGCAGGCCCGATACTTCGTCGGGCCGTTGATCATTCTCGTCGCCGGAATCGCGGGGTACTTCGCGTACAAAGCGAAGGCACCCGAGCCGACCGCGAAGCTCGAGGCGGTTCCCGCGACGGCGACGGCGCCGACGCCGACGCCGACGGACACGCCGGAATCGAAGAAGCGAATCGTCCCCGACTCGTTACCCGACATCACGCTCGCGGCCGTGGACGGAACCCCCACCAAACTCTCGAGTTTCAGCGGTCGCCCGCTCATGGTGAATTTCTGGGCGACGTGGTGTGCTCCGTGTCGCCGCGAGATTCCGCTGCTCAACAAGGTGAGAGCGCAGCGAAAAGCTCAAAATGCAGAGATCGTCGGCGTTGCCGTCGATTTCCGGGACGATGTCCTCAAGTTCGTCAAGAAAGTGCCCATCAACTACCCGCTGCTGATTGGAGAAGAGGATGGATTGGCCGCCGCGGAAGCGTTCGGCATGGGCATGGCCTTCCCCTTCTCAGTCTTCGCGGACAGCCGGGGAAGGATTCTGACGATCAAAGTGGGCGAGTTACACGAAGATGAAGCCAATTTCGCGTTCGATCGGTTGCGTGACATCGACAATGGCATCTTGACGCTGCAGGCAGCTCAGGCCGCGGTCAACGATGCTTTCCGCGAGATGGCCCTCGAACGTGCCAAAAACGAGGCCGGTGTCGCTCCGAACGCCCAGAAATAGGCGTGATCGCTGCTGTTTGACGAAACCCGCGCACGTTCTCACCCAATTACGGTAAATTCGCCGCCTTCCGGAGACCCAAGGAACGATCTCGAGGCTCATGGCGCGACTCTTATTACTGAACGGTCCCAATCTCAACCTCCTGGGCCAGCGCGAACCCGAGGTTTACGGCGCCGACACGCTCGCGTCCATCGAAGAGCGCGCCAAGAACGCCGCCACCCGCCTGGGCCATGAACTGGTCGCCTTCCAGAGCAATGCCGAACACGAACTGATCGACCGCGTGCAGACCGCGCGCGCCAACGGCATCGCGTTCGCGATCATCAACCCGGGCGGCTTCACCCACACGAGCGTGGCGCTGCGCGACGCGCTGCTCGGCGTGAAGTTGCCGTTCATCGAGCTGCACCTCTCCAACACGTTCGCGCGTGAAAAATTCCGGCATCACTCGTATTTCTCGGACATCGCGGTGGGCTGCATCGTCGGCCTCGGCGCTCAGGGTTACGAGCTCGCGATCCAGGCCGCCGCCCAACGCGTCGGCAAATAAAAAGATTCACCAGAAGGGAGTCCGCTTTGGACATTCGCAAAGTCAAGAAACTCATCGAACTACTCGAGGAATCGGGGATCGCCGAGATCGAGATCAAGGAAGGCGAAGAGTCGGTGCGCATCAGCCGCATGCCGACCGGCCCGATGGTGACTCACGCGGCTCCCATGATGATGCAGGCGCCCGTCGCGGCGCTCCCCGCGCCGGCCGTGGCCGCGACCGCCTCCGGTGGCGTTCCCTCCGTGCCCGCGCGCCGCGCCAGCGAACATGTGGTAGCCGCTCCCATGGTCGGCACCTTCTATGGCGCGCCCTCGCCCGGCGCGAAGCCGTTCGTCGAGATCGGCACCGAGGTAAAGGAAGGACAGGTGCTCTGCATCATCGAAGCGATGAAGATGATGAATCAGATCGAGAGCGACAAGACCGGAAAGGTCACCGCGATCATGGCCACGAGCGGCGATCCGGTGGAGTTCGGTCAGCCCCTCTTCGTCATCGAATAAGAGCGACCATGCTCGACAAGATCATCATCGCCAATCGCGGCGAGATCGCTCTGCGAATCCTGCGGGCCTGCCGCGAGCTGGGCATCAAGACGGTCGCGGTGCACTCCACCGCCGACTACAACCTCAAGCACGTGTTGCTCGCCGACGAATCGGTCTGCATCGGTCCGCCGCAGTCGCAGAAGAGTTACCTCAACATGCCGGCGATCATCAGCGCCGCCGAGGTCACGGACGCGGTCGGCATCCACCCGGGTTACGGCTTCCTGTCGGAGAACGCGGATTTTGCCGAGCGCGTGGAAAAAAGCGGCTTCACCTTCATCGGTCCGCGCGCCGACGTGATCCGCATGATGGGCGACAAGGTGTCGGCCATCAACGTGATGAAGAAGGCTGGCGTGCCCTGCGTGCCGGGCTCCGGCGGCCCCCTGGGCGACGTGCCGGAGGAGAATTTCCGGATCGCGAAGGACATCGGCTACCCGGTGATCATCAAGGCATCCGGCGGCGGCGGCGGCCGCGGCATGCGCGTGGTGCACAGCGAAGCCGCGTTGCTCAATGCGATCGCGGTCACGAAGAGCGAGGCCCACGCCGCGTTCAACAACGACCAGGTCTACATGGAGAAATTCCTGGAGCGGCCGCGCCACATCGAGTTCCAGGTGTTGGCCGACAACTACGGCAACGTGATCCACCTGGGCGAGCGCGACTGTTCGATGCAGCGCCGCCACCAGAAGGTCATCGAGGAAGCGCCCGCACCGGGCATCACCGACGCCCAGCGCGAGAAGATGGGCGCGCGCGTCGTGGAAGCGTGCAAGGCGGTGGGCTACCGCAGCGCGGGCACGCTCGAGTTCCTCTACCAGGACGACGAGTTCTACTTCATCGAGATGAACACGCGCATCCAGGTCGAACACCCGGTGACCGAACTGATCACGGGCGTCGACCTCGTCAAGGCGCAGCTGATGATCGCCTCGGGCGAGAAGCTGAAGTACATGCAGAAGGACATCAAGCTCACCGGCCATGCGATCGAATGCCGTATCAATGCCGAGGACGCCAAGACCTTCATGCCGTCGCCTGGCCCCATCAAGCTCTGGCACGCGCCGGGCGGCCCGGGCATCCGGGTAGATAGTCACATCTATTCCGGTTACAACGTGCCGCCGCACTACGATTCGCTGATCGCCAAGATCATCGCGTACGGCGACACGCGCGAGACCGCGATCGCGCGCATGCGCAACGCGCTCGCGGAGATGGTCGTCGAAGGCATCAAGACGAACACGGCCCTGCATCAGGAAATCTTCACGCACCAGGCTTTCCGCACCGGTGGACAGGACATCCACTACCTGGAGCGTCGTCTCGGTCTGAAGTGATCCCGGATAGCCCTTGCCGCAGTTAGCTCTCACGCTGGATCTGGACGGGTTGGACGCGGAGCGCGTCGAAGAGGCCTGCTTCGAGCTGGGTGCGCTCGCGGTGTCGTACACCGACCAGCGCGACGACCCGATCCTCGAGCCCGCGCCGGGCGAGTTCCGGCTCTGGCCGCACTCGCGACTGCAGGCGCTGTTCTCGTTCGACACGTCACCGCAGGATCTCGTCGCGAGTCTCTCGCACGTGTTGCGCGTGGCTCCCGAGAAGCTGCGGGTGGAAACGCTGGCCGACAAGGTGTGGGAACGCGAGTGGCTGCGCGACTTCCATCCGATGTGTTTCGGCCGCCGGCTGTGGGTGTCGCCGCATCATGCGCACGTGCACACCGAAGGCGCCGTCGTGGTGAGGCTCGATCCCGGGCTCGCGTTCGGCACCGGCACGCATGCCACCACGGCGATGTGTCTTTCCTGGCTCGACGAAAATGCCGCGGAGGGCCAGCTCGCGATCGATTACGGCTGCGGCTCCGGCGTCCTCGCGGTTGCCGCCGTGAAGCTCGGCGCTCGCGAAAGTTATGCCTACGACATCGACCCGCAGGCACTGACCGCGACGAACGACAACGCAACCGCGAACGGCGTGGGTCCGCAGGTTCACGTCGTGGCGAAGGACGCGGAGTTGCCCGCGAATGCGGACATCCTGCTCGCTAACATCCTCTGCGGTCCGCTGTGCGAGCTCGCGCCGCGATTCGCCGCGCTCATGCGGCCCGGCGGCCGGATCGTGCTCGCGGGTTTGCTCGAAGCGCAGACCGACGAGGTGACACGCGCGCATTCACCGTGGTTTGATATCGCGCCTTTTGCGTCGCGCGACGGCTGGACGGCGCTGGCCGGTTCCCGCCGAACCTGAGCCCTCCGAGTAGAGAAACAGTCCGTTGTTCACCGTCTGTCCCAAATGCACGTTGACGCTGGTCGTGACGACCGTGGATCTGCGCGCGGGACAGGGTTACGTGCGCTGCGGCCGCTGCGCGAATGTATTCAATGCGCTGATCGCGCTGCGCGAAGGCGATCCGAACACAGGCACGTCCGACACCGCGAAGCGACGCCTGCTCGAAACGGCGCCCAGGAATATCGAGCCCGCATTGGGATCCGGCGTCGCGATCGAACCAGAACCAGAATCCGAGCCCGAGCCCGAGCCCGAGCCCGAGCCCGAGCCCGAGCCCGAGCCCGAGCCCGAGCCCGAGCCCGAGCCCGAACCGGAAATCACTCTGGACGACGAGCAGCCCGCGGAATCCGCGGAAGCAGCGCCCGAGGAAATCTCGCTGGAGTTCGACGCCAGCGCGACGGACGTCTCGGAAATTTTCGTCTCGCCACCGGAAGCCGAGCACGACACGGGCTCCGGCAACTACGAGGCCGTGGTGCTCTCCGAAGAACCCGACGCGATTCCGCCCGATGCTGCGAATGATGCGGCGGCGGCCGACTCCGGCGAACACGCGGCGCTCGAACGCACCGACAGCTTCGTCGCGGACGAATGGTCGCTGCTCGAAGACGAGCCGGGCACCGACTCCGCGGCCGCCGATTCCGAATCCATCATCGAAGAATCGCCGCTCGCGGAATCATTCGTGCCGGAGGCGCCGCGCACGAGCCAGCCTGATGAGCCCTGGGTGCAGGAAATGTTCGCGGAGGCGGAAGCTCAGGCTGCGGCGAAACGAACGCGCACCGGTGAGCGCGCCACATTCGCGCCGGTCAAAACCGCCGCGGCCGAAGTCTCGGAAGCCGAACCGCAATCCGGATCCGACGCGGAAGCGCAACCCGATGTAGCGCAGCCCGAAGAAATGAAACGCGACGCGGGCGATGCCGCGGCGCTGCTCACGTGGCGGAAGCCGCAGCGCCCCGCCTGGCAGCCGATCGCCGGCATCGCCGCGCTGGCGCTGCTGCTCGTGCTCCAGATCCTGCATCACAATCGGCAGAGCCTCGCGCTGAGCCCGTCGTTCGGCTCGCTGGCATCGACGGTTTATGGATGGTTCGGCGTGACGCTCGTGCCGCGCTGGGATCTCATGGCGTATTCCGTCAAGCAACTGGGCGCCGAAGCCGAAGGCGGCGAAGGCAATCGTCTACGCGTCCGGCTGTCCCTGCAGAACGAGAGCGCGCGGGTCCAGCCCATGCCGCTGTTGCGGCTCACGCTCCAGGACCGCTACGGAAACGCGGTCGCCACGCGCGACCTCGAGCCCAAGGACTATTTGCCCAAGCGCGTTGCAGAGCAGCGCCTGCTGGAGCCCGATCAGCGCATCGACGCCGAGTTGCACGTGATCGACCCGGGCAAAGCCGCCATTGGCTTTGAAATCGACGCCTGCCTGCGCGCCGAGACTGGTTCCATCGGTTGTGCGAACGAAGCCCGACGCCGCGCCGCCGGCTGACGGTAACCTCCGCCCCATGCGAATCGGTCCATACGAACTCAGTTCGAATGTGGTGCTCGCGCCCATGGTGGGCGTGACCGACCGCCCGTTTCGCGTGATCGCAAAGCGCTTCGGCGCGGGGCTCGCGGCGTCGGAAATGATCACGAGCGACGTGCGTCTCTGGTCGACGAAGAAAACGAAGTCGCGCATGGATCACGCGGGTGAACCCGAGCCGCGAGTCGTGCAACTCGCGGGCGCGGACCCCGAGGCTCTCGCGGAGGCGGCGCGACGCAACGTCGACTTGGGCGCGCAGATCATCGACATCAACATGGGATGTCCCGCGAAGAAAGTCTGCAACAAGCTGTGCGGATCCGCGCTGCTCACCGACGAACCGCTCGTCGCGAAAATTCTTTCCGCGGTCGTTTCATCGGTGAACGTCCCGGTGACGTTGAAGACGCGCACCGGGTGGAATCGCGATCTGCGCAACGGTGTGCGCATCGCGCAACTCGCGGAGTCGTGTGGCATCGCAGCGCTCGCCGTTCATGGACGCACGCGCGAAGATTTCTACGACGGCGCAGCGGAGTACGAAACCATTCGCGAAATCGCATCGCATGTGCGCATTCCGTTATTCGCGAACGGTGACATCGATTCGCCGCAGAAAGCGCGCACGGTGCTTGATTTGACTCGTGCGACAGGAGTAATGCTCGGCCGCGCCGCGCATGGCTCGCCGTGGATTTTCCGTGATGTCAATTATTTTTTGTCACGCGGAAAAAATGCGCCCGCACTTCCAATCTCCGAAGTGAGTGCTACCATCCTCGCGCACCTCGAATCCCTCTACGCTTTTTACGGTGAAGAGACCGGCATTCGAGTCGCACGCAAACACCTCGGTTGGTATTTCGAAAAGTTGCAGGATGCACCTGACGTTCGTCGGGAGTTGATGGCAGCTTCGACGTCGGCGATACAGTTTGCGTTGACGAAACAAAGTCTCGATCGCCTGGTGGATGGCGATGGGGCCGCACCTGCAACCTGGGGAGGTTTTGCAGCGTGCGTCTAACGAGTGTGTTCAGGCTCGGGCACAGACGATGGGGCAAGAACGATGACGGCGAAAACTTCTCGGACACGAAAAGACTCCGGACGTAATGGCACGCTCGAAGTCCCACTCCGGAACCACGCCGAACGCGCCCTCTCCGACTACTTCTCGAACCTGAACGGCCACAAGCCCGCTCACCTCTACGACCTCGTGCTCCGCGAAGTCGAAGAACCTCTGTTCCGCGCCGTGCTCGACTATTCGTCGGGCAACCAGTGCCGCGCGGCGGCCATTCTCGGTATCAACCGAGGAACCCTGCGCAAGAAGATGCGTCAGTTCGGCCTCTCGGCCTGAACCTCATGCTCGTTACGATTCGCAGAGCCCTCCTGTCGGTATCCGACAAGACGGGACTGGTGGACTTCGCTCGCACACTCGCGGGGCGCAAGATCGAACTCCTGTCGACGGGCGGCACCGCGCAGACCCTTCGAGATGCCGGTCTCGCAGTGATCGACGTCAGCACATATACCGGCTTCCCGGAAATCATGGACGGCCGCGTCAAGACGCTGCACCCACGCGTGCATGGCGGGCTGCTGGGCCGGCGCGGCATCGACGACGCCGTCATGGCGAAGCACGACATCCCGCCGATCGACCTGCTGGTCGTGAACCTCTATCCGTTCGCGCAGACCGTCGCGAAACCCGACTGCACGTATGCCGACGCGATCGAGAACATCGACATCGGCGGCCCCGCGATGGTGCGCGCGGCGTCCAAGAATCATGAGTCGGTGACGGTCGTCGTCGATCCGGCGGATTACGCCATGGTCACCGGCGATCTCGACGCGAACGCGGGTGCCACGAGCATCGACACGCGCTCGCGGCTCGCCGCGAAGGCGTTCGCGCACACCGCGAAGTACGACACGATGGTTTCATCGTATCTGTTACGACGCGAAGGCAACGCCGCGGACACTTTCCCGGCCACGCTGCCGCTGGTCTACGAAAAAATCCAAGACCTGCGCTACGGCGAGAACCCGCACCAGCAGGCCGCGTTCTATCGCGAGCCCGGCGTGAAGGGCTCCTGCGTCGCGAATGCGAAGATGCTCCAGGGCAAAGAACTTTCGTTCAACAACATCGCGGACACGGACACTGCCGTGGAGTGCGTGCGCGTGTTCAACGAACCGGCCTGCGTCATCGTGAAGCACGCGAATCCTTGTGGCGTCGCGACCGCCGTGTCGCTCGCCGATGCGTACGACCGCGCGTACCGGACCGACCCGACGTCCGCGTTCGGCGGCATCATCGCGCTCAATCGCGAACTCGACGCGGAAACGGCTTCTGCGATCGCCGGGCGCCAGTTCGTCGAAGTCATCGCCGCGCCGTCTGTGTCGGCGGAAGCGGCGAAGGTGCTCGCGGGCAAGCAGAACGTGCGCGTGCTCGTCATCGGCCCGCTGAACCTCACCTGTCCGTCGGAGTTCGAGTACCGCAGCGTCGTCGGCGGCCTGCTCGTGCAGAGTCGCGACACCGCGCTCGCGCAGCCCGACACCTTCAAGATCGTGAGCGACAAGACCCCGACGCCCACGCAGTACGCGGACCTGTGGTTCGCGTGGCGCGTCTGCAAGTACGTGAAATCGAACGCGATCGTGTTCGCGCGCGAGGGAATGACGATCGGCATCGGCGCGGGGCAGATGTCGCGCGTGTATTCGACGCGCGTCGCCGCGCTCAAGGCGAAGGACGAAGGCCTGACTGTCGAAGGCAGCGCCATGGCATCCGACGCGTTCTTCCCGTTCCGGGACGGCATCGACGTCGCCGCGGAATACGGCATCAAGGCCATCGTGCAACCCGGCGGCAGCAAGCGCGACGAGGAAGTCATCGCCGCGGCCAACGAGCACGGCATGACGATGGTCTTCACCGGCATGCGCCACTTCCGGCACTAAGCCGGATTCAAGCGGTCGCCATGAAAGTCCTGATCGTGGGTGGAGGCGGGCGTGAGCACGCGCTTGCCTGGAAGTGCGTTCAGTCGCCGCGAGTCTCCGAAGTCCTCGTGGCGCCGGGCAACGGCGGCACCGCCACCGAGCCGCGCGTGCGCAACGTGGACGTCGCGGCGGAAGACGTCGCGGGCCTGGTCTCGCTGGCGAAGCGCGAACAGGTCGGCCTCACGATCATCGGCCCCGAGGGTCCGCTCGTGATCGGCGTCGTCGATGCATTCGCGGCCGCGGGCCTGCGCTGCTTCGGCCCGCGACAGGCCGCGGCCCAGCTCGAGGGCTCCAAGGCCTATACGAAAGAATTCCTGAAGCGGTACGCCATCCCGACCGCGGCCTACGCCACCTTCACGCGCGAGACCTTCGATGCGGGTTGGGTGCGACGCCAGCGCACGCCGATCGTCGTCAAGGCCAGCGGCCTCGCCGCCGGCAAGGGCGTGGTGATCGTCGACTCGGCTGACGAGGCCATTGCGACCGCGCAGTCGATGTTTGGCGGGCAGTTCGGCTCCGCGGGCGACCAAGTGGTCATCGAAGAATTCCTGCCCGGTGAGGAAGCGAGCTTCATCGTGATGGCGGACGGCAAGAACGTGCTGACGCTCGCCACCTCTCAAGACCACAAGCGGTTGCGGGACGCGGACGCCGGCCCGAACACCGGCGGCATGGGCGCGTATTCGCCCGCGCCCGTCGTCGACCGCGCGCTCCACGAGCGCATCCTGCGCGAGGTCATCGAACCCACCATCCGCGGACTTGCCGCGGACGGCACGCCGTTCACCGGCTTCCTGTACGCCGGGATCATGGTCCACCCCGACGGCACGCCGAACGTGCTCGAGTACAACTGCCGCTTCGGCGATCCCGAGACGCAACCGATCCTGATGCGGCTCAAGAGCGATCTCGTGGACCTCTGCGAAGCCGCGCTCGACAAGCGGCTCGACCAGGTTCGCGCCGAGTGGGATCCGCGCGCCGCGCTCGGCGTCGTGCTCGCGGCCGAGAACTATCCCGAGACCGTGCGCAAGGGCGACGCGATCGCGGGGCTCGAGGCGGCGGCCAAACTACCGGGCAAGGTCTTCCACGCGGGGACGAAGCTCGAGGGCGGCAAGGTCGTCACGAACGGCGGGCGCGTGCTGTGCGCGGTCGGACTCGGGGATAGTGTGTCGGCGGCGCAGGCCGAGGCGTACGCGCTGGTCGATGCGGTGTCGTGGAACGGCATGCAGTGCCGCAGGGATATCGGCTATCGCGCGATCGCACGAGAGAAATTCGCCGTTCCTCGCTAACCTGCGGGCACCCACCGACGTCCAAGGGACGCGACACATGGGAGCCTGCATGAAACTTCGTTCATTGACCTTGCTGCTCTTCGCGGGCGTCGCGTGCGCCGCGGATCCAGCCACCGTCGAACAACGCATCCAGCGTCTCCAAAGCGCATTGTTGCCGCCGGTGCTCGTGCGCGGCGAAACACCCGCGCTGAAATCCCTCGCCGATCGCATGGCCGAGCTCAAGGTACCCGGCGTCAGCATCGCGGTGATCGACGAGGGCCGCATCGAGTGGGCACGTGGCTTCGGCGTGACGCGCGTCGGCGGTCCGCCGGTGACGCCCGACACGCTGTTTCAGGCCGCGTCGATCAGCAAGCCCGTGTTCGCGCTCGCGGTGCTGAAGCTCGCGGACGCCGGCAAGCTCGACATCGACGCGAACGTCAACGACTACCTCACGAGCTGGAAGCTTCCGGAAAACGAGTTCACGCGGCGATCGCCCGTGACATTGCGCCGCTTGCTGTCGCATTCGGCGGGGACCACCGTGCAAGGTTTCCCGGGCTACGGCGACAACGCCGGCCTTCCAACGACGGCGCAGATCCTCGATGGGACGGCCCCGGCGAACACGGCCGCGGTTCGCGTCGATCTCTTGCCCGGCTCGCAGTATCGCTACTCCGGCGGCGGCTACACCGTGGCGCAGCTCGCGCTCGCCGACGTGACGGGCCAATCCACGCCCGCGATGATGCGCGAGCGGGTGCTAGAGCCGCTCGGCATGACCCGCAGCACTTACGAGCAGCCGCTGCCAGCGGCGCGACTCGTGGAAGTCGCGATGCCATACGACCGCGACGGCAAACCCATCGGCAACCCGCAGACGCATCCCGAGATGGCCGCGGCGGGTCTGTGGACCACGCCCTCCGATCTCGCGCGTTACGCGATCGGTGTGCAGCGCGCATTCGCAGGAGAGACCGGTACATTGATCCGCGCCCGCACTGCGCGCGACATGCTCGTGCCGGTGATCGCAGGCCATGGCGTCGGTCCCGCGATCGGCGGCCGCCCCGAACGCAAGTACTTCACGCACAGCGGTTCGAATCGCGGCTACCGCTGCGTATTCCTCGCCTACACCGACGGCCGTGGCGTCGTGCTGATGACCAACAGCGACAACGGCGGCGCGCTGATCGGAGAAGTGATCCGCACGATCGCGCAGATCTATGGCTGGCCCGACCACGCACCGCCCGAGCGCGTACTGGCGAAGGTCGACCCCGCCCTGCTCGATCGCTTCGTCGGCGCCTATCTTCTCAACGACGGAGCCACGCTCGTGGCCCGTCTAGATGGCGACAAGCTGGTTGGCGGCTTTCCGTTACAACCTGTGAGCGCCATTTACCCATCTTCGGAAACCGAGTTCTTCGGCAAGACTTCGGACTTCGTGGTCAGTTTCACCGTCACGGCCGGCAAGATTACCGGCGCGAAGTTTCGTACCGAGGGTTTCGAGCGCTCGGGCCCGCGCCTCGACGACGCGCGCGCGAAGCCGCTGCTCGAAGCGGCGGAATTCACCGCGCGGCGAATCGCGGAGCAGAAGCCGCTGCCGGCATCCGAGCCCGCCGCGCGCAAGCTGCTCGCGGGGCTCGCGAGCGGCAAGCCCGACTTCGATGCGCTGTCGAAAGATCTCGCGGACCTCATGCGACAAAGGCTGCCGTTCCTGCACCAGGATCTCGTCGATCTCGGCGAGCTGAAGTCACTCGTCTTCGTGAGCGTCGGCCCGCGCGGTGACGATGTCTTCAACGCGGACTTCGAGAACGGCAAGCGACGCGTCGAGGTGGTGCTCGACGGCGCCGGCCTGGTCGGCCGCGCCGTGATCCAGCCGCGCTGATCGAACTTTGGGGAGAACTTTGGGGAGTGGCCCCAAAAGGCCTTTCGGTGCCGAGTCTCAGTCCGTGAGCCGGTGGTCGTAACTCAGCACGCGCGTGAGCTTCCAGCCGTCCGCTTCCTGCTTCCACACGTGCGTGAACAGCGCGACTTCGACCAACTTCTCTGGCTTGCCCGGCAGCAGTTGATAAAAACGGTGCTCGCCGATCTCGATCGCGCCGTAGTTGTTGACGGGGTAGACCTTGAGCGACTCCACGACCAGCTCGCGACGCGCGCGATAGTCCTCGCCCGTTTTCTGCCGCGCGCAGATCTTCTCGCTGTTGGCGATCATCTCCGCCTTCGAGCCGGCGATCCGCCCGCCCTTGTCGTGGATCATCTCGAAGTCGTCGGTGAGCATCTTGCTCAACGCGGGGATATCGCAGCGGTCGAAAAACGCGGAGAACAGCGCGGCATCGGCCGCCTTGACCTCGTCAGTCAGCGCCTGTGTTGGGACCGGTCCAGCGGTTTGCGCGCCCACAGGTCCCATCATCGCAAAGGCGGCAAGTACGGCGTTGAATCGGCTCATGGATGCACCCGAAGTTGTTCACTCGCCTTTGGACGGTCGCTCCACGGCGTTGGTTGCAACCGTCGTTATTCAGTCTTCGTGTATCCCGACAGGCTGGCCGGCAAGACATCGTAGCTGTACGGCACGAAGATCGTGACGTCGAGCATGCCGTCGCGCACCCACTGGATCGGCTTGTCGATGCCCTGCACGACGACCTTGTAGTCCGGACCCAGCGCCGCCGTCACCTGCTTCACGTCGGCGGCGAACAGCGAGATGACCTCGTCGCGATACTGCGCGGGTTTGACGAGACTGATCTCGAAGTCGCCGTCTCCGTCGATGATCGTGCGGCCGGCGGGTTTGATGCCTTTCACGAAATCGCGCAGCTTGGCCACGAGCGCCGAGCTGTTACCGACATTCGGCGGAATGCGCGTCTTCGCGCTGATGGTGGTCTCGGAGGTGTCCGGCCGCTTTCCGTTCGCCAGAGTCAGCGTGCCGGAGTCGAGCCGCAGCGGCAGCACGAGATTGTTGTCTCCGATGACCGAGAGCTCGATCGATTTGTCGCGGCCGGCGGCGGCGAGCATGGCGCGCAACGTTTCCTTGATCTCGGCATCGCGCGTCTTGTCGTCGCGCGAATCGTTGCTCACTTCGACCGTCAGCAGTAGGAAGTCGCCGGGTCGCTTGAGGCTCGTGCCGGGCACGGGGGCCTCGGAGCGCATCCCGGTCACCACGACTTCTTCGAGATCTTGCGAGAAAGCGCTCGACGCGCAGAGCATCGTGAGCGCAACAACGGTGCTGACTGACTTCATGACTCCCTCCCTTTCCGCCGATACTAGCAAGGGAGGGAATGACGGCGAGAATCAGTTTGCCGGCAACGGCTATCCAGGCGCGAGCCAAACGCTAACCAGGTTCACACACCTGCGTGAACAGCGCGACCTCGACGAACGTCTCCCATTTTCCCGGCAGCAGTTGCGTCAACCCTGGGGCAATGGCGAATCGGGCGCCAGCCACACGCTGAACATGTGGAGTTCCTTCCCGCCACGATCCTTCACCGGCTCATCCCGGTCGTCGACGATCGACGTGAGCGTGATCTCGCGCGTCTTGATGCCGGCGTAGCGCGACTCGAGCAGTTTGTTCAGCTCCTTCGGATTCAGCGCTTCGACGCCCGAGCGCAGCACGTGCCCTTCCCGGTCGAGCAACAACCACGGCCGCGCGTCGGCTGACACACCCTGCTTCGCGGCCTGCGCGAAATGCCGGCGGAAGAGCTGCCGATCGAGCGCCCGAGTATCCGGCGCGAGCTTCGACCGGAAGCGCACGCCAGGCGTCCGTTTCTCCGTGTAGATCACGAGTAGTTTGCGCGCGGGGTCGGTCGGAGACTGCATACCCATCGCGCCCATGTAGGGCACCTCTCCGCGGTCCATGCCGATCGATTCGAACATCGACTCGTCCGCTTGGATGTCGTCGACCTTTTTGTCGGACAGCAGTTGCGCCGACTTCGCGACGCTCATGTCGTCGTTCATCAGCGCGATGACGATGGGCGTTCCACCAACGTCCTCGGTGAAGAGGCCGGCGTAGCGCTTCTGTATGTGTTGCTCGAAGGCCATCCCGAGCCGCAACGCGAATCCGCCGCCCGGCACGGGCTTGAGCGGCGAGTCGTCGACGCTCACGGGCGCGGCGACCTGCGCGGCGGCAAAGAGGCACGAGCTGGCGAGCGCGACGCACGCGCCGGCAATGAGCGCGCGATGGCGCGGTGAGCTGATCATGATGCGAATCCTCCGTTCCAGTTGCGACGGGCGCTTGATGAGCGCAAGGGTTCCAAGAGGCGAACGCGACTGGCGTTCGCTCACGAAGAGCAGCGCGAGGCCGTAGTCCGAAGCGTCCGCGCCGGCGCGTACCACGCGCGCGTCACAATCCACTTCCATTGCGAAGCGCAGGCGACGCAGCATCCATAGCAGCGGCACGTTCCACGGCAGGAGCGCGATCAGTAGCGTCGCGGCGGCAAGAATCTGCGGATCCCGAACGTCGAGATGTTCGCGTTCGTGCTCCAGCGCGAGTGCCTGCGTCGCGGCGGGCGCGTCGAGCAACCATGCCGGAAAGACGATGCGCGGCCGCCACCATCCGTACAGCGCCGGTCCGATGTCCGGCGCCACCGACACCGCGTGCGATGCGATCGTCGACGAACGCCAGCGCCGCGCGCGCCGCGCGAGGCGCCACGCGCCCGCGGTGTGCAGCGCAAGCAACCCCGAGCTCGCGCAGAGCCACAATCCGGCGGCCACCGCGTCGAGCGAAACATCGGCGACTCGAGACTCGCGAAACGTACGCGCGGCGCGCAGCGATCCCGCAATCTCGCCCGCGAAAACGATCCGAGCGGGCGCGGAGTTCACGAGCGGAGCGGCTCGAGCGGACACTGGCTCCTGCAACAGTGTCGCGAGCGCCGGCAAAACGAGTGTCACCGCGATGGCTGCGATCCAGACCGGCCGCCGCGCGCGGCCGATCCGCGCGACCGCGAGTTCGATCAGCCACGCGGCCGCCGCGACGAACGCGCTGACGACGATGCTGTAGATGATGAACGAGAGAATCACGACTTCGCCTTGCGGCCGCGCTTCGACAGCAACTCGCGCAGACGCTTCACGTCCGCCGGCTTGAGCTGCTCATCCGCGACGAGATGCGTGAGCAATCCCGCGGTGGAACCTTTGAAGAATTTCTCCGCCATCGCCCGCAACGCGCTGCGCTGCGCGGCATTCCGCTCGATGAGCGCGGAGTAACGGTGCGCCTTGCCTTCGGGGTCGTGCGTCACGTAACCCTTGTTTTCCAGGGTCCGCAGGATCGTGAGCACCGTCGTGTACGCGAGATCGTCGGTCACGCGCTCTTTGACCTCGGCCACGGTCGAGGGACCTGCGTCCCACAGCACTTCCATGATCTCCGCTTCGCGATCCGCCAGGATGATGTCCACGCCGCTCTCCTACTAGCCGGCTAGTAGTTAAGCTCAAGGCGATCGAACTTGTCAACTAGTCGGCTAGTAGGAGAACGATTCTTCCGCGCGCGTGGTGCGCACGAACAGCAACGCCCCGCGCGGCGCGAAGGTGATCGCGTGCGTGGTGCCGGCGGCGGCGACGTGCAGATCGCCGGCGCGCAGGCAGTGCGCGCCGATGTGGATTTCTCCCGACAGCACGAGACAGGACTCGTCGAGCGGATGCTCGTGCGCGGTGTAGGTAGAGCCCGCGGCCAGGCGGACGAGCGCCGTCATGCAGCCACCGGCATCCGGACGCAATAGTTTGATGTCGACACCGGGCGCGATCTCGTGCCAGGCGCGCTGCGCGGCGCGAAAGGTCTGCGTACCCGCCGGCGGAGCGCCGTCCGTCGCGTCACGCAGCACGCGCTCGCGCAGGCTGAGGTCGCAGCCGGGCCGGCGCGGTCGCGTGGCCAGCGCGAGTTGCAGGAACACGCTGCCCGAGACTCTGCGGTCATCGCGGATGTCGGTCACGTCTGCCACTGACTTTCAACCGGCCGCCGGCCGTCGTTCGGTCGACAGTTCGCCGCGCACCATCACGAGCACGCCGGTGCGGGTGGTGATGTCGTCGTGCCACGAGCCCGCCGACGCGATGTGCACGTCGCCGGTGCCGAGCCGGTGCGCGCCGATGTGGCATTCGCCTTCGAGCACAATGAACTCTTCCTCCTGCGAGTGGCGATGCCCCGGGAAGCGGCCACCCGCCGCGACGCGCAACAGCACGGTCTGCGTGCCAGCGGCGACATCGCGCGCGAGCACGCGGATGCGCACGTGCGCATCGAGGTCCAGCCACTCGCCTTCGTTCGCGCGCAGCGTGCGCGTGCCTTCAGGCGCGGTCTCGCGCGCCTGATCGAGCACGCGCTCGCGCAGGGAGGCCCGCTTCGACGCCGAGAGTTCGAGCGGCCGCGCCGCGGACGCGATCTCGGCGAACACATCATCGCCATCGTTTTGTTCCGGGCTGCTCATCGCGCCTCCAGTTGTTCGCGCAATTGCAGCAGCGCGCGCCGCAAGTGACTCTTCACGGTGCCGAGCGGCAACCCGGTCCGGTCCGCGATCTCCGCGTGCGTGAGATCGCGCAGGAACGCGAGCGCGATGAGTTCGCGCCGTTCGGGGCTGAGCGCCTCCAGCGCGGCGCGCACGCGGCTCTCGTGGTGCAGCAGCCCCAGCAACTCGTCCGGGCCCGGCGACACATCGTTCACCGACTCGTGAGCGACGTGTTCGAGCAGCGCGTTCTGCGCCCGCCGCTGTCGCAACACATCCAGGGCGCGCGAGCGGCACAGCATCAGCAGCCAGCCGAGCACGCTCGATCGGCGCTGGTCGTAGCGCGCCGCATTCGCCCACGCGTGCGCATACGTCGCGCAAACCACATCCTCGGCATCCTCGCCGCGACGCACGATCACGCTCGCGAGCCCGTAGAGCTTGCTCACGGTGGCGTCGTACAACGCCTCGAGCGCGCTCTCCTTTCCTTCGCGCATCGCCTCGACCAGGACCAGCAGGTCGTCGAACACGGGCGCGGGAACCTCTTTGGCCAACGCTTCCATTGCAGAATTCCCTTTCACCGGGGGTGGCATCGCTCTACGGACGACCCCCCGGGGGTGGATGCGGGAAATAGGGGTCAGGCCCCATTTTCGATGACTGTCTTTCCGGCCCGCGGTCCTTCGCCGAAAATGGGGCCTGACCCCTATTTCCAATTCTGTTCCGCGACCAGGCGCCCGATCTCGGCGTGCGCCGCCGCGAGGTCTTTCAGCGCGAGCTTCGAGTCGCTCATGTACACCGCGATGAGGATGGGCCGGCGCTCCGGTGGCCACGCCAGCGCGAGATCGTTGACCGCGCCGCTCATGCCCGTGCCCGACTTGTCGCCCACTTGCCAGCTCTTCGGGATTCCCGCGCGCACGCGCTCGAGGCCCGTGCGCGCGTTGCTCATCCAGTCGATGAGCAGCGCGCGCGACCGCACCGTGATCAAGTCCTGCGTGAACACGCGCAGCATCGAATCGACCATGGCGCGCGGCGTCGTCGTGTCGCGCGGGTCGCCGGGTAGATTGGCGTTGAGGTCGGGCTCGGTGCGATCGAGACGGGTTTTCTCGTCGCCGATGCTGCGCATGAAGGTCGTGAAGCCGGCCGGACCGCCGATGCCTTTCAGCAGGACGTTGGCGGCGGCGTTGTCGCTCGAGACGACGATCGCGGCGCACAGGTCGCGCACCGTCATCGACGTCGCGCCGGTCTTGAGCTTGGCCTCGACGTCGGGCGAGGTCGTCAGCAAGTCGTCGCGCGAGATCGGCAGCTCGTGTTCGAGCGTGAACGCGTTCTTGTCGACCTGCCAGAGCAGCGCCGCGGCGAGCATGAGCTTGAAGGTCGACGCCATCGCGTAACGCGAGTTGTCGTCGTAGGCGATGCGCCGGCCGCTCTGCGAATCGAGGATGTGGACACCGAGACGGCCACCGATGCGTTTGTGGATCGCCTTGAGCGTACGCTCCGCGCTCGCGGCGCGGGCAGCGGGCGCAAGCGTGCCGGCAACAGCGGCTGCAACGGCGAGACTCAAGATCTGGCGTCGATCGATCATCAATTCTCCGCGAGCACGACGATCTTGTCGTTCTCGGCAAACGTGTGCCTCTCCGACTTCTTTGGATTAACGTTGACGCCGTACCCGCGGGTCTTGTCGTCCGAATACTTCATCAGTCGATACCCGATGGCGGTTTCGCCTTTCTGCGCCGCGGCCTCGAGCACGGTGTAGAAATCGACCGTGCTGCCGAGCCTGATGTAATCCGTCATGGGACGAATGTATATCTCGCTTCCCTCCGAGCTGAACAGCACCTTGAATACCTTCTCGAGGTTCTTGTTCTCCGACAGCTGCGACATCATGAGACTGACCAGCTTGTCGCTCACGATGAAGTCGTCGGCGCGCGCGATCTGCGCGAGCGCACGGTTCCGGATGTCCATCATCTCGCTCACGATGGAGAGGCGCGTCCCCGCGGCGTCCGCGAGATTGCGCAGATTCAGCAACGTGATCAACGTCTTCGCGTCGGCCTCCTGCATCGGCAGATCGCTGTAGCTCAGCAGGATCACGTGCTCGAAGGTCGCGGCCTTCACCGCGGCCAGCGTCGCCGCGTGGGTGATGTCGCCATCGGCAAAGCGCACCTTCTGCCGCCGCATGCGTTTGGCGACGCTCATGAGCAGATCGCGCACGCCTTCCTGGCGGCAGATCACGATCGTCTCCGACCCCTGCGCGACGTAGTTGTCGAGTTCTTCGATGATCGCCTGGCCCTTGCCATTCCACCCGAGGATGAGGATCCGCTCAGGCGCCGCTTGCAGTTGCGCACGTTGCGCGATCGCGCCCGGCTCGGGAAGTCCGCCGCCGGCATCGGGGCGCAGCACCAGCGTATCGTCGTCTTCCGTGATCGCGACGACCTGGTCGCCGCTGTCGAACGTGGACTCCATCGGCGGGTTCAAAAGCAGTTCCCCGCTCGAACGCATGACGCCCATCACCGTCGAGTCTTCGTACGCCGAGATCACCTCCCGATACGTGCGGCCCGCGAGTCCGGGCTCCGGCTTGAAGTAGATCTCCGCGCCGTCGAAGTCGAGCAGCTCGGTGTACACGACGGAGAGCCCCGATTGCCGGCAGGTCTGCGCGGTCACGCGCGCGATCAGATCCTCGCCTTGCACGTAGATGGTCTCGGTGCCGCCGACGAGACGCGCGGCTTCGAGGTTTCGCGGCTCGCGGATCTCCGCGACGATGTGGTACGGCTCTCGCTTGCGATCCGGATTGTTGGTGATCGCGAGCACGGACTTGATGACGTGGATGTCGGGGTTGTCGGTCTCCGGCGCGAGCACGATGATGGAGCGCGCCGAGGGCGGATCGACGACGGCGAGATCGTCGAGATCGAGCGGGTTGCCGCTGCGGCAGATCATGCGCGTGTTCTTCGTCGACGGAAACTTCGAACGGATCTCGTCTTCCATCTCGATCTTGTCGCGTTCGGAGAGGATGACGATGCAGGGGTTTTTCTGGTTCTCGTTGGCGATGAGCAGTTCGCCGATGATCGAGAACACCTTGCTCGACCAGCCGAGGATCAGCGTGAAGTTCTGTTCGATCACGCGCGAGCGGCCCTTGCGCAGCTCCGCGAGACGCGCCTCGAGGCCGGAGGTGATCGTGCCGATGAGGATCGACACGATGAAGATGCCGCCGATCGTCACGATCATCATGAGCAGGCGCAGTTGCCAGCCGTTGTCGCCGGCGACGACGCCAGGGTCGAGGGTTCGCAGCATGCTCTGCCACACGCCCTCGAAGAAGCCGTAAGGATGTTCGTGGTCTTCGGGATCCTGCCCGACACGCATCGCCGCCAGGATCAGCGAGGCGAGCACGACGATGACGATGGACAGCAGCGCCAGCCAGCCGATGATGGCGACGGTGCCTTTGGAGAGGGTGTTCTCGAACCGGTAGCGCAGGTGGTCGCGCCACGTGAGGTCTCGTGCAGGCATGGACGGCTCCCTTTAGGGACGCAGTCTATCCGACGGTAGTTTGAAAATCAGCGCGCGGGTTTACGCACGACGATGTCGATCGATTCCGTGTTCTGGTCGAACACGATCTGCGCTTCGCGGCGCTCGAGCTGGCGCAGCACCTGCTGGACTTTCGTGTCGATAGACACTTCCTGCGCGCCGTAGTCCGTGCCCTCACGCAGTACGAAAGACTGGATCACTCCCGTCAGTGCGTCAGGCGACAACTCCGTATGCGGCACGATGATGGGCGGCAGCGGTCGGTCGTCCGCAGGTTCGTTCAAGTGGCGTATTTCCTCAGGAGCCAGGCGGCTCCGGCGAGCATGCTCGAAACGCCCAGCATGATCCACTCCACGTGGCTGTCGGGAGCCGCCACGACACGTGGCAAATGCAGCAGGACGACGAACGACGCCATCATCACCGCCAGCAGCGTGGCCGCGAGCCGCGCGCGGATGCCGCTCACCAGCGCGAGTCCCGCGGCGAGGTGGCCGGCGCCGGTGGCCCAGGCCCAGAACACGCCGTTGGGTGGGATCCACGCGGGCACCATGCTGGCCGTGAAGTCGATGTAGTTGAAATGCGCGAAGCCGAACACGCAGGCCGAAAGACCGGCGACGATTCGCGCGATGCGCGCGAGCGTCGAGCGCAATGCGCCCGCGGACGAGGACACGAGCGCGAGACCGCCCATCGTCATGAACGCGATTTCGGCGGGGCTGTTCCAGGAGCCGATGTGCGTGTAAGACGCGATCGCCGCCGGCAGGTTGAGCGTCAGGGTCCAGAGGCCGAGGAATACGGTGAGCAGCCACGCGCCCGCGCGCTCGCCCTTCGGTGAGAGCATCGCCGCGCCACCGATGATGAGGATGAGGCCGCTGACGTAAGCGAGCGGCGTGCGGATGGGGAATCCGGCGGGCACCGGTTGCCATTGCATGGCGAAGTCGTGGAAGACGATGCCGATGACGCCTAACAGGATGGCGCCGCAGGCGTAGAGAGCGTTGTTGGGATTCATGGTGGGTCCGGAAATTGGGGCCAGGCCCCATTTCCTTCTGAAGGGTCGTGAGGTCGTGAGGGGTCTGGCCCAATTTCCACAAAGCCGGAAATGGGGCCAGACCCCTAGTTTATCCACCACCGCAGCGCCAAGCTAACTACTCCAAGTAGGGACACGCTCGCGCCCCAGATGAGGGCCATCCACGCGAGCCGCCGCCACAGCGGAACTTTTCTCTCCATCGAGTCGCGCGCCATTGAGTCGCGTGTCATCAGTGGTATCCGTCGTGCGCGACCTTGCCGCGAAACACCCAGTACGACCACGCGGTGTACGCGAGGATCACGGGCACGAGCACCGAGGCGCCGACGAGCATGAACGCCTGGCTGGACGCGGGTGCCGCGGCCTTCTGCAGGGTGATCGCGTTCGGGATCAGGTACGGATACATGCTGACGCCGAGACCCACGAACGAAATGCCGAACACCGCGAGTGTGAGCACGAACGGCGCCAGCTCGTAGTTGCGACGCAGGCTGCGCACGAAGCGCCACGTGAGGATCGCGATCGCAAGCGGAACCTGCGCGGTGAACAGCACGCGCGGCATCGAGAACCAGCGTTCGACGTACTGCGGGCCGAGGAATGGCGTCGCCAGACTGATGCAAAGGATGGCGACCAGCGTGAGCGGCGCGAGGATTCGCATGAGCCGCTGCGCGTGCTTCTGCGTCTCGCCATCCGTCTTCCAGTTGAGCCAGCACGCGCCGAGCAACGCGTAGCCCGCGACCACGCTCGCGCCGGTCAGCAGCGTGAAGGGCGTGAGCCAGTCCCACCATCCGCCCGCGTACGCGCGCCCTTCGACGTGGATGCCTTGCAGCAGCGCGCCCAACGCGATGCCCTGGGTGAACGCGGCCACGGCGGACCCGGCCGTGAACGCGAAATCCCAGATCGCGCGATGCGCCGGATCGCGCCAGCGGAACTCGAACGCGACGCCGCGGAACACGAGCGCGAGCAGCATCGCGATCAGCGGCGCGTACAGCGCGGACAACACGATGGAATACGCGAGCGGAAATGCCGCTAACAACCCGCCGCCGCCCAGCACGAGCCAGGTTTCGTTGCCGTCCCAGACGGGCGCGATGGAGTTCATCGCCGTGTCGCGCTCCCGGCCGACGCCGAACACCGGAAACAGGATGCCGATGCCGAGATCGAAGCCGTCCATCACGATGTACATGAACACCGCGAACGCGAGGATGAATGCCCAGATGTTCGTCAGCAGGGTGCTGTCAGCCATGACCGCCCTCCCGATGTTCGCCGGCGGCATTCGCCGCCGCCATGGCGGGCCCGGGCGTGATTCCCGACGCATGCGCGGGAATGTTGGGCGGCTCGGGCTCATGCGGCTGCGGCGCGCGCGACATGAGTTTCAGCAGGTACCACGTGCCCATGCCGAACACCGCGAAGTACACGATGACGAACGCGATCAGCGAGGTCGCGACCGCCGGCGCCGCGAGCGGCGACGCGGAATCGGCCGTGCGCAGCAAACCGTAAACCGTGAACGGCTGGCGGCCCACTTCCGTCGTGATCCAGCCCGCGATCACCGCGACGAAACCAGCGGGACCCATCAACAACGAGAACCGCTTGAGCCAGCGCCAGTCGTAGAGCTTGCCGGAAACCCTTGCGACCAGGCTCGCGAGTCCCAGCGCGAGCATGAGGAATCCGAGCCCCACCATCACGCGGAACGACCAGAAGACGACTTCGACCGGCGGACGATTCTCGGGCGCGATCGTGTCGAGTCCCGCGAGCGGCGCTTCCGAGTCGTGCTTCAGAATCAGCGAAGACAGCTTCGGGATCTCGACCGTGTGCTTCATCGTCTGCGTATCGTCATCCGGAATGCCGAACAGGATCAGCGGCGCGCCGTCCGGGTGACTTTGAAAGTGCCCTTCCATCGCCATCACTTTCGCGGGCTGATGTTCGAGCGTGTTGAGACCGTGCAGATCGCCCACGAAGATCTGCACGGGCGCGACGAGCGCCGCCATCCACATCGCCATCGAAAACATCTTGCGCGCATGCGCCTGGCTGGAATCTTTCAACAGGTGCCACGCGCCGACGGCGCCGACGACGAGCGCCGTCGTGAGGTAGGCCGCTATTACCGTGTGCACGAGGCGATACGGAAAACTCGGGTTGAACACGATCGGGAACCAGCCATCCGCGGGCACGAACTGGCCTTCGGGGTTGATGGCATACCCCGTCGGCGTCTGCATCCAGCTGTTCACCGAGAGGATCCAGAACGCGGAGATGAAGGTCCCGATGGCGACCATGAGCGTGGCGGAGAAGTGCAGGCGTTTGCCCACCTTCTTCATGCCGAACAGCATGACGCCCAGGAATCCCGCCTCGAGGAAGAACGCGGTCAGCACTTCGTAGGCCATGAGCGGACCGATCACCGGACCCGCGCGATCCGAGAACACGGACCAGTTCGTGCCGAACTGGTAGGACATCACGATGCCGGAGACCACGCCCATCGCGAACGTGACCGCGAAGATCTTGATCCAGTACTTGTAGAGATCTAGATAGAGCGACTTGCCGGTCTTGAGCCACAGCGCTTCGAGCACCGCGAGGAAACTCGCGAGACCGATCGAGAACGCAGGGAAGATGAAATGGAAGCTGACCGTGAAGCCGAACTGCAGTCGCGCGAGGAAGATGGCGTCGGCGTCGTGGAACATGCGCGCATTCTACGACCGCGAATTTTGCCTTGCCGTGGTAGACTTTCGACGATTGCAGGTCTGCGAAACTTCATCTTGTCGCCGTCCGAAACGAGGCATAGCCTTCGGCTCATGAACCCGCGCTTCCCAACGATCCTGGCCTTCCTGTTTCCAGCGTTCACGCTGGCCGGCAATCCCGCGCCCGCCACACAATCCGATTCCAGGCCGGCGGCCACGGACGCCGCACCCCAGGCGAAGCTCGACCTGAACATCCAGCGCCAGCTCGCGCTCGACGATCAGATCATGCGCAACCTCGAGCGGGCAGCGACTCGCGAGACGGAGCTGTCGCCGCAAAAGTTGTTCCGCGAGCCCGGCGCCGCCACCCCGATCGATTCGCGCTTCTCGATCAACCTGCGCCCGAGTTCCACGCTGAGCCGGTTCCCGAATCGCGCGACGACCCGTTGCGACATCAGCGTATGCCGCGTGTACGACGACCGCGGACGCGTGATGTATTCGTACCAGACCGCACGCATCGGCATCGACGTGCCCGCGACGCGCGAGATGTGGGAATCCTGTCAGGCACGCCAGAACGACATGATGAGCACGTTCGATCGGGCGGATCGCTGCAACGGCATCCGCTCGCGCGTGCCGTCGCCCTGGGATCCGGCGCCGCGCGCCTGGCCCTGAGCGTCCTCAGGACCGCCTAGCTTCCTGGCGCCCGCGCGCGCAGGCGCGAATTCTCCTGCTCGAGTTCCCGCACGCGTTCGAGCAATCTGAGCGCGACACCGAGCCCATGACCTTCGAGCTCGAGATCATCGCGCAACCGGCACGCGGCGCGCGCCACCGTGACGACCCGCGCGCTGAAGGCATAACTACCGCCCGACTCGCGGCCCTCGATCACGCCGGCGCGCACCAGCTCGAGCAGCTCGCCTTCCCCGAGACCCGAAACTTCCTCGAGCTCCGCGAGAGTCACGACGCCCTCGTCGTCGAGCCAGACGACGTCTTCGCGGCTCATACACTCTCCGCGAACTTCCGCGGATTCGCGGCCGCTTCGGCGAGTTCGCCGTAGAGCTCACGCTCGCGTTCGCTCAACGTCGCGGGGACGACGATCTGCGCGACCGCGAATAAATCTCCAGCGCCGCCGCCGGGCCGCGGCAGACCGCGCCCGCCGAGCCGCAGCTTCTGTCCCGACGACGTGCCCGCGGGGATCTTGAGGTTCACCGGCCCACCGAGCGTCGGCACTTCGATTGGCGCGCCGAGCGCCGCTTCCGGCGGCGTCAGCGGCAGATCGAGATACAGGTCGTGCCCGTCCGCGCGATAGAGCGGATGCGGCTTGAACGACAGGTCGAGATAGAGATCGCCGTTCTTGCCGCCACTCCACCCCTTGCCGCCCTTGCCCGGCAGGCGCAGACGCTGACCATCGACCGCGCCCGGCGCGATGCGCGCCTTCACGAGGTGCGGCACGCGGCGCAACGCGCCGCTCCCGTCGTATTCGGGGAGGGAGAGATTGAGCTCGAGAGTAGTGCCGCGATACGCATCCTCGATGCTGATCGCGGTGGGGACTTCGAAGTCCTGGCCCGGCACGCTCGTGCGCCGGCCGCTACGCGCCCCGCCGCCGAAGCGCGCGAACAGGTCGCCGAAATCGAGATCCTCGAAGCTTGCGGATCCGCCGCCGTGTTGCCGCGCCCAGTCGGGCGGCGGACGGAATTCCTCGCCCTGCGGGCGGCTGCCGAGAGCGTCGTACGCCGCGCGCTTTTCGGCGTCCTTCAACGTCTGGTACGCCTCGGCGATTTCCTTGAACTTCGCCTCGGCGCCGGGCTCCTTCGAGACGTCAGGGTGATGCTTCTGCGCGAGCCGTCGGTACGACTTGCGTATCTCATCGGCGGACGCGCTCCGCTCGACCCCAAGCACGGCGTAGTAGTCGGTGTACTTCATCGCTCCCGGTCACTCGCCCATCTGTTTCTGCGTGTAGCCCGCGGGAATCTCGAACATCGACGCGGGCACGGCCTCTTCGCGCCACGCCTTCACGAGTTGCTCGTGGGTGCCGAGCTTGCCGTCCTCGTACGCGCGCGTGCGAACGGGGAATCCGCCCACCTTCGTCATGGTGTTGAATTCGCTGGTCATCATGCCGGTCAGCATGGGGACGGATTTCGCCATTTCCTCGAACAGCTTGGCGAACTTCGCGAACACCGCCGGCAGGTTCTCCTTGCCCGGCAGCGCCGAATACGGAACCACGCACAGCTGCTCGTCGAGCACGCCGTTGCGCGTCACGTCCCAGATGCGGCAGGCGCGGCTATCCACCTTGTCGGACTTGCCCGTGTCGACTGCCTCGACGACGTACACCTTGCCGTCGAGCCCCGGCATCTGCGCCGACATCATCTGCTCGACCTGCGCGCGCTGCTCCGGCGGCAGTTTCGAGAGCTGCTCCTTCATCTTCTCCATCGCGGCATTGATCTGGATCGCGAGCTTTTCCATGGTCGCCTTGTCGAAGACGACGTAGGTTTTCTCGGCGTCGTCCACCATGTACATCGTGTCGCCCTTGACGATGGACGCATTGCCATCCGCGCCGACGAAGCGACCATTGCCGTTCTGGATGTAGAACTTTTGCGCGAGCTCGCTCGTGCCCGCGGCGGTATCCCGATCGACCATCTCGATGTAGACGCCCGCCACGGCCGGCACGACCGATTGAGTGACCAGCAGCATGGCGAAACAGCCGATGCGGAAAAGCGCGCTGCGTTTCATGAAAATCCCCCGCGGTTGATGAGCCGACTCTAGCACCGGGCTTAGACTGTGGGCATGTCGGACGAATGGGAACTCGGCCAACCGCACGTTGTCGTCGTCGACGTCGACGCCGCGGACATCGACGAGTATGGCCACGTGAACAACGCGGTATACCTGCGCTGGCTCGATCGCGCCGCATGGTCGCATTCCGCGGCGCTCGGCGTGTCGGTGGCGGACTGCACGCGCCTGCGGCGCGGCATGGCGGCGCTGCGCATCGAGATCGACTATGTGCGCGCGGCGCTGCCGCTGGACCGCGTCGAAGTGGCGACGTGGATCGTGGAATCGGACCGGAAGCTGCGCGTGAAGCGCCGCTTCCAGATTCGACACGCCGTGGATAACGGAACTCTCGCCCGCGCGACGACCGAGTATGTTTGCCTGAACCTCGACAGTGGCCGCGCGACCCGCATGCCCCCTGAATTCAAAAATGCCTATGTGACGTGATGGAGGAACGGCGCAAACCCATCCTGGGCCGCGTGGTGCCCGGCGTCACGCCCGACCTGCAACGCCGGCTGCGGCAAGTCTTCGCGTGCGCGCAATTCCTGAGTCCCGCGCTCGCGGCGCGACTTGCCTTTCGCATGTTCCGCACGCCACCGCGGCGCCGGATCGACGCAGCCGACGCGCCGATCGTCGCGCGCGCCGTGAAGTCGACGTTGCGCGTGGGCGAGGACGCCTTCACGACCTGGCACTGGGATTACGGCGGCCCACTCGTCGTGCTGATCCACGGCTGGGGCAGCCATGCCGCGCGCTTCGGCAACTTCATCGAACCGCTGCGCGCGGCGGGATTCTCCGTGATCGGAATCGACGCGCCCGCGCACGGCGCCTCGCCCGGCCGGATCTCCGATCTCATGCGCTTTCGCGACAGCCTCGCGGAAGTCCTGCGTGCGCATGCGCCTATCCACGCGGTGATCGGGCATTCGCTGGGCGGCGGCGCGATCCTCACGGTGCTCGCGGAGATCGCCGCGCATCATCCGCGGAAGATCTGCCTGTTCGGCGTGCCCTCGGACATGGATTACATCCTCGAGTCGTTCGCGATGATGCTGGGTCTCAAACCGCCGGCGCTGGAAAAACTGCGCGCGTGTTTCGCGAAGCAGTTCGGCCGGCCTGCATCCGCGGTCTCCGTCGCGGCGGCCGCCTCCAGCGTGCGCATGCCGGTGCTCGTCGTGCACGACGAGGAAGACAACGTCGCGCCGATCGAGCAGGGCACCGCGTTGGCCGCGGCGATTCCGGGCGCCCTGCTCCATCGCACGCGCGGACTCGGACACAGTGGGGCGCTGCGCGACGCAGCGACGATTGCGCGCGTCGTGGAATTCCTGCGCGCTGATTGACGCCGATCAGAAGCTCGCGCGAACGAAGAGCTCGGGACCGGTGGTGTCCATGTTGAACAGCAGCGGCGTGTCCGCGTCGATCACTTCGAGCTCCGTCACCATCTGCGTGTATCCGATGCCGAACGCGAGGTTCTTGCGCCAGCGGTACTGCAAGTCGATGTGGTACTCCGACAGCGTTCCTTCGAAACCTTCGGGACTCGCGGAGAACGATTGACCGCGAGCGGTCACTGAGAAACGCTTCGTGAGACGCAGCGCGGCGGTGGCCGCGATGGTCGGGAAGATGCCGACTTCTGATTCCGACTCGCGATTGAGCGTGCCCGGCTGACCACCCGACGCTTTCGCCTGGATGATGTGCACGCCGAGTCCCAGTCCCGCCTCGAAGCGATCGCCGCGAAAGAAGGAATAGGTGTGCGTCAACGCGAACACGCGCCAGTCGAGCGACGTGCGGAATGGCGTGCCCTGGGCGAACGTGAAATCGCCGAATTCGATCGCGCGTGGCAATTCCACCTGCTGGAAGCGGCTGAGCTTGAAGAAGTCGACACGCAGGTGGTTGCGCTCGCCCAAGCGAACGTTGAACTCGACGCGACCCTGATTGGCGACGTCGTCCAGGCCCAGATCCTCTTCCGCGTTGAGCAGCGTACCGTCGGCCGCGCCGTTCGCCGAGTCGAGGCGCAGCTCCGTCGTGACGCTGGGCTGGTAGTAGGTGGCGCGCATGTAGAAGTGATCGGTCACCGGGCTCGCGATCGCGAGCGATTCCGGCTTGAGCGCCTCGCTGGGCATCAGCACGGGCTCGGCGCGGGCCTTCTTGGGTTCGTTGTCGACGGGCTCCTCTCGGTCCTTGCGCCATAGCGCGCAACCCGAGAGAACGAGACTCAGAACGACGACGAGCGCAAGGCGCATTCGCGACTCCAGACAAGCGAGAGGTCGCATGATCTAACAGGAAGGAATCGGGCGCCAGCGTCGCGCCCTAGCGACGGGGCGGGTGTGACTTACTTCACACCCAGCGAGCGGTTGAGTGAGGACAGACATTAGTCTGTCCTCACACTTCTTCGGATGGGGACAGACTGAAGTCTGTCCCCGCTCCATTATCGCTTCATCGCGTCGAAGAACTCGGCATTGGTCTTCGTATCCTTCATCTTGTCGAGAAGGAATTCGATGGCCGCGAGTTCGTCCATCGGATGGAGCAGCTTGCGCAGGATCCAGATCTTCGCGAGCTCGCCCGGATCGGTGATCAGCTCTTCCTTGCGGGTGCCCGAGCGGTTGATGTTGAACGCAGGGAACACACGCTTTTCCGCGATGCGACGATCGAGGTGCACTTCGCTGTTGCCCGTGCCCTTGAACTCTTCGTAGATCACGTCGTCCATCTTGGAGCCCGTGTCGATCAACGCCGTCGCGAGGATCGTGAGGCTGCCGCCCTCCTCGATGTTGCGCGCGGCGCCGAAGAAGCGCTTCGGCCGCTGCAACGCGTTCGCATCGACGCCGCCGGTCAGCACCTTGCCGGAGCTCGGCACCACCGTGTTGTAAGCGCGTGCGAGGCGGGTGATCGAATCGAGCAGGATCACGACGTCTTTCTTGTGCTCGACGAGACGCTTCGCCTTCTCGATGACCATCTCCGCGACCTGCACGTGGCGGGCGGCGGGTTCATCGAAGGTCGACGAGACCACTTCGCCTTTCACGGTGCGCTGCATCTCGGTCACTTCTTCCGGGCGCTCATCGATGAGCAGCACGATCAGGATGACTTCGGGATGATTCGCGGTGATCGAGGTCGCGATGTTCTGCAGCAGCATCGTCTTGCCCGCTTTCGGCGGCGAGACGATCAGCCCGCGCTGACCTTTGCCGATCGGCGAGACGAGGTCGATCGTGCGCGCCGTGAGATCTTCGGTCGAGCCATTGCCACGCTGCAGCTTGAGCCGCTTCGTCGGATGGAACGGCGTCAGGTTCTCGAACAGAACCTTGTTGCGCACGCTGTCCGGCGAGTCGTAGTTGATCTCGCCGACCTTGAGCAGCGCGAAGTAACGCTCGCCATCCTTCGGCGGACGGATCAGGCCGGAGACGGTGTCGCCGGTGCGTAGATTGAAGCGGCGGATCTGGCTGGGCGACACGTAGATGTCATCCGGGCCGGCCAGGTACGAACCGTCGGCCGAGCGCAGGAAGCCGAAGCCGTCCTGCAGGATCTCGAGCACGCCGTCGCCGTAGATGTTCTCGCCAAGGCGTGAGTGCGCCTTGAGGATCCCGAAGATGATGTCCTGCTTGCGCGAGCGGGCCATGCCCTCCACGCCCATGGACTCGGCCATCTTGACCAGTTCGTAGATCGGCTTGGCCTTGAGCACCGACAGGTTCATCGAGCTGCGCGAGGCAGCCAGATCGGCCTGGCTGATGATCTCGGACTCGTCGACTTCCATCATCTCGGGCGGCTGTTCGTCGCGGCCGCCACCGTTGTTTTGTCCCGGACGGTAGTTCGGGTCGCGGTTGCCGTCGCGATCGCCGCCGCGGTGTCCACCGCCGCCGCCACCGCCACCGCCACCGCCGCCTCCACCGCCATGACGCGGACCCTTGTTAGGGCGATTGCGGCCCTGATTTCCCAAGTAGCCCCTCACAGGTGCGAGTCCAGAAAGGATTTGAGTTCCGGCTTGCGCACGGAGCCCACTTTTTGCGCTTCGACGGTGCCGTTCTTGAACAGGATCAGCGTCGGGATGTTGCGGATGCCGTATTTCGGCGGCGTCTGCGGATTCGACTCGATGTCGATCTTCGCGATGCGGAGCTTGTCTTTGTACTCCGTCGCGAGCTCATCGAGGATCGGCGCGATCATCTTGCAGGGCCCACACCACTCGGCCCAGAAGTCGAGGAGAACAGGCTTGTCGGACTTGAGGACGTCCTGACTGAACGTTGCGTCCGTGGTGTGGACGATGTCCGGATTACTCACGTGGAAGGACCTCCATTGAAAAACAGGAAAGCATGGGAATTCGGGTGATACAGGGTTTGAATCGGGGGAATTGGGTTTTGGAAAGGGCGCGAGCCTCGGCAGGAAGCCGTGCTCAGAACGCGATCAAACGGTTAGACTGCCGGCTTTAGCGCAGTCAGGTTCGCCTGATGAGTGAATGGACCTAAGTGGTTAAGGAACTTTGGATTTGCGGCTTGGGGCTCGTCGGTGACGGGCAACCGCGTCTTGGGGTCAATTTTTAACGGGTCCGCCCCACTTTTGCAAGCGCCAGATGCCGCGACCCTCCAATACATAAGTAATCAGCCATTAATGACAGAGACACACCTTTCCGAGCTGAAGTTCACGTCGCTCGATCTCGTTCCTGAAGTCGCGCGCGGAATCGTCGACGCAGGTTTCGTCCACGCAACCCCGGTTCAGGCGATCACATTGCCGATCGCGCTCACCGGCAAGGACGTCGCGGGGCAGGCGCAAACCGGCACCGGCAAAACGGCCGCATTCCTGGTGGCACTGTTCCAGAGACTGCTGACGAATCCCGTGGCGGGGCGCAGCGCGTCGGGCATTCGCGCACTCATCCTCGCGCCGACGCGCGAGCTGGCGGTGCAGATCTTCAACGACGCGGAGGTGCTGGGCAAGCACACCGGATTGAAGATCGGTGTCGTCTATGGTGGCGTCGACTACGAAAAACAAAGGAAGACCCTGCAGGACGGCATCGACGTGCTGATCGGCACGCCCGGTCGCGTCATCGACTACTTCAAGCAACATGTCTTCGACATGCGCCACGCGCAGGCGGTCGTGCTCGACGAAGCGGACCGCATGTTCGATCTCGGCTTCATCGCCGACATCCGCTTCATCCTGCGCCGGTTGCCGAAGCCCGATCAGCGGCAATCGATGTTGTTTTCGGCAACGCTGTCGCAGCGCGTGCTCGAGCTCGCGTACGAGCACATGAACAACCCCGAGCTCGTGCGCATCGAGCCCGATCGCGTGACCGCCGACAAAGTGCGGCAGATGATCTATTTCCCGGCGATGGAAGAGAAGATTCCGCTGTTGATCGGGTTGCTGCGCCTGTACGACGCGCGCCGGACGATGGTGTTCGTGAACACCAAGCGCGTCGCGGAGAAGCTCGAGGCCTACCTGATCGCCAACGGCTTCAAGGCGCAGGCTCTGTCGGGCGACGTGCCGCAGAAGAAGCGGCTGCGCTTCATGAAGGAATTCCACAGCGGCGAACTCGCGGTCCTGATCTGCACGGACGTCGCCTCGCGCGGCCTGCACATCGCGGACGTCAGTCACGTCTTCAACTTCGACCTGCCGCAGGACGCCGCGGACTACGTGCATCGCATCGGCCGCACCGCGCGCGCGGGCGCCGAGGGCGACGCCATCAGCTTCGGCTGCGAGGAATACGCGGTGTCGCTGCCGGAGATCGAGGCGTACATCACGCACAAGATTCCGGTGAGCCCCGTGAAGCTCGAGTTGTTAGCCAAGGATCTCAAGCCGCCGGTGTACAAGGAATGGGATCCGGAAGACGGACCTCGTCCCATGCGCCGCGGTGGTGGTGGTGGTGGTGGTGGCGGACGCGGTAGCCCGCGCAGAGGCGGCCCCGGCGGCGGACGTGGCGGCCCGCCGCGTCGCAGTGGTGGCGGCGGCGGCGGACGCGGTGGCCCGCGTCGCGGCGGTAGATAGGAGAAAGGTGCCGGGGAGGGGTTCTCGTGGTTACG
>JAYTOK010000066.1:0-1969 GCA_043747835.1 Pseudomonadota bacterium | reverse complement strand
GCGCGATCGTCCCCCGCGCCGCGCCGAGAAGGAGAAGAAGAAGGAGGTTCGTCGAAAAGAGCGTGCAGCCAACCCCGATCGCGAGTCGCTGCGGTGGGGGGAGCTGATCGAGACGACGAGCCAGTTGCTTGTCGGCCATGCGGTTCCGATTCACATCCTCGACCGCGAAGCAGAATCGTACGAGCTCCTCGCGGCGATGATCGGAAAGCGTCGCTTCGTCGCGCGCGCACGCGTGCTCGATCGTTGGGTCGCCGGCCTGGAGGACGACTTCACGGAGCAGGCGAAGCTGCGCGTGATCGTCGAGCGGTCCGTGCCGATCGCCGAACGCGCGGTGCATCTGAATCGGCGCCGAAAGGCGATCTTCCCCTCGCAAACCAAGAAGCACCCCCCGCGGGACGCGCGGGATGCGCGCCTCGAAGTCGCGGCCACGACGATCCGAATGAACCGCCCAGCTTATTTGAGCGAAGAGCTGCCAGCCACGCTCGACGTGAACGTCGTGCATGTGCGGGAGATAGAGACGCCGGACGGCGTCGAGCCGGTTGAATGGCTGCTCCTCACGACAGAACCGATCGCGACCGCGGAAGACGTGCTGCGCGTCGTCGACCATTACCGCGCACGGTGGACCATCGAGGAGTATTTCAAAGCGATCAAGACGGGGTGTGCCTACGAGACGCGTCAACTCGAGAGCGCGCGTGCCCTGCTCGTCGCACTGGCACTCTGCATTCCAATCGCGTGGCAGATGCTGCTGCTGCGCACGCAATCACGGACGGCTCCCGAGGCACCCGCGATCACGGTCGTTACCGAGGAGCAACTCGACGTGCTGCGGACGATTGCTCGTAAATCCCTGCCGCCTACTCCAACCGCACGTCAGGTCTACTACGCCATCGCCGCGCTCGGAGGGCACCTCGAAAGGAACGGTCCTCCGGGGTGGCAGACGCTGCGAGACGGCCTCGATAAATTGTTCTTCGCCGAGCAGGTGCTTGCGGCGCATGCTGCGCGCGAAAGATGTGACGAATGATGAGGTTTTAACCCCGGGCGGGGGTGCTGATCGCGACCACCGGGCGGGGTGCTGATCGGGACCAGGCTGATCCCCGGGGATTAGAGATGTGACCAATGATGAGGTTGAAACCCCGGGCTCTACGTACAAAGTCTACCTTCGGCAGACTGACGTCGGCGCAGTACCTGGCAAATGAAGCGGAAAGGCAGTCCCCGAAGGGGACTTCGTAATGTGGAGCCCGGGGTTTCAACCTCATCATTGGTCACATGTTGCGCCGCGACATGGGTGAAGCCCCAAGATCAGCCAGAATTTCCGCACAAGCCGCCATTGCCCGGGGTTAAAACCTCATCATTGGGTGCATCTCGTACAGCTCCACGATCGAATTCCGTTGTGGAAATAATCCGCCAAATATGGGCTTTCTGCGGGCGGCGTAGTGTGCTCTTTCTCAAGGATGATCAGCGCGGTCGAACAGGAGTTTGCGGGCGCCGAGCTGGGCGATGCTCGGCTGACGAGGAGAGCGATGGAGATCGCCGTTCGGTGGGGCGCCTCGCCGGCCGCGTCGTTTCCGAAGATGACAGCTTCCGAGGCCGAGCTTCAGGGGTTGTACAGGTTCCTTGAGAACGAGTCGGTCGAGTACGAGCCGTTGCTGGCGGCGCATCAGGCGCAGACGCTCCGACGAATTGAGGGCGAGGGCCGAGGCGTGGTGCTCGTCCTGCACGATACGACGTCGTTTGCCTTCGGGGGCGAGTCCCCTCGCGACGGGATGGGTTGGCTCGGTCATGATCAGCAAGGGTGCTTCGCGCACTTCGCACTCGCCATTTCGGCGGACGGATCACGGCGCCCGTTCGGCGTGGTCGGCCTCTCCGTGGTCCAGCGCGATCGTCCCCCGCGCCGCGCCGAGAAGGAGAAGAAGAAGGAGGTTCGTCGAAAAGAGCGTGCAGCCAACCCCGATCGCGAGTCGCTGCGGTGGGG
>JAYTOK010000065.1:0-100301 GCA_043747835.1 Pseudomonadota bacterium | reverse complement strand
CGTCGCTGACGATGGAGACCGTGGCGGACGACGGCAACCCGAGCGACGCTCCGGCGGTCGGCGTTCCGAGCGCGACCGCCAAGGTCTCGTTCGACTCGATCGTGACGTCGTCGAGCACGGTGATGTTGAAGGTCTTGTTGGCGGCGTCGCCATTTGCCCAGGAGAACGTGCCGTTGCTGGCGGTGTAGTCAGAGCCCGCGGTCGCACTGACCGCCGTCACGGTGTACGGCACACTCACCGCGCCGTTCGTGCCGGCGATGCGCGTTGCCGTGATCGTGATCGTGCGCTGCCCCGAGGCCTCACCACCGCTGTATGCGCTCGCCGACAGCTGCAACGAGCCGGGCGACAGCGCCGATGTGACCGACGTGCGATTCCCCGCCGCATCGAGCACGTAGGTCGTGATCATGCCGTTGTCGTGCGTCGCCTTGCGCAAGCGCCCCGCTTCGTCGTACTCGTATGTGACGCTCGCGGCGAAGACGCCGGCTGCGTCGAACGTGACCAGCAAGAGAACGCTGGCGATCCAGCCGCAGACACAAAAGCCGCGCACACGGGATGCTTTTTCAAAAATCATTGAGAAATCCTCGCGGACGGAAGCGGTCCGGTGGACAAATGGAAACGACTGGGTAACGCCTCAACGCGAACGCGCCCAGAGGCGACGAAACCTGATTTTCTCGAGACAACAATCGCCCGGCACGCTCCCTCCCAGGATCGCACTCAAGAGCACACCGCCTGTCACGACCGCGCCACGCGTCCGCTGCACGAACTGGTCGCGAATCTGCCTAACTACAGAATGTCCGGCCGTGTGTTGGGTGCACTTCACTACGCGTAAGCCGCCTCTGTCAAGGCTTGCGCAAATGCGCTCATACATTGCGAGTGGCGATCTCGAGGTCATCGCGCCGATAGACGATCGCAAGAATCTTCTTTCGCGAGCGACAGTTAGGAGAGGAAGCACGACTTACGCAAGTGTTTCATGCCGCGACCGGACAATCCGTGACACGCTTTTTCGTGAATATATTCTTCGTTGTCTGATTAAACGTATCGAAGCTGGGGTTGCGACACACCGGTCATTGCACAAGACGAAGACAAGCGCTCCGATCCTCTCGCCTCATGCGCACCGGGCTCAAGGCGCCGTTGCGCCCGCAGAACGAGCGGCCCACCAAGCGCGAATCTCTCTCTTATTCTCGTCGGTGATGGGCGTGGGATTCAAACGGGGAGGATACTTCCCCGTGCGGAATCCCTGGATCATCAATGCCGCCTGCTCTCCAACGGTGGTCGATGGAGGCCATACACTGGAATGCACAATCGTGACTGGCGCGCATGGCTGGTCGGCATCCAGCAGCGCAATGAGCTGTGGCAGGTCTCGCTCCTTCACCCATCCCGCTTCCGCCGCCGCGATGGTGAGTACGAAATGCGGATCGGTTTGCGACTTGAGCAATGCGAGAACCCTCTGGGGATCCGTGGTCTTCAAGTCCAACGGCATTTCTGGAATGCCGTTGGACTGGGCGACGCATCCGAAAAGACAAGCTGCCAAAGAGAGCGTCACTGCGCTTGCACGAACCAATTTGTTTTTCGCGATTCTCATTGCGTCGTTTTGATTGGGTCCGCAGGTTGTAGCTTTCGATACCACTCTTTATCGCTGCCATACGCACGGTTCTGATCCGATGGATGGTGGCTCGTGATATTCGAGTGACCTTCCTTGCCCTCGACGCGTTCCGTGTTGCCGTCCTTGTCGGTCTTCACTACGACGGCGGAATGATCGATCTCCTTGCCTTCGAGCTTGCCGTTCTTATCGGCGTCCGTTCCATAGACCACGACATCTCCAGGCTTGTTCGCCGCCTGAGGATCCAACTTCGTGGCGTCGCGCATGTCGTCATCCGGAAAACTGTCCCAACGCGGGGGCGCGTTTTTGTTTCTGGTGTCCGTCGGATCTCCTCGCGAGTTGTGCCACGCGTACGAGTGACAATTGTAGATTGACCACGGCGGGCTGCCCGGCAATGTCTCGGTACCCTTGATGGGGGTGTTCGGCCTATCAGTCTTGGGATTGAACGGCTTTTCTTTCGTTCCCGTGGGATCCGTCGCGTTGGTCGGATTGTTTCCGACATACGCATACAGATTAAAGTCGTCTTTGTACCCAAGAGGGTCGGTCTGAAGAAAACGACCAAGCACTGGCGTGTAGTAGCGCGCGCGGTAATAGTAAAGCCCCGTCTCGGCATCGAAGCGGCGGCCCGTGTAGCGGTACGGTTGACCGGTTGCGAGACTGCCCGCCCCCAATCTGCCGAACTCGTCATATGACATCCGCTGGCAACTCACTCCGGCCGCGCAACCGGTCGCGTTGCCCGCACTGTCGGTCATCGCGATCACCGATCCCTGATGATTGACATGGTAGTACGTCTTCGGCGGCGCGCTGGTATTCCCGTTCTCCGTGCTCGCGATTCGATCGTCCACGATCGTCCCGACGATGTATCGGCGCAGGACCGCATTGGCGCTGCTGTACTCGGCGATCTCCTCTTCTCCCTCCAGTAGATAGAAGGTCGCAGTCCCGTCGACCGACTTCGATATCCGGCGCCCCATCGCATCGTAGTCGTAACTCGCGGTCGAACCGCCCACGACGGACGCGCCACGCAGCCTGTTTTCCGGATCGTACGTGTACGTGTGGCGAGAAGCCGTCGGGCCCCAGGTGAGCAGATTGCCGTTCGAGTCGTACGTCGGCGCCGGATCCGCGCCGATGGCGCTGTAACGATTCAACCGGTCGGGTGTCAGCGCGGTCGAGCTCGCGATCGCGGGCGGCGGAACGAAGAAGTCATCGTTCGCCACGATGGTGCGCATCTGTCCGGACCCGTTGTAGCCGTGGTCGAGTGTCATGGTGACGGAATTGAACACGTTGGTGAGCACATCGATATTGCTGTCGGGCTCATACGTGTAGCCAATCCGGTTGGCGGACGATCCGGCAAAACGCAGTTCCAGACGCCGACCGAGCTGGTCGTATTGGTAGCGCGCCAGTTCGTTCGCCGTGGTGCTGTTCTCGCGCGCGTATTCGACGCGATTCACGGCGTCGTACGTGTAGTGCACGAAGTAGCCGTCCGGCCAGGTCGTGCGCTGCCGCGCGTTCGCCTGGTTGAACTGGTAGTTCACGCGGCGAGTGACTCCATTCAGCAGGTTTTCCTCGTATTGTTTACGTCCTGCCGCGTCGTAGTCGTACGCGACCGTATGCGCCGGAATCGACCCGCTGACTGGACTCGAGACCGACATCTGCTCGCCGAGCAGGTTGTAGTCGTAAGTGACCAGTGCGAGTGCTGGCGTGCCCGAAACCGCCTTAGTGCGCATGCGTTTCAGCGCGTCGTACGTCCAGGTGGTGGTCTCACCCTTGCGCGTCCGCAGCGTCAGCCGGTTGTCGGCGGCATCGTACGTGTTCTTTTCGAACGTCTGCAGGGAACCTCCCGGGCAAGACGGGACGGAAGCGTCCGTTACTGGCGTCGCGACCGTGCAGCGCGCCCCGGTGGATGGGTGCGGGAACAGCGAGAAGACGAGCCGATCGAAGCCGTCGTAAACGTAGTCAGTAGTGTTGTCGTCTGCATCCTGCACCAGCGATTCTTTGCCATTCGGCGTGTATGTGTAGTTGACGTAACGGAGCGGACCCACGTTGCCCTGCGTCGCATACGAGGATGCACTCCAACTGCACGTCGTCGGCGCGGAAGTCCCGAGCCCCTTCCACTTGCACAACTTTTGCCCGGCCGCGTCGTAGACGGTTCCTACTCCGCGATTGTCGGGATCGATCGTCAGCGTGAGACGGTCGACCGCGTCATAGATGAGCTGCGTCAGATTTCCCTGAGCATCCAGCTTGCTTTTCAGTGGTCCGACTGGCCAGTAGTCGAGTGTCTCGGTATTCCATTGGGTTGCGACCAGATCGCCCGGGGAGGGATTGGACGGATTCGAATCGGTTGGCGAAGCCACGACCGCCTTGCGAGATGTGCGGCGACGACCGTCCAGGTCGTACGTGTAGCGACTGATGTTGTTGAGAGGCGCGACGACCCGCGTCAGCCGTCGCATTGCATCGAAGTTGTAGCTGGTTACATCGGTCGTGATGTCCGTGCGCGGAGAGTTGATGCTCGCGACGTTGCCTGCCGAGTCAAAGGTGTAAGCCGTGACCAGATTCAAGGCGCCAGTCTTGGTCGAGGTCGGGCAGGTCGAAACTCCGACCGCCGGCGGCGTCAGTGTCGTCGTCGGGTCGAGTGTCGATGACGACAGCACGTATTTGTTCGAAGCGTTGTAGCCAAACGACTTCACGCGCGTGACCGTTGCGTTCACCCGCTCGATCTGACCGGTGAGCAAGCTGACCGACCCATTGGACGTCGTGAACGACGTGTAGCAATAGGTCGCGCGCGGCGTACCCGTCGCGCTGCCGGTGCCCAACGGCACGGTCGGTGACGTGACAGTGAGCGGCTGACCAGTTGTCGCGTGGTACGCGACCGTCGTCACTTGGTCGCGTTCATCGGTCGACGTCGCGATGCGATTGCAAGTCTTTGGGTTGGTGCAGACCCGCACAGCCGCACCCTCGACGTACGTGTATCGCTCCGAATTGATGTCCGCGAGTCCGGAAGCGAGCTTCGCACGCTTCACGACGCTGAGAGGATTGGAGCGAAAGTCATAGGTACGAATTATCTGGTCGCCCTCTGGGTTGACGGTGCGCACCATGCGGTTCTCATCGTCGTACTCATTACGCGTCGTACGGCCGATTCCGTCCGTTGCGGACAGCTGATTGCCAGTGTCGTCGAACGTCTCCACATTCGATTGGTTCGCGGCGTCGATTTTCTCACCGCGCTTCCAATTCTCCGTACCAATGACTGCGCCAGGATAAAAGCTGGTGACACGGCCGGCTTTGTCGGTCTGTGACTGCACTCGGAAAAACTCGTCGTAGCGGACGTTTCCGAACACGTTCACTTGATCCGAAGGCGCGAACCACCGACGCAGTTGATAGCCGGGACGCATTGCCAGAGTGGGATCCGGTGAGGAAGCATTCGGTGCGTACTCGTACTTGAGCGGCGCGTTGGACGGCGGCGTGACCGTCAAGGTCGAGCAAGTCCAGTAGTTGGTCGTGCCGCATCCGGTTTGATTGATGCCGACAGTCCGACCGTTCTCGTCCGTGACGCTCTTCAGCATGAAGCCGCCGATCGTCCACCCTCCTTGCGAGCCGCCGACCGGGATGATCATGATCTCGCTGTTGAAGTTCAGCCGGCGTCCGAGGTTGTTGGACACCGACGCCAGCACGTAGCGCGTGTTTCTGGCAAAGCTGTTGGGCGGTGTCGGAACCGGGAAGTTCTGATTGAAGTATTGATATCCGAACGTAACCTTGACGCCGTCCGGGAAGGTCCAGGTGCCCGCCTTGAACAGCGGTCCCGATTTCCCCCATGCGGCGCCGTTCCACGTGCGTTCCGCGAAATCGAACGTCATCTCGTCGCCCTTGCCGCGGATGTAACGGAAGGTGATGGCGTTGTAGTCACGGGAATTGTCGACGACCTCGCCCGTCTGGACTAGCCTGGAACTCGAGCCTGGCGGCGCGTTGAAGGACAAATCCATCAGGCGGTGGAACGAGTCGCTTTCCGTCCCGTTGTTGATTGTCACATGGTTGTACATGAGCCTGGACCCCACCCAGGCCGAGCCGAACATGGTCGCGAGCCGGTTGGAGAACGAAGCGGCCTTCGCGGCATCGGTCAGCGCCATCACGCCAGCGATGACTGAAGCCGCATCGAGACCAGAATCCGCGCCGAGCGCCTGGGCCGCGTCATTGGAATAGCGCGCGAGCACTTCCCAGTTGTGGGTCCAAGCGCCGCCCATCTTCGCGGAGTAGTCAGAGTCTGGTCCGACGTATTGACGCGTGCTGCTGTATTGGATCGGTGGGTCATCCGGATTCCCAGGCCACCAGTGATGCACGGAATTACCGATGACGCGCTCCGTTACACCGCCCGTGCGATATGTGCGCTGGAAAGCGAGGCTGGCCGGAAAGTCACCAACGCCGGTAACGACATCCGGGGGCGGCGTCAGCGTGAGCTCGCCATTTGCGAGCGACACCGACGATTTATTTTCCTGATACCAGGATGGCGGCTCACCATCGATGGTCTTCTTCGGAATTGCCCATGGGTCTGCCTGACCGAGCGCGGCGCCGCCCTTCGCGCCTTCGTAAACCGCGTACGACGACGCAGTGCTCGTATAGAAATAGCTGCCGCCGCTGCCCGGAGCGACAGTCGTCAGGATGGTGTTGTAACCATTGTTAGCCGCGTCCTGCAGGCGGCCCTTTCGATCATCCCACCAGAAATAGGTGGAAAACGGATTCAGCGCCGAAAGCACGGCGGGCATGTTTGCCGGCGCGACATCGAGAAATCGTCCGCCGCGGAACATGAAATCCGATGCGACGCCGAGGGCGCGATAGTTGTCCGTCATCTGCTGATGCTGCGAGCCCTCGATCATCGCCCACATCGCAGACGATCCTTCGAAAGCCGCCGTGCGTCCGGTCACCGTGTTCGTGCGCGATGCGATGCTGACCGCCGATTGAACATTGATGAATGACAGCGACGACACGCCCCAGACGCGCGCGTAGACGATGCCGATGTTGTGGTGTCGATTGATGTTGGCGCGGGTGACGCCTTCGACGATCTTGTCGGCGCGGCTGCCCTGACTCAGCAGGCGAGCGACCAGCGTTGGCTGCGACTGGTTTTCGCAGCCCGTCAGGTCGTAGTAGCCGTCGGCGGGCGGGACGTCCGGCGGCTGGACGCCGCCAACCAATCCACCGCACTCGCCCGTCGCACCCACATACGGATCCGCACTCTGCAGATCCGACACGTAGCGCTCTGTGGACGCCGAGCCGTTGCCGAAGGTGTGCACGAAGGTGACGGGCGGAGTACCGCGATCGGTCGAGTTGGCTTCCGCGAGATCGACCATGAGGAATTCGCCGTGAGTATCGGCGAATGCTCCGCTGCTGCCAGCGTACGGATGATTCACGTCGATGATGCCGGTATCTGCAATGCAGCTCGCGCAGCCCGCGGCCGCAATGAGCGTATGGTCGATGAAGAATTCGTTCCACGACATGAGGCGCACGCGTCTCGCCGCGATCTCGTCGGCGTAGAACGTGAAGTCGTAGGTCCCGATGCGCACGCGCATCGTCGTGCGGAACTGGTTGGGAATTTCGCCGCTCCAGGAGTACTGCGCACTCGAGGTGTAAGGCAGTGCCGTGCCAGGAGTTGGCGAATACGCGACATCACGCTCGGCACCGCTCACGACGTCGATCAGGTCTCCGCCCGGATTGCCGGTCTTGATCGCCGTCTCGAGGTTCAGCGCATAGGTGCGCATCTGGTTCGACAACGCCGTGCGATTCGGCTCGTTGATCGATGGCACGCCGGCAAACGTGTCTGGCGTCACGCCCGTCATCATTTGCGAGCGGATGCCCTCGCCACAGGTTGGCGACACCATCGTCCCGCAGCCCATGCCGGCGGCGATGTCGATGCCGGCATCGAGTCGGTTGCGCTTGAACGCAGGGTCGTAAAGTGTCGTACCCACGGCCACCCAGGCGTGACCCATCACCACACTACTCAGATTTCCGGTGAGACCCGAGCAACTCGTGGCGCCGTTCACGGTGGCCGGGATGCCGCCGTCCGCCAGAAACTGACAGGCTGCGGCCGCGTTCACGGTGAATGTCTGCGCAGTCTCGTCGAGACCAGTCACCAAGCCGGACCAGGCGCCGAACTGCGCCGGCGTCAAGGTTATGGTGCCAACACGAAAGCCGGACGTTACGCTGCCCGCACGCAGTAGTTTGACCATCAGTTCGGCCTGGTCGAACGATGTTCCGGACTGGTCGATCAATGCGCCGCGCGCACCTTTCGAGAGGCCGAAGCGGAACTCCGTGTCGATGCTGTTGCGCACGTAGTCGAATACGTTTCGTGTGTACTGCGTTGGCGACATCGTGCCGGCCGGTTGCGGCGCCGTGGACGAGATGCGGTTAGCACCGAGCGAGCGGGCGAGCAACGCGATTTCTGGCGAGGCTGCGTTCCAGGCGGCGCCGGATGTCGTACGCGTCGTGCCCGTGCCGAAGTACGTCCATGCATTCGTGGGCGTCACCAGCGGCGCCGTGATGAGCTTCGTTGCTGGCGGCGCGGCATTGACCGCCTGCAGCGCCGCCGCCCCAACCAACCCCAACCCCATTGCGAAAGTACGTAACGTCTTCATGATTCTTCCTTACTGAGCGGTCGCGCTGAGTTCGATCACGGCGGTATCGAGGATCACCGAGGGATTCGAAATCGCTCGGATCTGGATCGAGACCGTGCAGTACTGGGAGTCACCGCCCCCGCCCTGATCCGTGGCCGACGTCGACCACCCACGGTTGGCGGACATCGGCGTCCACACATCCCAGTTCATACCCTCGCAGTTGCTTCCGTTGCCCGAGACGTAGATCTCGAAGTTGCTCATGCCTACCTGCGGGCTTATCCAATAGCCGCCAAATGTGCTGGCGTTGATCTCGCCCGCGCTCGTCATGTAGTAGTACGCGGACGCGCTCGGATAACCCTGCACCGAGACGAACTGGTTCTCGATGTTCACCTGACCACCGGCTTCGTTGTCCGAGATCGTCACGGTCGCGGTGCTGGGCGCACCCAGTGCCACCCACGTTGGAGTGCCAAGCGCTACCGTCAGCGTCTCGTTCGACTCGAAGG
Organism: Pseudomonadota bacterium; assembly: GCA_043747835.1. Classification (GTDB taxonomy): domain Bacteria; phylum Pseudomonadota; class Gammaproteobacteria; order Steroidobacterales; family Steroidobacteraceae; genus CADEED01. The sequence continues at coordinate 91,605 of JAYTOK010000065.1, read as the reverse complement.
CCGCGTCGTCGACGACAGTGATCGTGAAAGACTTGGTCGCCGCGTCACCGTCACCCCAGCTCAACGTGCCATTGCTCGCCGTGTAGTCGGAGCCCGCCGTCGCGCTGCCGGCCGTGATGGTGTACGGCACACTGCCCGCGCCATCGCTGCCGCCCACGCGCGTTGCGCTGATGGTGATCGACTGAGTGCCCGACGCTTCGCCACCACTGTAGGTAGACGAGGTCAACTGCACATTGCCAGCCGACGGGTTGTCGTTGCTGATGATGGTGCACGTCGCCGACGTCGGGCTGCCGAGCGTCGCGCCGCCCGCCGGGAACGGACTCTGCAGCGCGATCGTGAACGTCTCGTTCGGTTCGTACAGGGTGTCGTCGATGATCTCGAACGCCAAGGTCTTCGACGTACCGTCGCCATCGGCCCACCCGAACGAAGCCGGACGGTAGAAGTCACCGTTCTCCACCGCAGTGCCCGAGGTGACCGTCATCGTCACGCTCACCGCGCCCGAAACTCCGCCCGTACGCGTAGCCGTCACATAGATATAGCTGCCGCCCCCGGCTTCGGTGCCGCTGTAGGTGGAGCTGGTGAGAGCGATGACGCCCGACGCATCGTCGCTTGCAATTGTGACTGTCGCGGAGCTTGGGCTGCCGAGCGTGACTCCACTCGGGGAACTCAGCGTGACGCCCACAGTTTCGGTCGACTCGATCGCGCCGTCGTTGACCACCGTGATCGTGAACGATTTGTTGGCCGCGTCGCCGTCCGACCAGGACAGCGTGCCGTTGCTCGCCGTGTAGTCGGAACCTGCCGTCGCAGTGCCGCCGCCGATGGAGTACGCGACGCTTGCGGCGCCGAAGCTGCCGTTGGCGCGCGTCGCCGTGATGGTGATGGTCTGCGCGCTCGCCTCGTCTCCCGAGTAGCTGCTAGACGTGAGCTGCACGGTACCCGCTGGCGGGTTGTCGTCGCTCGAGATCGTCACCGTTGTCGAAGTCGGCGAACCCAGCGTCGCTCCCGTCGGTGTGCCGAGCGAGATGGTCAGCGTCTCGTTCGATTCCACCAACGAGTCGTCGAGCACCGTGATGCCGACGGCTTTGCCGGTCGTGTCGCCGTCGGTCCAGGAGAGCGTACCGCTGCTGGTCGCCGTGTAATCGGAACCGGCCGTCGCCGTGCCGGCCGTGACCGTATACGGAACGCTCACGGCGCCAAAACTTCCGCTGGTGCGCGACACGATCGCCGTGATGATTCGGATCGGCGACGGCTCACCGCCGCTGTACGTGCTGCTGACGAACTGCAGCGTCCCTGGAGGTGGCGTGTCGTCGCTCGTGATCGTCACGGTTGCGGCATTCGGACTGCCGAGGGTCGCGCCGGTTGGCGTGCCGAGCGACACACCGACTGTTTCGTTCGACTCGACCGTTGAATCATCGAGCACGGTGAACGTGAACGACTTGTTCGCGGTGTCGCCGTCGCTCCAGCTCAGCGTGCCGTTGCTCGCCGTGTAGTCGGAGCCCGCGGTCGCGGTGCCGCCGGCCACGGTGTAGGGAGCGCTGACCGCGCCAAAACTGCCGCCGCTACGCGTGGCGGTGACAGTCACCGTGCGCAAGCCACTCGCTTCGCCGCCCGAGAAGGAGGTCGAAGAGAACTGCACACTGCCCGCCGGCGGGTTGTCGTCGCTGACGATGGTGATGGTCACCGCGCTCGGCGACCCGATCGTCGCGGTGCCGGCTGGGAACACCGCGCCGAGTGCCACGTTGATCGTCTCGTTGGCCTCGAACACCGAATCGTCGATGACTTCGAATGTGACGGTCATGTCGCCGGCAAAACCATCTGGCCAGCCGACCGAGGGCGTCATCTGGGAGTAGTCGCCGTTGACGATGGCGGTACCTCCCGTTACGACGACGGGCGCAGTGACCGCGCCGAAGCTGCCACCAGTGCGCGTCACGGTCAGCGTGATCGTGCGCTGGCCCGAGGCCTCACTACCCGAAGCAGTGGCCGCGGTGAACTGCAGCGAGCCCGGCGCCGTGGTGTCGTCGCTCACGATCGTCACGGTCGCAGTGGATGGGCTGCCGAGCGTGGTGCCGGTCGGCGAACCGAGCGCGACCAGCACGGTCTCGTTCGGTTCAAAGAGCGCGTCATCGACCACCGTGATCGTGAACGTCTTCGTCGCCGCATCGCCGTTGGCCCAGTTCAGCGTGCCATTGCTCGCCGTGTAGTCGGCGATGTTGTCGGCGGTGCCGGCCGTGACGGTGTAAGGCACGCTCACCGCGCCGTTGGTGCCGCCAGCGCGGGCCACCGACACCGTGATCGTGCGCAGGGCGCTGGCTTCACCACCGCTGTACGTGCTCGCCGAGAACTGCAGCGTGCCGGCCGGCGCGACGTCATCGCTCGCGATCGTGACCGTCGCCGACGTCGGGCTGCCGAGTGTCGTGCCCGAGGGAGTGCCCAGCGCCACGGTCAGCGTTTCGTTGGACTCGACCGCCGAGTCGTCGATGACTGTGATCGTGAACGTCTTGGTAGCGGAGTCACCGTTCGCCCAGGTGAACGTGCCATTGCTCGCGGTGTAGTCGGATCCGGCCGTGGCCGTGCCCGCTGTCACCGTGTACGGCACACTCACTGCACCGTTCGTGCCGTTGATGCGGGTTCCGGTGATGGTGATCGTGCGCTGGCCGCTGGCCTCACTGCCGCTGTACGTGCTGGCGGAGAGCTGCAGTGTGCCCGGCGGCGGCGTGTCGTCGCTCGAGATCGTCACCGTCGCGGTGGCGGGCGTACCGAGTGTGGCGCCGCCGGTCGGTGCGCCAAGTGCAACAGTGAGAGTCTCGTTTACTTCGGAGACTGCGTCGTCGAGCACTGTGATCGTGAACGTCTTGTTCGCCGCGTCTCCGCTGGCCCAGCTCAGTGAGCCGTTGCTGGCGGTGTAGTCGGTGCCCGCCGTTGCCGTGCCCGCCGTCACCGTGTACGGCACACTGACCGCGCCATTGCTGGCAAACGTGCGCGTCGCGGCGATCGTGATCGTGCGCAGCCCCGATGCCTCGCCACCCGAATAGGTGCTCGCGCTAAGCTGCAGGAATCCCGCCGCGACCGCCGAGGTCACTTGCGTGCGATTGCCCGCGGCATCGAGCACGTATGTCGTGATCATGCCGTTGTCGTGCGTCGCTCGGCGGAGCCGCCCTGCTTCGTCGTATTCGTACGTTACGTCTGCCGATGCGACTGCACATATCAGCGCAAGAGCGACGGCACCCAGCAGTCTGGCAGTGACTCCAGGAATGCGTCCGAACGATACGAATTTGGACATCATTGAGATTTCCTCACAGTCGAACGCGGCTGCTGAACAGCGATGAAAATGACGGAGTTTCCCCCGCGCGGAAGCGCCGGGGCTGGATGGACCTGATTTCTCGAAGCGACAACCTTCCCTGCACGCTCCCTCCCAGGACCGCACGCAAGAACCATCTGCTGGTCACGATCGCGCCGCGCCTCCGCTGCACGCACCGATCGCACGTCGGACTAACTACTGTCCCTTAAGTAATGTCGGAACGGACTTCACTACGTCTGGCCAACCGGTGTCAAGACTCCGGACTCATGCACTCGTACTGTGCGATCGCACTCTGCCATGCTGTTGCACCGCTGTTCATTTCGGAATTTCTTGTTGCGCGGGCGGCAGTTAGACGCGCAAGCGCGATGCGCGTGGAACACGCGTGACGCGACCCGAAAATTCATGACACGGATTTTTGTGATTATATTTTTCGTTGTCTGATCGAAAATCACGAGACATCGCCGATACGCAGATCGCCGACGAGGATGGTCTCGCGCCTCTAATGCTCGCGCGATGCCGCGAGAAAAAACCTGCGCCTCGCATTTCAGCCGCCCAAGTCACGTCCCCGCAATTTGTGACAGCCTCTCGCACCGCGGCGCTAGAATCCGCTCCCATGCCGAACAACCATCGATGGGATGCGCTCGACGTCCTTCGAGGCCTCACCATCATCCTGATGCTGATGAACCTCACCCCCGGTTCCTGGGAAACCAACTTCGGCTTCCTGATCCACGCCAAATGGGAAGGCTGGACGCTCATCGACATGGTCGCGCCGGCATTCCTCTTATGTATCGGCTGTGCGATCCCGCTCTCTTTCGAACGTCGCTCGGCCAAAGGCGCCACGCGCGCCGACCTGCTACGCCACGTGATCACCCGCGGCCTGCTGCTCGTCGCCATCGGCTTCTTCCTGAATCTGTATCCCAAGTTCGATTTCGCGACTGTTCGAATCCCCGGCGTCTTGCAGCGCATCGGCCTCTGCTACGCGATCGCCGGCGCCTTCGTGTTGCTCACGGCCCGCGCGGATTCCGCCGGCACGCTGCGTCTTCGACCGGCTCCCATTCTCTGGGCCAGCGGCATCGTGCTCGTGTCGTACTGGGCACTCCTCTATTTCCTCCCCGCACCCGGCTACGCGACGCCGAGCCTCGAACCCGTGGACAACTGGGTGTCGGTGATCGACCGTGCGGTCATCGGCGTCGATCACTTCTTCCCGCACTGGCCGGTCGACGGCAAGGTCGTCTTCGATCCGGAAGGATTGCTGTCGACGTGGCCCGCCTGCTTCAACGTGCTGGCCGGCACTCTCGTCGGCATCGCATTCGCGCGCGGCACCTTCAGACAACCCGCCCTTGCCGCCGTCGTCGCTGGCGCGTCGATGATCTTCGCGGCTTACGCGTTCGTCGCGCTCTGCCCGATGATCAAGAATCTCTGGACGAGCACCTTTGCTTTGTTCAGCGCAGGCTTCGCGCTCGTGGTCCTGGGCGCGCTGATGCCGGTGACTGAACGCCCCGGGATTCGGCCGGCGCTCTGGCCCGCGCGCATCTTTGGCGAGAACCCACTGCTCGCGTACATCCTGGTTTTCCTGATGGCACCCGTGATCGACGCCAGCTTGTTTGGCACGGTCGACGCACCCGTGTCCATCCGCAGCGGTGGGCAGGCGTGGCTGTCGGGCTTCGTCGATCCGCGCCTCGCCTCGCTGGCCTTCGCGCTCGCCTGCATGGCGGTGCTGTTCGCGATCCTGCTCGTCTGCCACCGCAAACGCTGGATCCTCAAACTCTGATGGCACTCGAGCTCGTGGACATCGGCGCGAATCTCGCGCACGACAGCTTCGATGCGGATCGTGATGCCGTTCTCGAACGCGCGCGCGCGGCCGGCGTCGCGCAGATCGTGGTGACCGGGTCGAGCGAAGGCAGCACGCGCCGAGCCATCGAACTGTCACGCGCACATCCTGGCGAGTTGTTCGCGACGGCCGGCGTGCACCCGCACCATGCCTCCGACGTGACGCCGGAGTCATTGCCGGCGCTCGAAACGGCCGCGAACGACCCGGCCGTCGTGGCCGTGGGCGAATGCGGCCTCGATTACTTTCGCGACTTCTCTCCGCGCGACGTTCAACGCCGCGCCTTCGGCTGGCAGCTCGAGATTGCAGCGCGAACGGGGAAACCCGTCTTCCTGCATCAACGCGACGCGCACGACGATTTCATCGCGATCCTGCGCGAATACCGCGTCACGCGTGGCGTCGCGCATTGCTTCACGGCCGGCGAGAAGGAGCGCGATGCGTATCTGGAGCTCGGGCTGCACATCGGCATCACCGGCTGGATCAACGACGAGCGGCGTGGCCTGCACCTGCGCGAGGTGGTCAAGGGAATCCCCGCGGATCGGCTGCTGATCGAAACCGACGCGCCCTATCTATTGCCGCGCGACATCGAGCCCGCGCCGAAGACGCGGCGCAACGAGCCGGCGTACCTGCCCTACGTGGTCAAAGCGATCGCCGCGGCGCGCGGCGAGGCGCCGGAAGCGGTGGCCGCCGCGAGCACGACGGCGGCGCGCGCCTTCTTCGGACTCTAAAATAAGGGGACAGATCGATTTAAGAAAATGGGGACATTCCCCGTTTCCCCGCGCAGCGGGCAAAAGGGGACAGCCCTGCCGCAGGACTGTCCCCTTTTGCTAGGAAATGGGGAATGTCCCCATTTTCTTAAATCGATCTGTCCCCTTTTAAGCGCGCATCGCGTCGGCCGCGCGCGCGCGCGATTCGCGCCGGTACTTCGCCGGCGGCAACGTGAACTTCCTCTTGAACGCGCGATTGAACGCGGCCTCCGAGTCGTACCCCACTTCCACCGCGACCTGTTGCACGCTGCGGCTCGTCGAGCGCAACGCCTCCGCGCCGAGCTCGAGCCGCCACTCGGTCAGATACGTCATCGGCGCCTGGCCCAGGAATTTCGTGAACTTCTCGTTGAGCGCCGAGCGCGAGAGCCCGACCTCGCGCGCGAGAATCTCGAGCGTCCATTCATCGCAGGGCCGGCGATGCAGAACGGCGAGCGCGCGACCGACCGCGGGATCGCCGGCGCCGGCGAGCCAACCCGTGCGCCCCGCCGGCAAGCTCAACAGATAGCGCCGCAGAACTTCCGCGAACAGCACCTCGGCCAGATGCGCGAGGATCACGCGACTCCCCGGCGCATTCGCCGCGGCCTGGTCGACCGCGTTCAACAGCGTGTTCTCCAGCCACTCACCCGACTTGTCGGTGCGGATGTTCACGCGCACGACGCGTGGCAGTCCCGCGAGCACCGGCTTGATGAGATCCGCGTCGCAAGCGAGGTACCCGCAGATGAGGCCGGTGTATTCACCGCCGCCGCCGAACTCCTCGAGCGCGATGCGCCCCGCCATCATCGCGGGCAGCGCGTCGCCGCCGTCGAGCATTCTGCCGCCGTTGCCGTTGCCCATCCGATGCGGGTCGCCGTGCGGAATCATCACGATGTCGCCCGCGGAAAGCGGCGTCACTTCCTCGCCGAGGCGGATGTACGCGTTCCCGTCGCTGATGTGGTGGAACTCGATGACGTGCGTCGCATCCGCCTTCACGTACGGCAGAAACGCGTTGGACGGCGGCGCGTCGAAACACCATGGCGCCGTGCAGCTCGCCTTGTAGAACATGGCGCCGGACAACTTCACGACGCGCAACAGTTCGGACAGTGCATCCATCGAAAAACCTCTGGAGCAAATTCTGCGGCAGAACGATCGATCGCGCACGCCCCGCTGGTCACACGATCAAGTCTTGCGGCCGTCCGGCAAAGCCCGCGACGAAGAGAGCCCCCAGGATTGCGCCCCTCGCAACCTACGGAGTTTCTCGTGCACGCCCAAGCCCAAGCCGCCGATGCCTCATCTCTTCCGTCGATCGATGAAGCCCAGCTCAATGCATTGCTCGGCCGCGCGATCACCGACATCGGCGCCACCTCGCTCGCGCCGCTGGTCCTGATCGGCGACCGGCTCGGCCTGTATCGCGCGCTGGCCCAATACGGCGCGCTCACCTCGAACGAGCTCGCGCAACGTACCGGCACGCGCGAACGCTACCTGCGCGAATGGTTGAACGCGAACGCGGCATCGGGATACGTGGAGTACCTGCCGCAGTCGGGTAAGTATCGCCTCACGACCGAGCAGGCCATGATGTTCGCGCATGAAGATAGCCCGGCTTTCGTCGTCGGCGGCTTCGAGACCGCGCTGTCCGCAGGCCGCATTGTCGACCGCCTCACCGAGGCATTCATATCCGGCGCGGGCATCGGCTGGCACGAACACGATCATGGCGTGTTCCATGGCTGCGGCCGCTTCTATCGCGCCGGCTATCTCGGCAACCTGCTGCAGAGCTGGATCCCGTCGCTCGATGGCGTGCAGGCGAGACTCGAAGCCGGAATCCGCGTCGCCGACATCGGTTGCGGCCACGGGCATTCGACGATGATCCTCGCGAAGGCCTATCCAAAATCCCGCTTCATCGGCTTCGACTACCACGAAGATTCCGTGCGCACCGCCACCGAGCGCGCGCTTGCGGCGGGCCTCACCAACGTCGCGTTCCAGGTCGGCAGCGGCGCGGACTACCCCGGCACTTACGACTTCGTCGCCGTGTTCGATGCACTCCACGACATGGGCGACCCGGGCGGCTGCTCGCGACACGTTCTCGAAAGTCTCGCGCCGGGCGGCACGTGGATGATCGTCGAGCCTTACGCCGGCGATCGCGTCGAGGAAAACCTGAATCCGGTCGGTCGCGCTTACTACGCGGGATCGACGCTCATGTGCACGCCGTGCTCGCTCGCGCAGGAAGGCGGCATGGCGCTCGGCGCGCAGGCCGGCGAAGCGCGCATGCGCGCGGTGGTCACGGGCGCGGGGTTCAAACAGTTCCGGCGCGCGATGCAGTCGCCAGTCAACCTCGTGTACGAAGTGCGCTAGGGACTGTCCTCTTTTCGGCTCTGCGAAAAGGGGACAGTCCCCTTTTCCTTCTTTATCTTCTACTTCGCCCCAAGCGCCTGCGCCGGCCGCACCTGCCTGACGCTGATCTCCAGTTCCTCGAGCTCCGCCGTCATCCACTTGCGCTTGCGCGCGAAGCTGATCATCCGCAGCGCACTCTTGGTGTCGCTGTCCCGGATTTCGGCACGCACAATCTCCGAGTACGAAGCCATGATTCGCTCCCTGAGCGCCGGCAGGTCCGGCGCCATCGGCATCTCGGCCGCAGCGTTGTCGTATTCACCGGTAGCCAGGTCGGCCGCCTTTCGATCGAATGGCTTGCGATCGAGATGGCGATACGCCTTCTGGATGTGTCTGTCGGCTCGCTCCAGGGCGGCAGCTTGCCTGCGACCCTGCTGTTGTGGCGAAGCTTCGAGCGTCGCCATGGCGAACTGCAGGTCGGTGAGTGTCGGATGTTGCGGCTGAAGCTTGCTGATGTCATCGATCAGGCTGCGTGCCTTGTCGGCATCGCTGACGGCGAGTGCGCGACGCGCTTCCTCGGCGCGCAGATCCGCGATCTTGCGCAGACCCGCGGTTGCGTCCGCATGATTCGGGCGGAAGCTCAGGATCTCCAGGTAGCGATCTGCCGCACTGTCACCCGCGGGCCGCGTGAAAGCCCCGATCGCATACGCCTGTCTTGCAGCAGCCAGCAGTCGTTGAATCAGCTCTTCCTCCTGTCGCCGCGCGACCGCCTGATTCTCCTTTTCGATTTCCGCGAGGCGCTGTCGCGCCTTCTTCCTCGCGCGCGCGTCCGCCGCTTTTTGCTGCTCGACCGCGGCGGTTTCCGCCGCGGGATCGGACACAGCACCCTCTGTCAGACCTTCGAATTCCAGCGGGGTCTCCGATACGACCGGCGGCGCATGCTCGACGGTCGCCTGCTCGGCAAGAACCGGCGCCGCAATCGGCGGCGCGACAGTGGCGGTCACTTCGCCGGCTGTGGGTCCGGTCCGCGCAATGATGATTCCGACCACCACAGTGATTGCCGCCAGCGCGGCCCAGCCGCCGATCCAGGGCAACAAAGCCCGTTGCAACGTGCGCTCTCGAATGCCGGCCCACATCGCGCGAATCCGCGGCACGACCGAACGCGCGCTCGCCAGCAATACCGTCGCACGCGACGGTCCCGCCGGTATGGCCAGCAACTCGGTGACTTCCGCCGGCCTCGGCATCAGGACAGTCGCGCTCGCCTTGTTGGCTGCCCTGCAGATGGAACGCAGCGCCTGTGCCGCGTCGGTGCCCGTGGCGTAGCGTTCATTTCGATCCTTGGCAGTCAATCGGTCGATGAACGGCTGGTATGCGCCGAGCTCGGGCGGCAGTGGCGGCATCGGGTCGATCAGATGTTTGATCGCGACGGACATCGAAGAATTCGCGCGAAACGGAACCGTTCCCGTCAGCATTTCGTAACAGACGATACCGAGCGAGTAGAGGTCGCTGCGACCATCGAGCTCGATGCCCTTGACCTGCTCCGGACTCATGTAGCTCGGAGTTCCGACGATCATTCCGGCGACGGTCAGCGACGCGCCACGATCCACCGCGCGCGCGATTCCGAAATCGGTGAGCACGGGCGTGCCGTCTTCGCGGAACAGGATGTTCTCGGGCTTGATGTCACGATGGATGAATCCCTTGCGGTGCGCGACATCGAGCGCCCCGCAGATCGCGATACAGCAGTCGACGACGAGTTCCGGCTCGCACCTCCCCTTCAGGATGCGTTGCTTCAGGTCGCCACCGGGCAGGTACTCCATCGAAAGGTAGTGGAAGGGGTGGCGCTCGCCCACGTCGTATACCGGGACGATGGATGCGTGGTGGATATTCGCGACGATGCGAGCTTCGCGAATGAAGCGCGTCGTGAACGAGGGGTCGGAGTTCAACAGCGGCGACATGATCTTCAAGGCCACTTCGCGCTCGAAGCTTTGCTGGATGGCGAGAAAGACGGTCGCCATTCCGCCCTGACCGAGCTTGCGCTCGATGGTATAGCCAGCAATGTTGATCTTTTCCGTCATCTCTGCCGCGCCTTGGGTTTCGCCGCCGCGCCCTGCGGTCGCTGTTTTCGGGGCAGTTTAGTCAGTTTCGGGATGGCAGGTGCCTGAACCATCAGGACTATTGCGGCAGACCGTGAATTTTTCACGCCCCCGCGGTGCCCGGTTTTGGGCACACAAACGGGGTTATGACATGGGCAAGCCCGCGTCGCGGCCAATGGCCTGGAGATCCGCGGGGCCGGGGTTCGGCAATCTATCTACTGACGAATCAGGCCACCGCGACCGGTGAGCTGCCGAAGTGCGGGCTCGGCTTCGCCGCTTCCTTGATGCGCTGCCAGCCGGGCCGGTACTTCGCCACGGCGATCTCGAGCTCGGCCGCGCCCAGCTTCGGGAACTCGGCCGCAACCGATTCGAGCATGACCGTGAATCGCGGCAGGCCTTTCGGAAATTTCGCGCGCTTCGTGAAGACGATGCGCCCTTCGATGGGCGTGTCGATGGCGATGGCTTTCACGCTCGCGATGCGGTCGTAGAGTCCCGACTGCGGATTCACGAAAGTACTGCGCCGCGCGCCTTCGATCAGCGTCCATTCGGTCATCTGGTCGCCGCCGAAGACGTTGCCGTTGATGTCGCGCATGTCGATGATCACGACGCCGCGGCTCGTCAGCAGCAGGAAATCGAGGTGGTAGTCGCCGCCATTGCCGTCGGGGACGAGCACGTCGCGCAGGAAATCCGCGGCGCCGCCCGTCACGCGCGCGACGCGGCGCGCGTCACGACGGTGCAGCAGCCAGGCCCGTCCGCCGAAATAGCCGATGAGCGCCACGGCAACGATGCCGATGACGATCATCACGAGCTGAATTTGTGTGAGTCCGAAAGGCGGGTTCAACGTTGGCTCGCTTTAGTTCTTCCCGAGCGCATCGGCCAGTGCGGCGAGCTCGGGTTCGAGATCGGCACATGAAACCGGACGCGAGAAGAGTTTAGCAAGGCTTTCCGGAATTTCGATTCGTTGCCCGATGAGGGGCTCCACGATTTCTCGAAATTTCGCGGGATGGGCCGTCGAGACGAGCACCCAGCGCCCGTCTGCCCGCTCCGCTTCGCTCATTCGCGCATGGACCTCGGCCGCCGTTGCGGTATGAGGACACCAGGTTTTCCCGTACTCGCGGAAGTCGGCGCCGATGCGGGCCCGGATCGCGTCGTCCGTCACCGATTCGGCGCGCGCAGCGCCGCGAATGGAGTCGATGTCCGGAAACAGTGCACGCAACCGTTCCATGTTGCTAGGCGTGCCCACGTCCATGGCGGAAGCCAGTGTCGGAACGCTGGCACGGGGTTTCCAGTCGCCGCTCGCGAGGAAATCCGGAACGGTGCGATTCGCGTTGTGCGCGAGCACGACGCGCCCGATCGGCAAACCGACCTTTCGCGCCCAGACGCAGGCGACCGAGTTGCCGAGATTGCCGCTCGGGATGATGAAGTTCGGTTTGACGCCGTGCTCGCGCCAGATCGCGAGCGAGACGGCCGCGTAGTAGACCGCTTGCGGCAGCAGACGCCCCAGATTGATGCTGTTCGCGCTCGACAGCTCGAATCGCGCCTTGAGCTGCGGGTCGACGAACGCGTCCTTCACGAGGCGCTGGCAGTCGTCGAACGTCCCGTTCACGCGGTACGAGTGCACGTTGTCACCCCAGCAGGTGAGCTGGAGCTCCTGCGTGGGCGACACCAGACCCTTCGGGAAAAGTACGGAAACCTGGACGCCCGGGCGCTGGTAGAACGCGGCGGCGACCGCGCCACCGGTATCACCCGACGTCGCGACGAGGATGTTTAGCGGTCTGGAGGCATCCTTTCGCAGACGCTGCATCGTCGCAGCCAGGAATCGCGCGCCGAAATCCTTGAATGCGGCCGTCGGGCCGTGGAACAGCTCGAGCACCGAAAGCTTTCCGCCGTTCGTGACAGGCACGACGGGCGCCGGGAAATCGAATGCATCGCGCGTGATCGAGGGAATCTCGGAGGCAATCGTGTCGCCTGCCGCGAAGGGCGCGATGAAAACATTCGCGACTTCGGAAAGCGTCTTCGCGCCTTCGAAAGCCGAGATCGGCAGCGAAGGCCAGGTCTCGGGGACGTAGAGGCCGCCGTCCGGCGCCAGCCCTTGGGTTAGCGCCTGACCAAAGGAGACGGACGCAGATTGGCCGCGTGTGCTGTGAAATTTCATGTCAGGAAATAACGTACGCGCCCGTCGAGGTGATCGGCACGATCCAAGAATCGACTTCCTTGCCTGCCGCCTGGAACGCCGCGACCATCGCGTCGCGCACTTTCGGCGCATCGGAGTCGAGCGACCACGCGAACATCGACGGGCCCGCGCCGGAAATCGTGCAACCCAACGCACCGTTCTCGATGGCGCCCTTGCGCACCGCGTCGAAGCCCGGGATGAGTTGCGAACGCTGCTTCTCGATGACGACGTCCTCGAACGACGCACGGATCATGTCGAGATCGTTCGTGTAACAGCCCGAGATGAAGCCGCCCAAGTTCGCGGTCTGCCAGATGAAATCCGACATCGGCACGTGGAGCTTGAGGATGCCGCGAGCTTCCTTGGTCGACAGGAACAGATGCGGGTGCACGAGGATCGCGCGGATGCCGTTCGGAATCGGGATCTGCTTGATGCGCGGGTTGTCGATACCAACGGTAAGCACCAGACCCCCAAAGAGACTCGGGCTGATGTTGTCGACGTGCAGCGAACCCGAGGACACCGCCTCGCCCTGCATCGCGAATTTGAGTAGTTCGATCTTCGACAGCGGCTTGTCGAGCAGCGCATTCGCCGCGACCACGGCCGCGACGGCCGATGCCGCCGAACCGCCGAGGCCCGAACCCAGGGGAATCCCCTTGTCGATGAAAGCGTCAAAGCCGAAGCCGGGCTTGAGCGCGTCCTGCATCGCCATCAGCGCGCGGCCCGCCGTGTTCTTCGCGGGTTCGCGCGGAATGTCCTTCACGACGCCCGACGAACCGGAGATCGTGACGCCCGGCGTGGCCGTGCGAGTCACGGTGCACTTGTCGCCGAGCACGTCGACGGAGAAACCGAGGATGTCGAAGCCGATCGCGACGTTCGCGGCGGACGCCGGAGCAAACGCAGTGGCCTTGTCGAGCTTGCTCACAGGCTGGCTCCGAGATACGAGCAAACCCGCAGCAGATCGGCGAACACGCCGGCTGCGGTCACCTCGGGACCCGCGCCCGGCCCTTGCACGATCAGCGGATTCGAGTTGTAACGCGCCGTCGCATAGCGCACGACGTTGTCGGTCAGCGCAATGTTCGCGAAGGCATGCGACTTGTCGAGCTCGACGACGCCGACGGAAGCTTTGCCGTCGGCGGTAAGCCGGCCCATGTAGCGCAGCACTTTGCCGCGCGCCGCCGCCGCATCGAATCGCTTCTTCATGTCGCCGTCGTATTTCGGCAGACCATTCAGGAAGTCGTCGATCGAACCCTTTTCGAGTCCAGCCGGGATCAGGCTTTCGACCTGCACGTCCCTCATCTCGAGCTTCAGGCCCATCTCGCGACCCAGGATGATGACCTTGCGCACGAAGTCCGTGCCCGAGAGGTCGTCGCGCGGATCGGGTTCGGTGTATCCCTTGTTCTTGGCGTCCTTCACGATGTCCGAGAACGGGGTCTTGCCGTCATACACGTTGAATAGATAGGCCAGCGTGCCCGAGAAGATGCCCTCGACGGACGAGATCTTGTCGCCGGTCTCGCGCAGGTCGCGCAGCGTCGAGACGACGGGCAGGCCCGCGCCGACGGTGGCTTCGTAGAGGTAGTGGCTGCCGCCGTGCTTGCGCGCGTCCCTGAGCGATTCGTAGTACGCGAGCGGACCCGAGTTCGCCTTCTTGTTCGGCGTGACGACGTGGATGCCGGCGCGTAGCCAGTCCGCGTAGTGCTTGGCGACACTGTCGTCGGCCGTGCAGTCGAGGATGACCGTGTGCGGCAGGTGGTCGACGTGCAGGTGGTCGATGAACTTGCCGATGTCGGCCGGCTCTCCGCTTGCATCGAGCGCGGCTCTCCAATCGATTTTTGGGCCGTCGATCGAAATACCACCTTCCGACAGCAGCATCTTCTTGCTGGTCATCAACCCGCGCACGCGCAGGTCGAGCTTGAAGTCACGCAACAGACGCTCGCGCTCGGCGGCGATCTGTTCGAGCAGCACGCGGCCGACGGCGCCCGGGCCGACGAGACCGATCGAGATCGTGTGCGGCGACAGATAGAAGCCGGAATGCACGGCGCGCAGCGCGCGCGTCGCGTCCTTCTGATCGACGACGACGGAGATATTGCGCTCGGACGCGCCCTGGGCGATCGCATGCACGTTCACGCTCGCGGAGCCGAGCGCGTTGAAGACCTTGCCGGAGACGCCGGGCAAGCCGGCCATTCCGTCACCGACGACCGCGAGGATCGCCAGGTCCTTGTCGACCTGGATGCTCTGGATCTGGCCTTCCTTGATCTCGCGATCGAAGGCGGCGGTCACGACGCGCGACGCACGGTCCGCTTCCTTGCCGGGGATCGCGCAGCAGATCGAATGCTCCGAGCTGCCCTGCGAGATGAGGATCACCGAGATGCCCTCTTCGCGCAGCGCGCCGAAGAGACGATGCGCGGTGCCGGGCACGCCGATCATGCCGGCGCCCTCGACGTTGATCATCGCGATGTTCTCGATCGAGGTGATGCCCTTGACCGGTAGTTTGGACTGCGGCTTGGCGCTGATCAGCGAGCCCTGGATGTGCGGCGCGAAGGTGTTGCGGATCCAGATCGGGATGCCGCGGCCCACGGCCGGCGCCATCGTCTGCGGATGGATGACCTTCGCGCCGAAGTACGCGAGCTCCATCGCTTCGTTGTACGAAAGCGCGTCGATCACCTTCGCGTCGGGCACGCGGCGTGGATCGGCGGACAACACGCCGTCGACGTCCGTCCAGATGTGGATTTCCTTCGAGTCGAGCAGCGAGCCGAAGATGGAACCAGAAAAGTCGCTGCCGTTGCGGCCCAGCGTCGTCTGCACGCCGTTCGGCTTCGAGGCGATGAAGCCGGTGATGATCAGCGTGCCTTTGAAATCCTTGCCCACGAGCGCCTGGGTCCGCTTGCGCGATTCTTCCCAGAGCACGGCCGGGCCCAGTGGGCCCCACTCGACGACGACGCACTGCCTGGCATCGACCCACCTCACGTCGCCGGGACGCTGGTTCTTCGCGGCATAGAACTCGCGGAACAGCTTCGTCGACCAGATCTCGCCGTAGCCCGCGATCAGATCGCGCACGTTGTTCGCGGCGGAGCGCGTCAGCTTCACCGTGTGGAGAATGCCTTCGATGTCGTGACGGTCGCGGTCGAAACCGGACAGGTAGAGCTTCGCCGCGTCGGGCGACAGCACGCTTTCCGCGATCGTCGCGTGACGCACGCGAATTGCATCGAGGTCGCCGCGATAGGCGTCGTCCTGCGCTTCCGCGCGCGCGACGAGATTCAGCAGCGCGTCGGTGACGCCGCGGCAAGCCGAGAGCACCACGCCCAGCGGCCCGGGCGGAAGCTCATCGAGGATCTTGGCGACGCGTCGAAAGCACTCGGCATCCGCGACCGAGGAACCGCCGAATTTGTGTACGACCCAGGCGGTGGGATCAGAGGGTGACATGGAGGCGTGCGACCTGACGATTGGGCGAAAAAAAGCCCGGCGAATCTACTGGTTACACCCCTCCGCACGCAAGCGCGCGGCGCACAATCTGGCATATATTGCGGGCTCAGATGAGCCTTCACCGCCTCCTCCCGCTTTTCGCGCGCGCGCGCCTCTCGAACGAGCCCCTGGTGCTGGCGACGGTGATCCGCACGGGCGGGTCCACCTATGCGAAAGCCGGCGCGCAAATGCTCATCGCAAACGACGGCGAATACGCCGGTCTGCTGTCCGGCGGATGTCTCGAAGGTGACCTGCGCGAGCACGCACGCGATGTCGCGGCCACGGGCACAGCGCGCATCGTGAGCTACGACCTGCGCAGCACCACCGACCAACTCTTCGGTCTCGGCGCGGGCTGCGAGGGCGCGATGGATGTGTTGCTCTCGCGCCTGAGCGAAGAAGACGGCTGGCAGCCATTGCCCTTGCTGGAAGCCGCATACCAGCGCGGAAATCGGGTGCGCCTGGCGTTCGTCATCGCGAGTTCCGAGAAGAACATCGAACCGGGCCTGAGCTTTCCAGCCGACAAGGCGCCTGCCGACTTCGTATTGGACACGGAGCCGCGGATTCGCGAAATCTTCGCAACGATCTCGAACGCGCCCGCCAACTCGTTCATGCGCACGCCAACGCTCGACATCGAGCTGTTCATCGCCGCGTTCGAGCCGCCGCCGCGCCTCCTGCTGCTGGGCGGCGGTCCTGATGCCCGCCCGGTCGCGGAGCTCGCGGGTTTCCTCGGCTGGCGGGTGACCGTCGTCGACCATCGCTCGACGTATCTGGTACCGACGCGATTCCCCGCGGAGGCGAAGCTCGTCGAAACGCGTGCCGCCGAAGTCTCATCCGCCGTGCGGCTCGACAAACACGTCGCCGCCATCGTCATGAGTCATCATCTGGAATCCGATCTCGAGTACTTGCGCGCGCTGGCGTCGAGCGCCGTGCCGTACATCGGCTTGTTAGGTCCGGCCGCGCGTCGCGAGAAACTGCTCGGCGATCTCGGTGCCGTCGCGGACGCACTGCGTCCCCGCCTGCGCGCGCCCGTGGGACTCGACATCGGCGGCCGCGCGCCGGAGTCGATCGCGCTGTCGATCGTCGGCGAGGTGCACGCCTTTCTCGCTGGCCGCGGTGGGCGCCCATTCTCCGAGACGGCGACGCAAAGCCCGGACGACATTTCCCGGTGAGCGCCGACTTCGACCTCTCGACCCTGTCGGGACTCTTGCCGCTCATCGCGGTGCTCGCCGTTTCGGGTCTGCTCGCGGGATTCGTCGCGGGACTGCTCGGCGTCGGCGGCGGCATCGTGACCGTGCCCGTTCTCGAATACAGCCTGCGCTTCGCGGGCGTCCCGGATCGCTGGTGCATGCACGTCGCGGTCGCGACCTCGCTCGCCGCGATCATCCCGACGTCGATCATGTCCGCGCGTACGCATCACTCGCGCGGCGCCGTCGACTGGGATCTCGCGAGGCGATGGGGCGCGTGGATGATGGCCGGCGCGTTGTGCGGCAGCACGATCGCCGCGAGAGCGCCGCAGGCGATGCTGGCCGGTGTATTCGGCACCGTTGCGCTGCTCATTGCCGCGAAGATGTTGCTGCCGCTCGACGATGCGCGGATCGCCGATGAAGTGCCGCGCGGCGCCGGTGGGATGACGCTCGCCGGTTTCATCGGCGCCGTCTCCGCGACGATGGGCATCGGCGGCGGGACGCTGACGGTGCCGACGTTGAACCTGTGCGGTTACCCGATCCATCGCGCCGTCGGCACGGCATCCTTCTTCGGCATCTTCATCAGCATCCCGGGCACGCTGGGCTATCTACTGGCCGACACCCGTGGCCAGCTCCCCTGGGGAACCGTGGGATTCGTCAGTCTCCTGGGACTGGCAGTCATAGCGCCGGGGTCGATGCTCACCGCTCCCTGGGGAGCGCGCGTCGCCCACGCGCTTTCGAAGCGGCGGCTCGCGCAGGCATTCGGCGTATTTCTCGCGCTGGTCGGCGCGCGGATGATCTATCGCGCGGTGGCCTGAGAGCGCGGCGGCGCTTCGTTCTCTTCGAAGACCACGTCGATCGGCAACAGAGGCACGGCGCAATCGACGATGAGGCAGATGCCGCGCAGCAGTTCGACCTGCGGCACGGTGAGCCGGCCACCCACCGCGATCACGCGCGCGAGGCCTTCCGAAAATGCGCGCTTGCCGGTGGGATGCACTTCGGCAACCTTCGCGAGCGCGGCGTCGATGTCGGCCAGACCGAGCAGCATCTCCGGATACGGTGTCCATTTCTGCGGCGGCAACATGCCCATGAGGCCCGCGCGGTAGGAATTCTGGCCTTGCTTGCCCGCACCGAATCGGCATTGCGCAAGCGCCACGTACAACGCGCAGACGGACTCGCCGCGCTCGGGCAGCGGCACCGGCGGCGACTCGGACGTCTCCTTGGCGAGCTTCTTCTCGAGTACGCGCGTCACCGTGAAGCGCAGCATGTCGCCGTTGGCGACCGTCGGCGCGAACGCGCGCACGATGGCGCGCAATCGCTTGCGATGCGCCGGCTCCAGCGAATCGAGCAGCGGAACGAGATCCACGAAAACGGCGATGCGCGCAGGCGGCGCGAGCTGCGCGATGTGCACGCTCACCGCCTGAGATTCCTTGAGCAGTTCAATCCCGAGCAATGGCGCGAGCCGCGTGAGCTGGAGCCGGGATTTCGCGGGCTCGGGCGCGAGCAATGTCGCGACGAATGTCGCCTGCACTGACAGCAACGATCCGTCGACGCGCGCAACGAAGGACTGCACCTGCGCCTGCTGCTCGGCGCTGAGCCGGTTGCGCAGCGTGTCTGGTGGCAGAGCGCGGCCCGACGCCTGGCGAATTCCGGAGGGCAGCGTTTCGGCAAGCGCCATGGTCGAGCCGGACTCTGAGGAAGACTTGGGGGCTGCGGCCACCGGAAGCCCAGGCGGCAGCGCCGCGCCGGGCGCCGACGCGAGGCCGGCGTCGAGTTCCCTCATCGGCATCGCTTGCGCGGAATCCGCGAACGCCGCGACGAGTGGGGCTGCGGCAGTGGCAGTCGATGAGTCTCCAGGCGCCGCGCCTTCGGCATTCGCCGCGGCCTCACCGGCCGCCGCTTTCGCCTTCGTCGTGAGCTTTCGCCGCTCGTCACTGACCAGCGTGCGGAAGCGCAGCGGCGTCACGCGATTGTCGATCGCGTGCACCCGTTCTTCGATCGGCGGATGCGTGGCGAACCATTTTCCACCAACCTTGTTGGCCCACGACGGTGCGCTGCCCGCGAAGAACATGTGGGCGACGTCCGCGGAGGCTTCGTGATGGAGTCGCGTGCCTTCGGCATGGGCGGCCATCACGATGAATGCGCTCTGCAGCGCCTGCGGGTTTCGCGTGAACTGGACGGCGGACGCATCCGCGAGATGCTCG
This sequence comes from Pseudomonadota bacterium, assembly GCA_043747835.1. GTDB lineage: Bacteria > Pseudomonadota > Gammaproteobacteria > Steroidobacterales > Steroidobacteraceae > CADEED01. The sequence goes on along the minus strand of JAYTOK010000065.1, from coordinate 72,301 downwards.
CGACGGCGCGACACGGCGGCCTGCAACAGACGGCCGGCGATCATGCCGATGCTGCCCGCGATGAAGATCGCCAGGGCGATGACCTTGAGTCGCGCGGCTTCCTTGCCGCCGCGGCGGGAATTCATGACGCGGGAAGCAAGATCGGTGATCACGAACAGACCGAAGATCCACGCGGTGAGCCGCATGTTGATCTTCATGTCGCCGTTGAGGATGTGGCTGAATTCGTGGCCGATGACGGCCTGCAACTGTTCGCGGTCGAGCTTCTCGAGCGCGCCCTGCGTGACGGCGACGGCTGCTTCGTCTGGCGAATGACCGGCCGCGAACGCATTGATGCCCTGCTCTTCGGGCAGCACGAACACCTGCGGCTTCTTCACGCGCGCGGCGATCGCCATTTCCTCGACAATGTTGACGAGGCGCTGGCGCGCGAGATCGTTGTCTTTGTTATTCACTTGCACGCCGCCGAGCGAACGCGCGACGACGGCGCCACCCGCGCGCAGTTGTGAACTCTTGTGCCAGCAGGCGCCGAGGATGACGACGATCACGATCGCCGACACCCAGACAAAGACCATGGGCTCCCGATCCCAGATGCGCGCCGGGCTCTGACCCAACCCGAGCACGACGATGAGATTGATGATGGCAACGACGGCCAGGATCGCGGCGATGAAGCCCATGACCAGCCAGCGCGTCTGGCTGCGCTGCACTTCCTGCCGTTCGAAAAACTGGCCGCTCACCGGGGACTCTCTCCATTGAACAGAAGGCCTCAAACTAGCCCCAAATCGGGGTTTCGGGCGTGCGCTGGCGCACGGGCCGCTCCAAAAACCCCACCAAATGCGACGGGTTTAACGCTTGGAACATGCGGCCCGGCGGCTGCCGCCGCACCGTGGAGTACACTCGCCCGTCATGAACCTCGAGCCCGAGAAATCTTCCGAGCTTCGCAACGTCAGCGGCGTCGCTCGCGTTCTGGCCACCATCGCCATCCTCGCGATGGCAACACTCGTCTGCCTCGTCGTCCTGGAAGTGATTCCACGCGAAGCATTCAGCGCCGTGGCATCGAAAGCCGCGATGCTCATCGGCGTCGCGGTCGTCGCCATCGCCGCGATCGCGTTGCTCTCACGCCGCTGAGCCCGTGAACGCCGCGGGCGCCGACTCGAGCCACATCCATGTCGTGGTGCTGGCCGCCGGCGCCTCCACCCGGTTCGGTTCGACCAAGCAACTCGTCCGCGTGAATGGTCGCCCGCTCATGCACACCGTCGTGAGCCGGGCCGTCGAACTCGCCGGTCATTCCGTGACGGTTGTTCTCGGCGCAAATGCAGGCGAACTCGCGCCACTGCTCAAGCACACGCCCGCAACCGTCGCCGTCAATCGCGATTGGTCGGAAGGCATCGCGAGCTCGATTCGCACGGGTCTCGCGAATGCGCCGCCCACGAGTGACGGAATTCTCATCGTGCTCGCCGACCAGATTGCCGTCAGCACGGAGGACTTGCGGCGTCTCGCCGGCGCCTGGCGCCGCGATCCGAATTCCCTCGCCTGCGCGCAATACGCCGGCGGCATCGGCGTCCCCGCCATCTTCCCGCGCTGGTGTTTCCGCGAGCTCAACGAATTGCGCGGCGATCGCGGCGCGCAGATGCTCCTGCAGCGGCACGTCGACCGACTCGTGCGCCTGCCGATGCCGAGCGCGGAGATCGACATCGATCGGCCCGAGGATCTGCTCGCGCTCGAAGCGAACACGCCGATCAAGCGGCGACCCCTGCAGGACGCCGGTAGCTAGCCGCCCTCCGTAAGCCGCAGTCCGTCAGCCGCCCGCCATCAGCGCCAGCATCTTCGCGACCGGAAACGCCAGCACGACGAGCGTGCACGGCACGAGGCACAACATCAACGTCGCCCAGAGCTTGAGCGGCACCGCGCGCGCGAGTTGTTCGGCACGCGAGAAACGCACGCCGGCCGCGTGACGCGCTTTCTCGCGTACGACCGCCGCGGGTTCGATCCCGAACCGTTCCGACGAGCGCAACGCGGCCGCCAAGTTGCCAAGCAGCCGGAATCCCAGCCGATCCTCGAACGCGCGCAGCGCTTCCAGCGGTTCGGCGCCTGTATGGATTTCGAGGAGCACTCGATTCCAGGCGCGGCGCAGCGTCCCCTCCGGCGCATGCTGCGCGCACAACGCGATCGCCGCGGGCAAGGTCGCACCGCCTTCCATCGCGAGCGCGATCAGGTCGAGGTGCAGCGGCAGGTCGTGGAGCATCTCCTGCTCGACGCGTTGGCGCGCCGCGGCGAGAAAGCGTGGCGCCGCGGCGAACGCGAGGCCTGCCACCAGCAGCGCCGCGAACCAGCGGCCGCCTTCGAGCGGCGCTGTCGCGACCCAGACGGGAATCGCCGCAACGAACCCCGCGAATGCGCGCGACACCTGCCAATGTGGACTGGCATCGAGACGCTCGAGCTCCGCGTCGCGCAACGCGGCGCGAATGTCGAGCCAACCGCGCAAACCGAAAACGCCGAGCGCAAAGCCACCGGCGCCGAGCAGGATCCACACGGGAAGCGGCACACCCTCCACGTTCACACCTCGACGCGCACGGTGCGCCACAGCAGCCAGCAACCGAGCATCTCGAGTGCCAGCAGCACACCGAGCGCCAGCAACGGGGGTTGCGAGCCCCAGCCCGCCATCGTCAGCACCACGAGCGGCGGGACGGCGGCCGCGACCGCGCCACGCTTCAGACCCGACGCGGTGCGCGCGAGCATCTTCCTTTCGAACGCGACGCGACGTTTCAACCGGAGCGCGAGCCGCTGCGCCGCGTCCGCCTGCGATTCCGGCGTGAGCTGCGCGAGCTGCTGCGTCACGAGGAAGCCGATGATCTCCGGTACGCCGGATCGCAGACGTTCGAGGTGATCGACGAGCTGCGCGGAGAGCGGCGCGCGTTTCCCGTCGCGGCGCACGACGAACGCGAAAGCCTGCAATTCTTCCGCGACGCGGCTGGCCTCGCGGCTCAGAGCGCGGCGCCGCCAAGCGTCGAGCGCCGGGAGGCCGATGAGCACGGCGACCGCGATCAACGCGATCCACATCGCGGAGTCAGGCGACATTCGAGACACGCCCGAACAGCCAGAGGCCGTACATCTGCCAGAGACCGGTGGCGATGACGAGGCCCAGCACCCAGAGCATCAGGATTTCGAAATGGCGGCGCAGATTCATGCGCGAATTACGCGCCGCGGCCGCGCCGGTGTCAGCCGATGAATCGCGCGCGATTATCGAAGAATGCGACTACTTCATCGTGGGCATGACGAATTCCGCCTTGCCCGCGCCGTCCTGTGAAGAAGTGGTCGGCCAACGACTCGTCACGGTCTTCAGCCGCGTGTAGAAACGAATGCCTTCCATGCCGTGCATCGCGTGATCGGAAAAGCTCGAGCGGCGCCAGCCGCCGAAGCTCATGAACGCCATCGGCACGGGGATCGGCACGTTGACGCCGACCATGCCGACCTCGATCTGCTGCACGAAGGCGCGCGCCGCGCCGCCGTCGCGAGTGAAGATCGCGGTGCCGTTCGCGTACTCGTGCGAGTTCACGAGCGTCACCGCGTCCGCCAACGTCGGCACGCGCACGATGACCAGCACGGGCCCGAAGATCTCTTCGCGATACACGCGCATCGCCGGCGTGACGGCATCGAACAAACTACCGCCGAGGAAGAATCCCTGCTCGTGACCCGCGACTTTGTGACCGCGGCCGTCGACGACCAGTGTCGCGCCTTCGTTCACGCCGACGTCGATGTACGAGGCGACCTTGTCGCGGTGCGCGGCGGTGATCAGCGGCCCCATGTCCGCGGCGCCGTTCTGCGACTGATCGATCTTCAATGTCTTCACGCGCTGCGCGAGCACCGGGACCAGCTTGTCGGCCGCATCGCCGACCGCAACCGCCACGGAGATCGCCATGCAGCGCTCGCCCGCGGAGCCATACGCCGCGCCCAGCAACGCGTCGGCAACCCCATTCACATCCGCGTCCGGCAGCATCACGAGGTGATTCTTCGCGCCGCCCAATGCCTGCACGCGCTTGCCATGCTCGATGCCGACGCGTTGCACGTACTCGGCGATCGGGGTCGACCCGACGAAACTCACGGCATCGACGCCCGGATGTTTCAGCAGCGCATCGACGGCAATCTTGTCGCCGTTCACCACGCTGAACACGCCCGGCGGCAACCCCGCCTCCGCGAGCCATTGCGCGAGCAGCAGTCCCGGACCCGGGTCGCGCTCGGAAGGCTTCAGGATGAATGTGTTGCCGCAGACCAGCGCCACCGGAAACATCCACAGCGGCACCATCGCGGGAAAATTGAACGGCGTGATGCCGGCGGCGACGCCGAGCGGCTGACGCAATGAGTAGCTGTCGACGCCGGTCCCCACGTTCTCGGCGAACTCGCCTTTCGTGAGGTGCGGCGCGCCGCAGGCGAATTCGACCACTTCGAGACCGCGCGTCACTTCGCCGGCCGCGTCGCTGACGAGCTTGCCGTGTTCCGAGGCGATCAGCTTCGCGAGCTCTCCCGAACGCTGTTCGAGAATTTCCTTGAACTTGAACATGATGCGGGCGCGCTTGAGCGCGGGCGTCGCGGCCCATGCCGGGAACGCCGTGCGCGCCGCGCGAACCGCGGCATCGACCTCGGCCTCCGACGCGAGCGCGACGCGCATTGCCACGACACCGAGCGAGGGATTGAAGACGTCGCCCGCGCGACCCGATGTGCCGGCGACCGCACGGCCGCCGATCCAGTGGGAATATTGGTTGACTCGCTGCTGGGTCATGCCGAATCGAGTGTACGCGCTAATATTGTCCGAAGGATAAAGGGGCGATGAACAAACCGACCGAACATGAAAAGCTGCTGGCCGAGCTCGACCGGGCGCTCGACGCGGCGCCGGACGAAGCCACGAAGGCCGAGCTGCTGAAGCTCAAGGCGCGACTCAATTCACCGGAATTGCGCGACATGGCGCGCGATCTCGAAGGCACTCGCGATCGCCGCGGCGACAATCTCGCGCTCGAGTTCCACGATCCGCTGTTGCCGAACATGGTGACCGCGGGAGGCTGCGTGGTCGCGGGCGCGATCTGCCTCTATTGCATCGTCGACGGATTCCAGTCGCCGGGCGCCGGGTTCGCGGGGACAACGGTCAAGCTGTGGATCGTCGCCGCGCTGTCCGGCGCTTTCACCGCGATGTTCACCGCCCTGTCGTTCGTGAAGTCGTTCACCGTCCGCTTCGACACGGTCGGGATGATGTCGCGAACGCAGGGAGCGCGGTGGGAGAAGCTGAAGGTCGGCGCGATGGCCTGGCCCGACATCCGCTCGATCCACGAGCGCGCGGATCGCGTGCTCGAAGTGCGCTTCGAAAACGGGAAGGTGCTCGAGATTCCGATGCGGGTCGTGAACTACCCGATTCTGCAGATGCACCTCGAGAACATGGTGCGCCTGTACGGCGAATTCGCCGCGAAGCCGGGTTAGGGAGGCGTCGCCGCCGGCTCAGCGCCGAGCTGCGTATCGAGGTCGAGGTCGTGGACTTTCGCGCCGAAGTCGTAGCTGACCCAGACGCAACGCTGATGCTCGATCATGTCGAGGGGCAGGAATTTCGCGTCTTCGAGGCCCGTCGAATCGCAGATGTAGCCGTCGTCGACTTTCGTCCCGTCTAGCAGGACTTCGCGCAGGTAGCGCAGCGACTTCCCGCTACACAGCCACGTCACGTCGATCGCCTCCCCCGCCTCGGTCTGCAGGGGCTCTTCGCGGACGCGCTCGCACTCGTCGGCGAGCACGGCTTTCATGGATTTCGAGGCTTCCGCTGGCGCGTCCTCGAGGAAGGCGGCGCGCATGCGCTCGTCGGCGACGGCGACTTCTTCCAGCTTTCTTTCGACCGCGAGAGCACTGGCCGCGATCGCAAGCGCGGTGAGCACGAGAAATGGCAGGCGGGCGTTCATTGCGGTGTTGGACCGGGACTGTACTCCCTTCGCCGATACGCGACCATCACCACGAACGCCGCGCACGCGACCGCCACCGCCGCCGGAAACAGGATCGTCGTCAGCGAATATTCCTCGAGCGCCAGTATCGCGACGATGTTTCGCGGCACCGACAATAGATAGAGACCGATGGGCTCGTCATATGGGTGGCGCCAGGACTTCCGGAAGGTCGGGCCGAAGCCGGCCATGTCGACGGCCGTCAGGATCAGCACCGCCCAGAGCGGATCGGCGGTGAAGTACCAGCAAGGCAGCGCCGTGAGCGCGACGATGAGGAACGCCCAGTCGGTGCGCGTGATGCCGCGGTCGGCGTGCTTGAGCCAGGCGGCGACGGCGATATAGGCCGTGAGCACTCCGGAGACGGCGGTCGGCCAGGCCCCCACCCCGCCGTTCGCCGCGAGCTGCGCGAGGAAGACGACGAAGGTGCCGAGGCCCCAGATGATCCAGGAGAAGACGTGCGGGCGGGTGGTGCCGCGGTGGATCGAAAGGATGTAGGGGATGAAGATCGCGAACGTCGCGGCGATCGCGATCGCGCTCAGGATCTCCTTGATCGTCATTTAGGGCGCAGCGTTGGATATCCCAGAGAGGCGGCACGTTCCGCCGCCGCGTTGACTTCTTGCACGACTTCCGTGAGATCCGAGATCGTGCCCAGGTCATCGTCAGGCACGAAATACAGACCGATCTCCTCGGCCTGCTCCTCGCCTTCGAGCCCCGAGCCGAGGCGCACATAGGAGGCGGTGTCCTGGAACACGAAACCGTGCGTTCCATCGTCGTCGGTGACTTCGCTCAGGTACACGACCGGCTCGACGCCCGGCATCGTCAGATCCGGGTCGGAATACGTCAGGCGGAAATAGGTGCTGCCGGCCTTCAATGCGGATGCTTTCATGGCATCCACTCTACAGGTCCGCTCACTTCGTGGCGATGACGTACATGCCCGAGCAGTTGAGGTCTTCCTCCGAGAGGTCGGCCCAGCGCGGCGCGAGTTCGTCGCGCCCGATTCCGTCGGTCCGCAGGAACTTCTGCTGCGTGATGAGCTTGAACCCTGCTTCCTGCAGTAGTTTGAGATGCACCGATGCCGGGTGGCGGTTGATCATGAACGGCCGCTTGCCGAGCATCAGCTTCCACATGGCTTCCGAACAACCGCGATAGCCGTTCCAGTGTTTGGAAAGCCCGTGCGATTTGAAATCGATCTGGTGCGACATCCATCCGCTGGGCTTCAGCCACTGATGGAGCGCGCGGTACGTCTCACGCAGATCCACGACGTGCTCGAGCACCGAGTGGGAGAAGATCAGATCGACGGTGCCCTCTTCGATGACCATCGGATCGAACCACGGCGCTTTGTACTCCGCGGTGATCGGCGCGCCCTTCGATGGCACCGAAACGGCGAGGTCGATCGCGGCGAGGCGCTCGGGATCGAGCGATGCGCTGAGGATGTCTTCGGTGAGGATGTGGCTCGGGTATTGCCGACTATCCAGGTATGAGCCGAACTCGGGCCAGCCCTTGTCCTTGTTAGGCGCGCGATCGCGGAACATCGCGACGAGCTCCTTGAGGATGATCTGGTTGCGAGCCGGGTTCGAGTGCGCAAGCACGTCGAGGCCGGCGTAATGGTTGGCTCCCGACAACAGCGCGCAGAGACCGACGCCGAGAGATTCGCCGGGGCCGAGCTCGGCAACCGCGTCCGGAATCGTGGTTAGTCCGTGCGCGCGGAGCAGCGTCAGATGCTTCATCCACACGCCGTAGCAATACCGCGCCGAATCGGTGTGGCCGCCGCTCTTGCCGGGCAGCAGGTCGTTCAGAGCCGGGACGTACGTCAGCAGTCCCCTGGCGAATGGCGCCAGCCGCATGTCACCCAGCATGGTCTTTCCCCAATGCGAACGACACCCGCCGCATGTCCGGGGACGATTTAGTCAGTAAGCCGCGGGCGGCGGTAGTCGGACAACGGCTCGTCAGAGGTGAGACAAGTGCTCTGGAGGTCCAAACCGGTCGTGCTGCCCGTCGACGCAAGTGATGGGAATTCTGGACAGCTCCTCTTCGGAGATGCTCTCGAGGCAACCGATATTGACGCCGTACATTTTCCCGATCGGTGTCTCGGTTCCAACGCCGAATGCGCGGACGCCGCAGTGTTTGCAGAAGTAGTGTTGATTCTTCCGCGTGTGGAACAAGTACTGCGTGAGCTCCGACTCGCCCGACAAGAGTCGAAAGGCTTCGGGTTTGGCCACTGCCGGCCAGAAGCGGGTTCTGCGGCAGATCGAGCAGTTGCAACGATACGAGCTCTGGGTGAGATCGAGATCGGCCTCGAACGTCACGGCTCCGCAATGGCAACTGCCGAGGTAAGTCTTCAGCATGTCAGCGATCCTTGTTCTGCGGACGGTCGGCGATGTGCCAGAGAACACCCGTGGGATCGGATAGATAGAGGACACGCAACCCCCAGGGTTGCAGCGCCGGCGGCTTGGCCATGTACAAATTGTACTTTCCGGCGAGGTCGATCGACTGGATGTGTCCCCACCAGACGTCCGCATCTTCAACCATCAGATGCATCATGAAATTCTCGGCGTGTTGCTTCACGTAGAAGTTCTGCAACAGAAAGCGAAACCCGGCGAGCTGCAGCTCCGCCGCATCCTTGTTAGCCCAGTTCTCCGTGAAGCCGAGATCCTTGTAAAAGCGTCGGGACAATTCGAAGTCCCTGGCGGGAACGAATGACTTGAGATCTAGGACATTGGTCGGTGTCATGGCGGAGATTCGGGTGTGTGGCGCTGTCGGCGTATCCCGACAGTTTAACTCCATGTTTGACACTGTTGATTTCGCTGTGTACTTACGTTCGACGAACTCGAGAGAGATCAACCGTTTCAGGCACAGGAGAATCGTCATGGCGTTGTGGAATGATCAAACTGGCCGCGAGAAGAGCGCGCCGGATCCCGTTGCGAAGGCGCCCGAGAAGCTCGCCGTGTTGTCCGCCGTCGGCGAGTCCACGCCGCGCCCGGCGCCGACGCCCGCTCGTGCGGCGGATGCGTCGACGAAAGAGTCCTTGATCTCGGCGGGACTCGTCATCGAAGGCAAGATCGAAGGCTCGGGCCATGTACGCATCGCCGGCACCTTCAAGGGCGACGTCAACGTGCAGGGCAATCTGACGATCGAAGCCGGCGCGCATGTGACCGGCGGCGTGAAGGCCGACACCGTGATCGTCGGTGGGCAGCTCGATGGCAACATCGACGCCGCGTCGCGCGTCGAACTACTGGCGACCGGCGTTCTCAATGGAGAGTTGAAGGCGGGTTCGCTGACCGTCGCCGCCGGATCGCGCATGCGCGGCAAGGCCGAGTTCGGCTGGGACGAGAAGTCGAAGCACTGACGGTCACATGAACGTCCGTGTCGCGGCGCCCGGGAAGACCCGGATCTGTCCGCACTGCAAGGCCACCATCCTTGAAAGTGCGAGGGTCTGCCCGGGTTGCAACCATCATTTGCGATTCGATCCGAATGCGCTCGTCGAGGCGCGCGCGCAGGCGACGTTCTCCGCGCTGCGCGTCGAAGGCGCGTTCAAGAATCCCGCGGGCGGCGATGCCTGGGAATACTCGGTGGTGGTATCGGTTCGGAATGATCGTGGAGAGGAAGTGGCGCGAAAGGTCGTTGGCGTCGGCGCGCTCGATCCGCGGGAGAGCCGGACGGTGACGTTGTCGGTCGATGTGTTTGCGCCGGGTGGCCGATCGAAGTAGCTCGGGCGATTTACGCCAGCCACCATTGCACGAGAGTGAAGAGAACTCCCGCTGCGAACAGGGGGCCGAAGATCTCCTTGTTGTAGCGGGCAATCCACAGCGGTAGGTAGATGTCGAAGTTGGCGCGGCGGTCGCTCGTGTAGCGCGCCGCGACGGCAGTCAGTGGGCAGCGGAATTGGTTGATGACGAGGATCACAACCTCGACGAGCACGATCGCGATGAGAAGTCCCGCTAGCGGGAAATCGCGGAAGTACGCGGCAACCGGGAGCGCGAGGATGCAGCCCGCGAACAGCGCCCATGCGAGCGTGTGGACCAGCTTTATCGCGCGCAGTGCGGATGGGGTTTGTTGGAGCACAGCTTTCGCATGAAACGTTCGAGGTGAGGATCGCTTCGATTCAGTGGCGCTTCCGAAAACCCGAACCAGCGGATACCGTGGAATTCCTGAGCGTCGTACACCATCGGCTGACTTCTGGGCGCGTTCACCACGTACCACAGCGACACATCGGTGTGGCCTGAGGTCAAACCCACGGTCGTCGTGCAGGTGACCATCAGCGGCGCGGCGATCTCGTGAGAGGGAGCGAAACCCAATTCTTCACGCACCTCTCTCGCCACGGTGTCTCGAGGATGCTCGTTCACTTCGACGTGACCGCCCGGCGGCAGCCACAACTGCGCGTTCTTGTGATCCACGAGGAGGATGCTCTCGCCGTCCACCACCGCGAAGTACGAGACGAGATGCTGCGGCGGTGTCGCCGGCTTGGCCGTGCGAAAGATCGGAGCGCCGGAATCTAGCCAGGCCAGTGCTTCAGTTCGATGCTGCTGTTCCAGCGGGTCCAGTGGGCTGATGGATTCCAACTCGCGCCGGATTGCTGCTCGCATGTCGGCCTCGCGGCATCCACTGACGGAATACTGCCGGAATGGTTCGCGAGAGTTGTCAGGCGGCCTCATGCCTGGCGTCTTCCGAGGGAACCAGCTCGATGGATACGCCACCGATGCGTTTAGCGGCAAAGTTGTAAAGCCTCGCGGATATCTGTCCGGCGATCCAACCCCAGAGTGCCCCGAATAGCGGGTACAGAATCACCAGGACGAGGAACAGCGCCTTGGGCGGTGCCGACGGATCGCCTTTCGGAGACGGCACGAGCAAGAGTATCGGAAGTGCCATCAGCGAAAAGATCAACATCAGCCCACCGATCACGAGCGCCATGATTCGCGCGAGCGTCGTGGGGGAGATGGAGCGAAGGGTGTACGTCATGGTTTGTCCTGTTTCGAATCCGCGGCTGGATGCCGATGCGCGTCGCCTAACTGCTGATTCGTCGCGCCGAAGGCGTCAAAGATGAACCATTCACCCTATTCCCTGCCTATCGCGTCGACCAGAAACCGGGTCTTCGGCGATGATGAGCGACAGGACAACCTCAACGTATCCGGCATGCGCGATATAGATCACGCTGAACGGAAACTTGCGAAGCACAAAGCGGCGATACCGCCCATGAAATGCAGGTCACCGAGTTGGCTCCCTGCGAACGACATCAATTGCCGCACCCAGTTCAACGAGGAAGGCCGCAGCCACTGCTGGGTTCTTCGCAAAGTACCAAGCGCGCGAGTCTTCCGCCTCATCCGCTGCGAGCGGATGAAAAGAGACATCGCGGTCAGCCACGCTGAGCGCGGGCGAGCCGCTCTTTCACCATGTCCCAGGGAATGCTCTTGACCGCGCCCACTTCCAGCTCACGTGCGCGCCGATCGATCTCGACGCGCCAAGCCTCCTCAACACCTTCCTCGACATTCCGGTCGAGACTGTCGAGCAGAGCGGCAATCAGATCAGCGCGCTCGGCCGCGGGAAGGGCCATCGCGGTCCGATATATGTCGTCTTTCGAAGCTGCCATTGTTTGAGCCTACACCCACTTTCAGCGAAGGGAAATCGCGCCCAGAACAAAACGGCACAGCGACTTCACGCGATCTTCAGAGCTACGTAAGACCCAACTGCCGCCCTACCTTGTCGGGCGCTCGTGTTAGTGAGCCGGACGAAGAAATCCGATTCCTGGCAACACCACTGAATCGCCGCGCTCAAGTCAGCGCGCGCGCTCCAAAGACTCGATGAGCTTTTCTACGTGCATTTTCAGCGAAGCGCTTGCTGCGGCGTAGTCAACGCTCGCCGGCGGCACGTCTGTCCATTGCTCTAGCGCCACTCCCGCCACTTGCGCGCTTTGCGGCAGAACGGTGTTGATCAGGATTACACGCCGGGACGAAGACACATCGCCCACGCCTACGGCGACAGGGTGAAACTCCGCCACGTCGAACCCCTCGCCTTTCAGGCTTGCAATGATTTTAGGCGGGACTGTTGTCGAGTCCGGGGCGGTGCCTCGCGAGACGGCGTGGTAAGAAAGGCCGCGCTGACTCGCGAGCCGGTTGAAGTACGAAGCGGCCATCAGGCTCTTGACGTTTCCGTGCTCGCAAACGAAGAGCACTTGCGATTCGACAGTCGAAACGCGGCTGGCGGGTGATGTGCATGCAACAACGCCCAGAACGGCAACGAGGCTGACTAACATAGGGGAAATCGCGTGGCGCATACGATGGATTCCTAAGCGGGCGCGCGATTGCGCTCCATCGCGACCTGCGACGGAACGAACCCCAACCGCTCAAAAAATGGCAACTCCTCCGGGCGGCCCGCGCGCAGGACCCATGTGATGCCCGGATTGTCGCCCATGACCGCATCGACAAGCGCCCGCCCGACGCCTTGGCGACGGCGATCACGGTCGACCACGACCATCGAAAGATAGCCATTTGAAAGATCGTCGCAGATGGCGCGAGCGAAGCCGATCACGATTCCGTCCTCGACTGCCACGAATGCCCGCTGCGAGTTCGCGACGAGTTGGCTGAACAAGTCCGGGTCAACCACACGATGTCCCCAGCCGTTGTTGACGAGTAGGCGGCGTGCCTCTTCGATCTCGGATGTTTGAATTTCGCGAATTTCCATGTGACACCTTCCGACTAAGTTGAGCGCCGGGTGTGCTCGAGTGATTTGTCAGGCAGCAGCCCCGGCGAGTATCCAGGCAACGACCTCGGCGAGGTCAGCGCCGACAAACGATGAGTGAGGCCTCGCCCGATCGAGCTCCGCATCATCCGCAGCCCACCCCGTTCGTACCAGACAACCAATTCCGCCATATCGAGAAGCGGCCTCCATGTCATCCGCGGTATCCCCGACTGCGAACGAGCCGGCGAGCTGAAGGTTACGCTCGTCGGCGGCCTGCTGGTACAGAAGTGAGAGGCACTACGCTGGTACCAGCGAGGTCTAGATAGACTGCCTTCGTTGCCATGGTCGTTCAGGGACGCGGCTAGGAGCGTCGCCCCTCGATGTCCGCGACGACGAGTTCCGTCATCTTTTCCCGATCCAGGCAGATCCCCGTGCCGTCGAACTTCGGCAGCTTCGGCAGTACAACCTGCGTGCGGATCAACCCTTCCAGCGGATTCGATCTCGGCTTCGCGGCGAGAAAGCCGATATAGCGATTTTTCGTGGAATCCGCGTACAGGCCAGGCACCAGAACACACTTGCATTTGCTCAGCTCGGCCAACGGCGGTTCCTTGGTCCCTTTCCATCGCAGGACTGAGAACATGGATATCTGCTTGGCAGGGCCCGAACCAATGTTCCCCACGAGCATCAGCGCCGCGAAAGACGAAGTCGGGAGCGGCAGCAGAAACACCGTGCCCAGCTTCGCATCCGTCCACGCCTCAAGTGGCTTCGGCGTCACCACCTTGATCGCACGCCGCGGCTTCGGTTTGCTCGCGAGACGTTTCTCGAGTGTTGCCAGGACCTTCGCGCGCGCGCTGTCGACATCGGCGCTGCGCTTGAGAAGCGCGAGCGCGCGCTTCTTGATCGAGGGATCGAGACGTCCGTACTGCCATTGCGTTTCCGCCAGCGCGAGGTAGACGTTGGTGGCCACCTGCGTGTTCCGGAGTCTGCTCTTCTGGTCGCTCAGAACTTTCGCAGCGGCAGCCGCGTCCGAGAGACCTTCCTTGAGGTACTGGATATAGCTATCACGGACATCACAGGCCGTATCGTCTTGATATAGGCCGGCGCCCCAGGTTCCCATGTTCGACTCCTAACTAGGCGGGCCTCATGGCCTATCCGGTCTCAATCTTCCCAGCATCGGCTGATTCTTGACGAGCGACTTTGAAGCCGACTTGTTCCACGGCCACACTCCCTTCGTCGAAGGGAAGATGAGCTGAACGACCGAGTAGTCTCGGCCGTCGTAGTATCTCGCGCAGCCGTATGCGTAGCGGCGAACCCGCTCCATGCGCGCCGGCTCAAAGTACACCGGGAATCCCACCAGAAATCCCTCGTATCGCCGCCCTCGCTTGAAGCGCTTGCCTTTTCGCACTTGCCGGTTGTACTCGTTCACCAGATAGCCGCCGAATTCAGGGCGAAGTCCGATGACGATCACATCAGGTGCGGCGCTCGAATCTTGAATGCCTATCGAGTAGGAAAAGAACGGCAATCGGCCGTTTGGGTCGAAGACGCTGATCACGTGACAGCCGTATTGCTTGATGTCTCGGGCAACGCGTTTGTCGTTGGCGGAAAGCTGACGCTTGGTTGGAGTGGTCATTAAGTAGCGCCTTCACTGCTTCCCAAGCATGCGTTTGGTTGCGCCCCATACCTTGCGCCAGAGGTTCGCCTCAATGGCAAGCAGCCTGACTACCCACGACGGCATGTCCGCTGATGTTTGGGAAACCACCTCTTCCACAGTGCCACCCTTGAATACAGCCTTGTAGATTTCCAACACGACGACCAGTTCCAGCCACGCTAGTGCGGCCAAGCCTACGTACCTGAGAGGCGCGACATAGTTCAGTAGATCTCGTTCCGTCTCTGGCACAAGCTTCAGGGCTGCCCAGATGCCGAGAAAGGCCAGCGCCGCAGCCTTGGTGATTGCCTTCTTGCCGCCCCGACGGTAGCAAAGCCAGTAGAGGCTCGGAACGAGAACGACGAGATCGAACATGAGTCCGGCCTCGAGCAGGCGATCAACCTCTCCGCGAGCCGATAGACCTACGTAGAGATCAGTTGCGAGAACAAGTGGTGCGATGAGGAAGAACCAGTGCAGGCGAAGTGCGTTGGTATTCATGCTGGTCTCAGGAGAGGGTTAGTTGTGATGCCCAACGAGCCGAGCGCCGCGCGCGCTCCAGCAATTTGTTATCCGACGTCCTGGGCAGCGTTGGCATTGATCTCCCACGGAACTCCAAAGCGGTCGACCAGAACGCCAAATCCAGGTGACCAAAACGTTTCTTCGAAGGGAACGCGAATCGCACCATCCTGCCCAAGAGATTCGAATATTTTCCGCGCACGCGCCACGCCATCTACGGCAAGGGTGACGAAAAATCCCTGCGGCCGTTGATACGATCCTGGAATCATGTCGACACCTGTCAATTCGAGCTCGCCCAGCAATAGAGTGGCATGCACGATTCGGCCATGCCACCGCGAATCGGTCGACGAGGCCATTGGCGATTCGCCGTAGGTGAGCATCGTTTCAATCGTGCCCCCGAGAATGCTCTGGTAAAGCTGCATCGCTTCGCGACATTGACCGTCGAAGCATAGGTGGGGACTGATGCGCATGGCTTCGCTTGCCGCCTAAGGATAGTCTGAAAAACTGGTCATGATGAGAGCCGCGCGACAACCTGCTTTCCACATTCGTTGCATCCAACTAAAGCCGCTATGCGCGCTCCGGGCATCGAGTTGCGCGACGGCAAGAACCGCCTAACGAGCTGAGCAGCCGCGGCTGCGACAGTTTCGACTCGGCATACTATCTTCCGCGCGCGAATTTCAGCGATTCGCTATGACGTAAGTCACTTGTGGGCGTCCATAAACGCGCGAAGCAAAGCGTTCATGCGCGACTGATACCCCGCGCCCTGTGCGCGGAACCAGTCGATCACGTCTGTATCGACACGAAGAGAAAGCAATGCCTTCCTCGGGATAGGAGTAAGCGCCTTGCGTGCCACCGCCTTCGCGAACATCGCGGGCGTCCACTCCGGCGCGTCCCGATCTCGAACGATCGCAGAGTCAGGCCGCTTCCTAAGCCGGGCGAGGTTAGTACGGGATTTGCGAGAAGTAGAAGCGCGCTTCATGTTTCGTTGCCTTGCGAATAGAAATGATGCGGATTTCCCCACCTCGGTCGGCATGAGTTACCGACACTACCTGGTCCTCGAGAAGACCCAGAGTGAGAAAGCGGCGTTCGCCATAGGCTTCACGGTCATCCTCGGCGGTGAACGTGAGCCCCCGAAATATCTTCTCAGAGTCGGCAAAGTCGATGCCGTGCTTCTTGAGATTTGCGAGCTGCTTCGCTTCATCCCAGGTGAACATGCGGCATTGTAGCTACAGAATGTAGCTACGGCAAGGCCAAGCTTGCGACATGATGATAGAGTCGAAAGCCGCCCGCGCTGCTGTACAAATCGGGAATTTTATCCATCACGCGCGCACTCCACGAATCCGCTACGCGTCACTCCGACTGCACAACGATTGCCGTGGCCTTGCCGGGTATGCTCGTTTGAGGAGCGGCGTATCCGGTTCCGTTCACGACAGGGCCGGAAACTTGCGCGTGCGTTTCGATGCCGTGGAGCAGCACGCCGTTTGCACCCAGACTCTCGGCCTCGGCCTTGAGCCGCTTCAATATTTTGTTCGTCCGCCTTTGCGCCGATAAGCCGTTCGCGCCGAGATCTGACGCCTCCAATATGGCAATCATCTCGTACTCTGCGGGTGACTCGAGATATGTATTGCGAAGCGCAGCCGATCAGCATTCTGATCTCTCATTGACCTGCTCCATTGCGTCGATTGGCGAACCTTTGAAATGCGAACTTTCCTAGGTGCCACGGAAAGAGAAAGATCAGGAAGGGCCACAGAAACGCGATGCCCGCCATACCTCTAATGTCATCTTGTGACATGGTGCGATTTTTCGAGAAAACCAGCTTGCGGCCAAGAAGTATGACAACAAGCACGGTCGAGATCATTGGGTAGACGCCGATGAGGATACGCAGGGCGCTCAATCTGCCGCCCAACGAGCTGCGTGCCGGGCGAGCCAGCGTTTGAGCTTGGCACTCTTCACACGCGTGCGCTTAAACGATGTTTTAGGTGAACTCATAACCGCGACGGGAGGACTTGCCCTCGACCTGCGCCAGGAGGCGGATCAGCACGTTCTCGCCACTGAGTGCGAGGTCCTCCCGAGACAGTTTCATTGATCGCAGAGAATCGGCGTCGAAGTCCTTGTGCGTGAACAGCCGCTCTTGCCGCCACGTGGTGACACCGACACCCGGCTGATGCGAGACGTCATTGAGAGCGAGGCGAATACGGCCGGCCTCCGATATCTTGAGCGTTGCTAGCACACCCTCACGTGGCTCATCTGGAAACGACGGCACAGTCTCGTATGCGGTCATTTCAAGGCCACCTAACAAGCTGAGCGGCGTACGCGCGGCTGCATGAACTTGGTACTCTATCCATCACGCGTAAGCTCCAGTAATTTGTTAGGCGTCGTACTACGATCATTGTGGAACATATGTTGCAAGCGCCCCGTGCAAAAGACGGTTCACCTCAATACTGCAGCTCGAGAAATCATCTGCCGAATCCTCGAGGTCAGTCATCTCCAGCACCTTGCCAGCGCTAAGGCGCGTCTCACCGCTTGGACCTGTACATGGCTTTCCATGCAGGATGTCGTTTCTCACCTGAACGAGCGACGCGAATCTAGAGGCGACCGCCTTTAACTCCTCCCGAAACTTGGACGGCGGCATGTTGCGCGTCAGATTCAGAAAGTCCTTGGCAATTTTTCCTGCGGTAAGTTCATCGCGTACGATGCGACTGAGTTGGCCGGGAGCGATGCGCTCGCAGCACCACACCACGTTCCACTCGCACGTGGCAAAGCACAGCGCGGCACGACCGATAGCATCTGCGTATGTGGCAGCGAATGGTTGCCGATGACGATCGCCTATCATGGGCGGCTAGACGTGCGCTGTTGCACGACGCCTAACTCTTAGTTAGGCCGCCGAAACTGCGACAATGAAACACCACGAACCGGCGGCACAACTTTCCCGCCGATCGTTCAAGTGCATGCTCCGCTTGATACCCATGCCCCTACCTCGTAGACCCTTTCAAATAGTTATACCGCAAGTCCGCCAAACCGCGCAGCTCGGCCTCCGTCTACCGGGCCGCAATAACCTAAGGCCGCGACACCATCATCACGCCCGCAATCGCGACGGCTCCTCCGACCAGCATCGACACCAGTAACTGCTCGCCCAGCAACAACACGCTGATCAGCACACCAAACACCGGCACGAGATTCGTGAAAATGCTCGTAATCGCCGTCCCCAACTTCTTGATCGAGATGTAATACCAAACAAACGCAATCGCCGTCCCGAACACTCCCAGGTACAACAACGACACGATCACCTTCCACCCAAACTGCTCCGCCGTCAGCTCCGGAATGTGCGGCGCCGCAACGAGCCCCAGCATCAGCGTCCCCCAAATCGCCGCGTAGTTGGTCGCGGCCAGCGGCGTGAGACCCACGAGCACCTTGCGCCCAATCACCGTGTACAACGCCCACGACGTCACCGCGCCCAACATCATGAACTCGCCAAGGCCAACGCCCGCCGACGCGATGCTCAACACATCGCCATGCGACACGACGATCCACACACCGATCAGCGCTACGAGGATTCCAACCCAGCGATGCGCCCGCAGCTTGTCGCCGAACACGAACGACGAAATCACGATCGTGATCACGGGATTCAACGCAATGATGAGAGCCGCGCGCGAAGCGGGAATCCGGTGCACCGCTCCCATGAAAAACAGGTTGTACGCAAACACGCCGAGCGCCCCGAGCAAAACAGTCGCCAACAACTGCGACCGCGTGAGCTTCGGCAACCCCCGCTCGAGCGCGATCGCGGCGACCGACAACGCGACGACGGCAACGACATACCGCGCGAACGACCCCATCAACGGCGTCAGCGACGCGAGCACATACTTCGCGCCGACGAACGTTCCACCCCAGATCGCAGGAACGGAGATGAGCCGCCCGTAATCGGCGGCGCGAGCCTCTGACGGAGCCACTACTCCCTGCCTCGGGCGACAAAATTCCCGTTGCGGAAACCCGGCTTGCCGTAGAGAAACGGCTTGCCCTCGAGATCGGTCACGCGCCCACCGGCCGCCAGCAACACGGCATGGCCCGCGGCGGTATCCCATTCCATCGTCGGACCCACGCGCGGATAGATATCCGCTTCACCGGTCGCGACGAGGCAAAACTTGAGAGACGATCCGATCGATCGGAACTCGCCGACCGGATAGTTAGCGAGAAACGCGTCGGTCTCCGGCGTTCGGTGCGACCGCGACGCGACAGCAACGAGACCGCTGGCAGGCGCAACCCGCGCCTCGATCGCCGACCCCATCGACGGCATCGTCCCATCCGGATCGGCATCGATGCGACCCGCCCGCTTCGCATGCACATCGCCCCAAAACAGCTCGCGCCGCGCAGGCGCGAACACAACACCCAGCACCGGCACTCCCTTCTCGATCAGCGCGACGTTCACGGTGAACTCATCCCGATGGCTGACGAACTCCTTCGTGCCATCGAGCGGATCGACGAGAAAAAAGCGATCCGCCACCACGGGAATCTTCCCGGCGGCGGCGGCTTCTTCCGCGACGACGGGAATCCCCGGCGCAATTGCCGCGAGATCCGCCAACAGAATTTTCTCCGCCGCCTCGTCCGCTGCGGTTACCGGCGACGCATCGGCCTTGTCGCGCACGGAAAAGTCCGTCGCGTAAACCGCCATGATCGCGCCGCCCGCGCGCTGCGCGGAATAGATGATGGATTGAAGAAGATCGCTGGATGACATGTCGGTAGTTTCGCTCAACCGGCGCACGCCGTGAACAGTCTTTGTTTGGCGTGGCTCAGCCTTAGCTTTGCGTTCGCTTCGAGCGCGCTTCCAGCATCGCCGCGCAAAGCTCTCGAACATCCTTTCGACCGAAGATCTCGCCCGCGCTCGCGGTCATGCGCCGCGTCCAGTTCGAGTACTCGCTGCTGGTCCCAGGAACGTTCACGGGCTCGAGCATGCCGATCATGTCCTCGAGCTGCACGGTCACGAGCGCGGCATTCGTTCGCGCGAGGTACGCATGCACCGCTTTGCCGAGCACGGCGGAGTAACCCGGCATCGGCTCGCCGTCCGCCGCCTCCGGCCACAATCCTTCCCGTCGCAGCGCACGCAACAACCGCTCGCGCTCCAGCTTGCGTTCGGCGCGCGACCGTTCGCCCACGCTCGCTTCGGCGTAGAACCCGAGCTTCTCCCACAGATCAATGTCGTGCCCGCTCCACCAGCCGTTCAACGTCGGCAAGTCGTGCGTCGTGACGGTCGCGAGCGCCGTGCGCGTGTAATCCGCGGGCGCCACGAACTCACCGTTCTTCTGCTCGAACATCACGACCTTGTAGTTATAGACGCCGAACTGCGGCAGCCCGCGCCGGATCTCGTCCGGCACGACGCCCAGGTCTTCGCCCACGATCAATGTCTGATTGCGATGGCTCTCGAGCGCGACGACGCCTAACAAGTCCTCCAGCGGATAGTGCACGTACCCGCCGTCCACGGACTTGAACCCGCGCGGCACCCACCACTGCCGGAACAGCGCCATCACGTGATCGAGCCGCAGCGCCCCGCACGCCCGCATGCTCGCCCGCACGAGCGCCACGAATGGCGCATACGCCGTCCGCCGCAATCGTCCCGGATCCTGGGGCGGGATGCCCCACTCCTGACCCGCAACGCCGAGCGGATCGGGCGGCGCGCCGATGGCGGCGCCCATGCAATACAGCGACTGATCCGACCAGGTCTCCGATCCGGAAGCATTCACGCCGACGGCGTAGTCGCCGTAGATGCCGATGCCAAGTCCGAGCTCACGCGCGATCTGGCGCACCGCACCTAACTGCTCGGCGGCGATCCACTGCAGGTAGCCATGGAAGTCCACCGCGTCGGGAAAATCGGTGGCGAACTTCTTCACCGCCTCGCTATCCGGCGAATGATATTCCTTGGGCCAGTTGTGCCACCCGGCGCCGGTCCCCTTCTGCCGACGCAGATGCATGTCGATCGCGTCGAACAGCGTATGCAGCCGCATCGCTTCGCCACGTTCCTTCAGGAATTCCAGACAGGCCGCGGCGCGCGCCGTGTGCCGCGCGAGATGCTCGGTGCGAAAGCGCTCGAACGCGGCCTGCAACACGGGCATCTTGAGACTGGCGACCGCGGGATAGTCGATGTGCTTCGCGGCGCGCACCTGCGCGAGGCGCGTCTTGAAACCAGCATCCCCCATGATCGCCTGCGCACGGCGAGATCCCTGCACTTCGAGCACGCTCGCGACGTCGATGAACATGACGTTCAGCGCATGGCGGCTCGACGCGGAGTACGGCGAGTAGAGAGTCGCGTCGGACGGAAACAACGCGTGCACGGGCGAGATCCCGACGAAGCCGGCACCGGCTCCGGCCGCGAGCCGCAGCACTTCGGCGAGATCCGTGAAGTCGCCGATCCCCCAGTTGTGATCGCTGCGCAGCGAGTAAAGCTGCACGGCAACGCCCCAGAGCTTCTCGCCATTCGCGAGCTCATCGGGCTCGCGACACTTGTCCGGCGCGACGATGAGCGGGCAACTCTCGCGTCCCGCGAACTCGAGATCGACTTCGAGTGTGTGATAGCCCGGCGGCAGATCTTCCGGCAGCGGCAGGTCGCGCAACATGAACCAGCGGCCATCCTGCTGATGCGATCCGCGCTCGGGCAGACTCCACGTCCGCACGTCGCCAGTTCGCGCACCACCGTCCTCGAACGACACGCGCCACTTCAACAGCGCGTTCTGCTCGATCGCCGGCGTATTGAGTCTCGCCACGCGCGACCCCGCGCGCAGCACGACGACGTCGCCTAACAATCCCACCGGATGCGCGGCTTCCGACTCCTCGATCTGCCGCTCGAGCAGGCCGGCGTCATCGAGCCTGCAGTGCATCGCATTGAGGATTGCCGCCTTCGTGGTGAGCGAGAAGTGACGCAGCTCGCCTTTGTACGTGTGATACGCATCGCCGATACCGCGCGCACGCGCGAGGCGCTCGATCAGCGGCGTGATTGCATCCGTTGCCACCGGATCAGTCGACACGCTGCAGCGCCAACGTCTGGTTCGGGCCGACTTTCACCGCGCCCTGGGGCAATCGCGATCCGTCGAGGATGCCAACGGGATGTGCCGTGTCGAGCACGACTTCCCAGCCGACGGCACTGCCCGTCTCTGCGGCTTCCAGCGCAGCCACGTGGAACTCGCACTCCGATTCGGTCGGATTCAGCAGGAGCATGAACTCTGGCCCCGATGACGTGCCCCCGAAGCCCACGCCCAGGCAACGCAGATCCGGATCGTTCCATTCGTGATCGGCCAGCTCGTGGCCCGCGGGATGCCACCAGGAGATGTCGCGCTGCGTCGAGTGCAGCGCGCCTTTCAGAAAGGTGTCGCGTCGCAGCTCATTGCGCGCGCGTCGCAGTTGCGACAATCGCTGAACGAACTGCAATAGGGAACTGTCGACGTTCTCGCTCGACCAATCCACCCAGCCGAGCGGATTGTCCTGGCAGTACGCGTTGTTGTTGCCGTTCTGCGTGCGATAGAGCTCATCCCCCGCCAACAGCATCGGCACGCCCTGCGCGAAAAACAGCGTCGTCAGCATGTTGCGCACCTGACGGCGGCGCAGTGCGTTGATGCGCGGATCGTCCGTCGGGCCTTCCGCGCCGCAGTTCCAGCTGTGGTTGTTCGAATGCCCGTCGCGGTTGTTTTCGAGATTCGCCTCGTTGTGCCGCTCGTTGTACGACACGAGATCGCGCAAGGTGAAGCCGTCGTGCGCGGTGATCAGGTTGATGCTCGCCGTCGGCTTGCGGCCGTTGCGGCGGAACAGGTCGCTGGAACCGGCGATCCGCTCCGCGAAGCCGCCCAGCATTCTCCGGCCGCCGTGCCAGAACGCGCGCATCGTGTCGCGGTAGCGATCGTTCCACTCGCTCCACCCCGGCGGGAAGTTGCCGAGTTGATAGCCACCGAGACCCAGGTCCCAGGGCTCCGCGATCAGCTTCACGTACGCGAGCACCGGATCCGCGCGCAGCGCGGCGAAGAACGGCGAGTTCGAATTGAAGCCCGAGCGGTCGCGACCGAGCACCGTCGCGAGATCGAAGCGAAAGCCGTCGATGCGAAACTCCTCCGCGAAGTAGCGCAACGAGGCGAGGATGTCTTCCTGCACGATGGGGTGGTCGCAGGCGACCGTGTTGCCGCACCCGGTGACGTCGTCGTAGAAGCGCCGGTCGTTCGCGCGATGGAAGTAGTAAGCCCGGTTGTCGATGCCGCGAAAGCTCAGCGTGGGGCCGAGCTCGCTGCCCTCGGCCGTGTGGTTGTAGACCACGTCGAGGATCACTTCGATGCCCGCGGCGTGCAATGCCTTCACGGCCTGCTTCAGTTCGAGGACAGGATCTTTCACGGCATACCGGCGGGTCGGCGCGAACCAGCCCATCGTGTTGTAACCCCAGTAGTTCGTCAGCTTCTTCCCGTGCAAGAAGGCTTCGTCCGTGAATGCGTGCACGGGCATGAGTTCGACGGCGGTCACGCCCAGCGACTTCAGATGGTCGATGATCGCGGGGACCGTGAGACCCAGATACTTTCCGCGCCACTCCGGCGGCACTTCAGGATGTTGCGCGGTGAATCCTTTGACGTGCAGTTCGTAGATGAACGAATCGCGCCACGGCACGGCGGGTTGCCGGTCGCCGTTCCAGTCGAAGGTATTGTCGGCGACGCGCGCGCGCGGCATGTAGGGCGCCGAGTCGGTCAGATCCGGGCGCAGGCCGTCGGCATCCTTCGGATCGAATCCATACACCGACGGATGCCACGTCACATCGCCGACGATGTCCCGCGCGTAGGGATCGAGCAGTAGTTTGTTTGCGTTGAAGCGGTAGCCTTCGCGCGGATCGTAGGCACCGTGCACACGAATGCCGTAGAGCGTGCCCACGCGCGCCAGCTCCGGCTCGACGAGACCGTGGTGCACGGCGCCGGTGCGGCCGGGCAGCGTGAGTCGCGCCGTCTCGTTCTTGCCCGTGGAGTCGTAGAGACACACATCCACGCGCGTCGCCGCGCGCGAACGCACGGCAAAATTGACACCGTCATCTGTCGCGGTAGCCCCGAGGATGTCGGGCGAACCTGCCTTCATCCTTCACGTCTCAGGAAGACAGCAGCGAGCGGTGGCAGACGGATGCGGATCGCGAAGGGATAGCCGTGCACCGTGTGTTCGAACGCGTCGTATTGACCGGTGGCCGCGAAACCCGCGCCGCCGAAACCCGGGTGATCGGAGTCGAAGATCACGGAGTAACGGCCCGCGTCCGGCACGCCGACCCACCAGTCCTCGCGCGGCACCGGTGTCGCATTGAAGACGCACACGATCGGCGGGTGCCCTGGCTCCTGGCGCAGGAAGCCGAACACGCTCTCGGCGGAACTGTGCAGATCGTTCCAGCGGAACCCGCCGGCATCGCAATCGCTGGCGTGGAACTGCGGCAGGTCGCGATAGAGACGCGCGAGCTCGCGGTTGAGGCCCTGCAGCGCGCGGTGGTTGGGGTTCTCGAGCAGTGGCCAGTCGAGCTGCTCGGCTTCGCGCCATTCGTGCCATTGCGCGAATTCGGAACCCATGAACATGAGCTTCTTGCCCGGGTGCGCCGTCATGTATGCCATGAACAACCGGTAGTTCCCGCGCTTCTGCCACTCGTCGCCGGGCATCTTGTCGATGAGCGAATGTTTGCCGTGCACGACTTCGTCGTGCGAGATCGGCAGGATGAAGTTCTCCGTCCATGCGTACATGAAGGAGAACGTGATCTTGTTGTGGTCGTGGCGGCGGTAGACGGGATCTTTTTCGTAGTAGCTCAGCGTGTCGTTCATCCAGCCCATGTTCCACTTGAAGCTGAAACCGACGCCGCCGAGATGGACCGGGCGAGAGACGCCGGGAAACGCGGTGGATTCCTCTGCGATCGTCAGCACGCCCGGATGGTTGGCATGCGCGACGGTGTTGAACTCGCGCAGGAACTCGAGCGCGTCGAGATTTTCGCGGCCACCGTACTTGTTGGGAACCCACTCGCCGGCCTTGCGGCTGTAGTCGAGATAGAGCATCGACGCGACGGCGTCGACGCGCAGCCCGTCGATGTGGAAGCGGTCCATCCAGAACAGCGCGTTCGCAACGAGGAAGTTCTTCACCTCGTGACGGCCGAAGTTGAAGATCTTCGTGCCCCAGTCCATGTGCTCGCCGAGACGCTTGTCTTCGTGCTCGTAGAGCGCCGAGCCGTCGAACTCCGCGAGACCGTGCGCGTCCTTCGGGAAATGCGCGGGGACCCAGTCGAGGATGATGCCGATGCCGGCCTGGTGGCACTTGTCGACAAAGGTCATGAAATCCTTCGGCGAGCCGTAACGCGAGGTCGGTGCGAAGTAGCCTACGACCTGGTAGCCCCAACTACCGTCGAAGGGATGTTCGGCGACACCCATCAGTTCGATGTGCGTGTAGCCCATGTCGATGACGTACGGAATCAGCGTCTCGGCGGCTTCGGCCCAGGTGTAGAACGGCGGCGTCCGGCCCCAGGCGTGACGCCAGCTCGACAGATGCACTTCGTAGATGTTGATCGGCGCGCGGCGCCAATCGGTACGCGCCCGCTTCTCTAACCACTCCGCATCCTGCCAGTCGTACCCATCGAGGGAGGCGACGACGGAGGCGGTTTCCGGACGCACCTGCATGCGGAAACCGTAAGGATCGGACTTGAGGAGCAATGCGCCGCGCTGGGTGCGGATTTCGTACTTGTAGCAGGCGCCCTCGCCGATGCCAGGCACGAACAACTCCCAGACGCCCGAGCTGCCGCGCGCCTGCATCGCGTGCTTGCGGCCATCCCAGAGGTTGAAGTCGCCGACAACGCTGACGCGTTTCGCGTTCGGCGCCCAGACGGCGAAATGCACACCGGTGACGCCTTCGCGTACGCGCAGGTGGGCACCGAACTTCTGGTAGAGCCCGTAGTGCCGGCCTTCGCCGAAGAGGTGCAGGTCGAAGTCGGAGAGCTCGTGCGAGAAGAAATACGCGTCGTGCTTGACGACTTCGTTGCCGCCCAGGAATTTCACGCGCAGGCGATACGGCACGATTGGACGGCGGTGCGGAATGCAGCCTTCGAAAAGTCCCGCTTCGTGCACGCGCTTGAGGGTGTGCTTCGCGTCGGGCTGGTCTTCCCAGAACACCTCGACGCTGTCGGCGCCAGGCTCGAGCACGCGCACCAGGCACAGCGGCGCGCCATCCGCGCGCTCCACCTCGTGGTAGCCCAGCAGCGAGCGCGGCTCGTGGTGAGTCGCGCTGACGAGCGCGCCGATCTCTGCTTTTGTTAGCTTGCCTTTAATGGGGATATTCCCCTTTTCCTAGCAAATGGGGAGGGACCTCGCGTGGCAGTTCGCGCGCACGCAGCAAGAGTCCCTCGAGTCGCATCAACAAGTTTTCGAAGTTACGCATAATTCAGGTCCCTCCCCATTTGCTAGGAAAAGGGGAATATCCCCTAAATCACCGGGCGGATGTTCCAGATGCGCTCCGCATACTCGCGCACGCTGCGATCGCTGGAGAACGGCCCCATGCCGACGGTGTTCAACACCGCCTTCCGGCTCCACTCCTCTGGCGTTCGATACAACGCATCGACCCGCTCTTGCGCCGCCACATACGCCGCGAAATCCGCGAGCACGAGGAACGGCTCTCCGTCCGACGTCAAACGATCCACGATCTGCTGCGCATATCCATTGTCGCCGCGATTGAACGCACCGTTGCGGATCATCTCGAGCGTATTCGCGAGCTCCGGATTCGCCGCGACGATTTCACCCGGCCGATACCCGTCCGTACGCCGCTTCACCGCCTCATCCGCCGTCATGCCGAAGATGAAGATGTTCTCCGGCCCCACCGAGTCGCGGATTTCGATGTTCGCGCCGTCCAGCGTGCCGATCGTCAGCGCGCCATTCAGCGCGAGTTTCATGTTGCCCGTGCCCGACGCCTCCATTCCCGCCGTCGAGATCTGCTGCGAGAGATCCGCCGCCGGCATGATCGTCTGCGCCAGCGAGACGTCGTAATCGGGAAGGTACACGCACTTGAGCTTCGTCAGCGTCGCGGGATCCTGGTTGATCGTGGTCGACACATTATTAATGAGCCGGATGATGCCTTTCGCGAGGACATAACCCGGTGCGGCCTTGCCCGCGAAGAAAACCGTGCGCGGCACCCAGTTCTCGTCGAGCTTCGCCTTGATGCGGTTGTAGCGCGTGACGACGTACAGGATGTTCAGAAGTTGGCGCTTGTATTCGTGGATGCGCTTCACCTGCACGTCGAACAGCGAGTCGACCGAAACGTCGATGCCCGTTCGCCTATCCACTTCCTCCGCGAGCGCAACCTTGTTGGCGCGCTTGATCTCGCGGAACTGCGCGCGGAACGACGGATCGTCCGCCGCCCAACGCAACCGCTCGATCTCCTCCAAGTCGTTTTCCCACGCGGATCCGAGCCGCTCCGTCAGCAAGCGCGACAGCCGCGGATTCGACTGCTTCAGCCAGCGCCGCACGGTGATGCCGTTCGTCACGTTCGTGAAGCGATCCGGAAACATCTGCGCGAAGCCCGAGAAGATAGTCTTCTGCATGAGCTCGCTGTGCAGCTTCGCGACGCCGTTCACCTTGTGCGAGCCCACCACCGCGAGATGCGCCATACGCACTCGCCTGCCATGCGACTCACCGATGATCGACAGCGTGGTCTTCGCGGCGCCATCGCCCTTGAAACGCTTCTCGACTTCCAGCAGGAATTCTTCGTTGATGCGATAGACGATCTCGAGGTGCCGGGGCAGGAATCGCTCGAAGAAGTTCACGGGCCAGGTCTCGAGCGCCTCGGGCAGCAATGTGTGGTTGGTGTAACCGAACACGCTCTTGCAGATGTCCCAGGCCTGAGACCAGGGCATGTCGTACTGATCGATGAGCAGGCGCATCAGCTCGGGGATCGCGAGTGTCGGATGCGTGTCGTTCATCTGGATCGCCATCGCGCTCGGCAGCTCTTCGAGCGTGCGCTCCTCCGACAGATGCGTTGCCAGGATGTCCTGAATGCTCGCGCTCACGAAGAAGTACTGCTGCTTGAGCCGCAGTTCTTTTCCCTGCGGCGTGGAATCGTCGGGATACAGCACGCGCGAGAGGTTCTTCGCTTCGACCTGATCCTCGACCGCGGCAGGATAATTTCCCGCGTTGAAGTCCTCGATGTGGAAAGGCTGCAGCGCGCGCGCGGACCAGAGACGCAGATGGTTCACGGTCGGGCTGCGATTGCCCGCGACGAGCTGATCGAAGCCCACCGCGAGCACGTCCTGCGTTTCGACCCAGCGCGCACGCGGCGCGCCGTGGACATCGTGCGTCGTCAGCACGCGACCGCCGAAGCGAACGATGTAACGCGCATCAGACCGCGGCGTCTCCCACACGTTGTGCAGCCGCAACCACGTGCTCGCGGATTCCCGCTGCGAGCCGTCGTTGTCGATCGACTGCGTGAAGATGCCGTAGTCATATCGAATGCCGTATCCCGTCGCCGGGTATTGCAGAGTCGCGAGCGAATCGAGGAAACACGCCGCGAGACGGCCCAAACCACCATTTCCCAAGCCAGGGTCGACTTCGAGCGCGACGACCGAGTCGTAGTCGTGCCCCATGCTCGCGATCGCGGCGCGCGCCTCGTCGATCAGTTCGCCGTCGAGACTCGACAACGCATTCACGAGCGAACGTCCCGGCAGGAACTCGACGGAGAGGTAGCAGAGACGCTTGACGCGAGCGCGCGCCACTCGCCGTTGTGTCGCGAGCCAGCGCGCCGACAATTCTTCCCGCACCGCCAGAGAGAGCGCGTCGTAGATGTCTCGCGGGGTCGCTGTCTCTGGCTCTTTGCCGAGGCTGCGAGTCAGCCGGTCGTAAATCGCTGCGCGCAAGCTGCCACGCCGCAGGAGCGCGCCTCCGGGCAACATCGGCTCATTCAGCACTCGAACTACCTTTCATTCGTCGACGAGACATTTCAGGACATTTTTCTTTGGCCCTGCCGACAATGCGAGTTAAGACTTTGTCGGGCATCGGGTCCCGGTATCATATAACCCAAGCACGCAAAGGTTCGTCTTTGCGATCTGCACCACAATGGCTGCGAGTTAACGCGGAATGCACCGACAAGCAATTGGTATTGATATCGGGGGTTCGTCCATCAAGGCAGCGGTGGTCGACCTCACGCGCGGCGTGCTGGTCGGCGAGCGCAAATCCGTCCCCTCCCCCGCGATGTCCGCCGTCAGTGAAATGATGGACGCGATGGCGTCCGCCCTTCCCGAGAATGCCGGGAATCTGACAGCCGGAGTGACGTTTCCCGGGGTCGTGGTCGGTGGAACCGTGCACACCGCCGCCAATGTCGCCAAGGCCTGGATCGGCCAGCCGCTCGCCGAGCCCGCCGCGATCAAGCTCAAACGCCAAGTCGTCGCTATCAATGACGCGGATGCCGCGGGTCTCGCCGAGGTGCACTTCGGCGCCGCGCGCGACGTGCCCGGGGTCGTGCTCGTCCTCGCACTCGGCACCGGCATCGGCAGCGCCCTGTTCGTCGATGGAAAGCTCGTGCCTAACAGCGAACTCGGCCACCTCGAGTTCGACGGCATGGAAGCGGAAGCTCGTGCATCCGGCCGCGCCCGCATGGAGCGCAAGCTCGACTGGGGCGGCTACGTGAAAGAGCTGTCGTTCGTGCTGCAACGGACGCAGGCGTTGTTCTGGCCGGATCTGATCGTCCTGTGCGGCGGCATCACCGGCGACCACCCGAACCTGACGGACGATCTCGTCTGCCGCGCGCCGCTGAAAGTGGGCGCGTTGCGTTCGGATGCCGGAATCGTCGGCGCCGCGTACGCCACCACACTCGCGCAGGGCGTGTGGATCCAGCAGCAGAAGGTCGCCGGGAAATAAGCCGGAGCAAGACTCCCGGACCCGGAATCCGTCGTCGCGACGCGATCTGACGGGCAATCCGCCGCGCATCTATCCACTCGCGCCGATGGCTGGTCTCATACTCTCACATGAGTTTGGGCTAACAAGCCGCGCAATCGTCGCCGCGACATGGCCTGCCATGAAGCATCAAAGAACGATCATTCGCATGTCGGCCATGCGCGGCGCGCGAGCCGTAGCGGAACGTTCTCACGCTCCGAGCGACAACTTTCACCCCTCCGAGGTGAGATAAATCTCACCCACGGGACAGTTAACCAGAAGAAGCGCCACTGCAGCGCCAAACCGGGAGAAGTCCATGACCGCTGAATTGCCAGCTGAAGAGCAAGCCGCGGCCGTCACCGAGGCCGCACCTTCTGAGCCCTACTGGACGGCAGTGCGGCGAACCCTGTGCCTGATCGCAGTCGCGATCCTGGCGCTCCTCGGCGCACTCGCGCTGGATCGTGCAGGCGACCCGCATCGCGTTTTTTGCGGGATCGTGTCCGAGTCCCCACAGCGCGATGCGCGCGCGGCTAACCCGGACTGCATCTCGGCGAACCCCGTTTCCGGTGAGACCTGGCGGGTCTCCGCGAGACGCTATGCCGCTCAATCAGACGGTGGCGTGCACGCGATTGTCATCGTGTCGAAAGTGTTGTTGTACCTCGCATTCGCCTTGTCGACGCTCGAGCTGTTGTTACAGCTTCTTGAATGGCTGGGCGTGCCGGCATTGACGCTGAAGTCAATCCGCGAGAAGTACGGTGACATCAAGAAGCCCGAGGCGGATAGCGCGCGGCGTTTCAATGAAACCTTGCCGGCCCGGATATTCAACGTCTTCATCTCGTTCACCCGCGAGGTCGTCACACACCCGCAGATCGCGGTGACGACGGTGGCGTTGTTAGGTGTTGGCGGCACCGTCTGGCACCAGGTGACGAACAATTACGGCCTGACGGCGGATGACGCCGCCCGAATCGTGCGAATCGAGGCACAGGTTCAAACAATGCGATCGACTCTAGTGAGCGCGTCGGGAGACGAACTGCCGCCCACGCCGATGGATCCGCCAGCCCTCGCACTTGCCGTCTCTCAACTGAAGAAGTTGGTCGACGAGTCGAGCGCGAAGACGGCGACAATTCTCGGCAAGCTTCCTTCCTTGGAGAACCATGCGGAGTTGCGCAGGTTGCAGGTCAGCGTGGATCGCGTCGAAAAGAAGCAGGAGGAATTCAACGCGAAGTTGCTGCCGAACGATCTCGGTCCCGCTCTCGGGCGACTCGCAAGCCATGTCGAAGGCATCGGCGGCCAGGTCAAACTGGTGAACACGCACCTCTGCGGGTCGAGCGACTCGTGCCTCGACATTTCCGGACAACTGGCAAGAGCCAGCAAGCGCAGCGACGAAAAACTGGTGGAACTCGAGGGAAGAATCGACCGGGTCGACAAAGTTGCCGCGGTCACTCTGGGTGTCGCGAACGCAACGCGGAGGGAAATTGGATTCGTCCGGCCTTTGCCGACGAGCAAAAACTCCGAAGAGCATGAAACCGTGGGCGGCGGGATTGCTCGCATCCTGCAGCTCGAACATCAGTGGGCGAAGAATTACTTTCGTCTGGTCGCGCGCGACGACATCAAAAAACTCCTGGAAGCGAGGCCGGACATCCGTGCATCGTGTGTCCCTCCTCAGGAATGCAATCTGGGTGAACTGCTGACGTTGAACGAATCGGTCGCGCCGCCGCCGTTCATGACGCAAATTTCGAACAAGCCCACGGACGGGCCGCCATAACGGGCGAACGCATCGGCGCGGCTGTCAGGCGCGGATGTCGATGACGCTCTGCGTGATCTCGTCGGCGGCGCTGATGAGTTTCGCGGCGGCCTTCGTATAGAGGAGCTGCTGTCGCGAGTCGATCAGGGCTTCGAGCGTATCGCGCGATTCGACCGCATTCGAGCGCGCCACCACATTGGCATCCTTCTCCAGCGCTCGGTGCGATTTCTGGATCGCGCTCGTGGCGCTCTGCAACGCGGTTGGAATCGCGGCGATCGAAGCGATGTCGTTCATGGCGCCGACCATAACGCCGTCGGCCGCGCGGCGACTGTGATGTCGGTCGCCGTGGCGACCATCGTTCGTGTGCCGACGGTCGGGCAAGCCCGGCGTTCTCTTAAGTCCAGCGGATTATGTGGCGTAAATGCAGGTGTTCACGCGTTTCCAGCGGGCCGCGAGTGGGGTGAAGTGAACTCATGAAACTTCTGACACCGCTGATCTTCCTGGTTCTATTGATCCACCTGGCCTCGACGTCGAGTCAGGCGCGCACCGCGACAAACGCGGAGCGGGCCGCATGCGAAGCCAAGATCCAGAGCAAGATCGACGCGATCGACTCGCGAATGCGGGCGCCGTACGACTCGGATGATGGAGAGCGCCTGCGAGAGCGTCGTCGGAAACTCGAAGAGGCGCGCGCGGCCTGCCGGGTGACGAAGTGAAGGGGTCAGATCTATCGATCTGACCCCTATCTCCGAAGCCCGTAGCCGTCCGTCACTCCTTCAGGAAGCTCAGCAGATCCCGATTCACCTGATCCTTGTGCGTGTCGGTGATTCCATGCGGACCGCCCTCGTAGACGATCAGCTTGCTGCCCTTGATCAGCTTGTGTGAAGCCCGCGCATGGTTGTCGACGGACACGAGCTGATCGTCCCCGCCGTGCAGGATCAGCGTCGGCACATCGAACTTCGCGAGGTCCGGCCGGAAGTCCGTCTCCGAAAACGCCTTGATCGAATCGAAGGTGTTCTTGTGTCCGGCCTGCAAGCCCTGCGTCACGAACGACTGGATCAAACCCTGCGAAGGCTTCGCGCCCGGCCGGTTGAAGCCGTAGAACACAGTCGAGGCGATGTCGAAGTACTGCTGTGCCCGGTTCGTCAACGCACCCTGGCGAATCCCGTCGTACACCTCGATTGGCGTGCCCGTCAGGTTGTCAGGTGTCTTCAGCATCAGCGGCGGAACCGCGCCGATCAGCACGGCCTTCTTCACCCGCGACGTCCCGTGCCGGCCGATGTAGCGCGCCACTTCGCCGCCACCCGTCGAGAAGCCGACGAGCGTGACGTCCTTGAGGTTCAGCGCTTCGATCACGGCCGCGAGATCGTCCGCGTAGTGATCCATGTCGTTGCCGTCCCAAGGCTGGCTCGAGCGCCCGTGACCGCGGCGATCGTGCGCCACGACGCGATAACCCCTCTCAGCGAGAAAGATCATCTGCGATTCGAAGCTGTCCGAGTTCAACGGCCAGCCGTGGCTGAACGTCACGACCGGGCCCGTGCGCGGGCCCCAGTCCTTGAAGTAGAGCTGCACGTTGTCGCGGGTCGTGACATAGCTGCCCTCGACTTTGGGCGGCGCCGCGTTCGCGGCGGTTGCGAGCGAAAGCGCGACGACGAGGCCGGCGGTGGTGTTCCTGACTGATGTATTCATGTGATTCCCCTTCTAGATAGTTTGTCGATTCAGGCAACGACGAGCGTCACGTCGACGTTGCCGCGCGTGGCATTCGAGTACGGGCAGACCTGGTGCGCGGCATCGACGAGCTGCTGCACCTGTTCGCGCGGCAGACCCGGGACCGAGATCTCGAGCTGCACCTTCAGCGCGAAGCCCGTCGGGATCGGACCGATGCCGACCTGGCCGTGCACAGTCGAGTCGGCGGGCAGCGCGATCTTCTGCTTGCCGGCGACGAACTTGAGCGCGCTGAGAAAGCAGGCGGAGTAACCCGCGGCGAACAACTGCTCCGGGTTCGTGCCCGCGCCGCCGGCGCCGCCAAGTTCGCGCGGCGTCGCGAGCGCGACGTCGAGAACCTGATCGGACGAAATCGCGCGGCCGTCGCGGCCGCCCGTGGCGGTGGCTTTGCCGGTGTAGAGGATTTTTTCGGGCTTGAGGGTCATGGCGTTCTCCTGGGTGTGTTCGGCGGTGCCGCCGGGTGAGGAGAACTTTGCGGCCAAACTCAGGACGATTTGCTACCTTGAGTCCCAAGAACTTGATCGAGAGTCTTTTCCCATGGCTGACCGGCTTCAGGCGTTGCTCGCGCACTTCTCCGTCAACGCGCGGACCTTCCAGGCTGGCGCGCTCTGCGGCATCAACTCGCTCGATGGCAGCGGGACGGACGGGCAACTGCATCTCATCCGCCGCGGCGATGTCGATGTGCGCCACGGCAAGGGCAAGCCATTGCGCATTCGCGAGCCGAGCCTCCTGCTCTATCCACGCCCGATGGCGCATCGCTTCGAAACCGACACCGAGCGTGGCGCGGATTTCGTGTGCGCGAACTTGAGCTTCGAGGGCGGCAATGCGAATCCGATCGCAGCCGCCCTGCCCGAGTGCGTGTGTTTGCCGCTGAAAGCACTGCAAGGTAGTGAGGCCGTGCTCGAGCTGCTGTTCAGCGAGGCGATCACGCAGTACTGCGGACGGCAGGCGATGCTCGACCGCTTGTTCGAGGTCGTGCTGATCCAGGTGCTGCGTCAGCTCATGGAGAGCGGTCAGACGCGAGTGGGGATGCTCGCGGGGCTCGCGCATCCGAAGCTGCGGCTCGCGATCGTGAAGATGCACGAGGAGCCGCAGAAGGAATGGCCGCTCGAGGATCTGGCGGCCGCTAGCGGCATGAGCCGCAGCGTGTTCGCGAACGGTTTTCGCGAGACCGTCGGCGTGACGCCGGGCGTCTATCTACAGAGATGGCGCGTCGGGCTCGCGCAGAAGGCACTGCTGGCGGGCAAGAGCCTGAAGCTGATCGCGCAGGATGTCGGGTATGGCAGCGAGGCGGCGCTGTCGCGGGCGTTCAAGGCACAGAGCGGGAAATCCCCGCGCGAGTGGCGGAATCAGAGCGCATAGGCAAAGAAAAAGCCCCGGCGACTTGCATCGCCGGGGCTCGTTCAAGAACTGCTTTTCGCTTCCGCTCAGGTCTTCGAAGCCTGGTAGATGCTCTCGATCGCCTTGTCGAGCGCGCCATTGAAATCCGCATCGCTCTGCTGCGCCGTGAGACCTTCCGACAGCGCGCGCGAGAAGCTCGCGATCATGCCGTTCTGCTTCGCGAGACGCTTGTTCGCTTCGTCACGGCTGTAGCCGCCCGACAGCGCCACGACCTTCAGCACGCGCGGGTGCTTCACGAGATCGGCGTAGAGGTTGTCCACGTCCGGGATCGTGAGCTTCAGCATCACCTGCTGATCCGCCGGCAGCTTGTCGAGCTCGGCCAGGATTTCCTTCTTGAGGTTGTCCTCGGAGCCCTTCTTGTCCGGGTTCTTGATGTCCACTTCCGGC
Source organism: Pseudomonadota bacterium (assembly GCA_043747835.1). Lineage (GTDB taxonomy): Bacteria > Pseudomonadota > Gammaproteobacteria > Steroidobacterales > Steroidobacteraceae > CADEED01. Next base: position 37,375 of record JAYTOK010000065.1, on the reverse strand, counting down.
TCGACGATCGGGATCAGTCCGTGCGACAGCACCTGCTTCGCGATCTCGAACTGCTGCTTCACGACGGCCTTGATGCCCTCGGGATTGTTGAGCTTGATGACCGAACGCTCTTTGGTGCCGAAGATGCCCTTCGACTTCGCCTTCTTGAGGAGATCGTCGAGCGTCGGCATCGGCTTCATGAGCTGCACGCCGTTCACTTCGTCGGCGAGACCCTTGTCGATCTTGAGGAAAGGAACGACCTGCTTGCTGTTCCACAGGTAGTCAGCCGCGGGCGTGCCACCGAAATCGCGATCCATCGTCGCTTCGAACAGGATCGCGCCGGCGATGCGGTTGCCCGCGAAGACGGGGCTCGTGACGATACGCGAACGCATCTGGTGGACGAGGTCCATCATCTGCTGCTCGCCCGAGTACGTGTTCTCTTCGACACCGTAGAGCTTGAGCGCCTTCGGCGTGCTGCCGCCACTCTGGTCCAGCGCCGCGATGAATCCTGGCTGGTTGCGGATCTTGGCTGCTTGCTGCTCGAAATTGCTCATTGTCTATCGCCCCTTCGGTGTCGCTACGGTGTAAGGAGGCGCGATGGTAAGGGGGTCGATCAGGTGAGGCAACTGAAGAGAACATGGCCCGCCGGGGACATCGGACAGAGGGCGAGGACAGAGGAAAAATAGAGTCTGACCCCATTTCTCAGCCCTTGACCAGCCGCCCGCCGTCGTTGAACCACATCGCCCCGGCGGATGAGCTCAATTTGACGCCTGCAGCCCAATCCTCGATGGGGTTCGCCGGGAAGTTCGATGCCGCGCCGCGCAACACCTCTTCCCCGAACGGCGTGATCGCAGCTTCGGTGCTGTGGATCGCGAGCTCGTCGCCGCTCACTTTGACGAGTGGACTCGGTATTCGCGCGAGGTGCAGCATCCGGCCGAACAGATACCAGTCGCCGACGATGTCGCCCTGCCCATACGTCTCCGCCATCGTGAACCCGATGATCTGCGACACGCCGGGCCCGCGCGCCTTCACGCGCGACAACAGCGCGTGGTCCCAATAGCTCAGACCGGTCTTCTTGTCGGGAAACCGTCGCGTCATGAGTTGCATCGCCAGCTTGAGCCAACGGTTCGCGTCGGGATGTTCCTTCGCATACGAGCCGAGTTCGGCCGGATCCGGCGATGTCATCGCATGCCACGCCATCAGGTACTGCTGCGACGCGTCCACCGACATCGGCACGGGATCTGGCGCCGCGCGGAATTGATCTTCGTCCAGCTCGCCGAGCCCGGTCACGCGCATGCCGTTCATTTGCTCGAACTGCACGAGCGCGATGCGCTCGGCATCACCGCCGACGAGCTTCACGAGATTCACGACGAATGCGACGAACAATTGTTCGCTGACGCCAGTGCCCGCCCAGATGTGGACGCGCTCGGCGTCGGCGAGGCGCTTCGCGTTGTCCAGGAGATTGAATCGCGAGTGCACGTGCTCGCTGGCGCTGCCAGGTACGAAGCCGTTCCAGAACTCGTGGCGGAGCTTGGTCCACGCGGCGAGATCGGTACACGGGGGCGTGGGGCCGCAGGAGAGTACGTCGTGATCGATCAACAACCGGTCGCGCGCGAAGAACACTCGCGTGAAGGTCCCGCCGGCCGAGTCGCCGAGGAGGATGTGCAGGCCGGGTGGCAGCAGCTTGATCACACCGGTGATTCTACGGAAACGAAGACTTTGGGGAGTGGCCCCAAACCGCCATGTGGGGAGTGGCCCCAAACCGGCGTTTGGGGCCACTCCCCGATTTACCCCTACTTCACGGCGACCTGACCGATCGCGAGACCCGCGACCGGCATCGCGAGCGACCCCAGCGCGCGGGACCGCCCCGTCAGGATGTCGATCGCGTACAGCATCTGCACGCTGCCGACCGTGAGCGCCGCATACGCGGTCCCGTTCGCGGGCGTGTTCGACGCGGTGACCTGCACATCCGACGGGATGTCGAAGCCATTCACCGCCGTGAAGTCGATCCTGAGGCCATTCACCGTGAGTCCGACGCCGCCCACGACCGTGCCGCTGTTCGGCGGAACCTGCGCGAACAGCAGATCGCTCACCGAATCGAGCACGTACTGCGTCGTGAAGCCGACGCTCAACGGTTGCCCGTAGCTGTTGGTGTACGCCGCGCCGGCAACGCCGGTCGAATCCACTGGCAGCCCGTTGATCATCCCGTCGGTGTTGATGCCCACCGGCGGCGCCGCGGTGTTGTTGAGATTGCCGTCCACGGGCGCGCCGTTGTTGGGGTTCACCCGGAAGTTGAGCCCAGTGTTCGTCACCACGCGCACACGATCCACGGTCGGGTTGAAGTCGAACCCATACCCCTCGGACGCGGCCGGCAGATCGACCGCGCCACCTCCCGCATCGACGTATGCGACCTGCCCCGCCGCGCCAACCGCCGACGCCACCGCAGTCTGCGGATCCACTAGATAGAGCGTGCCGGTGTTCGCCACCTCGTTCACGCCCAGCGCGTAGAGCTGCCCCGTCTGCGGGCGGAAGTCGACACCGATCAGCACGTCGCCGGCGGCGACGCCGGTGATCGCGACGGTCGTCGCCGTGCCGGGCGCGGCGCTCGTGAAGCGCACGAGCTGGGCACCATCCGCCGACAACGCAACAAATGGAATCGCCGCGGGCGTGTGCAACGCAAGACCCCGGATCCCGCCGGTGCCGAGCGGCACGGGCGTGCCGACCCTGCCGTTCACGAGATCGATCGTCGCGAGCGATTCGGCAACTGCGCCACCGAGACGCACCACGGCAACGCCGCTGCCGGTCGCCGGCGTGTTCGATGTCGCAACGGTGACCGACGGGTCGATATCGAATCCGACCACCGCATCGACGGCAGTGCTCAACTGCTGGCACATCGTCTGCGTGCCGGTGTTCGGCGGGTTCTGGATGCACACCGCGTCGATCGAAGAATCGACCGCGTACTGCGTCGTCACCGTCACACTCGGCGCGCTGTTCGTGTACGCCGTCTCCTGCACCGAGGTCGTGGCGCCGTTGACGCCGCCATCCATGTTCACGCCCGCGACGCCGGCATTGCCATCGACGAACGCGCCCGTGTTCGGATTCATGCGGAAGTTCTGTCCCGCGCTGTTGACCACGCGCACGCGATCGACCGTCGGATTGAAGTCGATGCCGAACGTCGTGCCGGCGCCCGCGCCGACCGGCACCGGCGTCACGCCATCAGCGCCGACGAACGTTCCGCTGGTGCCAATGGGCGTCGCGAAGCCGGTCACCGTCGAGATCGAATACAGCTGCACCGAACCCAGGGTCGGATTGAAACCGAGCCCATACAGGAATCCGTTCTGCGGACGGCGATCGATGCTCACGAGGGTTTCGCCCGCGGCAACGCCCGTCAGCGGCAGCGGCGACTCGAGGCCCGGCGCGAACGTGGTCGCGAACGCGGCGATGCTGTTGCCGCCGACGAGCGCGTGCGCGTTGACGGCCGGCGCGTTCACGGCTTGCGTGACAGGATCGCTGTCCGCCCCGACGGAGTTCGTCGCGGTGATCGTGAACGAGAAGCTGCCGGTCGCGCTCGGCATTCCGGTGTACGCGCCAGTCGCCGCGTTCAGCGCCATGCCCGGCGGCAGCGAACCCGCGCTCACGCTCCAGGTGACCGGCGTCGAGCCGCTCGCGGTGAAGCTGATCGCGCTCGATGCGGATCCGGCAATAGTGGCCGCCAGCGGCGACGTCGGCGCGGTGATTGCCGGAGTCTGCAGAACGGTTTGCGTGAACGCCCGGTTCGAGCTGCCGCGGCGGTTAGTCGCGGTGATCGTGAAATCGAATGCGCCAGCGGTCGTCGGCGTGCCGGAATACTGACCGGTCGTGCCGTTCAACGTGATTCCCGGCGGCAACGTTCCCGTTGTCACCGCGAAGGTGATCGGCGTGGTGCCGTCCGCCACGATCGAGGTCGGCGCGAACGCCGCGCCAACGACACCGTTGCCGATCGACGCGGGCGCGGTGATCGACGGCACGACAGTTTCCTTTGCGTCATCGCATGCGCCGAGCGTGAGCGAGACGGCAACCACGGCCGCCGCAAAACTTTGTTGGAAAGAGAGCATCACAAATCCCCTTTGACCGTGACGCGGTTCGCGTCTTGACACGGGGTACGCGTCGTCTTGCATGGCGGATGCGACAAAACGTCCGGCGCGGGGTTTATTCACGCGCGTGAATCCGCGAGAGGATCGATTGCGTAAGGGCAGCGCGCGACGGACCGGGCCACATTTGCCACAATCGCGGCATGGGTCGGACACCATCGCGCTGTGGAATGGCGCATACCGGTACTTTCTCGGGGAGCCTCCATGATTCGCAACCTCTTCACTGCCACGCTGCTCGCGACGGTGGCGTTCCTGTGCATTTCCTGCAGCGGCGATTCCGCCCTCCAGGATAAACCTCGCACCGCTCAAGCCGATCCGAGCTGGGTGTCGTCGATCAGCCAGCACAGCAGCGGCGCGATCTCGCGCCACCAGCCGGTGCGCGTGCTGTTCTTCAACGACGTCATCCCCGAAGCCAGCATCAATGGCGACGCGACGGCGAACATCACGATCACGCCGGCGGTGAAGTTCCGCGCGGTGTTCGCGAATCGGCGCGAGATCGTTATTCGCCCCGAGACGCAGTTCGCGCCGGGCACGCAGTACAAAGTGGAGGTCAAGGCAAAAGGCCTCGAAGGCCTGCCGGCGGATTCGAAGCCCTTCGAGTTCACGGTGAACACGCTCGAGGTGAACTTCGAAGTGTCCGCGGGCGGACTCGATGTCGAATACAACAAAGAAGAGTTGATGACGCTGCGCGGCGGGATCAACACGGCCGACTCGGAGAGTCGCGAGAAGCTCGAGAAGATCCTGATTGCGACCCTCGACGGCAAGCCGCTGCCGATCACGTGGGTCGGCGGCGATCGCAGTTACGCGTTCGAGATCCGGAACATCCAGCGGAAGAAAGAGGAGCAGGAGCTCACGCTGCGCTGGGACGGAGCGCCGCTGGGCCTCACGCAGAAGGGTGAGACGAGTACGCGAGTTCCGGCGCTCGACGAGTTCGCCGTGACACAGGCCGACGCCGTGCAGGTGAACGATCAGCGCCAGATCCAGGTGCACTTCTCTTCCGCGCTCGATACGCGCCAGGACATCAAGGGACTCGTTCGGCTGTCGCAGGGCGAGTTCACGACTTCGATCTCCAACAACCAGCTCACGGTCTACGCGAACGAAGGCGCGGTCGGCAAAGTGACGCTCACGCTCGAAGAATCCTTGCGCTCGCGCGCCGGCGTCACGCTCACCGGCCAACGCACGTTCGAGCTCGAGTTCCAGAACACGAAGCCGCAGGTGCGCTTCGTCGGCAAGGGCGTGATCCTGCCCGACGCGACCACGCTGTCCGTGCCCTTCGAGGCCGTGAGCGCGCGCGCCGTGCGCGTGACCGCACTGCAGGTCTACGAAAACAACATCCCGCAGTTCCTGCAGGTCAATCAACTCAGCGGCACGCAGGAGCTGGGCCGCGTCGGCCGCGTGCTGTGGCGCAAGACCATTCCGCTCACGTCGACGGTCAAGGGCAAGTGGACGCGCTACAACCTCGACGTCACGGAGCTCATGCGCAAGAACCCGGGCGGCCTCTTCCAGCTCACACTGTCGCTGTCGCCGAAGGACGCGCAGTACGAGTGCCCGGGCGGCGCCGAATCGGAATCGTCGATCGACGACGCCGAACCCCAGAACCAGGAGGACGGCGACACCTATCAACCCTCCGCCTGGGACTACGCCGAGGAATACGAGGAGTACGGCTCGGCGAACTGGAACGAGCGCGAGGACCCCTGCAAGGGCTCTTACTACCGCTTCGCGCCGAACATCCGCGACGCGCGAAACCTGCTCGCCTCGAACATCGGCCTCATCGCGAAGCGCGGCCCGAAAGGCAAGCTGCTCGTCGTCGCGACGGCGCTCGACTCCGCGAAGCCGCTGTCGGGCGTCAAGATCGATGCGATGAGTTATCAGAACCAGCTTCTCGCAAGCGGCCGGACGGATGCGGCAGGCATGCTCGAGATCGACTCGCGCACGCAGCCGTTCGCGCTGATCGCGGAGGACGGTGGACGCAAAGGCTATCTGCGCGTCGCCACGGGCAGCGCGCTGCCGACGAGTCACTTCGACGTCGGCGGCGAAACCGTCGTCGCGGGATTGAAGGGCTTTCTGTACGGCGACCGCGGCGTCTGGCGCCCGGGCGACAACATCTACCTGACCTTCGCGTTGCAGGACAAGACGAAGACGCTGCCGCCTAACCACCCGGTGACGCTGGAGTTGCGCAACCCACGCGGCCAGCTCGTGCAGACGCTTACGAACGCGACGCCCGTCGGCCAGTTCTATTCGTTCGAATTGTCGACCGCGGCGGATGCACCGACAGGCGACTGGAATGCGACCGCCCTCATTGGCGGCGCGGTGTTCCAGAAGACGCTCAAGGTCGAGACCGTGATGCCGAACCGGCTCAAGGTCGAGCTCGACCTGGGCGAGAAACCCGTGATCGAGAGCACGCCGCTCAAGGGCCAGGTCAATGCGCAATGGTTGAGCGGCGCCACGGCCGCGAACCTGCGCACCGCGATTGAGGTGCGCCTCACGCCGACGCCGACGACGTTCACGCGCAATGCGGATTTCGTGTTCGACGATCCGGCGCGCACGTTCAGCGGCGAGCCGATCACACTGTTCGACGACGAGCTCGACGCGGACGGCAACGCGAAGTTCGAGAAGAACCTCGACCTGCCGCGCGACGTCCCCGGCATGCTCAACGCGACCTTCATCTCGCGCGTGTTCGAACGCGGCGGCGCATTCAGCATCAACCGCGAAACGCGCACCATCGCGGCATTCGATCGATACGTCGGTCTCAGGATGCCGAAGGGCGACGCTTCGCGCGACATGCTGCTCACCGACAAGGAGCACGTCGTCGACCTCGCCTCGCTCGATCTCGCCGGCGATCCGGTGAGCGTGCCGCGCGTGCAGGTCACTCTCTACAAGGTCGAATGGCGCTGGTGGTGGGACCAGTCCGGCGAATCGCTGGCGCAGTACGCGCGCGGCGAAAGCACGTCCATCATCAAACAGCAGATCGTGTCGACGAACGACGGCCGCGGCCAGTTCAAGTTCGAGATCAAGTATCCCGAATGGGGCCGCTATCTCGTGCGCGCCTGCGATCTCGACGGTGGCCATTGCACGGGACGTGTGTTCTACATCGACTGGCCGTCGTGGGCCGGCGAAGCGCGCGAGCAGTCCGGTCCCGCGGCGAATGTGTTGATGATCTCCGCCGACAAGCCGGAGTACAAAGTCGGCGAGACCGCGACGGTGCAGTTGCCGGAGACGGCCCAGGGCCGCGCGCTGCTCACGATCGAAACCGGCAGCGCCATCGTCGAATACCGCTGGATCGAGGCGAGCGCGTCGAAAGAACCTTCCTCCACGAAGAAGGGTGGCGGGAATCGCGTGACGATCCCGATCACCGCGGGCATGGCGCCAAACGTCTATGTCGCCGTGACGCTCGTGCAGCCGCACGCGGGCAAGACCAACGACCGTCCGATTCGTCTCTATGGCGTGATCCCGCTCAAGATCACCGACCCTGCGACGAAGCTCGCTCCCGTCGTCACGGCACCGGTCGAGTGGGCGCCGCAATCGAAGGCTTCTGTCACGGTCAGCGAAACCGCCGGCCGCGCGATGAACTACACCATCGCCGTCGTCGACGAAGGCTTGCTGGGCCTGACGAACTTCAAGACGCCGAACCTGCATGGCGAGTTCTACAAGCGCGAAGCGCTCGGCGTGCTCACGTGGGACCTGTTCGATGAAGTCGCCGGCGCTTACGGCGGCGAACTCGATCGCCTGCTTGCGCTCGGCGGCTCGGACGCCGCCGGACCGACGAAGCCCGACGAAGGCAAGTCGCGCTTCCCGCCCGTCGTGAAATTCCTGGGCACGTTCTCGCTCAAGGCGGGCGAGAAGAAGGCGCATGCCTTCGAGCTACCGCAATACGTCGGCGCGGTGCGCGTGATGGTCGTCGCCGGCGACGGCAGCGCGTATGGCTCCGCGGACAAATCGGTGTTCGTGCGCCAGGCGCTGATGATCCTGCCAACGCTGCCGCGCGTCATCGGACCCGAAGAGCAGTTCCGGTTGCCCGTGTCCGTGTTCACCGCGGAGGCGTCGATCAAGTCCGTGAAGCTCGAAGTGCAGACGGACTCGCATTTCACGACCAGCGGCGAGCCTTCGACAACAGTCACGTTCACGCGGCCCGAAGAGAAGCTCGGCTTCCTGACGTTGAAGTCCGGCGCGCAGCTCGGCAAGGGCCGCGTCAAGGTGATCGCGACGAGCGGCAAGCTCCGCGCGGAGAGCGAGGTGTGGCTCGAGGTGCGCACGCCCAACGTGCCGACCACGCGCTTCCAACGCGCCGCGGTCGCCGTGGGCGAGAGCTGGAAGTCGGAGCTCAAGGGCTTCGGCCTCGAAGGCTCACAGAGCGCGACGCTCGAGGTCTCGGCGCTGCCACCCGTGAACGCGGACGGCCGCCTCGAATACCTCATCCACTATCCGCACGGCTGCATCGAGCAGACGACGTCGGCCGCCTTCCCCCAGCTCTATCTACCAGCGCTGGTCAAGCTCGACACGAACCGGCGGTTGCAGGTCGAGAACAACATCCGTGCCGGCATCGCGCGCATCCGCACCATGCAGCACACGAGCGGCGGCTTCTCGTATTGGCCTGGCGTCTGGAGCACGGATCCCGACCTCGACTGGCGCAACGACTGGGGCACGACGTATGCGGGCCACTTCATGATCGAGGCCGAGAAGGCGGGATATGCGCTGCCGGGCGACATGAAGTCCGCGTGGACGCGCTATCAGAAGCAGCGCGCGCAGAACTGGACGCCGTACACGCGGGCGCGGGATGACTACGAGACCGGTCCGTCACGAGCGGATGCGGCGCGCTATGCGCAGGCGTATCGGCTCTACACGCTCGCGCTCGCGGGACAGCCGGAGATCGGCGCGATGAACCGACTGCGCGAGACCAAGGGACTCATGATGGGCGAGCGCTGGCTGCTCGCGTCCGCCTATCAACTCGCCGGCAAACCCGATGTCGCGAAATCCACAGCGGGCACCGGCACCACACAGGCGTTCGTATTCCCGGACAGCAATCCGTACACGTTCGGCTCGCTGTTGCGCGATCGCGCGATCGTGTTGCAGGCGCTGACGCTGCTCGGTCGCGAGGCCGAGGCCAACGCGCTGGTCGAGGACATCTCGGCACAGTTGTCGAGCGAGGACTGGTACAGCACGCAATCGGTCGCGTTCGCGCTGGTCGCCGTGGCGCAGAACACGGGGACCAAACCGTTCGCCGGCTTCTCATTCGACTGGTCGGCGGGAAAAGCATCGGCGAAAGTGAAGGCGGATGCGCCGCTGGCGTCGGTGAAGCTGGCGCCGCCGCCAGCAGCGGGCGTTCCGCTCAACGTGACCAACAACGCGGACCGCAAACTCTTCGTGACGGCGAGCGTGCGCGCGGTGCCGCGCAGCGGCGAGGAAGATGCGTCGGCGAAGGGCCTGTCGATTGTCGTGAACTACACGACCGCCGATGGCGATCCCGTGGACATCGCGAAGATTCCGCAGGGCATGGACCTCATCGCGCAGGTCTCGGTGAGGAACCTGGGCAAGCGACGGGTGGACAACCTCGCGCTCACGCAGATCCTTCCGGCGGGCTGGGAGATACGCAACGATCGCCTCGAAGGCGCGGACACGAGCGGTGAACGGACGCAGGACAATCCGCGCGCTTCGTTCTGGTGGGCGCCCGCCGAGTGGCGAACGCAGTCGACGCGAACCGCGGAGTATGTCGACATTCGCGACGATCGCGTGAACCGGTACTTCGGGTTGCGTCCGGCGGAGACTATCTATTTCGAAACGCGCCTCAACGCGGCATACATCGGGCGGTACTACCTGCCGGGCGCGAGCGTCGAGGCCATGTACGACGCCACGACGCAGGCGCGGCTGAAGGGTCAGTGGGTCGACGTGGTTCCGACGCGCTGATGTTCGACGGACTGATGCGAGATGGACTGATGCCCGACGTACTGAAGCGCGCGTTCGCGACGCAGCAGCGCCGCCGCCTCTGGGCGGTGGCGCTGCTTGCATTCACGATCGGGGGCGTGTGCTTCTGGCGTCTGCTGCCGCAGCCGCTGTTCTCGACGCCACTGTCGGCGGTCGTCGAAGCGCGCGATGGGACGCTGCTGTCCGCGCGCATCGCGAGCGACGGGCAATGGCGATTTCCGCCGACCGCGGACGTGCCTCACAAGTTTCGCCGCGCGCTCCTCGTGTACGAGGACAAGCGATTCGAGGATCACGCCGGTGTCGATCCGCTCGCCATCGCGCGCGCGGTGCGTCTCAATCTGCAGCGCGGCCGCGTCGTGAGCGGTGGCAGCACGCTCACGATGCAGCTCGCGCGGCTGGCGCGCGGGGACAACGCCCGTACCCTGCCCGCGAAGCTCACCGAGGCCGCGCTCGCGTTGCGGCTCGAGACCGCCTACGACAAGGACGAACTTCTCGCTCTCTACGCCGGCCATGCGCCATTCGGCGGGAATGTCGTCGGGCTCGAAGCGGCCGCGTGGCGCTACTTCGGACGCGATCCCGCGACGCTGTCGTGGGCTGAGGCGGCGACGCTCGCGGTGTTGCCCAACAACCCCGCGCTCGTGCATTTGAAACGCAATCGCGCGCGACTCGGCGCGAAGCGCGATGCGCTGCTGCGCCGGCTGCACGCGGCGGGAGATCTCGATGCGGAGTCGCTGGATCTCGCGTTGAGCGAGCCGCTCACGGCCGAGCCCCACGACCTGCCGGATTTTGCGCCGCATCTTCTCGACACCTTGCGCGCGCAGAATCCGCGCGAGCACCGCTTCGTGACGACGCTCGATGCGCGTCTGCAACTCGAGGCGACGCAGCTCGTGCGCGAGCATTCGGCGAATCTGGCGCGGCAGAATGTGCACAACGCGGCGGCGCTCGTCGTGGATAACCGGACGTTCGAAGTGCTGGCGTACGTCGGAAATTCCGGAAAAGGGGACAGATCTATTTTCCGGGAAAATAGATCTGTCCCCTTTTCAGACGCCCCCCGCGGCCACGCCGTCGACATCATCCGCCGCCCACGCAGCACGGGCAGCATCCTCAAGCCGATGCTCTACGCGGCCATGCTCCAGGACGGGTTGCTCACGCCGCGCATGCTGCTGCCGGACGTCCCGACTCACTACGACGGCTTCAGCCCCGAGAACTTCGACCGGCAGTATCGCGGCGCCGTTCGCGCCGACGAAGCGCTCGCGCATTCGCTCAACGTGCCCGCGGTGCGCATGCTCAAGACTTACGGCGTCGCGCGTTTCGCCAATCTGCTGCGCGACGCGGGCATGCGCACGTTGACGCGCCCCTCCGACGACTACGGACTCACGCTCGTGCTCGGCGGTGCCGAAGGCAATCTCTGGGACATCTCCGGCATGTACGCAAGCCTCGCCGACGTCGCGCGCGCGGGACCTGCCGAGCGAGCGCCCCGCTTCCACGAGCTCACGGTGCTCGCGGGTTCGCCAGCGCGCGAACGCGGACCGACGGCGATCGACACAGGCGCCGCCTGGCTCACGCTCGAAACCTTGTTAGAGGTGCCGCGCCCCGGCGAGGAAGGCAACTGGCGCAGCTTCGCATCGAGCCGCCGCATCGCGTGGAAGACCGGCACGAGCTTCGGACTGCGCGACGGATGGGCCGTCGGCAACACCTCTCGCTACACCGTGGGTGTCTGGGTGGGCAACGCGAGCGGTGAAGGCCGCCCCGGTCTCACCGGTTCGACGATGGCCGCGCCGCTGATGTTCGGACTGTTCAACGTGATGCCGCGCAGCGAATGGTTCGACATGCCCGTGCACGCCCTGCGTCGGATCGAAACCTGCGAGAACGATGGTTACCTCGCGAACGGCACCTGCGAGACGACGAGCGTCTGGATGCCGCGCGAGAGCCACTTCGATCTGCTCACGCCTCACAACCCCGACGTGCACCTCGACGCTGGCCGGCATCGCGTGAATGGCGACTGCGAGTCGCCGGGCAACATGACGCGCGCGGGCTGGTTCGTGCTGCCACCCGCCGAGGAGTTCTACTACCGCCGCGCGCATGCGGAATATCGCCCGCTGCCCGCGATGCGCCAGGATTGTTTGGGCGGCCGCACCGGCCGCGCGGCGCTGGCGGTGATCTATCCGGACACGAACGCGCGCGTGCTGATCCCGAGCGAGCTCGATGGCACCCGCGGGCGCGCGATCTTCGAAGCCGTGCATCGGCGCCGGGATGCCCGGGTTTATTGGCATCTCGACGACAAATACCTTGGTGAAACGCACACTTTTCACCAGCAGTCTTTGGACATCGACCCCGGCGAGCACATACTGACTCTCGTGGACGATCAGGGCGAGCGCGTTGCGAGGCGCTTCGAAGTCCTGGCCACGCGAAACTAGGGCCATGCCGAGGGTGTCGTGTTCGATGGATTCAAGCTCGAAAATATAGAGACCGACGAAGTCACGATCCGCGTCCGCCACGGCGGATCCGGTCCCCCGCTCCTCCTGCTGCACGGCTTTCCCCAGACTCACGCGATGTGGTCCAAGATCGCGCCGCGTCTCGCCGAGAACTTCACGGTTGTTTGCCCGGACCTGCGCGGGTACGGTGGCAGCGACAAACCGGAATCCACCGCGAATCACGAGACGTATTCGAAGCGCGCGATGGCGCGCGACCAGATCGAAGTGATGAAGAAGTTAGGCTTCGAGAAATTCGCCGTGGCGGGTCATGACCGTGGCGGACGTGTCGCGTATCGCCTGGCGCTGGATTCTCCCGCGAGCGTGACCAAGCTCGCCGTCCTCGACATCGTGCCGACCGGCGACACCCTGCGCCGCGCCGACTGGCGCTTCGGCATGGGCTACTGGCACTGGTTCTTCCTCGCGCAGGCGCATCCGTTGCCCGAGAAGATGATCAGCGCCGATCCGATTTCTTTTCTCTTCCGGCATGGGCAGGCCTCGTCCGACTACGAGGCGTATGAGGACTACCTGCAGAACGCGCGCGACCCGGCGGCGATCCATGCGATGTGCGAGGACTATCGCGCGGCGGTGAGTGTGGATTTTCAGCATGACCAGTCGGATCGAGGCACGCGCAAGATCGAGTGCCCGCTGCTGGTGTTGTGGGGCACGAACAGCGTGATCCCGAAGTGGTATGACGCCGTTGGCGTCTGGAAGGAATGGGCGAGCGATGTGCGCGGCGAAGAGATAGAGAGCGGGCACATGCTGGCCGAGGAAGCGCCTGAGGCGACGTTCCAGGCGCTGCGCAAGTTCTTCTGATGAAAAAGGGGACAGATCTATTTTCGCGAGTATGGGGTCTGTCCCCATACTCGCGAAAATAGATCTGTCCCCTTTTAGCTAGTCGCGCTGCGCCGGCGGATCGCCGGGTCTTCACCCTTCGCACGCTTCTTCCCCGCAGCCTCGGCAGCCTTCAGATCCTCGGCCTCCACCCTGCTCCGCGGTGCGGCGCGAATGGCAGCCTTATCCACGTCGTTGTTCTCCAGGTATTCTTTCGTGCGTTTCCGATAGCGACGGTCCGCCTCTTTATCGCCCTCACCCTGCACTTTTGACTCTCGGTTCATACGTACCTCCGGGAACGCATTACACCGGAAAACACGGGTGCAAAAATGTGCGCGCGGCGCCGTCCTACGACTGAATCAGCGCGCGTGACGCTCGCGAGGAACTTCACCGGAGCAGACTGCACTAACACCGCAAGCATGCGAATCCGGAGCAAGTCGACCATGGCCCGTCAGTTCTCCCACGAAGCGGAACGTTGCGCGCTCGCCCAGATGGCGGAAGCGGGCTTCACTCCTTCGGGACCCGATCGCTTCAAGCTCGACCGGTTGCGCGAGTTGCGCGCCGTGATCAACTCCCTACGCCTGGAGAGCGAACAGACTTCGCTGTCGCCCCAGATGCCGGTCGGGGAAGTGCGCCACACCCACGCGTAAGCGTGTCGGCCTAGCCGGCAGGCGATTGCCCGAAAAGGGACGGGGCTGCCACAATGGCCACCCGTCTACTGCCCTGGTGAATTCGCGTCATGAGCGCGTCCCCCATCCGCGTCCTCGTTGCTGAAGACAATGAAGACCTGCGCGAACTTTTGGTGACACTGATCTCGGCCGAGGACGACCTTGAATGCGTCGGCACGGCCTCGGATGTGGACGCCGTGATCGCCGCCTGCTCGGCACAGAGCAATGCGGATGTGCTCGTGCTCGATCTCGAGCTGCAGGGCCGATCCAGCATCGACGTGCTGAAGTCCGTGCGCGGCTCGGGCAGCAAGATCACGATCATCGTTTTTTCGGGGCACTCGCACCCGGAGATGATCCGGCACACGCTCGCGGCCGGCGCGGATGCTTACGTGCCGAAGAGCGGAGACTTCGAGCTGCTGCTCGACGCGATCCGCGACCGTTAAAGGAGTCAGATCTGTTTAAAGGGGACAGATCTATTTTCCCCAATAAGGGGACAGATCTATCTTTCCCTTTCTGCAGTCTATCAGCCGATTGGCGACTCGCCTGCCTGCCATTCCGCAGCTATCTTTCGCCGCGACAAGGAGGCAAGGATGCCCCGGCGCGCTCGTATTGCGATTCCACACTTGCCGCATCACGTGATTCAACGCGGTCACAGGCGGAATGCCGTCTTCTTCAGCGACAGCGATCGTGTCGACTACCTGGGAACGCTCGCAGAATGCCGCGCGAATTTCGGTCTCCTCGTGTACGCGTACTGCCTCATGGACAATCACGTTCATCTGATCGTTGATCCACGCGACGATCCCTCACACCTCAGCTCGATGATGAAGCGACTCGCCGGCCGACACACTCGCCGACTCAACGCCGCGCGCGGATGGTCTGGCTCACTTTGGGAAAGCCGTTTCAAGTGCAGCCCCATTGACTCGCAGGCCTACCTCCTCGCCTGCGGCCGCTACGTCGATCAAAACCCGGTCAGGGCGCGCATGGTTTCGGCACCCTACGAATATCCTTGGTCCAGCTATCGCGCGCGCGCGGGTCACATCGAAAGCCCGCTGCTCGATCTCGACCCTGCATTGGACGCACTGTCACCGCGCCGAGCTCGTCGCTTCGAGATGTATCGCGCGTTGGCGGCATTGCCTGTGCCGGATGACGACCTCGCGCTCATCAGAGGCGCGTCTCAACGCAACCAACTGACGGGCGACGGCGGCTTCACGAGCGAGATACTCAATGAACACGGCATTGAGGTTTCAGCACATCCACAGGGCCGTCCGCGCAAACAGCGATCCACATGAAGAGAGGGCGCCCCACGGCGCCCTCTCTCGGAAAATAGATCTGTCCCCTTTAGTGGGAAAATAGATCTGTCCCCTTTTTAGAACCGCCATGCCGCCGTCAGCCACAGCGCATCCGCATCGTCCACGCCCTGCAGGTCGAAGCGCTCGTACTCGAAACGCACGTTGAGCTTCTCGCCGATGTTCGTGCCGATGCCGGCGCCCCACACGAGATCCTCCGACTCTTCGTCGAACTCGACGCGGCCATTGATCTCGTCCTCGACGCCAACGTTCGCGTCGTAGAAGTAGTAGCCCAGCCGACCATAGACCTCGAAGTACGGACCCAGCGGAATCGTGCCGACCACGTACGGCGCGAAGCCATCAACCGAAGCATCCACGTTGACGCCCGGCACGACGGCACCCGACGGCTCGCCCAGATTGATGTAATCGAGCTCGAACGCGAGGAAACGGTTCATACGATAACCGCCGAAGAACTTGTACGCGGTATCGTCGTTATCCCATTCGTCCACGGTGGCATCGACGTCATCCACGTCGTCGATCTGCGCGTTGAACTGGCCAACGCCGCCGCCGATATACCAGCCCGACACTTCATCCTGCGGTTGGGCCATGGCGGGCACGGACGCGACAACAGAGAGGGTCGCGAGCGCCACAGCGAGTTTGAGATTCATGTTCAGATCCTTGAGTTGACTAACAACGTGCGGGAGTCTGGAGTCGTGCACCGTTCGCGAACATTCGGTGGCGGCCGCGCATCGTTGTGGGTGGCGGCTGTCGGCGCGCCTCGTCGTCGTTCTCCGTCAGCGAAGCGGAAAAACGTTGCGTCAAACTAACGACAGCTCGCAAGTCCGCCGGACGAGTCCGACGGCAAAGTCCCGTGCGCGTCCGATTTGTCCGCGCGCGGCGCGCGCTCATGCTGAGCCGCCGACCGATTCAGGCAAGTCGCCCGACCGGGCTGATCAGGAGAGACCCCGTGACCGCAGACGTTTCCCGCCAGACCTATCCCTTCAGCCTCCCCGACCTGCCGTACGCATACGACGCGCTGGAACCATACATCGACCAGAAGACACTGCAGCTCCACCACGGCGAGCACCACAACGCGTACGTGAAGAAGCTCAACGAAGCGTTGCAGAAGGAGCCCGACCTCCAGCGGCTGACCCTCGAGCAACTCCTGCGCGAGGCGGCCCAACTACCGGAAAGGATCCGGACGGCCGTCGTCAACAACGGCGGTGGACACGTTCTCCACGACTTCTTCTGGAATGCGATGAAACCCGCGCCGAACCAGGAACCGCGCGGCGCGCTCGCGGCGGCCATCAACCGCGATTTCGGCTCGTTCGCCGACTTCCGCAAGAAGTTTTCGGAGGCCTCCGCCAGGCATTTCGCGAGCGGCTGGGTGACTCTGGTTCTCGATCATGCGTCGAAGAAGCTCGAGATCCTCGATCTCGAGGATCACGCGCTGCCCGAGCCCGGCAAGAACACCGGACTCATCATCCTCGACGTGTGGGAACACGCGTACTACCTCGAGTACCAGCACCGCCGCCCCGAATTCATCGAAGCGTTCTGGAACCTGGCCAACTGGGCGTATGCGGAGGAAAGATTCGCTCGCGTGGCGGGAGCAAGCTGAAATTCGCGCTGGCATTCCGCGTCACGGCTGTAGGACACTTCCGACGCGGGTATCGCCGCTGTGCCGGACAGGCGACTGATCTGACACGGGTATTCTTCCGGCCATGCACGAAAGAACTCAACAAGTTGTGGAGACGTCCCGGCCCATGAATCGCACCAGAGTCATGATAGTCGACGACCACCAGGTCGTTCGCACCGGCCTCAAAACGATGATCAATGGACAGCCCGATCTTTCCGTGGTGTCGGAAGCGAGTTCAGGCCGTGAAGCGATGGAACAGTTGCGTCAGCATACGATCGACGTGTTGTTGCTCGACCTGTCGCTCCCGGACGTGTCCGGTCTCGACGTGCTGAAGCACGCCAAGGCGCACTACGAATCGGTGGGCGTGCTCATCCTGAGCGCCTTCCCCGAAGCGCAGTACGGCCTCAACGTGTTGCGCGGCGGCGCCAGTGGCTTCGTCGGCAAGGGCACGGAGGAATCCGAACTCTTTCGGGCGATCCGCACGGTCGCCCGCGGTGGCCGTTACGTCGGCCCCGATCTCGCGGACCTGCTCGTCGCCGGCGTGCGCGGCGACCCGAACGCTCCGCTACACAGCATCCTTTCCGAACGCGAATTCCAGATCTTTTGCAAGCTCGCACAGGGCGAATCGGTGTCGGAAATCGCGAATCGGCTTTTCCTGTCGGTGAAGACAGTCAGCACCTACCGAAGCCGTATCCTCGAAAAGATGTCCATGAAGAGCAATGCTGACATCACGACGTATGCACTGCGGAATAACCTCATCCAATAGTTAGTCTATCTTCCGTTGACTACTGGACGAGGCCATGCTGCACACAACGCCGACCGCAACCCCCGCCCCGCAGGCGGGTCGAGCACCCCAGGGCGCCGTACGAAAGAACGGCGTCCCCGGGAAACCGCTGCGGATCCTGCTCGTCGAGGATTCCCCGCTGCTTCGCGGGCGTCTCGAAAACATGTTGTCGCAGCATGCGACGCTCAAGGTGACCGGGCTTGCCGCGGCGGAAGCCGAGGCGATCGAGAAGCTCGACACCGTCCCCTATGACGCGATCGTGGTCGATGTCGAGTTGCGTCCGGGGTCGGGCATCGGCGTCATCCGCCAGGCTCGTGCGCGCAACAAGGACGTCACGGACGGTGGCCACGTCTGGATCATCGTGTTGACCAACTACGACCTTCCCACGGTACGCGAACGCTGCATGCAGGCCGGAGCCGATCACTTCCTCGACAAGATGCGCGAAATCGAGCAGCTCATTCCGATTTTGCTGGGGATCGCGGGACGAAAGTCCTGATCCGATTGCCTTGACCCGGTTCGTGGCGCGCGTCGAGCGTGCCACCCAGACTCTTGATCCTGTGACGCAGGCCGACCAACGTACGGTCGAATGCCTCATCGAACCCCGCTCCGTCATCGCCGATCAACATCGAATACCCCGCTTCCCCGGGATCGAGCACGAGCTCGACGTGCTTCGCGTTGCCGCGCGCAAGCACTGCGGTCAACACTTCCTGCGCGACGCGAAACAGCGCGAGCTGCGTCTCCGGCGGCAGATCGGGCGTTTCATCCGGCAGCGAAGCCATGCACTCGAGGCCAGAGCCGCGGCAGTGTTCGTCAAAATGGCTGCGCAACGCGACGGGCAAGCCGAAGTGATCCAGCAGCGAGGGACGCAGATTCTCGACGACGCGCCGGTTCATCGTCATCGCCTGGTTGAGAATCTGCATCACCGACTTGAATTTCTCGTCGCTCGCGGCGTCGAGCGAGCCGCCGATACGCCCTGAAAGCCATTGCATGTCCATCTTCGCCGCGGTGATGAGGCCGCCGAGCTCGTCGTGCAGCTCCTTCGCGAGCGCCGACTTCTCGGCCTCCGCGGTGTTCTGCAGGTGGGTAACCAGACGCGAGAGCGGCTCGACTTCGCCTGATCCCGGGCCGCGCGCATCGGACGCCTGGCTAGCGCCAGACTTCACTGGATTGGACATGAGTGCAGCTAAACCCGTGAACGGCGGTGCCGTCAAACTTTCGGCACGTCCTCGAGCCCCCCGGGGTAACGCGGCGTGACAGCGCCCTGCATCATCTGCTCGCGCGCGCGGGCGCGCAGCGCGGAAAGATCCCCGAGGAACGCACTGTCCGGTCCCGACGCGCCCTTCTGCACGACATTGCTCTTCATGTTTTTTCCTTCGAATGACGGCGGAAGAGTTTGACGATGAGGCTGATGCCCATGAGCCACAGCGATCGATGCTTCAGCAGGGACAGCCCCCACATGCCGATCGGCGCGAACTTCGCCCAGGCCGTGACGTTGCGGGCGGTGCCCGACAGATCGCGCAACGACAGCTCGAGCCACGCCCGCTGCAGCTGCATCTCGGCATCGAGCATGCGCGCGCGCTGGAGCGTGACGTTACGAGGCGAGTTCACTGGGCGAGCTCCGTTTGTCGGTGGGAGCGGGCGCACGCGGCGCAAGGCTCCGGGAAAGAACTTCGAAATCGAGTTTCAGGCCGTCGAGAAACCAGTGCATCGAGCCCACGGCATGCGTCGAGATCGCCCGCTTCGCGGCGACGTGCGCCCAGATCGCGAGTGCCACGAAGCCGGCGACCACGAGACCCAGCACCGGCGCGCGATACGGATCGGGCAACACGATCGCGAGCAGCACGATGGCGCCCCAGATGGAGATGAACAACGCCCCGGCGGCCAGTAGTTTGAGCTGCAGGCGCAGACTGAACGTCTCGATCTCGGAGTTCACCGCGATCCCGGCGGCGTCCATGCGCGTTTCCAGCATGCGCAGCAGATGCATCGTGAGCGCGCGGGCCGGGTGCGACTCGTCCCCGGCGTCGGGGTCGGCCGGGCCTCCGGTCAGCGCGCCGCCGCGCGGAGCGGCATCGCGAGCCGCGGCGTCATGCGCCGCCGCACCGTTGCCGGCGCCATTGCCGGCCGTGTGCTCCGGCTCCATCACTATTCCTTCCGGTTCCGCATGAATAGATAGGTGACGACGCCGCCCAGCAACGCAGCCGCGGCCACCGCCTGCCACGGATTCTTCTTCACGTACGAATCGGTCTTCTCGGCGATCGTCTCGACAGCGGCCTCGGCTTCCACGGCCGTTTCCGCGAGGCGGGCTTTGGCCTGGTGCAGCGTCTCGGTGACACGGTCCCGGACCGCGTCGACGGCGTCGCCGCCCTGGTCGCCGAGCGAACTCAGAAGCGTCTCGGCCTGCTTGACGATGCGATTCAGTTCTTCGATAGCGGGATCGACGACGGCGGCGAACTCCGGCTGGTTAGCGGGTGACTGCATGGCGCTTCCTCTGGTTGATGCCGCCACAATGGACCCGGGCCAGCGCGGCCACATTCGGATTTGCAGCGCACGGAATGTAAGACTTCACCGACTTTACATCGGCGCGCGCGCTACATGCCAGTGCAACGCCGCGGGGAGATACTTCACACCGTCTAGTGGAGAAAAGTGGATACGTGACGCGTCGAGCCCCTCCCCTCCATGCGTGTCGCGGGTCCACGAGGCGGCCCGTCCACCGGCCTCGCCGGTGGGCGGTCTGGCTTCTTGCAACGTTTGTCGCGGCAACCCTCATGGGGTGCCGCGTTCTTCCCGAAGTAAAGTTCGCGCGCAGCATTCCGCTGTCGCGCTCGAATCAAACTCTCGATCTGGTCGGTCCCGACGGCAAGCTGAGCCGCGCAGCGCGCGCGCGCATGACGCGCACACTCTCCGCCATCGGTGACACGGCGCTGCTCGACTATCACCTGGCCGCGATGCAGGACGTCGGCGCGCCGCCGCTGCTCACCGGCAATGCAGTGGAGTTGCTCATCGATGGACCGAGCACGTATGGCGCGATGTTCGCCGCGATCGAGACGGCACGGAACTACATCCTCGTCGAGAGCTTCATCTTCGAGGAGGCGGTCGAAGGCGATCGCAAGTTGAGCATCGTGCTCGCGGAGGCGGCGCGCCGCGGCGTACGCATTCACGTGCTCTACGACGCCGTGGGCTCGTTCACGACGGAGAAGGAATTCCTGGGCTCACTCACGGACGCCGGCATCACGCTGTGTGTCTTCAATCCGCTGAATCCTCTCGATGACCGGTTCTCCGGCATCAACCAGCGCGACCATCGCAAGATCGTCGTCATCGACGGCGAGCTGGCGTTCGCGGGCGGGATCAACTTCTCGCGCGCCTATCAAATTGCCTCGAAGCAGGCGCGCCGGCGCGGCTTCTCGAAGCAGCAGTCACTGGACTCCGCCTGGCGCGATACACACATCTCCCTGCGCGGCACGGGTGCGACGGCGCTGCAGTCGCTGTTCGCCGCGACCTGGCACAAGGCCGAATGCGCGGGTGAACTCGGCAGCCTGAACGAACAGGCGACGACCGAGGGCAATACACTCGTGCAGATCGTCGCGAGCACGCCGGACGATGCGGTCAATGAGATCTACGCGACGTTGCTCTCCGTGATCACGTATGCGCAGAAGAGCATCGACATCACGATGGCGTATTTCGTGCCCGACGAGCAGCTCGAACACGCGCTCATGGACGCGGCGCGCCGCGGCGTGAGCGTGCGCATGGTCCTGCCGTCGTACAGCGACTTCTCGGGCGTGTTCTACGCGGGACGCGCGCACTACGACGAGTTGCTCGACGCCGGCGTGCGCATATTCGAATTGAAAAATGCATTCCTGCACTCGAAGAGCATCGTCGTCGATGGCGTGTGGGCGTCGATCGGATCCACGAACTTCGATTGGCGCAGCTTCGTGCACAACAATGAGATCAGCGTGTGCGTGATCGGCGAGTCGTTCGCGGGAGCGATGGATCGCGCCTTCGCGGCGGATCTCGCGGATTCTCGCGAGGTCACGCTCGCGGCGTGGAAGAAGCGCGGGTTGCGCGAGCGGATGAAGGAGCTGATGTGGCTCCCGCTGCAGTACTGGCTCTAGTGGTGCCGAGCTAGTGGTGCCGGGGAGGGGTTCTCGAGGTTCGGGCCGCTCGATGCTGCGAGAAGGGCCTCGGGAATCAAACCTCGAGAACCCCTCCCCGGCACCACTTCAGCTAACGCCCGTCGCGATCCGAATCGCCGGGCAGAACCCGCTCCACGCTGTTCCACGCCGAACGCACGGCCTGCTTGGCGTCGAGCCACGCGAGCTTCGACTTGCCCTTCGCGATGTCCCAGCCCGCCTCGAGGCGGTCTTCGATGTCCTCGAAGCGCTGATTCGGATGCTCCTCGTACGACTGGTACGCGTATCGATACGCGGGGTCGTAGTCATCCCATGAGTGCCGATCGCTGTAGTACGGCTCGCTCTGGAAATTCTTCTGCCAGTGCGTGGCAAAGCGCTCGATACGGTTTTCACCTTTCATTGCGGTCTCCTGTGACCACGGCGGAAGGCCGCGGCGAATGTCGAATCTGAGGCCAAACGCGACCGCGGAAAGTCGGAGACGGCGCCGCATCGAAGTCAGACCCACTTTCCCGCACTTGCCGTTTCGCCGACACCGCGAACTCCAAAAAGCAAAAGGCCGGGGTGTCGCCACCCCGGCCCTCCGCAAAAGCTTGCGAGAAGCTTATTTCTTGACGTCGAGCTCGTTGTCGACGCTCTTCACGTTGTCGACCGCACGGGCCAGCTCCTCCGCCGTCGACTTCGCTTCCGAAGTGTCGACGAAGCCGGACAGCTGCACCGCGCCTTCGCGGGTTTCGACGTTCACCTGGTGCGCCTTGGTGCGCGGATCGCCGGCGAGCGCGGCCTTCACCTTCGTGGTGATGGCAGCATCGTTCACCGTCTGCGATCCCGTGCGCGGATCCATCTTCACGGTCAGGTTGTTGCGAACGGCGGTGACGCCCTTCGTGCCCTTCGCGACTTCCGACGCGCGCGACTTGCTCGCCGCCGTGTCAACGAAGCCGTTCAACTGCACGGTGCCCTTGAACGTCTCGACGTCGATCTGATGCGCCTTGGTCGTCGGATCGGCGATCAGCGCCGCTTTCACGCGACCCGTGGTCACCGAGTCGTCGACCTGCTCACCCGCCGACTTGGTCGTACGCGTGGAAGCGCACGCGACCATCGCGAGACTCGCGACCAACAACACCGCACTGACAAAGCCTTTTGACTTCTGCATATAAACCTCAGTAGTTCCTGTTATGAATTCTCAACGACGCGCCGTGTTGGCAATGAAGCTCACGATCGCGAGGATCAGGAAGACGAAGAACAGGATCTTCGCGATTCCCGCCGCGCCCGCCGCAATGCCGGCAAAACCGAACACAGCCGCGATGAGCGCGATGACGAAAAAAATGACTGCGTAATGAAGCATCGACATCTCCGCTCTGGTTAGGCACCCGTATCGGTACCGGCGGAGCGCATCATTGCGCGACGGGAACGTTCGAAATGCAGGGCGTACGGCGAACGCCGCGTAGGAGCGCGCCGACTCGGCTGTCAGGCGCGGGACTTACAGGCGTAGGCCATGGGGCTGCGGCGCACCGAACCGCGGGAAAACCGCCCCGAACGGGTCAATCGAGGTCGACGACCTCGTCGCACTGACGCGCGATTCGCGGATCGACGTGCGCCCGATCGTCGGCGCCGAGCACCACGACGCCGTCGTAGGCCTCGAGCCGCGCGCGCAGCAACGCCACGTTGAGGTTGGGGAAGCGTCCGGACTCCGAGGGCAGCGCCTCGCCGAACAGGTGGTCGGTGTCGTCGAACAGCAGCACGGCATCCGACGCTTCGGCCGCCTTGAACAGCGCGTCGAGATTCTTCTCCGTGTCGCCGATGTACTTGCTCACGAGGCGCGCGAGATCGATCTCGAACAGATCCACCGCGAGCTCGTGCGCGAACAGTTGTGCCGCGAGCAGTTTGTTGCGCCCGGAGTGACCGGTGAACAACACGCGCAATCCCTTGCGCGCCCCGCTCTGCGTGTCTTCGACCTTCGCGCGTCGTGTCGCGAGCAGCTTGTCCACCACCGGCCGCAATTGTTCGCCGTGCATCAGTCGAAGCCTCTGCCCGGAAAGGCCTTCTTCAGGGCGGGCCGCCAGCAATCTTCGGCGAGTCGCCGGAAACCTGTTCCGCTGGGGTGGATCTCGTCCGCCCAGTGCACGTCGTCGCCGGTCAATGTCGCGCGATGATCGACGACGACGAAACGCGAGCGCACCGCGGCCAGCGCCATGAGGCGCGCATGCAGCTCGTCGACGAGATAGCGCGCGAGGTCGCGCCCTTCGGTGTCCGGATCGATGCCTTTCTTCGTGAGCACTGGCCGCATCCACGGACCCGACTTCAGCAGTCCGAAGGGACCCGTCGCCTTGCGACCCGTCGGCTGGAAGTAGCAGTAGCTGTGCGCGAAGACCATGCACTTCGGCCGCAGTGTGTCGCGCGCGTCGAGCAGTCGCGTGTACGCGCCGACGATGTCGTCGAGCACCGTGGTGAGCGTCGCCAGGTTGACCGCGCTCTGCCAGGGATTGCCGCTCGCTTTCTTGTTGAGGAAGTTGCCCAGCTCTTCGGAGACGATGTCGTTGCCGCCGGCGCTGAGCAGCATCGCGTCGACCGCGTAGTTCTTGAGGTAGTACTTGAGCTTCTTCAACTGCTCGCTGCCCGCGCCCAGGATGTCGCGCGCGTCGTCGCCGTTGTGCTCGAGCCTCAAGATCGAGAAGTCGTTCATCAACTCGATGTAGTCGGCGATGTTCGCGTTCAGCGGGTAGCTGAACCACGAATCGCCTTCCGTGATCATCACGAGCCGTTTTGGAAACTGCTTGATGCTGGCGGCGAAGACGGCCTGTTTCGGCCGCACTTCCTGCACTCGCTTGGCGGGCTTCGGCATATCACTCCCTCCTTTGAACCTTGCGCGGAATATAACTCGCCGTCGGGCCAACACCATGGCCCGATGGCAACAAGATCACGATCATGTTCGACGAGACGGGACAGGCTTACCGCATCTTCCCCGTCGACATCAATACGGGTGTTCAGCTGAAACACGAATACCTTGAGGTAAGCCCTAACAACTGCGCGGTTCGAGTCAGGGGAAACTCTTACCAGCCGAACACCGCCCGCAGCGCCTTCACCGGCTCCTCGTGCACGCATTCCTTCGTCTTGAGCGCCGCGATCGCGGTCTGCGCGATCGACATGCCGAGCTCGCGATACGCCTCGAGCTGCTCCTCGTCGAAGAACTGATCCGCGGTCGTCTGGTTCGGGAAGTCCACATTGCGCCGCCAGTATGACTTCGTATCCGCGTTCATCGCCGCGACCGGCGTCGCCTGCAGATAGAGGATGACGCCGAGCTCGGTGACGCCCGGGTATTTGATCGTGCCCACGGCCCAGCCGCGCTTCGCCGCCGCGCCGAGCGACTCCGGACGAAGGATGTCGAGCGGATAGGTCTCGTTGACGAAGCGGATGTGCACTCCGAAGTCGACACGCACGCGCTGGATCGTGTTCGCGAGATCCTCCATCGCGAAGCTCGTGTCCTGGCTGGCCTGCGACAGTACGATCACCTTCACTCGCCTGCGTACGAGTTCGTAGAGCCCCGTGTTGTCGAAGTGCCCGCCGTCGGTGAGTTCGATGAAGAACGCGTTCTCGGTCGTGCCGCTGCCAAACAAACCCTGCCGGATTCCGGGCGCGAGAAGATTGGGCGGAAACCATTTGTGCCAGTGCTTCGGCTCCGTCGACGCGCGCGGATTGCGGATCCAGTACCCCAGGCGGACGTTCGTCAGCGACAGCAACAGCGACACGAGCGGATTGCGCGTGATGCCGCGGCCCGCGACGCCCGCATGCGGGCTCGCCGCGGCGCCAGAAGCCGCGATCGCGGTCGCCAGCGTGAAGTGCCCGTCGCCCAGATTCTTCGTCTCTATCCACCCGGTCGCGCTGCTGCCGCTGAACAGCTGCGAGAGCACGAAGCTGTCGCCGCCGCGGCCGCGGAACCGGTCCTGCCGCGCGCCCACCATCACGACGTTGCAGTTCACGAGGTGCATCGGTTTCTGCGGCCCGCCCTTGTCGTTGGTCAGCTTCACGAGATCGAACTGGTCCGCGCGCCCGGCGCGGCGCCACTGATTGTCGCGGATCGCCTCCTTGTCCGGCATGAACAGCTCCATCAGCCGGTCGCGGTACATGCGTCCGATGCCGATGTAGTTCGCGTTCACGATGAAACCCAGGAAGACGCCGGCGAACCCGATCAACGCGAGCATCGGCAGCGAGAACGAGCCGATCTCGACCTCGTCGCGGTAGAAGGTCCACATGACCGAGTACGCGACCAGCAGGATGCCGTAGACCAGCAGCACCGCCGTCAGCAGGATGCGGATCGTCGAAAACGTCGACGACGTCGACTTCTTGTCGCGACCCACGATGAACTGGTAGATGGCGCCGAGCACGCCGAGCGCGGAGCTCGACAATCCCGCGTTGATGCCGCCGATCTTCGACTGGATGAAGCCGTAGGCGTAGGGCACGCTCCAGATCGCCGCGAGCAACACGATTCCCGTGAGCAGCGGACCCAGCACCTGCTGATAGAGGATGCGCACGTTGTACTGCCACTTGTGCACGACCTGCGATCCGTCGCGCGCCTGCTCGTAGTCCGAGCGCGCCCACCACAGAAGGATCAGGCATGCGCCGGCGGCCGCGAGGA
This sequence comes from Pseudomonadota bacterium, assembly GCA_043747835.1. Taxonomy (GTDB): domain Bacteria; phylum Pseudomonadota; class Gammaproteobacteria; order Steroidobacterales; family Steroidobacteraceae; genus CADEED01. Next base: position 10,911 of record JAYTOK010000065.1, on the reverse strand, counting down.
ATCCGAGTCCGACCGGCCACCGCCACCAGAGCTCGTTCATGTTCAGTTCGAACCCGCCCTTGGGATCCCGCAGCAGACCAACGCCCGCCATCACGAACAGGATCGGCGGAATCGCGCCGATGAACACCGCCGCACGCGTGGGGATGCTGCCGAGCCAGCTCGCGACGCCGAACAACAGAAACGCGCCCGACGCGATCAGCCCGAGGAACATCAAAAACGACTCGATGCGCTGCGGATGCTCGGCCCAGGGCACATCGCCATTGGGCGACGGCAGAATCCCGCCGACCTGCATCGCCCAGAGCATCGCGGCGAGGATCGCCGTGTACACGAACAGAGTGATCGTCGTGCCGCGCATCGCCACGCCGATCAGCGACATCGTCGACATGCTCGAAGGCTTCAGGTAATTGCCGTGCTGGCGGAAGTAGTCCAGCCACGTGAAGCGACTGCCCTCCGCGCTCTCCGTGCGATCCGCCTTGAGCTCCGCGGAGCGCGCGCCGAGATCGGCCGCGCCGAGGAAGCGGCGATACGCGGCGCCCTTGCCGTGGTGGAACTTGAGCCAGGATACCGCGCCGCCGATGTACCCGCCGCCCGAGACCGTCGATAGATAGTCGAAGCGATCGAACCAGCTGTCGTCGGAGTCGGCCGGCACATCGCCGGGCTTTTCGTTCATGAGCGTCTGGATCACGCCGAGCGCGAACGAGGCGGACCGGATGCCGCCGCCGGAGATGGCGAGCGCAGAACCGCAGGGCAACGAGAGATCGCGCTCCGCGCAGGGCAGATCGAGAGCCTGGCGTTCGCGGCGCAGGAAGTGATCGAAGACGTGGACCTGGTCGCCCTCGAGCTGGGCGATCTCGTCGTTGTTCGTCATGCACCCTTCCAGAACTGAGCTTCGAGCAAGTCGGTCTCGCGATCGCAGGGATCCGGCGGATTCACGTGCCGTGCACGCAGGCCGACCGTGTAGTGATAGCGATCGTCGGGTTTCGGCTCGCGCGCACGGTTCTGCACGGGGTCGAAGTTGTCGGCGATCTTGCCGTCGATGTTCGCGCGGGCGCAGCTCGTCGCGATGCAGTTGTCGGCCATCTTGAGTCCCGAGGCGATCGCCTTGTTCAGCATCCAGCGCAACGTGATGTCGTTGAGCGCATGGTTGTCGTTGCCGCCGCCGACATCGGAGTGCACGCCGCGGAACCAGACTTCGCAGCCGCCTTTCACGCGAGTGGGCCGGAAGGCCTGGCGGCGTTCGTCGAGCGCGATCGCGTGATAGCAGAACTGCACTTCTTTCGGCAGGTCGAGTTGATAGCCCAGGTTGATGCGGTTGAAGTTGAACCCGAGGTTGATGGGGATGCCGAACGACGCGACGATGTCCCAGACGCCGAGGAAGCGGATCGGGGCCGCGGGGTCGTGAGGCAGAACGGCGCCGCCGGGCAACGCCGCGGGAGGCGGCACTGCCCAGGGCTTCGAGCGGAACATGTCCGCGACCGTGTTCGCGAAGTGCGTCGCGAGCGCCGCGCCGCGGCTGAACCCCACGATGTCGATGACGCGGTCGCCCTTCGCGAACTGCTCCTCGAGTTTCTTCTTCGCGTCCTCGATGCGCTCGTGACCGCCGACGCCGAAGGCGCCACCGAAGAACTTGCCGAGCGCGCCGTGCTTGGTGCCGACACCCTTGAAGAAGAACTTGTCGCCCTGGTAGAGATCCTTGAAGCGGACGACATTCGTATTCAGGTCATACCGACCCGCGTCCTTTTCCTTGTTCCATGTTCCATCGAACGCATATAGCGCCATGGCGTACCGCCTCCCAGCAGTGTCGCGCAAGATAAGGGGATTGGCCCCAAAACGCCATTTAGTGCCGAACCTCATCCGTACAGGAGGTTTAGCGAAGTTCGCGTACGCAAGGGATCGTGATGCGACGCGCCGTCGTCAGAATTGAGAGGTTTTCCCTCTGGGCGTGAGCATTCGCGACGACAACGCGCCTCGCGAGACTTCGTGAGATGCGGGCCGTGGGAAACGGGGACAGATTTATTTCGCGGCCTTGGGGTCAGGCCCCACTACGCGCAACCCATGACCTTGAGCGCATGCTTCAAAGGTCCGAATCGCGTGTGTTGGAGCGCGGTGGCCGGGGGCGAAGAGAGGCGCCAAGCACTACAAGATCGATGCGTGCTTCAACGCATTGAGGTGCCGAACGAGCTGCGGCGCCTGCGTACCGCCGAAGGCCGGCTGCGGGCACCGATGTGCACCGCGCACGAAGGTGCCTCAGGGATGTCCACAACGGTTTCAATTCTCGTCCCAGCCTGGCCGCTGTCCCGACTTCTACACCGCACGCGCCGGCCTGCGATCCACCACGACAAAACGCGACTCCACGCAAGGACCCGATGTGGATCGCGCGCGATCCCCGCGCCGAGCACCGCTAACTTCGTATGACCAGATCCAGCTTCCCCTCTCTGCGGTCAACACTCACCGACACCGACGATCCATGCCGCCGCACCGTGAAATCCACCGACGCCTCACAGACAGTCAAATTCTTCACCGAAATCTCATCGAACCCCTCCGGCACCACCGGATGCGCCAGCACGATCTGCCGATCCAGCGCATCGATCGACAATCCCAGAATGCTCTGCAGCAGCAGGAACGGCGCGCCCGCCGATACCGCCTGCGGTGAACACGCGACGGGAAACTGCAGCGGCGGCTCGCGCCCGCGCCGACGGAATCCGCAGAAGAGCTCCGGCAGACGCATCAGGTCGAAATGCCGCGACGCTTCGAACTGCGCGGTGAGGATCCGCAACGCGAACGCTTTGTCGTCGTAGCGAGCCGCGCCAGCGGCGAGCAGCGCGTTGTCGTGCGGCCAGACGGCACCGTTGTGATACGACATCGGGTTGAAGCGCAGCTCGCTCTCGGCGACCGTGCGCACGCCCCAGCCGGAAAACATTTGCTCGTCCCCGAAGCCCGCGACGACTTGCCGGCCGCGCTCGGCATGCGCGATGCCGGTGTAGAGACAGTGGCCGGGGTTCGACGTCCGCACGCAGATCTGCTTCTTCGCGCCGTCGAGTCCGACGGCGAAGGTTTCGATGTCAGGGCACCAGAATGCGCTGTTGAAGCGCGCCTGCAATGCCTGCGCGGCCTCGACCAGCGCGATCGCGCGCGGCATCTCGCCGAGCGAGCGCGCGATGCGCGCCGCGCCGAGCTTCGCGCCATAGACGTAGGCCTGCACTTCGCACAGCGCGACGGGACCGGTCGCGAGGTTGCCGTCGGCGTGGAAAATGGAATCGGGTGACGTCTTCCAGCCGTGGTTGGCGCTGCCGGGCCGCGCCCGAGACTCGGTGAAGCCGTCGCCATCGACGTCGCCGTAGACGTCGATCCACGACAGCGCCGCGGAAATCGCCGGCCAGAGCTCGGCGACGAAGTCGAGGTCCGCGGTGCGGGTGTAGTAGGCACCGGCGAGCAGCACGAACAGCGGCGTCGTGTCGATGCCGAAGTAGTTCGGCGCGAGATCGCCGCCGCGCGACTCGTTGAGGATCTTGCCGGGTTCCGCGCCATTCGCGGCAAAGCTCTCCTGGCTCTGGGTCGCCGCGAGGTACTGCAGGACGTTGCGCGCGATCTGCGGCCACAGCCACAACGTCTCGAGCGCGGTGACGATCATGTCGCGGCCAAACGCGGCGTCGAGCCACGGCAGACCCGCGGCCGGGATGCGACCCTGCGGCGTGGTGGTGAGCAGCATGCCGATGTCCGCCGCGGATCGCCGCAGCCACTCATTGAACGGCGCGTCGGTGGATTCGATGAGGGTGAGAGGCCGGCCGCTGCTGCGCGCAAGCTCTTCCGCGGCGGCGAGCGAGCGCGTGAACGTCGAGATCTGCACCGGGTTCGTGGCGGAACGACAGCCGATCGCGAGTGCGATGGTTTTCTCGCCGCGGCTGCCGATCTGCAGCCGGTAGCGCAATGAATCCGCCGAGATGTTGTCCGGCGCGTTGTGGCAATCGACGACGGTCTCGCGCACGACTTCGTCCGCGCCGAGATAGCCCTGTGTGACGCTGTCACGCTCGACGCGTTCGAACCGCGCGCGTCCCGCGTCGACGCGCCGTTGCGCGCGCACGTCGACGATATTCTCGAAGTCGGCGGCGAACCGGATTACGAGTTCGACGGAAACCGTCGTCAACGCGAAGCTCCGCACGCGCAGCATCTCGTGGCAGACGCCGTTCCAGATGAAGCGTGACCGCGTGATGTGGAGAGTGCCGCGCGGCAGCACGACGCGCCCACCCTCGCCGCGCACGTCGGGGTTCGTGAGGTTCACCGTCAGCAGGACATTGTCCTCGCGCGGATTCGCGGCGAGCAGCAGCGGCCGCAGCCCGGCGATGGTCAGAGTCAATCGCGAGAGATGACGGACACCAGCGCGATAGAGACCGGCTTCCGTGCGCGCCTCCGCATCGATGTCCGCGATCTCGTTGAAGATGCCGCAGCAATCGTCGTGCTTGAGCACGAGCGACGCCTCCGCGCTCTGCACGTCGGCCGTCACGACCTGGTGTGGCGCCTCCGGGGGAATTGCCGGTTCAGAGGCCAAAGGACCGCGACCTCGTGTACGTGATGCGCATCCGCAGCACCGTCACACCCGCCACGGACGAATGCCAGAGCACGGTCGAACCCGGCACCTTCAGCCCGAAGCGTCGCGAAATCCACCCGCCCTGATCCGCGGTTCCCCCGCGGTGAATCTCGACGCGCTCGAGCGGCTCGAGCGGATCCTCGAGGCGCGCGTAGCCGTCGTTTTCGCCGACGAAGCGCTTCGCGTCGGAGCCCGCGTCGAACTCGACCTCATACAGTCGGCACAATGGATAGAACATCACGCCGGCGAGAGCCGCCGGCAGCGCATCCATCAACCACAGGACGAGCGTCGCCAACGACGTCCCGCGCTTGAAGATGCTCGGCTGGCTGACCTGATAGTGGTATTGATCGCTCTCGAACGGAGACTTCATTGCGACGCCGGTCTCCCAGAGAACACGCCACCACCATAGAACAAAGATCGGCGTCAATGACGCCGATCTTTGTCCTCATCTCCTATCGCCGGACGATTACAGCGTCCGGTCTCGATCCTACAGAGACGTTCAACGCACCGACAAAGCCGGTGGTGAAGTGGGACTTCGACTGCGTGACGCCCTGGATCGACCGATCCATCGAATGCAGCCAGTTCTCCACGATCATATAGCCGTTCGACGCCGTCGAGTCCGGATTCGCCGGCAGCGTGAGACGGCGCGAGTTCTGCGTGTAGCTGGGCCAGCCGCCTGCATTTCGCTGGCAGCGCGTCGCCGCCCGTCAGCGAGGCAAGCTTTGAAAACCAGCAAGATTCATTGACGGCAACTCCTCGAAAGACAGGAGAACCGGTGGTTAGAACACAGGCGTCAGACGGATTTCTGGGCCAGCGTGGTGGCGGGACCCTCGAGGCCGCCCGCGTTCACGGCGACCAGCGCGAATTGCCCGGTGCCGGGATCCAGCGTCGCGAACTCGTAAGTCGTTGTCGACGGATTCGAGATGAGAACACTTTGGTCGAGTTCGCTCGCGGTACGCCCGTAGAGAATGCGGTAGCCCGCGAGATCGTCGAGCGGCGTGCCATCGACCTTCGAGGGCGGCGTTTCCCATTGCAGCGACGCGACGCCCGAGCCAGCGCTGGCGGCGCCATTGATGACGGTGATCGTGAACGGGTCGGATTCAGTTCGGCCCGCGGCATCGGCGACGACGATCGTGATCGCCTCGTACTCGCCGAGGTCGTTCTCGCCAGGAGTGCCGGTGATGCGACCCGTGTTGGGATCCATGCTTGCCCACGGCGGCAGGTTGTTAGCCGTGAAGCGCAGCGTGTCGCCGTCCGGATCGCTGGCGGCGGGTTGATAGTCGTAGGTGACACCGACACGCACGACGGCAGCCGACTCGGTGGTGATCGTGGGCGCGCGATTGACGACTGCGGGTGCTGGCGTCGCGACAGTCGGAGGGGTGACGCTTTGTATTTCGGCGGTCGAGCCGCCGCCGCCGCCACAACCGTGGCAGACGGCCATCAATGCCGCGGGCAGGAAGGCTCGTACGAATCTGGGCGCGTCAAAGTGCATTTGTCGGAATCCTCCGTCCAGGCCGGTGCTCAACCGGGGTGGATTTCAGGCTTTCAGTGCATTCGGTTCAACGCGATGGATAGAAAGTGCGCGGGCGCTGAGACGTCTGTGAAGCGCGACAATGAGGAATTTCAAGCAGTTGCCCGAAGGCGACCCGAAATGCCGGCTCTGAAACTGTGAGGTCCGCGCGCAGGTCCTGCCCATCGAAGGGCTCCTCTCTTATATATGCGCCATGGAAAACGCCGCGCCCGCCTTATAGGTGACGCGACCCTACGCGATCGCGCACGACTTTCCGCCCGACCCTGGCGACTGGCTCCTCAACCCACTGCCTTTGGCTCTCCTGTGTTTCGGGATGTCAGCCCTCGCCGCTCGCTTCGCCCGTCGTCGTTTCGAATGGGTGGGCGCCGCGGTCGCACTCGCCTGCGGCCTCGCGGTCATCGCGCTGCTGCAAGATGAAACGGAGCGGCTCGTCGACACCGCGCGCACCTACTGGGTATGGCTCATCGCGGTGACACTGTCAGGTGTCGGCGGCCTCTTCGGCCTGTTCGCCGCGGCGCTGCTCACGCGCGTATGGTCAATGACGAGGGATACGTGCGGCATGCAGCGCGAGACGTTTGCGTGGCGCGTTTTCGCGGTGAAAAATGTCGCGTCCCCGCAGGAAGCCGTCGACACGCTGAAGGAATCGGGACTGGAAGCTCGCCACGTCGCGGGCGGCGTCGACGACTATCGACTGGAAATCGACGAACCGCAGAGCATCTGCAACAGGTTCTCGCGCCGCACGATCATTGCGCGGTACCCCGGCGCTGACTAACCACCCGACGGTGGGATGCAGGTCAGCTTGCCCTCGAACTACTGCGCGAGGACGGACTTGACCTGTTCGCACACGATCACGCCTTCGGCATCGGTCAGTCCATCGATGACCGTCCGGCCATCGCGCTCCGCCGCGGTGCCTGCGGTGGCGCCCAGGTGCGCCATCGCCTGAAGAGAGAGGGATGGGTCCTGCCGGCGATCGCACTGACCGCATTCACGCGGCGTGAAGATGCCGAGCGCGCGATCGACCGTGGCTTTCAGAGACACCTGGCGAAGCCGGTGCAGGTAGCTCAACTCATCGGCGCCATTCGTGAACTCAACCGACTGTCTTCGTAAATGCCGCCTCCGGCGCGGGCGGCAGATGCCGCCCGCGATTCGGTCAGACGTTGTCGATCACTCGCGGCGCAGCAGCGCCGTCGCGATCAGCGCGACGGCGGCGCCAGCGGCGGCTCCGTACGCAATCGACTTCCACGGATTGTCGTGCACATAGCGATCCGTCGCCTTGCTCGCGTCGACAGCACGCTCGCGCACGCGATCACTCGCATCCGCGAGACGGACTTTCGCCTGACTCACGGTGCGCAGGACGCGCTGCCGTACGGCCTCGGCCGCGGCGCCGCCCTCTTCACCGAGCGTCTTCAGCAGCTCTTCCGCCTGCGAGACGACACGCGTGAGTTCCACGACGGTGGTATCGGCAGCAGCGCGTGCGCCGTTCTCGAAATTCTTGGCCTGACTGGTCATTGCATCCTCCTGGATCATTCGTTCAATGGGTGCGCCAGTCTAGTGATCCCGCAACAGCAGCAGTGTCAGCGCGACCGCCGTCGGCGCGAGCGCCGCTCGCAGTCCTGCGTCAGCGCTTGCTGACAGCGTTGTTGTCGTCTTTTTGCGTCGAATGCAGGAGCCCCGGTGCGGCGGTCGGCCTCCGCTGACACCCGCTACATGATTTGTCCGCGAGCGTAGACGCAGTCGAGAGCGCAGCATTCGTCCCCGGAACCATCCACCAGGAGACGACGATCGTGATCAAACAAAACTGGACATTGGCAGTGGCCGCCGCCGTTGGCGTGCTCGCGCTCGCCGGCTGCAGCAAACAAGAATCCGCGAACGAGACCGCGCAGGACGTTGCGGAAGCGCGTCAGGACGCGACGGAGAACGTTGCCGAAGAGAAGCGCGAAGCGGGTGAAGTCGCGATGGAAGGTGCGGAAGACCGCGCTGCCGCCGAGTACGACGTCGCCGTTGCGCAGGCTGATGGCCAGCGCAAGGTCGCAAACGAGAAGTGCGAGACGCTCGGTAGCGATGCGCAGAAGGCGTGCAAGGACCAGGCTGAGGCGACTTACGAGTCGGCGAAGGTCACGGCCCAGGCCCAGCTCGATGCGGTGAAGGGTGCGGGTTCGGCCGCTCCGGCTCCGACCAACTGAGCAGTTGCGAGTCCGCCCGGCGAACGCTAACTACTTTCGCCGGGCGGTTTGCCCGTGTCGAGGAACAGACATGAACATCCGGCGGATCACGCAACGTGGAGTCAGAGGTCTCGGCTTGGCCGGGCTCATCGTGGCCGCTGGCCCGGCCCTCGCTGTAAGCCTCGCCGCGACTGATCCCGCAAGCGCGCTGCCCGAGACAGAAACAATGCCGCTTTCGCCGGCACAAACGCGGGTGGTGGACAACTGGACCGCCGGCTCAACCGCCCTGGTGCCCGTCGTCGCGACGGATGCTCAGGCACACCCCATTTTCACGGTCGATGCGCCGGCAGACGGCGGAGCGCCCGCGGGCAAACCCGTGGACGACATCCAGTTCGTGAAGCAGGCCACCGAGAGCGGACGCAACGAAGTGCAGTCCGCGCGCGATGCCCTGCTCCAACTCAAGAAACCCGAGCTCAGGCAAATCGCGGCGATGCTGGCCTCGGACCATACGAACGCGAACTCGAAGCTCGCGAAGATTGCGGAAAACAAAGGTTGGCCGGTTCCAGGTCCGCGCGCGCCAGCGGCGCCGCCGGCGGGCACTGCCACCACCGATTTCGATTCCAGGTGGACTGCTGAAATGATCGAGGGGCATGAAAACTCCGTCGCGCTCTATCGCGCGCAGGCGAGCGGCGGAGAAGACAAGGATCTGCGCAAGTACGCGAACGAGACTTTGCCCACGATCGAACGCCACCTGGCGCAACTCAGGAGCCTGCAGAAATGAATGCCACGGACAACGGGAGATCAAAGACCATGCGGATCATCAAACTACTGGGCATCGCGGGAATCGCGATCCTCGCGGCCTCGTCCATCGCGTCCCGCACGCAGCGGCGCGCGGAGGAACAGCGTCGCCGCGTCAAACTCAACGAGCAGATCGAGAAGGAGCGTTGGGAGAGCGAGGGTGGCGCGAGCCGCTCGGGCCCCGCGACGCAAAGTGCCGTGACTGCCCACTAGGCGCGGCTACTTCCCCGGCGGGCCCTCCGGCGCCGGGCGTGGTGCTCCTTCGATGAACGTCACCGTCGAGCGCGGCTGCTGGATATCCGCCTTGTCGAAGGCATGCTTGAGCCGCATCAGGTACTCACGCTTCACGTTGGACTGCTCCAGCGCCCGAACCTTGAACCGGCCGCGCAGCGTGATGCCGCGGTCGTTCCAGGTCTCGATTCCCGCGATGTCGATCTCCTCGAGGATCGTTGCCTCGAACTCCGGGCTCGCGCGCAACTGCTTCCCCGTCTCGCGCATCAGGTCGATGACCGGCGCGATGTCCTGATCCAGCGCGATGGTCACGTCGATCACGGCATAGGCGAACGTGCGACTCGCGCTCGTGACGACCCCGATCTCACCGTTCGGCACGTAGTGGACATTGCCTTCGTAGTCGCGCAACTGCACGTACCGAAGCGTCAGCTCTTCGACGAGACCGCTCTTGCCCGCGATCTCGACCACGTCACCCTGGCGGATCTGGTTCTCCGCGAGCAGGAAGAAGCCGCGGAAGAAATCCTTGACGAGCGACTGCGCGCCGAACGCGATCGCGATGCCGGCGACGCCGGCGGTCGCGAGGAACGGCAGGATCGAAATGCCGAGCGTGTTGAAGATCGCAAGCGTCGCGATGCCGATGATGAAGAACGACGCGAGCTTGCGCAGCACATTGCTGACCGTGGCGGCGCGCTTGCGCGCCTCGACGTCGTGCGCGTGCGTGGCGGTGAACTTCTCGAGCCCGGAGATCAGCCGGCGCGCGATGAAGACCAGCAGGAAGCTCACCACGAGAATCGCGGCGATGCGCGAACCCGCCTGAATCCAGTCCACCGCGTTGAACCATTCCACCACGCGCTCTTCGTGCTTCATCCCGGCCTCCGTTCAATGACCGCGCACGGTATCGCAAAAACGCGGGGCTGTATCCAGTCAGCCCGGATGACGCTGATCTCGGGAGTGCGCTTGCGATCGATCGCGCGATTGACCGCGCTCAGGAGGTCCGGCTCACGCTGGGCCTCTCGTCGAGCGACACAGGCTGGGAGCCCTCTAGAAGTGGGGCCGGATCGCGCCGCGCCAATTCCTGGACATCGAGCTCATCGAGCGAGAAGTAGCGGCGCTTGCCCGGCCATGCACGACGTGAATGAGCGGCCGGCGAACAGGAATTGGTGCCGGCTGCAGGGATCGAACCCGCGACCCCCTGATTACAAAATGGAGGGGGTGAAAAGCTCGGGCGGAGCGAAGAACGTAGACGATTAATTTTCTTGGATGAATTTGACGTCATCAATCGCGAGCTCACATGGCATCCGTTGCATTTGTCACGACTGAGCACGACGAAGCATGACCAGGCCCCGCAAAACTCCCGCAAGCACCTACTCATTCGTTAGGAGGTATTTCTCGAGTACCCTCGTGGACCGCGATCCGGGCGCCATTTTCGACGCCGCATGTCACGCGGCCGACGGCGAGGCGTATTGACAATGCTGCATTACCTGGGTAATGTAACCGCATGACCTTCGCTCAATCCAAAGTGACCGCGCAGGGCCAGATTTCGGTGCCTGCCGAAGTGCGCAAGAAACTCGGGATTGGCCCAGGCTCCGTGCTCGAGTGGCACG
>JAYTOK010000064.1:0-18245 GCA_043747835.1 Pseudomonadota bacterium | reverse complement strand
TTGAACGTCCGGCATCCACCGTCGTACGTGCCGCTCGTCACGCGAATCGTCGCCGTGATCGACGTGCTGCCCGAGGATGAACAGGTCGCCCCCGTGATGCCGCCCGACGAGGACGAGCTGCTGCTCGAAGACGTGCTGCTCGACGAAGTCGAGCTGGACGACGTGGACGAGCTCGACGTGGAGCTCGAGCTGGAGCTCGAGGATCCCGAGGCACCGTACGAGCAGTAGCGCGGGGTACCGACGCTGGTCGACGGGAACAGCGAAGCCTGGCAGGTGATCGGTCCCGTGAGCGTCGCGTACACGAACGTGCCGGACTTGCCGTAGGCAACGGATCGCGATCCGCTGTACGAACAGGTCTCACCGTCTTTCGCGCACTTGGTGTAACCGGACGGATAGTCCGTTGCGCCTTGGGCGATACCCGCGGCGGCCAAGAGGATGGCTCCCCCTAAAACTTTGCGAATCATAGTCATCACGCCTCCATATTTTCTGTCTGAGATTTCTTCCATAAAACCGGTGCGGGCCTTTGCCCGAACCTTCGCGACATGACAAACCGCCGCGGCCGACAGCCGCTGCGCTTCATCCCCCCTCTTCCATCGCCGGAAGGGCGATGTGTCGATGCCGATTCGCTTTCCTTCGCAAATCGTCCTGAGGCCGGCACCGATCTTCCGATTCATCGCTGGCCGGGAACATCTTGTCCTCGGCCCGCGCGGCATTCCTTTGCTGAAAATCCCTGTCTGTCGTTAGTCAAACGCCCCCATTGCCCGAGGACGGGCGGATCGCTCCGTCGTTCGTGCACCTCGTGAAATCTTTTGGGTGTTCAGGCGCGACGCTTGCTGCCCTTGCTGCTGCGAGGGGCGCCATGCAATCGATCGTTTTCTCGAACTCGTCATCACGCCTCCATCGGTCGCGCGATATGACAAATCGCGCACCGCTGCGGAGCGATACGCGACCAGTCCCCCTTTTTTGCATCGATAGAGATCATCGATGCTCCGATGCCGATTCGCCGAATCCTTCCGACCAGAGCTCTGAGTTCGGCATCGAGTGCGGCGGACGGTAAGCCCGCGAAAATTCGCTTGTCAAACTATTTCGTTGTCCGAAGACATGTCTCACACCCGTGGATTTTGTCCCGAAGAATGGCAATTTTATGTCACCGGTGGACAAACGCGGCGCGGCCACAATTCGTGGGATATGTCGGGAGAAATGACTCGCGGCTAGCCAGTTCATGACACCGGTACACCAATCGATCGTGTCGCAGCCTTGGCGCGGCACATATCTCCGTCGCAGAACCCCTGCATTTGCGCTGTTTCCGCGCCGGAAGTTCGGACGGAAGTTAGACTTCTCACCTTCAGGTGAAATGGATTCATCCAGATGAAAGTCGCCCCAGGCTGGTGCTCGCACGCAGAATATCAACCCGATGCGCTTTGTCTCAGTGCGGCCAATATCGCCGCGTGTTCCCGAAAACGGCGCGCCACACGCAGCGTGTCGTCGCCTCGCCGAAAACATCAACGCTGGCGTCGGGTCTCGAAAAGATGACCGGCGCATGTCGACAGACCAAAATATTTGTTGCGGTTACCGCTACCTTGGGGCTGCAACACGGCGGTCGAGATCGCCGACACTGTAGGACACGTCCGTCATTTTCGAGGGTTGGCATGAAATTTCGCCGCGAGTTATCCACTGCATCGCTGGTCCTCCTCATGGTTGTTAGCGCTCACGCCGTGCCCCTCAAGGCAACCTTCGCGAGCGAGGTCTCGACTACGCAATGGTCCATTGCCGACGTCGACCCCACACTGCCGACTGACTGGAGCGACGCCCAATTCCTCGTCGTCGAATACCGTAGCTCGACCAGCCAGCGCTTCGAACTCGGACTGTTGAGCGACGAAGGTAACGTCTCCAAGCGCATCCACCCTTTCGCCGGCGTCTGGACGCGGGCCTCGATCCCGATGCGCTTCTTCCGCAACGGCCTGGGCGATGCCGATGAGCTCGCTTCCACCGTGAACCAGCCGCGCGCGAGCTATTGGATCAACATCGAAGCCGGCGGCCACGCGCCGGTCCGCACTGTGCGGGCGATCAGCGTCACGATGAGATACCCGGCCCGGACTTCGACTCTCGAGATCCGCAAGGTGAGCCTCGCGAAGACGGACCCGGGCGACGCCATCCTCGACGGCGGCACGCCGCTGATCGATGACTACGGGCAATACGTGCACGGCGAGTGGCCGGGCAAGGCGCGCGACGTCGCGGCGCTGGTCAAGGACTGGCAGGCGGAGGAGCGCATGCTCGTACCAAAGAGCACGGCATCGACGACGTGCCAGTACGGCGGTTTTTCCGCCAATCGCCGCAAAGCCACCGGCTTTTTTCGCGTGGAGAAGATCGATGACCGCTGGTGGTTCGTCGATCCGCAGGGCTGCCGGTTCTGGTCGGCCGGAGTCAACGGCGCGGGGTCGGATCCGCCGCGCACGCACATCGTCGGGCGCAGCAAGCTGTTCGCCAGCATTCCGCAGTCCGCGCAGATTCCCTCGGGTGCGATTGCAGATCCCTTGCGCGATCCCGTCTCCTTCTACCTGGCGAATCTCGCACACCGCTTCGGCGATGGCTGGCGCGTCCGCAGCGCGCAGCTGACCTCGCGACGCATGCGCGGGTGGGGTCTGAACACCGCCTACGGCGCTGAGCTGAACGACACGCTGCCCGCTGGATCCTCGCAGCGCCAGCCTTACGTATTGCCACTGCGCGGCTGGCAGCACATCGAGGGCGCGATCATGGGCATGCCCGATGTGTATTCGGACGCGTTCGCGCGACGCGTCGAGGCAGAAGCCGCGCAGCAGCTGAAGCCTCGCAAGGACGATCCCTGGATGATCGGCTACTTCATCGGCAACGAACCTCCGTGGCCGGCGCGTGAGAGTCAGCTCGTCGAACTCGTCCTCGCCGGTCAGGCGAGCGAGCTTCAGAAGCGTTTCAAGGCCGAACTCGCCAAGAGCGACACTCCCGCGTCTCGCAAGGCGATGGTGCACGCGGCGTTCACGAAGTACCTCGAAGTCGTCAACGCCGCCGTGCGGCGCCAGGACCGAAACCATCTGCACTTGGGAATCCGGTTTGGCGGCACACCGCCCGACGAGGTGATCGCGCTCGCGCGCGGCTTCGACGTCTACAGCATGAACAAATACCGCTGGGCGCCGCCCAAGGATTTCATCGATACCGTCTACCGCATCCAGGATCTGCCCATCCTGATCGGCGAGTTTCACTTCGGCGTGCCGGAGCGCGGGCTCGCGCCCGGGCTCGTTCAGGCGATGAACCAGGCCGAGCGCGGTGTCGCGTACTCCTACTACGTGGAGAACGCAGCGGCGCACCCCGCGATCATCGGCACGCACTGGTACCAGTGGATAGATCAGCCGGCGACCGGGAGACGCGATGGGGAGAACTACAACATCGGGTGGATAGACGTGACCGACCGGCCCTATCCCGAGCTCGTCGCCGCGGCGAAAGCCACGCACGCGAAGATCGATGCGCTGCATTCGGGGACGCTGGCGCCGACGACGCGCCGGCCGAAGGCCTCGGAGTTCGGCACGCCCGAGGATTCGATATTCCTCGGGATTCCGGCGATCCAGTAAAGGGAAGTGTTGGCGCCGATGGCGAGGACCCCCCTGATTCGGTGCCGGGCTCTCGCAATCGGTAAACAAGGCCCGCGCGGACCACACCACCGACGCCAACTCCGGTGAGTACCCGGCGCCGGCCAAAAGGTTCTAGGAACCGTCGCCTGGGCTAATAACCCTGGGCGGCGCCGTCCTTGCGCGATTCGGACGCACCGAAGTAAACGCCCTCCGCGTTCCGCAGGATGGCCTGATAGCCGCCGAAGTCGCCGTCATTGGCAACCTTTACCTTGTGTCCGCGCGCCTCGAGCGCCTTGACGATCTCGGCCGCATAGCCGTTCTCGAGAATGATCTCCCCGCCGTCGCTCATGCGCTCGCCGGTGGGCTCGCTGGAGCCGTCGTGGCGCACGCGCGGAACGTCGCCCGCCTCCTGCAGGTTCATGCCGAAGTCGATGAGGTTGATCAGGATCTGGGCATGACCCTGCGGCTGCATCGCGCCGCCCATGACGCCGAACGACAACCACGGCTTTCCGTCCTTCGTGACGAACCCCGGGATGATGGTGTGAAAAGGACGCTTGCCCGGCGCGTACCCATTCGCGTGCCCCGGGGTCAGTGAAAACATCTCGCCGCGGTCCTGCAGGATGAAGCCGCAGCCGTCGGGAGTCATGCCGGAACCCATGCCGCGGTAGTTGCTCTGGATCAGCGAGATCATGTTGCCCGCGGCATCCGCGACGGTCATGTAGATGGTGTCGCCCTGCTCGAGCGCTCTGGGGTCGGGCGCGTATTCGAGCGCCGCCTTCTGACCGATGAGCTTGCGCCGCTTCGCGGCGTAGTCCTTGGACAACAGTCCCTGCAGCGGAATCTTCGCGAACGCGGTGTCGGCGTAGTAGCGCGCGCGATCCTCGAAGGCGAGCTTCTTGGCCTCGACAAACAGATGCAGGTACTCGGCGCTGCCAAAGCCCATCGATTTGAGGTCGTATGCCTCGAGGATGTTGAGCATCTGCAGCGCGGCGATGCCCTGTGTGTTCGGCGGCAGCTCCCAGACATCGTAGCCGCGGTAGTTAGTGGATACCGGCTCCACCCACTCCGAACGATGCGCGGCGAGATCGGCGGCCGTGAGGTATCCGCCGTTGGCCCGCAGGTACTTCTCGATGCGTTGGGCGATGTCGCCCGCGTAGAAGGCGTCGCGTCCGCCCTCGGCGATCGCGGTCAGCGTATTCGCCAGCAGCGGATTGCGGAACACCTCGCCCTTCGCCGGCGGCCGCCCGTTCGGCATGAACGTCTCGCGGAAGTTGGGGTATTTCTCGAGCAGCCGTGCATTGCGCGCCCAGCCTTCGGCGATGACCTCCGTGACTGGAAAGCCGTTGCGCGCGTAGGCGATCGCGGGCTGCAGCAGCTCCCTCATCGAGATCTTGCCGAACTTGCCGTGCAGCTCGAACCATCCGTCGACCGCACCGGGTACCGACACCGGCAGCGGACCCCGCGGCGGGATCGTCTTCGAATCGAGCTTCACGAGTTCCGCGCGCAGTTTCTCGAGCGTCAGCGATTTCGGAGAACGGCCGCTCGCGTTGAGGCCGTGGAGCTTCTGCGTCTTCGCATCCCAGACGATCGCGAACAGATCGCCGCCGACGCCATTGCCCGTGGGTTCCATCAGTCCCATCGCGGCGTTGGCCGCGATCGCGGCATCGACCGCCGTGCCGCCGCGCTTGAGCACGTCGAGCGCGATCTGGCTCACGAGCGGATGGCTGGTGGCGGCCATGCCATGCGTGGCGATGACCTCGGAGCGGGTCGGGACGAGAGATCCGCTCGGGCGCGGACCGGCGTAGCCGCCTTCCATCGTCATGGCGAGAAATACCGCAAGAAGAAGGGTTCCGACGTGCGCGGGCCGGTCAGGCCGGCTTCTGGGCGCGCGAAGTTCCTGATTCGAAAACCTGTCGAACTTCGCCATTGGTCACGCGCTCCTGGAATCGACCCTGCGTGTAGTTAGTCACGACGCGCCGCCAGAAGGCGACGGCCACGGGATTGCGCAGGTACTCGGTGATCTGCCAGCGGCCGGCGAACCGGTTGAGGATGAGCTCGACGGCGAGGCGACCCACACCGCGGCGACGCCAGGTCCGGGCAACGAAGAATTCGGCCATCCGGTAGTCGACTGTCGGTCCGCCGGCAGTGGCGCCGCTACTGGCGACCATCGCAAAGCCGACGAGGTCCGATCCCCGCACGATCACGAGAGGCGTCACGGTCGAGTCGACGAACCAGCGTGCGAGCTGATCGGATTCGCTGTAACCGATCTCGCCGAGCGAAGTCATGCTGAAGACGCCGGTGTTGAGCGGCGAAAGATCATCCAGGTAGTCGCGGTAGACGCTTTCGATCCACTCGCGATCTCGCGGCGCGCCGCGCGCATCTCGCACACTGATGGTCACGCTACCCCCGAAAAGACAAAGCCCGGGCAGACGTTAGTACGTTCTGCCCGGGCCGTCATTGAGCCAGATGGCTCGAAGCAATAGTCGATCGTTTACCGATCGATTACGGCTTCGGCGCCTCAGCCGGCGCAGCAGCAGCGTCGGCCGGAGCGGCTTCGACCACAGCGGCAGCGGCATCCGTCGTGGCAGCAGCGGCATCCGTCGCGGCAGCGGCGGCATCCGTGGCGGCAGCGGCGGCATCCGTCGCGGCAGCGGCGGCATCCGTGGCGGCTTCCGCAGCGGCCGGAGCAGCAGCGTCAACCGATTCCTGCTTGCTGCAGGCCGTCATCATCGCAAGGGCCGCAATCGAGGCGGCGAGAGCAACGTTCAATTTCATGTAGGGGTACCCCAAATGTTCTAGTGGAAAAAGAGACCGAACAAACGTTTGTTTGCAGCGATTCACATCGCGGCGCGGAATTTTATCGATTTGCCGAATCATTTGAAACAAGTACAAAAATTGTCCGTAACTGGCGACAACTCCCCTCCACGTGAATCCGGGAGACCCATTCCGAAAGTGGCTCGAATGGCATATTGTTGCGTTGCGTCAACCACTTGCGGCCGTTTGTCCGCGCTTAGAATCGCACCATGAGCTCACCCGCCATTAAACAAAACGCCGAGTCCCTGTCGGATCTTTTCTCGCGGCACATCGAAGCCGTGAAGAACCGTAGCGCCGCGGCGCTCGCCAGCACCGGTTTCGACGCCCTGCTGGTCCATGCCGGCAATCCGCCGCTGATCTTCCTCGACGATCACCACCTGCCCTTCAAGGCCCAGGCGCCGTTCAAGGTATGGGCACCACTCCACGACGCGCCGGATTCGTTCGTGTACTTCGTGCCAGGCCAGAAGCCGCAGCTGCTCATGCACCAGCCCGTCGACTACTGGCACAAGTCGCCCGAGACCCCCGACGCGCATTGGGTGCCGGCCTTCGACATCATGAGCTGCTCCGATCGGACTGCGGCGCGCGCGGCGCTGCCCAAGGACCTCTCGCGCACCGCGTTCATCGGAGCGCCGTTCAACGAGCTCGTGTCCTGGGGCGTGAAGGCGATCAACCCCGAACACCTGATGGCGCAGCTCGACTATCCGCGCGCCGCAAAGACTCCGTACGAGATCGCGTGTCTGCTCGAAGCAAACGTGCTCGGCGCGCGCGGCCACATCGCGGCGGAGAAAGCGTTTCGCGGCGGCGCGAGCGAGTTCGAAGTCGGACTCGCGTTCATGGCCGCGTGCGGCCAGCGCGAGCGCGAGTTGCCGTACAACCCGATCATCGCGCTCAATGAAGGTGGGGCGGTGTTGCATTACCAGGTGCAAGGGCGCACGAAGCCATCGAAGTTTCGCTCGCTGCTGATCGATGCGGGAGCGGAGTTTGCGGGATATGCGTCCGACATCACGCGCACGCATTCGTTTGACGATGCCGAATTCGCCGGGATGATCCGGAAGTTCGACGAGCTGCAGCTCAAGCTGTGTGCGCAGGTGAAGGTCGGCACCGACTGGCGCGACATCCATCAGGCGTCGTATCGGGCGATCAGTGAGTTCCTGCGGGAGATCGGCGTCATCAATGTGAGCGCGGATGAAGCGGTCGACCATGCGCTGACGTCCGTGTTCTATCCGCACGGGATCGGCCACTTGTTAGGACTGCAGGTGCACGACGTTGGCGGGTTCCTGAAAGATGCCGTGGGCGGCAAGATCGAGCGGCCCTACAACCATCCGTTCCTGCGGCTGACGCGGAAGCTGGAAGATGGGTTCGTCGTGACGGTGGAGCCGGGGTTTTATTTCATCGATCAGTTGCTGAACGAAGCGCGCAACAAGCCGATCGGGAAGATGATCGAGTGGAAGCGGGTCGAGCAGTTGAAGCCGTTCGGTGGGATCCGGATCGAGGACAACGTGGTTGCGAGGCCGGGCAGGAGCGAGAACCTCACGCGGCCGGGATTCCATGCGACGTAGTGCACTGCGCGCCGTCGCCGGTACGCTCATGCTCGCGGCGTTGGGGGTGACGGCGCCCGCATCGGCCGCCGACGAAAAACCCGAGAAGAAGCGCCCGGCGCTCGCTGTCGGCAGCATCCCCCATGACGACCTCGGAAAGGACACCGCCGGCAATCCCGTCGCGATCAGCGATCACCGCGGCAAGGTGGTGATCGTCTCGTTCTGGGCATCCTGGTGCGCGCCCTGTCGCAAGGAACTTCCCGTGCTGGCCTCGTTGGCGAAGAAGGTCGGCTCCGACCATCTCAAGATCATTGCCATCAACTATGAGGACGCACCGAAGCCGTTCAGGCAGATCGTGGAAATCCTCGCGGACTTTCCGATCACGATCCTGCGCGACGCGAAAGGACGAACCGCGAAGAAGTTCGAAGTGCTCGGCATTCCGCGGATGATCGTGATCGGGCGCGACGGGAAGGTGGCGGCCGATCACACCGGCTACAGCGAGGCAATGATTCCGCGCTTGGTCGAAGAACTGAACGGCCTGCTGCTGGCCGAGAGCGAGACCTGAGCGGTCACTTGCCGCCGTAGAGTTCGCGGGTCGCGAGTGCGGCATACAGTGCGGTCATGATCGCCACTGCGGCGACCACGAGGATCCCGGGTCCGCGCATCTGTGGCGCGGTCACCGCCGCCGAGATACTGAGCAGGGCGGCGCACAACGCCGACAGTGCAATCCCGGTTTTCATGCGGCGAAAGAGCATCACGCCCACGGCGATGGCAGCCACGCCTGCGGCGAGCAGATAGGGCCGCGCGCCCGCGAATTTTTGCGTGAAGGTCGCGTCGAACAGCCAGAAGACGCCGAACAAGACGAAGAGGACAGCCGCCGTCCGGAACATCCAGTTGTAACGGACGGCAGCCACCTCGAGCGTCTCTGGCTGATTACTTCTTCGCGAGCAGGTCGCGGATTTCGCGCAGCAACACTTCCTGCGCGGGCGGTGCCGGCGGCGGCGCGGCCGGGTCCGGCTTCTTCAGCTTGTTGATCGTGCGGATCAGCATGAACAGCACGAACGCGACGATGATGAACTGGAAGGAGATCTGCAGGAAGTTGCCGTACTTCCAGAGCACTTCCTTGCCGGCGGGGTCCGTGCCGAGACTCCACGCGAGATCCGAGAAATTCACGTCGCCGATGAGCTTGCCGAGCGGCGGCATGATGATGTCCTCGACCAGCGACGCGACGATCTTGCCGAAGGCCGCACCGATGATCACGCCGATGGCGAGATCGACGACGCTGCCCTTCATCGCAAATTCTTTGAATTCTTTCGCGAGACTCATGGCCTCTCCCCTGGATTGTTGGACGCGGAAGCTTAAGTCAGCGCGGCGTATGCTGGCAAAGCGGGCGGCACTCGCCCCGCTGGATTCCACGAGGGAGACATGCACATGTCGCTACGCCGGAGCGCGCGCCGCACACTGATCGCCTTGCTCACCTTGCTGGTGATGGGAAACCACGATGCCGCGCGTGCGGCTCCCGAAGAGCAGGCACACGAGCTCTGGGAGCACATGCAGTCCGCCTTTCGGACCGCCTCCGGGCAGGATATGCCTCGGGATGTGCGGCGCGATGCCTACATGTTCTCGGCGTCTCTGTTCGAGTCGTACCGCCCGCCGGCCATGTCCGCGGCGAAGGCCGCTGTCGATGCCGCTCTCATCCCGGTGACGAACGAGAACGCACCCACACCGTACGCGCGATTCGAGCGCATCATGGACCAACTGCTGGCGGCGGCGAGTCCACGGTCTTATCGCGTCGACATCAAGGAAGTGGTCCGAAGGGAACAGCTGAATCCCAAGCCGCGCGAGACGTCGAGCGCTCGAAAGGGCGGCTCCTTCTGGATAGTGACGATGCCCGCGTTCGATGGACTCGACTCGGAAATTTTTTGCGACGAGCTCGCCGTGTTCCGAAACGTGCCGCGTGACGTCAAGGGTGTCGTGCTGGACCTGAGCAGGAACACGGGTGGGGCGCTGTGGACCGTGGAATGTATCGCCGCGGAATTTGTGGGGCCGCAGGTGCCCATCTATCAGCTGCTGACGAACGACGCGGCGCGCGTCGGCAAGTCCCGTGGCGTTGCACGGACGTCAGTACCCGCCGGTCGCGCGAACATCGGGCTTCCGCTGCTGGTGGTCGTGGACCCCGAAACGAATGGCTCCGCCCTGCTCTTGGCCGCGACTTTGCGGGATCTCGGGCGCGCAAAACTCGCTGGCCAGCTCGCGCCGGCGATCGACGGGATGGTGATGCGCGGAAGCCCGCTCAACCCACCCGCCGCCTTCGACCGGAACGCGACGCGCGACGTGCATGTCTATCTACCGGCGGGAGAGCTCGCCCTGCGCGACGGACGGCCGCTGGCCGCCGGAGTCTTGCCGGATATGGCGATCGTGCAACCCGACGAATCGGATCTCCTCGAGGCCGCGGTCGCGCTGCTGCGATGATCCAAACGAAAACGGGCGCCACTCTTTCGAGGGGCGCCCGTTTCACTCGGCTTTGAAGCGTCGACTTACTTCGACTTCTTCTTTTTCTTCTTCGCGGCGAATTTCTTCTTCGGCGCGGTGGCCTTCTTCTCGGCCTTCACGGCGGCGGCCTTGGCAGCCTTCTCCGCCTTCACGGCCTTGGCAGCCTTTTCGCGGCCCTTCTTGGCCTCGGCCTTCGCCTTCTTGTCGCCCTTGTCCGGGGCGGCTTCGGCCTTCGGCTTCTCAGCCTTCTTCGCCTTCTTGTCTTCCGGCGCGGCGGGGGCACCTTCCGGCGCCGAACGCTCGACGAGCTGCATCAACGCCATCGGCGCGTTGTCACCGGGACGCGGCGCCATGTGCAGGATGCGCGTGTAGCCACCCGGACGCGCCTTGAAGCGCGGGCCGATGGTTTCGAACAGCTTGGTGACGATCTCGGAATCGCGCAGGCGCGCGAACGCCAGACGACGGTTGGCTTCGCTGTCGTCCTTGCCGAGGGTGATCAACGGCTCGACGACGCGACGCAGTTCCTTCGCCTTCGGGATGGTGGTGCGGATCGTCTCGTAACGCAGCAGCGACACGGACAGGCTGCGGAGCAGCGCATGCCGGTGCGGCGCATTGCGAGAGAGCTGACGACCGGAAAGTTGATGACGCATGAAACTTCTACCTAACTATTTTCAAATGGTCGGCCTTGCGGCCGATCAGATCATTCCACGATCGGCATCGTGCTTGAGACCAGCCGGCGGCCAGCCATCGAGACGCATGCCCAGCATCAGGCCGTGGCTCTGCAGCACTTCCTTGATCTCGGTGAGCGACTTCTTGCCGAGGTTCGGCGTACGCAGCAGCTCGACTTCCGTGCGCTGCACGAGGTCGCCGATGTAATGGATGTTCTCGGCCTTGAGGCAGTTGGCCGAACGCACGGTGAGCTCGAGCTCGTCGACGGGCCGCAACAGCAGCGGGTCGAACTGCATCTCGGAGACCTTGGTGCTGGCCTCTTCCTCGCCTTGCAGATCCACGAACACCGACAGCTGATCCTTGAGGATGCCGCCGGCGCGCCGGATGGCTTCTTCCGCGTCGATGGTGCCGTTCGTCTCGATGTCGATGACGAGCTTGTCGAGGTCGGTGCGCTGCTCGACGCGCGCAGCGTCGACCATGTAGGTCACACGACGCACGGGCGAGAACGACGCATCGAGCTGCAGTCGGCCGATCGGACGGCTCTGCTCCTCGAACGCGGCGCGCTGCGCCGCCGGACGATAACCACGGCCACGCTCGACGCGCAGCGTCATCGTCAACTCGCCGGCCTTCGTGAGGTTCGCGAGCACCAGATCCGGGTTCACGACTTCGACGTCGTGATCCGTGTGGATGTCGCCCGCCGTGACCGGGCCCGGGCCCTTTTTCGACAGACGCAGCTCGGCGCTGTCGCGCGTATGCATCTTGAGCGCGACCTGCTTGAGGTTCAGCAGGATGTCGACCACGTCTTCCTGCACACCCTCGATCGACGTGTACTCATGCAGCACGCCTTCGATCTCGACTTCGGTGATGGCGGCGCCCGGCATGGACGACAGCAGCACGCGACGCAGCGCGTTGCCGAGCGTGTGGCCGAAGCCACGCTCGAACGGCTCGATGACCACGCGCGCCTGGCGCGGAGCCGTGGGCTGCACTTTGACGACACGGGGCTTCAGGAATTCGCTTACTGAACCTTGCATTCGATTCACCTTCCCACAGTGACGTGGGTGTTTCGATCAATTCACGGACCCGCCGTCTTCGGCGGGTTGAATTCGTCTTGCCGCCGGAGGCAGCAAACAAGCACCAGCCACGCCCGACGGGCGCGGCCAAACTTTGCTTACTTGGAGTAGAGCTCGACGACGAGGTTTTCGTTGATGTCGGGCAGGATCTCATCGCGGCCCGGTACCGACTTGAACACGCCCGAAAGCTCGGTGCTGTTCACTTCGACCCACTCGGGCAGACCGACCTGCGTGGCAATCTGCATCGCGCCCTGGATGCGCAGCTGCTTCTTCGCCTTTTCACGCACGGTGAGCTTGTCGCCGGCCTTCACCTGGTACGACGCGATGGTCACGACGCCGTCATTCACGGCGATCGACTTGTGCGACACGAGCTGGCGCGCTTCGGAGCGCGTTGCCGCGAAGCCCATGCGATACACCACGTTGTCGAGGCGGCACTCGAGGAGCTTGAGCAGGTTCTCACCCGACGAGCCCGTGCGGCGCGAAGCTTCCGTGTAGTAGTTCGCAAACTGGCGCTCGAGCACGCCGTACATGCGGCGCAGCTTCTGCTTCTCGCGCAGCTGCAGGCCGTAGTCGGACAGGCGCTGCTTGCGTTCGCCCTTGATGCCGCCCGGCGGCACCTGGAATTTGCATTTGCTCTCGAGCGGCTTGACGCCACTCTTGAGGAACAGATCAGTGCCTTCGCGACGCGCGAGTTTGCACTTGGGACCGAGGTATCGTGCCATGTCTATGTACCTGCCAAATCTTTCGACCAAATCTTTCGGACAATTATCTTTCGGACGACTAGACGCGACGCTTCTTGGGCGGGCGGCAGCCGTTGTGCGGAATCGGCGTGATGTCCGAAATGCTCGTGATCTTGAGACCGCAGGCATTCAGCGCGCGCACCGCGGACTCGCGACCCGGGCCAGGTCCACCGACGCGCACTTCGACGTTCTTGACGCCGTGTTCCTGGGCCGCGTTGCCGGCCTTCTCGGCGGCCACCTGCGCCGCGAACGGCGTGGACTTGCGCGAACCGCGGAAGCCGCAACCGCCCGACGTCGCCCAGGAAAGCGTGTTCCCCTGGCGATCGGTGATCGTGATGATGGTGTTGTTGAACGACGCGTGCACATGCGCGATGCCGTCGAGCACGTTCTTGCGTGCCTTCTTCGGCTTCTTGGGCCCCCCCGACTGGGAGGCGCCACCTGCAGCAGCAGCGGCTTCGGTCTTTTTCTCTTCGGCCATAAAACTAACCTCTTAAACCTTGCGCTCTTACACTTTTCCGGGCGGCGCGTTCAACTTGACTGCCTGCTTGCGCGGGCCCTTGCGCGTGCGCGCATTGGTGCGCGTGCGCTGGCCGCGAACCGGCAAGCCCTTGCGATGACGCATGCCGCGATACGTGCCGAGGTCCATGAGACGTTTGATGTTCATGGAATTCTCGCGGCGCAGGTCGCCTTCGACCGCGGCCTTCGCGAGCGCCGAGCGGATCGCATTCACTTCCACCTCCGTCAGGTCCTTGACCTTGGTGGTCGGCGCGATGCCGGTGGTCTCGCAGATCGTCTTCGCGCGCGAGCGGCCCACGCCAAAGATGTGGGTGAGCCCGATCACCACGTGCTTGTTCATCGGGATATTGATGCCGGCAATACGTGCCATGTTCTTTACCTGTAGTTAGCCGTTGCCCGAATCAACCCTGACGCTGCTTGTGGCGCGGGTCGGAGCAAATGACATAGACGACGCCGCGACGGCGCACGACCTTGCAGTTCTTGCAGATTTTCTTGACCGAGGGACGTACTTTCATGTGAATGAGCCCTTATTAACCTTGCGGAGCGCCACTGCGGCCGTAACCCATGAGGTTGGCCTTCTTGAGCAGCCCCGGATACTGGTGCGACATCATGTGGGCCTGCAGCTGCGAGAAGAAATCCATCGCGACGACCACCACGATGAGCAGCGAAGTGCCACCGAACACGAACTGCACGTTGCCCTGCGTGCGCAGGATTTCCGGCAGAAGGCAGACGCCCGTGATGTAGATGGCGCCCCACAGGGTGAGCCGCGTCAGCACCTTGTCGATGTATTCGCCGGTCTGTTGGCCCGGGCGGATGCCGCGGATGAACGCACCGGACTTCTTGAGGTTGTCGGCGGTTTCACGCGCATTGAACACCAGCGCCGTATAGAAGAAGCAGAAAAAGATGATGAGGAACGAGTACACCACGATGTGCAGCGGCTGCCCGTAGCCGAGCGCGGCCGAGAACGTCGACAGCGCGTTGCCCCACCAAGTTTCGTTGTTCGTGCCGATGAGGCCCGCGATGGTCGGCGGGAACAGCAGCAGGCTCGAGGCGAAGATCGGCGGGATCACGCCCGACATGTTGAGCTTGAACGGCAGGTGCGTCGTCTGGCCGGCGTACATGCGCCGCCCGACCTGGCGTTTCGCGTAGTCGACCGGAATGCGCCGTTGCGCACGCTCCACGTACACGCAGAACGTCGTGACCGCGAGCACCACCACGATGAGTGCAACTGCGAACACCGGATTCATGTCGCCCGAGGCGATCTGCGACGCCGTGCTGCCGACCGCGTTCGGGAAGCCTGCGACGATGCCGCCCAGGATGATCATCGAGATGCCGTTGCCGATGCCGCGCTCGGTGATCTGCTCACCGAGCCACATGAGGAACATGGCGCCCGTGGTCATGCTGACCGTGGCGACGAACATCAACTGCCAGCCTGGGCCGAGCATGCCTTGCGTTTGCAGTCCCTTGGCCGTGATCAGCGACTGGAACAGCGCGAGGCCGAGCGTCCCGTAGCGGGTGATCGCGGTGAGCTTGCGGCGGCCGGACTCGCCTTCCTTGCGGTACTCCATCCAGCTCGGCACCACCATCGCCATCATCTGGACGATGATCGACGCGGAGATGTAGGGCATCACGCCCATCGTGAAGATGGACATGCGCTCGAGGGCGCCGCCCGAGAACATATTCACGATGCCGAAAATGGTTTCGGCCTTGTCCTTGAAGAAATCCGCGACGCGAGCGGGGTCGATGCCCGGCACGGGAATGTACGTGCCGATGCGATACACGATGAGCCCACCGATCAGGAAGAACAGGCGATTGCGCACGTCGCTGAAGCGCGTTGCGTCGCCGATCAAAGATGCGGGATTTTGGGCTGAGTCTGCCACTGTTCGTTCTCTGTCCCTGGGTATTTCTATCTTTAGGCTTCGAGCTTGCCGCCGGCCTTTTCAATGGCCTCGCGCGCACCCTTGGTGGCCCCAATGCCTTTGAGGATCACGGCCTTCTTGAGTTCGCCGGAAAGGATCACCTTCGCCTGCGCAGCGAAAGTCGGGACGATGTTCGCCTTCTTCAAGGCATCCAGGTCGATCACCGCTGCTTCCACCTTGGCGAGTTCGTCCAGGCGCACTTCGGCGCGCGTCGACTTCATGGCCGAACGGAAGCCCACCTTGGGCATGCGGCGCTGCAGCGGCATCTGGCCGCCTTCGAAGCCGACCTTGTGGTAGCCGCCCTTGCGCGCGCGTTGGCCCTTCACACCACGGCCGCAGGTCTTGCCCTGGCCGGCGGAGGCACCGCGACCGACGCGCAAACGGACCTTGCGGGCTCCGGTGGCCGGTTTCATGTCGTTTAGACGCATGGTCATAGTGATGTCTCTTTAATTCTTCCCGCCTTCGGCGGGTGGCTCAACCTTCAGCATGTGCTTCGCCGCGTAGATCATTCCGCGGTTCTGCGGCGTGTCGGCGACGTCCACCGTCTGGTGCGGGCGGCGCAAACCGAGCCCGCGCACCGACGCCTGGATGTTCTTCAACTGACCGGCCAGGCTCTTCTCGAGCGTGACCTTGATGTTCTTGGCTGCCATATCCATGACTCCTTCGAAAGAGTTGGCCTGGGGATTAACCCAGGATCTCCTCGAGCGACTTGCCGCGCTTCGCCGCGATGTCCTCGGGCGACTTGGCCGCCGCGAGTGCGTTTACCGTGGCACGCACCACGTTGATGGGGTTGCGCGAGCCGTAGCTCTTCGCGAGTACGTTGCGCACGCCGGCGCACTCGAGCACCGCACGCATGCCGCCACCGGCGATGACACCGGTACCGTCGGACGCCGGCTGCATGTAGACCAGGGTCGCGCCATGCGAGCCCTTCATCGCGAAGTGCAACGTGTCGTTGCGCAGCGCGACGTTGACCATGTTCTTGCGCGCCTGCGCCATGGCCTTGCTGATCGCGACCGGCACTTCACGCGCCTTGCCGAAACCGAAGCCCACGCGGCCGGCTCCGTCGCCAACGACAGTAAGCGCGGTGAAGCCGAACTGACGTCCGCCCTTGACCACCTTGGCCGTGCGGTTGACTGCAACGAGCTTCTCGAGGAACTCGTCCTGCGCCTGCGATTTGTTGTCGGGTCGTGCCATTAGTTAGTCCTCAGAATTCCAGGCCCGCTTCGCGCGCGGCATCGGCCAGCGCCTTGACGCGGCCGTGATACATGAAACCCGCGCGATCGAACGCGACCTTGGTGATGCCTGCAGCCTTGGCGGCTTCGGCAATAGCCGTTCCAACGGCCTTCGCCGCTTCCACATTGCCGGTGCCCTTGAGGCCCTTGGCGACTTTTTCCTGCACGGTGGACGCGGTGGCGAGCACCTTGGAGCCCTGCGAATCGAACACCTGCGCATAGATATGCTGGGGCGTGCGATGGATCGTGAGACGGGCAACGCCCAGCTCGCGGATCTTCATGCGGGTCTTGATGGCGCGGCGCTGACGCCGCTCTTTCTTGGTGATCTGCATATGAGTGCCGAAGAATTACTTCTTCTTGCCCTCCTTGAGTACGATTTGTTCGCCCGTGTATCGCACGCCCTTGCCCTTGTAGGGTTCCGGCGGGCGGATCGCGCGAATCTTCGCGGCGACCTGGCCGATCTTCTGACGGTCGATGCCCTTGATGATGATTTCCGTCTGGCTCGGACACTCCATCGAGATGCCGTCCGGGATCGGGAAATTCACCGCGTGCGAGAAGCCGAGCGTGAGGGCCAACACCTTGCCCTGCACCGAGGCGCGATAACCGACGCCGACCAGCTCGAGCTTGCGCTCGTAACCTTTCGATACGCCCGTCACCATGTTGGCTATGTGCGCGCGCGTGGCGCCCGCCGTCATGCGGCTCTCCGGATTGGCGAAGCCAATCTGCAGCTTCTTGTCCTGCGATTCGACGGTCACGCCGTCGGCGACCGCGAGCGACAGCTCACCCTTCGCGCCTTTGACCTTGACCAGGTTCGAGGCCACGGTGGCGGTGACGCCCTGCGGCAGGTCGACGGGTCTCTTTGCAACTCGGCTCATAAGATAGGTCTCTTTAGTTAGGCCACGATGCAGAGCACTTCGCCGCCCTGCCCGATGGCCCGTGCCTGTTTGTCCGTCATGACGCCCTTCGGCGTCGAGACGATGGCCGTACCGAGACCACCCTGGATCTTCGGCAGCTCCGTCTTGCTGCGGTAGATACGCAGGCCCGGCCGCGAGACACGCTCGAGGCGGTCGATCACGGGGCGGCCTTCGTAGTACTTCAGCTCGATGGTCAGCGTCTGCTTCGGGCCTTCGCTGACAACGCCAAATCCGGCGACGTAGCCTTCGTCTCGCAGCACCTTGACGAGCGCGGTCTTCAGTTTCGATGACGACACCGACACGTCCGGCTTGCGCGCGAGCTGCGCGTTGCGGATGCGGGTCAGGAGGTCGGCAATGGGATCGGTCATGCTCATGCCATGCGCTCCTTACCAGCTCGCCTTGGAAACGCCCGGGAGTTCCCCGCGCGCAACCGCTTCACGGACCTTCACGCGCGCCAGACCGAAGCGGCGATACACGCCGCGTGAGCGGCCGGTGATCGCGCAGCGGTTTCGGCCGCGGCTCGGGCTCGCGTCGCGCGGCAGCTTCTGCAGCTTCGCCTGCGCGTCGGCGCGAACTTCCGGATTAGTCTTGGGGCTGCGAATGAGCTCTTTGAGGACCGCTCGTTTCGCCGCGTATTTCTTCACGATCTTGGCACGACGTTTCTCGCGCTCGACCATGTTTGTCTTGGCCATACCCTATGGTTCCTTACTTGCGGAACGGGAAATTGAAGGCGCTGAG
>JAYTOK010000063.1:0-1598 GCA_043747835.1 Pseudomonadota bacterium | reverse complement strand
TTGAACGTCCGGCATCCACCGTCGTACGTGCCGCTCGTCACGCGAATCGTCGCCGTGATCGACGTGCTGCCCGAGGATGAACAGGTCGCCCCCGTGATGGTGCCGCCGCCGCTCGAGGAGCTGCTGCCGCCGGAAGGCGTGGCCGATGCCACGTTCGAATTCGTGGCAACTCCGCTGGCGGTGTTCTTGATCCAGAAGTAGTAAGTCGTACCGCCGCTCAGGCCCGTCGCCGTGAAGCTGCGGGTGCCACTGCTGACGCTGCCGACGCGCACCCGGCCGCTCGGATTCGAGTCGGTGTCCTGATAGACCTCCTGGGTCACAGGCGTCTCGTTCGAATACGACCAGCTGAGGGACACCTGGCCGCTGCCGGCACCCGCCGACAGATTGATGGTGGCATGCGCCATTCCGGCGACCGATGCCAGGACTGCTCCGCAAAAAATTTGCTTGTACATAAATCTCCCCTGTCAAAACAGGATTGTGTTGCTTCCGTGTAACTTCAGATCCGCGCCAGAGCGGCGCGTCGACTTCCTGTGCTATCCCGCTTCGTTAGCCTCCTCGTGGTGCGGTGGTTGACTGTACCCCGCCCGCCTTCGTGCGCAGCTTGTCCAGCTCAGCCGCGAATTCGGTGGTCTCGAAATTCTCGAGCAGCGCGAACTGCTCGTCGTTGCTCAGGTACTGGCGGACTTCCTGTAGATAGTCCTGCCGATAGCGCTCCAGCGCACCGACGGTCACCGTGTACGCGTGCTCGCGTTCCGCCACGCTCAGGTTGTCGCGCGAGAGATCGGAATCCGCGATCAACTGCCGGAATCGCCCTTTGTAGGCGAGTTTGGTCCGCAGGATCGACTTGCGCTCGTCCGCGCCCAGCGGCGCGACGTTGCTCACGCCGCCTGCGTACTCGTTGAGCTGGAAGAGCTCGTTGTCGGAATCCTTGAGAGCCTCGAAGGTTGCGCGCTGCGCCGGACCCAGGAGTGCGAGTACCTCGGCGTCCGCGTTCGCGACCGCGACGGCAATCGCCTCGGGTCCTCCGGTCGTGCCGGTCGCCAGCTCTCGGCGCAATAGCGCGGCGTTTATCTTCGCGAAGAGGTCCGGCGGCAAGTGACCGAGCTCCTCGAGCAGGAGTTCGTATTTCTCCGCGGCGTATTGCGCGACGGTTTCCTGCTCGGAGTCGAGCGGGGTGGGGGAATCGGCGCGCGCGGCGGGTCCCGCGGCCGCGTCGACGTCCAAGGATCCAGGTACGGCGACGCCGCGCGGTTCTTCACCCGGTCGCGCGAGAGGAATCGATGAAGGAGTACGGCTGGCTTCCGTGCCTGCCGGGAGTTTCCCGGAACGCCAGAGCCAATAGAATCCCGCGCACAGCAGCACGACTGCCGCGCCGGACACGACGAGTGTTCGTCTGCCACCGAGGTTCGAGGTCACCGCTGCGCCTCCGAAGCGAAAAGCCGGGGGTGTTGCCACCCCCGGCCAGGCCTTCAGAAATCCTTTCCGAAGATTCGCCTTCTGATCAGAAGCTCGTGTTACCCGAACCCGTGCAGCTCGACCAGGAGCCGATGCACAGCGAACCGGAGTTACGCAGTCGGCTGTTCGTCAGTCGCGCCACG
>JAYTOK010000062.1:0-65783 GCA_043747835.1 Pseudomonadota bacterium | reverse complement strand
GTCAGATCTGTTAGCGGACTAACAGATCTGACCCCTTTAACGCCGCGAAACTAACTACGGATGTAGCTCTCGAGATCCGCAATCGTCCGCTCCTGCTCCTCGATCACCGCGCGCACGAGATCGCCGATCGACAGCACACCGACGACGCGATCGCCCGACACCACTGGCAGGTGGCGAATGCGCATGTCGGTCATGAGGCGCATGCAATCGTGCGCATCCTGCTTCGGCGTCACCGTCACGACCTTCACGGTCATGATGGCTTCGACCCGGGTCTCTTCTGCGGAGCGCCCCAGCAACACGACTTTTCGCGCGTAGTCCCGCTCGGAGACGATGCCAGCGAGCTTGTCGCCCGACATCACGACGAGCGCGCCGATGTGGTGCTCCGCCATCTTCTTGATCGCGGTGAGCACGGGGTCGTCCGGCGCGACCGAATAGATTGCCTTCGGCTTCTGATCCAGCAACTGTTGCACGGAAAGCATGAGCACCTCCGGCGGCGACCCTCGCCGTCCTGGCTTCGGGGGAAACCTTATCTCAAATTCAGGCGGCAACCACCGTGAGAATCGCGCCATGCACACCCGTTACGCGCACACGCGCGCCCGCGGGAAGCTCCGGCCCTTCGACTTTCCAGACGCCATCGCCGAGTTTCGCGCGACCCTGCCCCTGCTCGATGGCTTCGACGAGAACGAGCTCGCTGCCGACGTATTGCACGCCGCGCTGATTGAGATTCGGCTGCTCGTCTTTCTCCGGATTCTTCTTGCGGTAGTTGAGGTACCCGAGCATCGCGACCACGCCGAGAACGGCGAAACCGAGGAGCTGCAGCTGCCACGGGACCGGCACGAAGATGAGCAGCAGACCGATGAACGCGGCCGACGCGGCGAACCAGATCGCGACGGCGCCCGGCAGCAAGGTCTCGGCGGCGGCGAGCAACACCGCGAGCACCATCCAGTGCCACCACTCGAGATGCGTGAGGAACCACTTCACGACTGCGGCACTCGCGGTCGCTGCGCGGCCGGCGGCGGAGCGTTGACGCCGCCCGGCTGCCTCGACAATGCATCCTTCGCCAGCTCCGCAATGCCGCCGAGCGCGCCTAACAACCCGGCGGACTCCATCGGCATCATGAACACCTTCTGGTTCGGCGAGTTCGCGAATTCCTTGAGCGCCTCGACATACTTCTGCGCGACGAAGTAGTTGATCGCCTGCACGTTTCCGTCCGCGATCGCCTGCGACACCATCTGCGTGGCGCGCGCCTCGGCCTGCGCGAGACGCTCGCGCGCCTCGGCCGCGCGGAACGCGGCTTCCTTGTTGCCCTCGGCCGCCAGCACGACGGCCTGCTTCTCGCCTTCCGCCTTGAGGATGGCCGCCTGGCGGAAACCTTCGGCGTCGAGGATGTTGGCGCGCTTTTCGCGCTCGGCTTTCATCTGCCGGCCCATCGCTTCGATCAGGTTGGCGGGCGGTGTGATGTCCTTGATCTCGATGCGGGTGCACTTCACGCCCCAGGGCGTGGTCGCGTCGTCGACGACCTTGAGCAGGCGATGGTTGATCTCGTCGCGCTTGGAAAGCGTTTCGTCGAGATCCATCGAGCCCACGACGGTGCGGATGTTGGTCATGGTGAGGTTGACCATGGCGAGACGCAGGTTTGAGACTTCGTACGCCGCCTTCGGCGAATCGAGCACCTGGAAGAAAACGACCGCGTCGATGGCAACCATCGCGTTGTCTTTCGTGATCACTTCCTGGCGCGGGATGTCGAGCACCTGCTCCATCATGTTGACGCGGTGCCCAACCGTGTCGAAGAACGGGACCAGCCAATGCGGCCCGGGCGGCATGGTTTGCGCGAACCTGCCGAGGCGTTGCTTCGTGTACTCGAAACCCTGAGGCACGATCACCAACGTCTTGACGCCGATGACGATGATGGCGAGTACCACGAGAACGACTGCAGTGAGTCCGCCGAATTCCATCGTTTTATCCCCTCGAGCAGCACCAATCAGGCGCAGCGATGATACGCCCGGGTCATGCGCCCGCGCGAATCCCACTGTGGCTTAAATCGCACGTATCCGTGACGCGACAGCGGCATTTCCGCTGGGGCTCTGACATGATCGCGATGCCAGGGAAGCCAGCACGACGCCAGCCCGTTAACAACGCAGAAGCGGGCGCATGCTGGGCAAAACGATTAGCCTCAGGTCCGCCGTGTCAGAAGCTCCCGTTCAGGAAATCAGGGTCGATCCCGATCATTTCGACGTCGTTACCCGAGACGTCGTGCTAGTCGCTCAGCTCGAATCGACCTTCGCGTTATGTTTGTACGACGCCGTGCTCGAATCGGGTGCGCTCGTGCACCTGCGCGTAGGTCCCCCGGGCCGGGTCCAGGATCCGGAGCTCACCGACACCACGCTATCCACCGATCTGCTGTTGTTGGACCGCTGCTTCGTCGAGTTGCGGAAAGTGGAGCCCCGTGCGCAGCACTGGCAGGCGAAAGTCGTAGGCCAGGTGCAGGATCTGCCGGGCGCGCGCCAACGATTCGATGGTGTACGCAGCTTCCTGACCGCGTTCCTCAACGATACGAACGTGAAACTCGTGTCGTGCGACACCTTTGTCGACCACGTTCAGCTGCTGAGGTTCCGTCCCGCGATGGGGCATGTGCGCAGCGAGCCTCTTGCCGCTCAACGCATGGGTAGCTGAGAATGCTTCGCCATGCGCCGCATACAAGTTGCCTTACTGGCCCCCTTGCTGGGATTCCTCACCGTCGATGTCGCGTTCGCCGCCAAGGCCGCCAACGGACCGCTGCTCAAGCTATTCGACACCGTCTGGCAGGAAGACCTCGCTGACGACCCCCTGAGCGCGACGGCGATCGGCGATCCGCGCTTCAACGACAAGCTCCCCGACATGTCGATCGTCGCGATCGACGCGCGCCACAAGAAGAACTACGCGCGCCTCGCGTCGCTGCGCAAGATCAAGCGCGAGAAGCTAGACAAGCCCGACCAGCTCAACTACGACCTCTTCGAGCGCGACATCAAGACGCGCATCGGCGAGTACCAATTCAAGCCGTGGATGTTCTCGGTGCGCCCGGGTGAAGGTCCGCACCTGCTCGCCGAGACGGCCGAGTTCGCGCCGTTCAAGACGGTGAAGGACTACGACAACTGGATCGCGCGCATCAATGCGAGCGGCCCGTACATCGACCAGTGGATCTTGTTGTTGACGCAGGGTTTGACCGAAAAGCTCACGCAGCCGCGCATCGTCGTCGAGAAAGTGCTCGAGCAGATGAAGGGCCCGCTCATCGCGAACGCGGAGGCCAACCCGTTCTACGCGCCGTTCAAGCAGATCCCGGACAGCATCCCGGCAGTGGAAAAGGCGCGCCTGCAGGCTGCCGGCATGGCCGCGATCCAGACCGTCGCGATCCCGGCGTACCAGCGCTTCGACAAGTTCTTCCGCGACGTCTATCTACCCGGCGCGCGCGACACGGTCGGCATCTACGACATCCCGGGCGGTGAGCAGTACTACCGCAACCGCATCAACTACTTCACCACCGTCGAGAACATGGATGCCGCGCGCATCCACAACCTGGGCCTCGAGGAAGTGAAGCGCATCCGCGGCGAGATGGAGAAGACGCTCGAGGGCATGAACGTGCTTGGCACGCTCGACGAGTTCCTGCGCTTCATCCGCAACGACCCGCGTTTCTTCTACAAGACGCCGGAAGACCTGATGGCCGCGTACGAGAAAGCCGCGCGCGGCATCGAGCCGCAGTTGCCCAAACTCTTCGGCCGTCTGCCGAAGACGCCGTTCGGTATCCGTGCGATCCCTGCAGCGACGGCGCCGACGACGACGACGGCGTATTACATGCCGCCTTCACTCGATGGCTCGCGTCCCGGCAACTACTACGTGAACCTCTACAGGCCGGAAACGCGACCGATGTGGGAAGTGGAAGCGCTCACGGCGCACGAGTCCGTGCCCGGCCACCATTTGCAGATCGCTCTGGCGTACGAGCTGAAGGGGCTGCCGGAATTCCGCCGTAACGCGGGTTACACGGCATTCATCGAAGGGTGGGCGCTGTACAGCGAGAAACTCGGCTACGACCTCGGCCTGTACAAAGACGACTTCTCGAAGATGGGCCAGTTGAATTACGACATGTGGCGCGCGGTGCGTCTCGTGGTCGACACGGGCATGCACTCTTTCAAGTGGACGCGTGACCAGGCGATCTACTACTTCAAGCAGAACACCGGAAAGAGCGATCTCGACATCACGAACGAGATCGATCGCTACATCTCGTGGCCGGGCCAGGCCCTGGCCTACAAGATCGGTCAGCTCAGGATCCAGGCGCTGCGAGCCGAAGCCGAAAAGGCATTGGGCGATCGCTTCGATGTGCGCGCATTCCACGACCAGCTCCTCGGGATGGGCGCGCTGCCCCTCTCGGTACTGGAAACGGAGATGCGATCCTGGATCGCGGCGCAGAGCGCGCGGCGGTAGTCGTCGATCTGGCGTCTCATCACTCGTTCTCCAATCGGTCTTCCAGTGCGTCGATTGCGCGGAGCAGCTGCGCGCTGCGGGATTCCGCGGCGGCGCGCTGGCGGCGCGCCTGCGCAAGAATGTGCGGGTGGATGTCGTCGCGCTGCTCGAGGAGATCGGTCTCGAACTTCGAGCGTGATGCGGCACGGCTCGCGGCCGCGTAGAGACGCTGCAATTGTTCGAGCTGTTCGTCGAGGGCACAGTCCGCGACGTCCGTGACGTCATGAAATTCCGGGAACGCGTGCGCGGCGCGGGTGGCGGCGAAACCGACGGTTGCTTCTGTCACGACCTCTCCTTAGCGCCGGCGACGGTTCGTTGCCGGGTATGGAGATGATTACGAACCCGAATGTTGTTTGGATGTCGGTGCCGTGACGGATTCGTGTCGGAACGACGAATGCACACCGTGTCAGACAGGTGCTGACAAACCCCGGGGTCAGCCCGCCGCGGGCGCCCTGAGCGACAGATCCTGCGAGTAGACGACGTTCATGACGTTGTCATACCAGCCCACGAGCTCGGGCTTCACCAGGTGCTTGTTCACATAAAAATACAGCGGCATCAGTGGGTGATCCGCGAGCATCGCGCGCTCGGCCTGTTCGAGGAAATCCCGCCGCTTGGCGACGTCCACCTGGCGCGCGGCTTCATCGAGGAGCGCGTCGTACCGCTCGCTCTTGTAGCGCGGCAGGTTGATGCCGAAATCGCTCTTGAGGTACTGCAGGAAGGTATAAGGATCGTTGTAGTCGCCGATCCACGAGAGCCGAAAGACATCCACGTCGCGACGGTCAACGTCCTGCATCAGCGAGCGGAACTCGACGGCGGCGAGTGACGCTTCGACGCCGAGCGACTCTTTCCACATCGACGCCACTGCCACGGCGATCTTCGAATGCACTTCGCCGGTGTTGTAGCGCAGCTCGAACTTCAGCGGTTTGTCACGGTTGTAGCCGGCGGCGGCCAGCAATTCGCGTGCTTCGTCGATGCGTTCGGGCATCGGCCGCTTCGCGTAGTCGAACGCCTGCGCTGAATAGTTGAACACTCCGGGCGGCACCCAGCTGTGAGCCGGCAGCTCGCCGACGCGCAGCACGGAATCCGCGAGCCGTTGGCGGTCGATCACGAGCGAGAGAGCGCGGCGCAGGTTGGGATCCTGGAACTGCGGGCGGTCGAGGTTGAAACCGAAGTAGTAGATGCTGAGTTGGGGAGAGATGTGCAGTTCGTCCGCGAGGTTTTCGCGGATGAAGTCGAACTGACCGCGGGGCACGACCGCGGTGCAGTGCAGCTCTCCGGCGCGATACGCACGCAGCTCCGCGTTTTCGTCCGCGATCTGCGCGTACTTCACCGCCTCGAGCTTCACGGCGGCGGCCTTCCAGTAGTGCGGATTGCGCGTTGCGCGGATGTAGCTGCCCTGCATCCACTCCGCGAGAACGAAAGCGCCGTTCGACACCTGGTCGCCGGCGCGCGAGAAGCGTTCACCGAATTTCTCGAGCGACGGCCGGTGCAGCGGCGCGGTCGACGGGTGGGCCAGCAGGCCGGGTAGATAGGGAGCCGGCGTGGCGAGCGTGATCGTGAGCGTGCGCGCACCTTCGGCCGCAACGCCGAGTTCGGTGGCGGGCTTCTTGCCGGCGACGATGTCGGACGCGTTCAGGACGACATCCACGACCTGCGCATATTGCGAAGCGGTTGCGGGATCCACCAGACGGCGTAGACCCGCGGCGAAGTCATCGGCCACGAGCGGCTGGCCATTCGACCATTTGAGGTTCGCGCGCAGGTGGAAGACGTAGACGAGGCCGTCCTCGCTCACTGTCCAGCGCTCGGCGGCGGCGGGCACTGTCGCCGCATTCGCATCGAGCCGCGTGAGGCATTCGAACGTGTCGCGCAACACG
This sequence comes from Pseudomonadota bacterium, assembly GCA_043747835.1. Lineage (GTDB taxonomy): Bacteria > Pseudomonadota > Gammaproteobacteria > Steroidobacterales > Steroidobacteraceae > CADEED01. Next base: position 59,415 of record JAYTOK010000062.1, on the reverse strand, counting down.
ACCATCGCCTCCCACGAGCGCGCTTTGTGCGGATCGAGCGAATCCGGGTCGGGGCCGTTGCCGCGCACCAGCACGGACTGCGCTGCGCGCGATCCGGCATCGCGGCCACACCCGACGAGACTCGCGGCAGACGCGGCCAGCAGGAGTTCGCGACGGGTGAGCGCAGTCACTTTCTGTCTGGCCATCAGGCCGCGCGGCTGACTTTCTTGAGATGAACGAGAAGGATCGAAACGGCCGCGGGCGTCACGCCTGCGACGCGCGCGGCCTGGCCGACTGTCGAAGGTCGAATCTGCGCGAGATTCTGGCGCACTTCGTGCGAGAGCCCGGCCACGGTGGCGTAATCGAGGTCGACTGGCAGGCGGGTTTCCTCGTTGCGTTTCTGCCGGGCGATCTCTTCTTCCTGGCGTTCGATATATCCCGCGTACTTCGCGGCGACGTCGAGCTGCGCACGAATCTGCGGCTCCACGCGTTCGTCCACCGCGACGTCCATGCCACCGATGAGCTCGACGACGTCGTCGTAATTCACTTCCGGGCGGCGCAGCAGATCGAAGGCGGTGAACGCATCGCGCGTCGCGGCTTCGCCGAGCACGCGGGATTGCCACTCCGCGGGAATGTCCACGGCCTTGATGCGCGTCGAGTGAAAGCGCGCGAGTTCGCGTTCGCTGCCGGTCCGCTTGGCTTCGAAGAACGTCCAGCGCGCGTCGTCGACGAGCCCCATCTCGCGGCCGGCCGGCGTGAGGCGCAGGTCGGCGTTGTCTTCGCGCAGCAGCAGCCGATGCTCGGCGCGGCTCGTGAACATGCGGTAAGGCTCGCGCGTGCCGCGCGTGACGAGATCGTCGATCAACACGCCGACGTAACTCTCGCTGCGTTTCGAGATGAACGGCTCGCGTTCCTGCGTTGCGCGCGCGGCGTTGATGCCGGCGATGAGTCCCTGCGCCGCGGCTTCCTCGTATCCCGTGGTGCCGTTGATCTGGCCCGCGAAGAACAGCCCGCGCAACACTTTCGTCTCGAGCGATGAGGAGAGATCGCGCGGATCGAAGAAGTCGTATTCGATCGCGTAGCCGGGCCGTGTGATATGCGCGTTCTCGAATCCGCGGATGGTGCGCACGAACTCGATCTGCACGTCGTAAGGAAGACTCGTCGAGATTCCGTTTGGATAGATCTCGTGGGTAGTCAGGCCCTCGGGCTCGATGAAGATCTGATGCGACGTCTTGTCGGCGAATCGAACGACCTTGTCTTCGACGCTCGGGCAATAGCGCGGGCCGACACCTTCGATCTTGCCGGTGAACATCGGCGAACGGTCTGTCGCCGCACGGATGATCTCGTGCGTACGCTCCGTCGTCGCGGTGAGATGGCAGGCAAGCTGGCGCGGGTGATCGCTCTCGCGGCCCAGATAGCTGAACACGGGACGCGGACTGTCTGAGTCCTGGCGTGACAACGTGGTGAAATCGATCGAGCGGCCGTCGATGCGCGGCGGCGTGCCCGTCTTCAGGCGACCCGTGCGGAAAGGCAGCGCGCGCAGCCGTTCGGCAAGTTTGTTAGACGCGGGATCGCCGGCACGGCCACCCGCGTAGTTGTCGAGACCGACATGGATGCGGCCCCCGAGGAACGTGCCGACCGTGAGCACGACCGCGCGCGCGCGGAACTCGATTCCCGTAACAGTGACGACGCCGCGAACGGTGTCGTTGTCGACGATGAGGTCACCGCACTCCTGCTGAAAGAGAGTGAGGTTCGGCTGATTCTCGAGCGCGTGGCGGACGAATGCCTTGTAGAGCTGACGATCCGCCTGAATGCGAGTCGCGCGCACCGCGGGACCTTTGCTCGCATTCAGCGTGCGCGACTGGATCGCCGCCGCATCCGCGGCGCGCGCCATCACGCCACCCAGTGCGTCGATCTCTTTCACGAGGTGGCCCTTGCCAATGCCACCGATCGCCGGGTTGCAGCTCATCTGCCCCAGCGTCTCGATGGATTGGGTGAGCAGCAGCGTGCGAGCGCCCATGCGGGCAGCCGCGAGCGCGGCTTCCGTGCCCGCGTGCCCGCCGCCGATGACGATTACGTCAAATATTGCCGCCTGTGCCAAAGAAATCCCGCCAGATCAGAGAGTTGAGGAGCCCAAAGGCCGGCCCGACAAGGGGCGCAGATCGTAGCTCGACCGGGATGTCAACGCTACCTCGGGCACCTCGTTGTTGATCTCAAGCGCGCTGATTTTCGCCCCCTATCGAGAACAGGAGAGAACGATGAAGAAGTACATGACGGTGGCCGCCCTCGGACTGGCCGCGATGATCCTGGCGGGAACTGCCACGGCCGGCACGCCGCGATATGACGCGCGCCAGCAGAACCAGCGCGAACGCATCGTGAACGGCGCTCAGAGCGGCGAGCTGACGAGGCGTGAGACGACTCGTCTCGCGGCCGGACAGGTACACCTGAACCGGGTCGAGCAGCGCGCGAAGTCGGACGGCGTCGTGACGAAGCGCGAGCGTGTCCACTTGCAGCACGAAGCGAATCAGCAGTCGCGCCGCATCCATCGCCAGAAGCACGATGCCCAGGATCGGAATTGAGTTAGTACCGAATTGGTAGGGGCACGATTCACCGGGATCGTGCCCCTCAACCATTCACGGACCCGGCGAAGCCGGGATTGAATTCGGGGCGCAGCCCCTGGAAATAGCTCGTGTATCCTGCGCGGCGCATGATGCGCCTTCACGTCCTGGCAGGATTTCTCTTCACTGCGACGATCGCGAGCGCGCAATCCGCGCCAGCTCCGCCGCCTTCTTTCGAGCTCGCACCCTGCCGCCTGGAGCATCCGGCGCGCATGCTCGCGTTGCCAGCGCAATGCGGTCGCTTGTCGGTACCAGAAGATCCCGCGAAGCCCGCTGGCCGCCGGATCGAACTATTCGTCGCGCGCGTAGCGGCGATCAGTCTCAACAAAGCGCCCGACCCGCTGTTCCTCATCGCGGGCGGGCCGGGCACGTCGGCCGTCGATCTCTACACATCGTCATCGAACCCGTTCGACCGCGTGCGCCGTTCGCGCGACATCATCCTGGTCGACCAGCGTGGCACCGGCCGGTCGAACCGGCTGGACTGCGACTACGGCAATCGGGATCTGTTCCAGGATGTCGACGAGATCAAAGTTGGCGCCGAGAACATCAAGTGCCGCGATGATCTCTCGAAGACTTCGGATCTGGGTCAGTACACGACGAGCATCGCGGTCCAGGACCTCGACGCCGTTCGCGCTGCCCTGGGGTATCAACGCATCAACCTTTACGGCAGCTCCTACGGTACGCGCGTCGCGCAGCACTACGCGCGGCGTTACCCGAAGGCCACGCGCACGCTGATCCTCGACGGCGTCATCAATCCGGAGACCGTGTTGGGACCCGGCATCGCGCTCGATGCCGAGCGAGCACTCGAGCGCATTCTAGGTCGCTGTAGCGCCGACGCTGCCTGTTCGAAGGCTTTCGCCGATCCGATGGCGGACTACCGCGAACTGCGCGCGCGCCTCACTGGGACGCCGGCGCGCGCGACGATCGGCGAGACGGCCACCGGGCGTCCCCTCTCGTTCGACTTCACGGCGCGGCATCTCTCGGCCGTGTTGCGTTTCGCGAGCTACAACGACGATCAGGCCGCCTTGTTGCCGCTGTCGCTGCATCTTGCCGCGCGCGAACAGAACTACACGCCGCTCGCGAATCAGTTCCGCGTGTTCGCGGGCTCGCTGCAGGAAGCGTTTGCGTACGGCATGCACAACAGCGTGACCTGCAGCGAAGACACGCCGCTCGTCGATGCCGCGAAACTCGATCGTGTCGCGCTCGGCGCGACTCACATGGGCGCGGAGCAGGTCGATCAGCTTCTCGAGGCCTGTCGCGACTGGCCGAAGGGTGTCGTCGACAAGGATTTGCATGCGCCCCTGAAGAGCGATGCCGCTGCACTGCTGTTGTCGGGCGCCGACGATCCGGTCACGCCGCCCGGGTACGCAGCGATTGCGCAGAAGGCATTCGCGGACAGCAAACACGTGATCATCGCGGCGCATGGTCACGGCCTGCTCGGCGCGCCGTGCGTGGACCGCGTCATGGCGAATTTCATCCAGGCGGGATCGGCGAAAGACCTCGACTCCACGTGCACGGAAAAGCTCGCGCCGATGCCATTTTTCACGACGCTCGCGGGTCCCGCGCCATGAGGACCGCATGTTAGAAGCGCGCGATCTCACGAAGTCCTTCGGCAAAGTGTCCGCGGTGCGCGGCGTCAGCTTCACCGCGCGCGATGGTCAGATCACCGGGTTGCTGGGCCCGAACGGCGCCGGCAAATCGACGACGCTGCGCATGCTCTACACCGTGCTGCGACCCGATTCCGGCGACGCGTTCATCGATGGCGTCAGTGTGCTCACGGATCCGCTCGCGGCCCGTCGTGCGATCGGCGTGCTCTCGCATGGCGCCGGCATTTACAACCACCTCACGGCACGCGAGAACATCGCCTATTTCGGCGAGCTGCACGGCCTGTCGCGCGGGGACCGGGATGCGCGCGCCGCCGAGCTCATCGAGACGCTGGACATGCAGCCGTTCGCGGACCGCCTCGCGAAAGGATTCTCACAGGGGCAGAAGCTCAAGACGGCGCTCGCGCGCGCGCTCGTACACAAGCCGCGAAACGTTCTGCTCGACGAGCCGACGAACGGGCTCGACGTCATGGCGGTGCGAAATTTGCGAAAGCTGCTCGGCACATTGCGCGATGCCGGCCATTGCGTGCTGTTCTCGAGCCACGTGATGCAGGAAGTCGAGCAGCTCTGCGACGAAGTGGTGGTGATCGCCGGCGGCCAGGTTGTCGCCGCGGGCGCAATCGCCGACATCCGTGCGCGCGCCGGCAACCAGCAGCTCGAGGATGCGTTCGTGCAGCTTCTCGACGGCAGCGGAGCGGCGCCTTGAATCTGCGCGCGGTCTGGACAGTTTTCCGCAAGGAGTTCCGCGAGAATTTGCGCGATCGGCGCACCCTGCTCTCGGCGCTCGTCTTCGGCCCGGTGTTCGGTCCGGTCGCCGTGGCGCTGCTCGTTCAGTTCGGCATCTCGCACGCCGAGGCACAGTCCGACGAGAACATCAAGATCGCCGTCTCGCACGCGGAGCGCGCGCCCAATCTGCTCGCCTATCTAGGCGCGCGCGGCATCGAGGTAGAGAGGGTCGACTTCGACGAATCCGCCGCCCGTGCGGCCATCGCCGCGCAGACGCACAAGATTGTTCTCGACATTCCGGAAGATTTCGGCGAACGGCTCAGTCAGGGAAAGCCGGCGCCCGTGGCGCTGTATTCGGACAGCTCGCGCGGCTTCGATCGGCGCGGTGTGGGCCGCGTGCGCTCGCTGATCTCGCAGTACGGCCTCGACATCGCGCAACTGCGGTTTCTCGCGCGCGGCATCGACCCGATCTCCGTGCTGCCGATCGCCGTGCAGGAGATCGACGTATCGACGCCCTCGAGCCGTTCCGTGCTCGTGCTCAACATGATGTCGTACCTGGTGTTGCTGTCGATGTTGTTCGGCGGGTTGTATCTGGCCATCGATGCAACCGCGGGAGAACGCGAGCGCGGCTCGCTCGAAGTCCTGCTGACGGCGCCCGTGCCGCGCGAGCACCTCATCTACGGCAAAATCGCCGCCGCCGCCGCGTACATGCTGATCTCGCTCGTGCTGACCGTGACCATGTTTTCCGTCGCCATCAGCTTCGTCGGACTCGAGCAGTTGGGTGTCACCGCAAACTTAGGCCCCGCGGCGGCCGCGAAGATGATCGCGTGCTGTGCACCGCTCGTGATGTTCGGCGCGGCGTATCTGACGATCGTCTCCGCTTTCGCGAAGAGTTATCGCGAGGCGCAGACGTACATCGGTCTGCTCATCACGATTCCGACGATGCCGCTGATGTTCGCGGGCCTGCTGGGATTGCAGGCCAAATTGTCGCTGATGTTCGTGCCGTTCCTGAGCCAGCATCTGTTGCTGACCACGGTGGTCCGAGCGGAACCGATCGAGCCGGCCTTCGTGGTGGTGTCGGTGGCCAGCACGCTGATCTACGGCGCGGGCCTGATGTGGGTCGCGGGCCGGCTCTACCGTCGGGAAAAGCTGCTCGGCTGACCGCCGGTCCGGCCGAACGTCTCAGCCCGAGTGAGCGCGGATTCTGCGCACGTTCGACGGCAACGCCGATGTCCGGTGCTGTGCGAGCAGCGCGCGGTAACGGAATATTTCCGTTGCCGTGTATTCGCGCGCTTCGATCTCATAGTGATTGTCCCAATAGCCGCGACGGAAGCATTCCGCGAGATAGCGCGGAATCGTGAGATCGCCCGTCGCCCACTGGCGGATCACATGGAAGTATTCGTGCAGCACGAGCGGCCCGTCCGCGAAGAATTCCTTGCCGCTGCCGCGTAGATAGATGCGGTCCGGTCGCGTCGTCGCGATCGCGCGCCAGTGGAAGCGCACGTAGATTGAGTACTGGATGACCTTGATGCTGCGCACGGACTCGCCGAACAGGCTCTCGAGAGCCAGTTCAACGTCCTTGGGGGGATAGCACCGGTTACCGAACCACATGTCATTTTCCTATGCAGAAGGAGCCGAAGATGCGCCCTAACAAGTCGTCGGCGCTGAACGCGCCCGTGATTTCTTCCAGCGACCGTTGTGCCGCTCGCAGCTCTTCCGCCACCAGCTCGCCGGCCCGGCGCTGTTCGAGCTCACGAGCCGCAGTCTCGACGCATTCTCGCGCCCGCGCCAGCGCTTCGAGATGACGACGCCGCGCCGAGATACTTCCGCTACCCGCGACGTGAAAACTCACGCTGTCCTTCAAGTGGGATCGGAGCACGTCCAGCCCTGCACCGGAAGCGGCGGAAACGTGGATGCGCGGCGGGCCCGTGATCGTATCGGCGACTGGAAGACCGGGTGCGAGGTCGATCTTGTTGAAGAGCAGCGTGACCGGCACGCCGACGGGCAGCCTCGCACGCTCCTCTTCGAACGCTTTCGCACCGGGATCGTCCGCGGTGTCGATGACGAACAGCACGCGATCCGCGCGCGCCATCTCGGCGGCGGCGCGCCTTACTCCTTCGCGCTCGACGATGTTGTCGGAGTCGCGCAGGCCCGCAGTGTCGAGGATGTGAAGCGGCAAACCGTCGATGTCGATTCGTTCGCGCAGAACATCCCGCGTGGTTCCGGGAACCGCCGTGACGATCGCGGCCTCGTATCCGGCGAGGCGATTGAGAAGACTGGATTTGCCCGCGTTCGGTCGGCCCGCGAGCACGACGATGATCCCGTCGCGCAGCAGGCGACCTTGTCCCGCCGCGGCGGCGACGCCGTCGAAATGACCGCGTACGGTGGTTAGACGCTGTAGCAGCTCGGCGTCGCCGAGAAAATCGACCTCTTCTTCGGGAAAGTCGATGGCTGCTTCGACATACGTCCGCAGATCGATCAGCGCATCGTTGAGCCCCTGCACCATCGAGGAGAACTCACCCTCGAGCGAGCGCATGGCGGCGCGCGCGGCTTCGCGCGAGCCGGCGTCGATGAGGTCCGCGACTGCTTCGGCTTGTGCGAGATCGATCTTGTCGTTGTGGAAGGCGCGCTCGGTGAATTCGCCGGGTCGCGCGCGCCGCGCGCCGAAGGTGAGCACGCGCTCGACGAGACGCTCCATGACGACGGGACCTCCGTGGCCCTGCAGCTCGAGCACGTGTTCGCCCGTGTAGGAATGCGGTCCCGGAAAAAACAGCGCGATACCGATGTCGATCGGTGTGCCCTCGGCATCGAGAAAGCGCGCGAGCGTTGCATGCCGCGGTTCGGGCAGTTCGCCGATCAGTGTCGCGGCGATTTCGGGCGCTTTCGGTCCGGACACGCGCACCACACCGACGCCGCCGCGTCCGGGTGGTGTCGCTGCTGCCACGATGGTGTCGGGATGGCTCATGCACGCGTGGGCCGTCATCGTTGGCGGTCCTGCATCCAGTCTACGCCTGTCGCCTTCCGACTTGCGCTGCGGTCAACGCTTATTACGCGCGCTTTTCTCCGCGGCGATCTTCCGGTTGATGTTCCATTGCTGAAGGATCGAAAGACCGGTGTTCGTGACCCAGTACAGTACGAGGCCCGCGGGGAACAGCGCGAACATCACGGAGAACACGAGCGGCATGAACTGGAACACCTTCGCCTGCACCGGATCCGGCGGCGGGGGGTTCAGCTTGTACTGAATCCACATCGCGAGTCCGTTGAGCGCGGGAAGGATGAAGAAGGGATCGCGCGACGACAGGTCGGTGATCCAGAGCATGAACGGCGCCTGGCGCATCTCCACGCTCTCGAGCAGGACCCAGTAGAACGCAAGGAACACCGGCATCTGGATGATCATTGGCAAACAGCCCGCGAGCGGATTCACTTTTTCCGTGCGGTATAGGTCCATCGTGGCCTGGCCGAGTTTAGAGCGATCGTCCTTGTAGGTTTCCTGGAGCGCTTTCATGCGCGGCGTGAGCTCGCGCATCTTCGCCATCGATCGGCCGGCTTTCTCGGAGAGTGGATAGAAAAGGAGCTTGAGCAGGAAAGTCGCGAGGATGATCGCGATGCCCCAGTTCTTGACGACACCGTGGATGTAGTCGAGCAGCAGAAACAGCGGCTTCGATAGCGGCGTGAGAATGCCGTAGTCGGCGACGCGGCTCAGTTCTTCATGCAAGGAATCGAGCTGGCGTTGCAGCTTCGGTCCGACGAACAGTTGTTCCTTGAGGGTTGCCGACTTGCCGGGCGCGATCGTCGTCACCGCACCCTCCGCGCCGAGAACGTATTGGCGGCCGACCACCTTGAGCGTGTACGTATACGGCTTGCTCTGATCGGGAACGATGGCGCCGACGAAGTGGTGCTGGATGCCGGCGAGCCAGCCGCCGGTGACGCTCAGCGACAGGTTCTGGTTCTCAGACTTCTCGATGTCGAGTTTCTGATATTTCTTTCCGTTCGGGTCCCAGATGGCAGGGCCACGCGTGGCGAACGATTCGACGACGAACATCGACCGCTCGACTGCAGGATCGTTGCGCGAGAGCCGCGTGTACGTAGCGAAGCTCCAGGGCGCACTCGACTTGTTGTCGATCGCATACTCGAGACCGATCGTGAACATGCTGCGGTGGAAGACAAAGGTCTTGCTGACGGTGACACCCTTACCATCCGTCCAGGTGAGCGGGACGCGAAGTTCCTGTTGACCCGCTCCGAGCGTGTACTTCGCCGCTTCGCTCGAGAGCATGGCTCTGTGTGTCGGGCTGTTCTCGGCGTGTACGCCAGCGATGCCGGACTGCACCTCGTAGTTAGTCGCGGGGTCGTCGTGATTGAAAAGCACCACGGGCTCGGGCTGGCCTTTCTTGACCGGATAACCCGGCAGCTCGGCTCGTACGAGCGTCCCGCCTCGCAGGTCGATGTCGATGGTGAGCACGTCGGTGACGACACGCACAACCTGACTGGGAGCGGTCGATTCGTCGGTCGGCGTTGGAATCGCGGAGGCGACGGTGGGTGGCGCATCCGCTGTGGGCGCCGTGGGCGCTGTGGGCGGTTGAGCCACTTGAGGGACAGTATCGTCAATGGACGGCTGTTTTGGCCCACCACTGCCGTCAGTGGAAACCCCCGCGGCCGCTGATGCGGCAGCCTTCGGAGCGAAGTCGATCTGCCACTGCGTGTAGTTGATGTAAAGCGCCAGCCCGACGGCCAGCCACAGGAAAACGCGAATGTTGTTAGTCATGCAAATGCTTGGAGCAGGCGGGTACCGGATCGAAGCCACCGGGATTCCAGGGGTGGCAGCGGCCGATTCGTTTGATCGTGAGCCAGGTGCCGCGCAGCGCGCCGTGCGCATCGATCGCTTCGATCGCGTAGTGCGAGCACGAAGGATAGAAACGACAGCGCGGCCCGAGCAGCGGGCTGATGGCGAGCTGGTACCCGCGGATCAGGATTTTGAGGACGTGGCGCATGTACTTGCGACGCGTTGCCAAAGGGTGGCGAGGCTATCACGCAAGCTGACAGCCGACGCTTCACGCGCGGGATTTTTTGCCGCCACTACGATGTCGACGGCGGGCAGATCCAGCTGCGCAAGACGAAAAGATTCTCGAATCAGGCGGCGAATGCGATTTCGTGCGACGCCGCTGCCCATGGTTTTCACCGCGACCGCGAGACCCACGCGCGGACGATCGCGCCCGTTCGGCATCACACGCAGGCCGAAAAAGCGATCGTCGATGCGACGACCGCGCGCGTATATCGCGTCGAACTCGAGCTTGCTGCGCAGGCGCGATTCGGCGCCGAAGCGCAAACGGGGAGCAGTGGGCTGCATAGCGCCCGCGCCGAATGGGCTCGGCGTCAGGGAACGATTTTCTTGCGACCCTTGGACCGACGGCGCGCAAGGACTTTCTTGCCACCTGTCGTCTTCATGCGGGCACGGAAACCGGTGGCGCGTTTGCGCTTGATCTTGCTTGGCTGATAAGTGCGTTTCATGATGATCGGCCCTTTCGCCTGATCTCTCGCAAAAAAGGGCGGGAAGCGTAAGCAGCGGGTCCCCGGGTGTCAACAATCCCGTGGAGTACGCGGGCGGAGAACGGATAGACTCGCTCCCCCTTTTTTCCACCCTCCCACTGAAGGCACACATTGACCGCCGTGACGCGAGAATCCTCGTCCGTGGGGAGTTCTTTGTGGACGCGCTGCATGCGCGCCCTCGAGGACGAGCTGCCAGGCGAGCACTTCAACATGTGGGTGCGGCCGCTGCAGGCCGTCGAAAGCAGTGGCGCGCTCAAGCTGCTCGCGCCGAATCGCTTCGCGGTCGATTGGGTGAATGCGCACTTATTGTCACGTCTCGGCGAGATCGTGCGCGGCTTCGTCGAGGGCGACGCGCCCATTGTGACGGTCGAAGTGGGATCCAAGCTTCTCGAGCCGCCACGTGTCGCCCAGCAGGTGGCGAATGGGCCGATTCGACCAAAGCGCAGCGAGGGCATCGTCGTCGGCGTCCGGCTCAATCCGGACTTCACGTTCGATGGATTCGTCGAGGGAAAGAGCAACCAACTCGCGAAAGCGGCCGCGGTGCAGATTGCGGAGAACCCGGGCCGCGCCTACAACCCGCTGTTCATTTACGGCGGTGTCGGCCTCGGCAAGACACACCTGATGCAGGCCGTAGGTCATGCGATCAAGGCACGCGACCCCGAAGCGCGCGTCGCGTACATCCACTCCGAGCGTTTCGTGAGCGACATGGTCATTGCGCTTCAACACAACAAGATGAACGAGTTCAAGACGGCGTACCGCTCGCTCGACGCGCTTTTGATCGATGACATCCAGTTCTTCGCGAACAAGGACCGATCTCAGGAAGAGTTCTTCCACACGTTCAATGCGCTGCTGGAAGGGCAACAGCAAGTGATCGTGACTTGCGATCGCTACCCGAAGGAAGTCTCGGGTCTCGAAGAACGCTTGAAATCACGGTTCGGATGGGGTCTCACGGTCGCGATAGAACCGCCAGATATCGAAACCTGCGTAGCGATCCTGATCGGAAAGGCGCAGGCCGCAAACGTCGTGCTGCCAGAAGAGGTCGCCTTCTTCGTTGCAAAGCGTATTCGCTCGAACGTCCGTGAGCTCGAAGGTGCGCTGAAGCGCGTGATCGCGAACTCGCGCTTCACGGGTCGCGCGATCTCGCTCGAATTCACGAAGGAAGCCTTGAAAGACCTGCTGACATTGCAAGCGAAATTGATCACTATCGAAAACATTCAGAAGACGGTGGCGGACTACTACAAATTGCGCCTGGCGGATCTGCTTTCAAAGCGCCGTAGTCGATCCATCGCGCGTCCACGGCAGGTTGCGATGGCGCTAGCGAAAGAATTGACGACGCACAGCCTGCCTGAGATCGGAGATGCATTCGGCGGCCGCGACCACACGACCGTGTTGCACGCGTGTGGTCGCATCAAGGACCTTCGTGTGGCTGAGCAGCGTGTGGGAGAGGATTATCAAAACCTGTTGAGAACCCTGACCGGATGACTGTGGAATGCTTGTGGATAGTTTTGGGGACAAAATAGTCCACAGGCGATGCACAGGGGATCAGCAGGCAATGGATGCGTTGGTTAGACAGAAAATTGGTGGCAAGAGACTGATCGGGAAAACGATTTCAAACGATCCCCATCATTCACAGGCTCTATAACTGCTACTACTAACTTTAAATCTTTAAGAACAGAAGGCATTTGCATGAAGCTCTCCGCGACCCGCGAGCAAATACTCATCCCCCTGCAAAGCGTCATCGGCGTCGTCGAACGTCGGCAGACCATGCCCGTTTTGTCGAACGTGCTGCTCGCTGCGCGAAACAACCGGATCAGCGTGACGGGCACGGATCTCGAGGTAGAGCTGGTTGCGACGAGCGAGGCGCAAGTTCAGCAACCGGGCGACGTCACGGTCCCGGGTCGCAAGTTGCTAGATATTTTTCGTGCACTACCCGACAAGACTCCGGTAACGATTGCGACTGACGGCGAACGTGTGTCGATCAAAGCAGGAAAATCGCGCTTCACGCTTTCGACGCTGCCCGCTTCTGAGTTTCCAGTCGTGGATGAGATCAATGCGCAGCAGACCCTGACGCTTTCTCAGGGAGATTTCAGACGTTTGATCGATAAGACGCACTTTTCGATGGCGCAGCAGGACGTTCGGTACTATTTGAATGGACTTTTGCTCGAGACTGAGGGTAAGACGCTGCGCGCCGTCGCGACGGATGGCCACCGACTAGCGCTTTGCGAGGCGGAGCTTGAGACGAAAGCGAAAACCAATCAGCAGGTGATTCTGCCGCGGAAAGGTGTTTTGGAACTTCAGCGCATTTTGGGCGGAGATGGCAGCGTGGACCTTGCCATCGGAACCAACCATGTTCGCGTTCAGATTGGCGATATTCGCTTCACTTCAAAGCTCATTGATGGCCGGTTTCCAGAATATGGCCGAGTAATTCCGGCGAATCCTTCGAAGTTGGTTGAAGCTGATCGAGATGGTCTTCGTGCAGCGCTTCAGCGGACAGCGATTCTCTCAAACGAGAAATATCGCGGAGTTCGGATCAACTTCAAGACAGATGTCATCACGATTCAGGCTCATAACCCCGAGCAAGAGGAAGCCGAAGATCAGGTCGAGGTTTGCTACCAGGGCGATGAGGTCGAGATCGGCTTCAATGTGAACTATCTGTTGGACGCGCTGGCGGCGGTCGATTCGGAAAAGGTCACGCTGGGACTGACAGACGGCAATAGCAGCTGCCTTGTGCGCGCTGCCGGCACGACGAATACGAAGTACGTCGTCATGCCGATGCGACTCTAATCGCGGCGGGATTGGCGACGAAGCAGCCCTGATGCCACTCGCCGAGTTGCGGATTGCCAACCTTCGCTGCATAGAAGCGGCGGAGCTCGAATTTTCTCCCGAGCTCAATCTGATCGCCGGCGAGAACGGGGCCGGAAAGACCTCCATCCTTGAGGCGGTGTTTCTTCTCGGCCGCGGCCGGTCATTTCGGACCCGCAACAGCGAAAAACTCATTCGCCACGGTCAGCACAGCCTCACGGTGTTCGGAGCCACAGATGCTTCGCCGCGTGCGGTTGGGGGAGTCGAGGTAACCAGGGACGGGACCCGGGCGCGAATTGACGGGAAGGATGCGGACTCACTGCTGGCGCTTTCTAGGGTCTTACCAGTTCAGTCAATCGACCCGGATATTCACAAGCTGATCGACCAAGGACCAGAGCGGCGCCGTCGATGGTTGGACTGGCTCGTGTTCCACGTGGAACCAACGTTCATGATGCACTGGGTCCGATATCAACGGGCACTGAAGCAGCGGAACGCAGCACTGAAAGCCGGCGGTGACGCCTCTGTGTGGGATCTAGCGCTGGTTGAGCACGGTTCGGCAATGACGGAGGCGCGTCGCGCTGCCTTGACGCGTCTGGAGAATTACCTACAGGCGCTGTTCGAGGCGTTCTCTGGCCTCGAGATCACCGCGACCTTTTTCACTGGCTGGAGCCAAGAGCACTCATTCGCTGATGCGTTGCGCGATTCGATTACCCGAGACCGAGATCGCGGGATGACCTCGTTGGGTCCCCATCGTGCGGATGTGATTCTGCGCACGAAGGGACGTAGTGCGCGGGAGACTCTTTCTCGCGGACAGCAGAAGCTAACGGCGGTGGCCATGATCGTTTCGCAGCTCAAGCTGCTCAGAGCCGAGTTGGCGATGTCCGCCGTGCTCCTGCTTGATGATCCCGCCGCGGAGCTGGATGACAAAAACCTGCGGCGGCTGTTCGAAGAATTGAGTTCGCTTCACTGCCAAATGATCGCGACATCCCTGAAGTCAGAAATCCCATTCTTTCAAGCGCCTAAGTCCACGTTTCACGTGGAACAAGGGAGGGTTCTGAGGGTATAATTCGAACCCGTTTTTCCGAGTCAGTCATGGCCCAAGACGACGTCTACGACTCAAGCAAAATCAAGGTCTTAAAGGGTCTTGACGCCGTTCGAAAAAGACCCGGCATGTACATCGGCGATACCGATGACGGGACCGGCCTCCACCACATGGTTTTCGAGGTGGTGGACAACGCGATCGATGAAGCTTTGGCGGGCCATTGCGACCGTATCGTCGTGACTATCCATGCCGACGAGTCCGTAACGGTTTCGGATAACGGCCGTGGCATTCCCACAGACATTCACCCCGAGGAAGGGCGCTCTGCAGCCGAGGTCATCATGACCGTGCTGCATGCGGGCGGTAAGTTCGACGACAGCTCGTACAAGGTTTCCGGCGGTTTGCACGGCGTTGGCGTGTCGGTTGTGAATGCGCTGTCGGATAACCTGTGGCTCACCGTCAATCGCGATGGCAAAGCCCACAAGATGGAATTTCGCCTGGGCGATCCTGTGGCGCCGCTGGCCGTCGTTGGAGACACGACTGAAAAGGGCACGATCGTGCGCTTCAAGGCCAGCCCGACCATCTTCACTAACATCACGTTCGACTACGAGATCCTCGCCAAGCGACTTCGAGAACTCTCGTTCCTGAATTCCGGCGTTCGAATTGAGCTCAACGACGAGCGTGAAACGAGGTCAGAGGTGTTCCAGCACGAGGGCGGATTGCAGGAGTTCGTGAAACACCTGAACCGCGCGCGCACTGGCATCCATCCGAATGTCTTCTGGTTTCGTTCCCAGGAAGGATCAATAGGCGTCGAGGTCGCGATGCAGTGGAACGATTCGTACACAGAATCGATGTTCTGCTACACGAACAACATTCCGCAGAAGGATGGCGGCACCCATCTCGCCGGCTTCCGCGCCGCGCTCACGCGCACGCTGAACGACTACATCGAAAAAGAGATGGCGACGAAGAAAGAGAAAATCGCCACGACTGGTGACGACGCTCGAGAAGGTTTGACCGCGATCCTCTCCGTCAAACTACCCGACCCGAAGTTCTCCTCGCAGACGAAGGACAAACTCGTCTCGTCCGAGGTGAAGGGCATCGTCGAATCCACGGTGACCGGGAAACTCTCCGAGTTCCTGCTCGAGCGGCCACAGGAAGCGAAAGTGATCGTCGGCAAGATCATCGACGCCGCACGTGCGCGCGAAGCCGCGCGCAAGGCACGCGAGATGACACGCCGGAAGGGTGCCCTCGACATCGCGGGGCTTCCCGGAAAACTCGCTGACTGCCAGGAGAAGGATCCTTCGCTGTGTGAAATCTTCATCGTCGAGGGTGATTCGGCCGGTGGTTCCGCGAAGCAGGGCCGCGATCGACGCACGCAGGCGATCCTGCCGCTGAAGGGAAAAATTCTGAACGTTGAACGCGCGCGCTTCGACAAGATGTTGTCGTCGGTGGAAGTCGGCACGCTGATCACCGCGCTCGGCTGCGGCATCGGCAAGGACGACTTCGACATCGCCAAGCTGCGCTATCACCGCATCATCATCATGACTGACGCCGACGTCGACGGATCGCACATCCGCACGTTACTGCTGACGTTCTTCTATCGCCAAATTCCCGACCTCATCAAGGCCGGTCACATCTACATCGCGCAGCCGCCGCTGTACAAAGTGAAGCGAGGCAAGAGTGAGATCTACGTGAAGGACGACAGCGAGCTCAATCGAATGCTGCTCGCCTCCGCCCTCGAAAACGCTGGCTTGTATGTGAACAGCGGCGCGCCGCCGTTGAGTGGCGCGGGGCTCGAGACTCTCGCGGGTCAGTACATGGAAGTGCAGGCGATCATTCGTCGCTGGGCTCGTCGTTACGACGAGCGCCTGCTCGAGCAGCTCATCTACACCCAGGAAGTGACTGCTGCCGAATTCGATCGTCCTGACTGGATGCGCGACTGGACTCGTGACCTCACCCTTCAACTGAACGGACTGTCCGACAGCCCGCGCAGCTATCGCGTCGACTTCAAGAAGCTCGACAATCATCCCGCCCGCGTAACAGTGAGCAAGACGGAGCATGGTTCTGTCACAGAAAAGTTCCTTCCGAAGGAGTTCTTTGAGTCCGCGGAATATCGCCGCATCGTCGAGCTCGGCAAGACTTTGGCCGGCATGGTCGGCGAAGGCGCGCACGTCCGGCGCGGCGAAGCACGCGAAGACATCGGCTCGTTCAAGCAGGCAATGACTTGGCTCATCGACCAGGCGCGCAAGGGACAGTCAATCCAACGCTACAAGGGTCTTGGCGAGATGAACCCCGAGCAACTTTGGGACACAACGATCAACCCCGAGACGCGCCGGCTCATGCAGGTGCGCATCGAGGACATCCTCGCGTCCGACGAGATCTTCACGACGCTCATGGGCGATCAAGTCGAACCGCGCCGCGAGTTCATCGAGAAGAACGCGCTGTCGGTGTCGAACCTCGACGTCTGAACCCGTTGGCGCTGCGAGTCGCGTGTGACTCAGGACCACGCGCTCATCCGACGACTGCTTCGCGCAAAGGATGCGATTGCCCGCCGCACCGCTACCTGCTCACGCGTCGAGTCGAACGCGCCGCGGCATTACTGTGCGACACCGACCGTGACATCACGAGCGCGAGCCCGGGAGAAATCCGCGAGCGAAAAAAACGGTGCCGAATTGCTCGGCACTGGTCCCCGAATGCTTCGCGCGCGCCCTGCAGCGGCCGGATCTCAAGACCACAGTTACGGAAAGATCACGCAGCAATGCTAGGCGGCCGACATCATGGCGGGAAGCTCCGCAGCCCTATTCACCTCCGGTGTCGGGTTCGATAAATTGCGACCGCCATCTGGGGGAAACATGACAACAAGAACCACGTTCGTGCTCGCCGGTCTGCTCGTCATCGGCGCCGCATTTGCGCAAGTCCCAGCCGAACCCGCGCCCGCGCCCGAGAAGATCATTTACGACAAGGCGCTGGCCGAAGGTTGGCAGAACTGGAGCTGGGCAAAAACCACGCTGAGCGCGGAGATCAGTGGCAGCGCGCGCAGGCCGATCAAGGTCGAAGCGGGCCCATGGTCAGCGCTCTACCTGCATCACGAACCCTTCAGCACGCAGGGCTGGACCAAGCTCACCTTCCTGATCCAGGGATCGGCATTCGGCGGCGAAGTGCGCGCGTTCGCGCTCGTCGACGGAAAGGTCGCGAGCGACGGCTACCTGATCAAGCTCGGCAACGCGGGCTGGACCCAGGTGGAGATTCCACTCATCACGCTCGGTGTGGAGAACACACCGACCAACGGAATCTGGCTGCAGAACGTCTCGGGCGCGGAACTGCCGAAGTTCTACGTGACGGAAATCAGGCTCAAGTAGTCAGCGCGCCAGCGTATCGACGAACGCCTTCATGAACGCGGGCACATCCACTGCGATCGACGCTTGCGCATTCGCTTTCCGTCCGGACACCGGCCGCGTGAGACCGTCATCGGTGATTTCGAGGTGCAGTGATTCGAGTTTGTAAGGAGAGGTCGGACTCACGAGCTCGATCGCGAGCACGTCGAACAAAGTGGGCTGATCGCCTTTCCAGTGATTCGTGTAGCGCCAGATCTGGTCCAGCGCGCCAAGCGCGTCATTGAGCTGCTTCCCGCTCGAAAAAATCGTCACCCGCATATCGGGCGTGAGTTTCAGATCCGCCGTGGAATCGAGCGGCGCCACGAGCAGCGGGACGCCCGACGTGAAGACGCGCCGCGCCGCCTTCGCATTCGAACGGATGTTCCACTCCGGCTCGGGTGCGGAACCTGGCGCATAGCCACGGTAGATAGCGCCGCCCATGAGCGCGATCGCGCGAATCTTCCTCGCGATTCCAGGATCCGAGTCGAGCAGCGCCGCGACGTTCGTGAGCTCGCCGACGGCGATGATGGTCACTTCACCCGGCCGTGACTCGATCGTGCGCCGCATGAACTCGATGCCGCCGGATTCATGCAGGCTGGGCGAGCGGAAACCCGCGGCCCACTCGACCTGCTTCATGTACTGGACCGGTGTCGACAGCCCCGCGTAGACGGGAACCTCGGCCCATTTCCCGCCGACGATGCCCAACAGTTTAGCCGCGAGCCTGGCTCGCGCCACGGCGTCGCTGGACACGGTCGTCACGCCTAACAACTCGAAGTCGGGGCGATGCACGAACAGGACGAGCGCGTAAGCATCGTCGATGTCGGTGCCGATGTCGGTGTCAAAGAGCACCGCGGCGGGCTGCGGCGCGGATTGGGCGGGAACGCCGCAGACCACCAGGACAAAGCACAGGATCGAGACAGTGCGCATGAGAACCCCCAACTCGGGAGCGGGAATTGTACGCGCGCTGTCGCGTGCATTGAGCGCTAAAGATTTCGACAGCCCGTTTCGCGAAAGATTGGCGAAGTGCGCATCACGCGCAGGTCGCGCAACGGAACAACGATGAACATGAAACATCTCTTCGCGCTCGCATCACTGGGTTTGCTGGCCGCTGTCGCGCGAGCCTCCGACCATCTCGACTCACCCACCGTCACGCGCGACTCGGCCGCCGACATCGGCGACTTCTTTGCCTGGATGTCTCCCGACACGAAGCGGCTCAATCTCGTGATGACACTCGTCGGTGAGGGCTTCTCCGATCGGATCGACTACGTGTTCCACATCGACAGCGGAACCGCTGTCGCCGCAACGACGGCGAGCCTCTCGTTGCGTTGCCGGTTCGATGCGACCGGAACCATCGACTGTCGCGCCGGCGATCGGGATCACGCGGCCGGCGACGCCAGCCACATGCCCGGCATCACCGGCGAACGCAAACGCTTTCGCGTGTTCGCGGACCTGCGCGACGATCCGTTCTTCAACAATGTTCGCGGGACCCGCGCCGCGTTGAACGTCGCGACGGCAGCATTGGCGAGCGCGTCGAAGGACGCAGGCGGTTGTCCTCGCTTCGACGCTGCCACCTCCGCGAAGATCATCGACGAGTGGCGGCGCACCGACGGAAAGCCCGGCGCGAATTTCCTGGCTGGTTGGAAGACCGCGGCGATCGTCATCGAGATCGACGTCGCTGCCGTGAACGCAGGTGGGCCCGCGCTCGGGCTCTGGGTGACCACGGAAACGCGCGATACGGGCGAGATCACCGACCGCATGGGACGCGCGCTCACGGGCAATGCCTTGCTAGGCACCTTCGCTCGCAAGGAGGAGAGCGATGCGCTGAAGGAGAAATTCAACCGCGCGCCGCAACCACACTGGCAGGAGTTCGCGCCGGAGCTCGCAACCAATCTCGCGATCTACGACGGCTTCGACGGAATCTGCGGCAACCAATGGCTCGCGGTGCAGAACGCGGCGCCCGCTATGCGCTACGCGGAGCTCTCTCGCCTGCTCGCCGATGACCGCCTCTGGGTGAACTCGCGCTCCGGCCGCTGCGGGCAGTATCTCGCCGTGGAGTTCGATCTCGTCGGCGCCACGAACGACGACTGTGGTGGACGCATGCCCGACTACGACGCGGTCGACGTATTCCGATCCTTGGCTCTGCGCGGCGAAACTTCCGGACTCTCCGACGGCGTGGATCATGACGACGTGCGCACGACGAAGGACTTCCCGTTTCTCGCACCGCCTACTTCAAGTACTGGTAAGTGACCTGCGTGCGGTCGGTGCCAATCTTCACTGCGCGCTGCTTGTTCTTCGTGAGTGCGACGTAGCCCATGCGCAGGGTCTGGGTTTCGTAAACCAAGAGTGTCGCCGGATCGACGACGAGCCGGCGACGAGTCTCGCTGGCGTAGTCGAGCCGGCCCTGACCCTCGTCACCCATCTTCTTCGCGATCGCTTCGATGGCTTCCGGCAGGGGTCGCGCGTCGAACACCAATTCGACGCAGCTCCTGGGGGGTCGGCCTTTCGCACAGGGAAGCCAGCGCGCCAGAACAACGCGCACGCGCTGCTCGACGAAGCCGTTCGGTGTGCCGTTCATCGATAGCACCTGCTTCATCTCCATCCAGGCGCCATGCTCGAGCGTGGAGCCGATCCAGATGCCGGTGTCGAGGATGTAGTTTTCGCGCGTCCTCGCGTTCAGCACTTCGACGGTCGCCATGGGTTTGAGTACGGCGTCGACCGACGCCTTCACGCCGGCCATGCGATCGTCGCTGGCTGGCAGGACGCCGACGACCGAGCTGTCGATCGCGCGTTCCAGTGCCTTGGCGACGGGCGCGGCGTCGCCAACGCCCTTCAGGTTTCCCGCCTTGTCGAGTTGCGCGGGCGCCTGGCTACCCAGGATGCGCGCGAGCATCGTGAGCATCGACAGTTCGACCTTGCCGTCCACGGAGTCCGCCGCCTCGACCTGCACCACGGGCTTTCCCGGCTGCGTATCCAGCCGGAAGCCGTCGCCGTCGGCGCGCAACGTTTCCGTGATCGGTAGTTTGAGGATCGTGTGCCTGGCGAGTCCGCCTTCGAAGCCGCCGAGATCGAACGTCGTGCTCGCGGTTGCCGTGAACGGCTTCCAGGCGAACTTGAGAGCCGTGCTCGCAGGAATGAGACCCTTCTGAAATTCCGCGACCTCGGCATCGCTCCTCGTCTGGCCGCGCCACTCGCGCAGAATCCTGAAGTTGTCCGCCGCGTCGTCGTGCAGGCCGAACGTGCGATCCATCTCGAGCGCCATTTCGAGCTCACGAATCGCCTGTGCCTCGTCGCCGAGCTCGCGCGTCGCCTGCGCCACGTTGTACTGCATCACGGCCATTGCGTCGTAGTGGAATCCGGCGCGATACCCCTCGACGGCCGCGCGCGCGCGCCTCTGCGCCTCCAGCAGCGCGGTCTTGCGGCGCGCCGTGTCGACCTCGCAACGGAACCGGGCCATCTCGATCAGGTATCCCGTGAAAGGAATTCGCGCCGAGCTCGTGCCGAGGACGAGTTCGGCGACCTGGCTGTTGCGCACTGTCTCCAGCAGCGTTTCCGCCTTCGGCAGGCGCTCGAGGCAATTCTCATCGGCTGCACGCGCGAGCATTTGCGCGTAGTCGAGATTCGCATGCAGGAAATCCGGATGCTTCTGATCGACTCGCGCCATGCCGGACAGCGTTTCCTCGAGTCGCTTCGATTCATCCGCGAAGTCCTGACTCAGGGCGGGCAGCGACAACAACGTCGCGAAGCAGACGGACAGCAGGCGCATCAAAACTCCCGGTCAGGCGGCGTAGAAGAACCGCACGACGTGGAAGAACACGGGCGCGGCGAAGCAGATGGAATCGGTGCGGTCGAGCATGCCACCGTGGCCCTCGATCATCACGCCCCAATCCTTCGCACCGAGACTTCGCTTTACCGCGGACAGCGTGAGGCCGCCCAAAAAGCCCATCAGCACGATGACGGCCGATATTGCCGCGGACTCCAGCGGCGTGAAGGGCGTGATCCACCACATCGCGCCGCCAATGGCGGTGGCAGCAAGACCGCCGCCGACGAAGCCTTCGACGGTCTTCGACGGACTCACGAGCGGCGCGATCTTCGTTCGCCCGAACAGTTTGCCGAAGACGTACTGCATGACGTCGCTCATCTGCACGATGAGCAGTAGATAGAAGAGGAGCAGGGCGCTCTCGCCCTTGCCGCCGGGCAGGTCGAGCATCAGCAGGGCGGGCGCGTGGCTGAGGCAATACACCGTGACCATCAGGGCCCACTGCTGCTTCGCGGTCCGCGAAAGGAAATCCTCGATGTCGGAGCGCAGCGCGGCGATCGACGGCAGCAGCAGGAATGCATACACGGGGATGAAGATCGCGAACGTGCCGTAGCGCTCGAGTCCGATCAGCACGAACTGCGCGGGGATGATGAGGAAGAACGAGAGCGACAGCGGCAGACGGTCGCCTTCGCGGCTCGGCGTGAGCGTGATGAACTCGCGCAATGCGAAGAACGAAGCGAGCGCGAACAGGATCAGCGTCATCGTGGGACCGGTCAGGAACGCGACGGCCAGAATTGCGACCATCCCCCACCATGCGTTCACGCGCGCGACGAGATTCTCGCGACTCGCTTGGCTTTTCGAGTCGCCGGGACGCCGCAGCAACACGGCGCCGATGGTCGACGCGATCGCCAGCAGTGCAATGAGGCTGCCGAACAGCCAGAAGAATTCGTGCGGGATGTCGCGCAGCAGGCTCAAGCGCCGCTCCGGTTGGACAAGGCGATGACCTCGTCACGCGCGCGTTCGAGAAAAACGTCTTTTGGAGTGGAGCCCACGCTCATCGGCGTGCCGAAGCGCACCGTGCACACCATCGGCACCGGCAACAGGGCACCCTTTGGCAGACTCCGGTGCAGATTGTCGAGGTAGACCGGCACGAGTTCGACGTTTGGGAATTCGGTGCCCAGACGCCAGAGTCCGCTGCGAAAGCGCGCGGGTACCGCGCTCGCGCCGCGCGTGCCTTCGGGGAAGATGATCAACGAATCGCCGTCGCGCAGGCTGGCGCGGAGTGGTTCGAGCGGATCGGTGGTCGCGTCCTCGCGCGCTCGGTCGATTAGCACGGCGCCGAAACCGCGGGTCGCGATGTACTTGCGCAGTCCCTTGCCCCAGTAGTCACGCGCGGCGATCGGGCGTGTGCGGCGTCGCAATGCGCGCGGCAATGACGACCAGATCGCGAGCGTGTCGATGTGGCTCGTGTGATTCGCGAAGTAGATGCGCTGCGTCGTGGATGGGACGCTGCCGATCCATCTTGCGTATGCGCCGACGAGCAGCTTCACGACGCCGACGAGCAATGCGCTCGACGGCCGCATCATCTGCCCCTCAAACCGCGACTGATGGCGCGAATGCGCGTCCCGCACGTCACGATCGCGCCGATGGCGATGATCCAGGTTGCGGCCTCGAGAACCCGCTGACCGCCGTCCCAGAACCATTCGCCGATGCCGAGCAGACAGCCTGCCGTCATCACGGCCATGCGATGTTGCTTGGCGAGTGGACCGCGGAAATCCTGCGCGAGTCCGAACGTCCCACCCAATACCCGAATGTAGGCGGTCACGGCGGCCGCGAGCGCCGCAAGCCAGCCGAGCCACGGGATTCCGATCGCAAGCCCGAGCGCAACCAGAAACAGGGAGTCGGCGATGCGGTCGGGGACTTCGTTGTAGAGCACTCCGACCTTCGATTTCTTGCCGCCTTCGATGGCAACCATTCCGTCGAGCAGGTTGCAGAGCAGTCGCAATTGGATACCGGCGGCGCAGGCGAGCAGATTCCACGGCTGACGCAGTGTCAGGAGCGCGGCCGCGCCACCCGCGGCGAACAACAGCGACAGAATGGAAATGCCATCGGCGGTGAGTCCTGCGCGTACGGCCGCGCTGGAAAGGCTTGCTGCCCATCGGGTTGAGCGGCTCGCCAATGGGCGGCGTGCTTCGGTGGTGGTCATCGGGGCGATTGTGAAAGAAACTTTCGTCATCTGTCACCAAGCTTGTTCGACGCCTCCATTGGGCCATGTACCATCGCTGGCAATGAACCGCATGGAAGATCGGTATCTGGTTGCGTCCCTCGAGTTCGAAGGGGTGCTCCGGGCCTGTCTTTACCGCTACGCGCGCAATGCGGCGGACGTCGACGAACTCCTCCAGGAAACCTACGAACATTTGTTAGCCGCGGGTGCCGCGCCCGGGCGCGAGGAAGTTCGCTCGATCCGTGCGTTCGCGCTCACGGTCGCGCGCAACGTCGCGCTCTCCTGGCTGCGTCACCGCCAGGTCGTGCCGATCGAACTCGTCGCGGATCTCGAGGCGCTCGAGACAGTGGACGACCGCGATCAGGTCGAAGAAATCGTCAACTCGCACCAGGAGCTCGCGTTGCTGACGCAGGCCGTCGCGCGCCTGCCCGAACGTTGTCGCCAGGTGTTCACGCTGCGCAAGGTCTACGGCCTCTCGCAAAAAGAGATCGCCGCTTCGCTGAAGATCTCCGAGAACACGGTCGAACAACATCTCGCGAAGGGCGTGCGTCTCTGCACCGCCGCGCTCGCGAATTCTCCGATCGCCGAGCGTCACACGACCTGGTTCGAGAAAGCGCGTCGCCGCGCGGAGAGATTGACGTGAGCGCCGTGGAACGCATCGCGGAAGAAGCAAGCCGCTGGTTTGCCGTGCGCGACACGCGCGGTGACGCCGCGAACGACCCCGATTTCGATCGCTGGCTCGACGCCGACATCCGCCATCGCGTGGCATTCCTCAAACTCGAAGCGGCGTGGCAAAGGTCCGAGCGCCTGCGCGAGCTCAAGCCGCTCGATCGCGGCGCGGATCCAGACCTGCTCAAGGTTCACCGCCGACCCTGGCCGATGGCCATTGCCGCGAGCGCGGCTTTGCTCTCGCTCGCCATCGGCGCGTGGGTGTACGTCGAATACTTCCACTGGCAGCAATACGAGACGCTGGTAGGCGGGTTCTCGCGTGTAGAGCTCGACGACGGCAGCATCATCGACCTCAACACGAACAGCGCCGTGCGCGTGCGTCTCGGTCGTGTGCGCGAAGTCCAACTCGAGCGCGGTGAGGGCCGCTTCGAGGTCGCGCCCGACAGCGCGCGACCCTTCGTCGTGACCGCCGCGGGCGCCAACGTGCGTGCGCTTGGCACTGCGTTCACGGTGCGCTTGCGCGCGCCGGCGCAGGTGGACGTGCTCGTCTCGGAGGGCCGCGTCGCGATCGCGTCCGAGCGGGTGCGGCGCGCGCCGCCGCTCTATGCCAACGAGGCCGCGATCGTGCTGCCGGATCGCATGTCGGTGACGCGCATCGAGCCGCAGTTGCTGGCGAGACGTCTCGCGTGGACATCGGGCCGCATCGTCCTGCAGGGAGAAACGCTCTCCGAGGCGATCGCCGAATTCAATCGATATAACAAGCGTCAGCTCGCGTTCGAACCTTCGCTCGCGGCGTTGCGTGTCGGTGGAAACTTCAACGCTACCGATCCGGAGAGTTTCGCCGCGGCACTCGCGAGCGCATTCCATCTGCGCATCGATCCGTTCTCCGGGGAAGCCATCGTTCTCAGATCGCCTTGAGTCGCGAGGCCGCGGCGATGGCCGTGGCCGTGCTCGAGGGATTGTCAGGGGGTTAGGTCGATGGGTCGGATGCGCGTGCGTCTACCGGTCTTCCGGGCGCTGCTGGCGTTGCTGTCCACCGCGTTCGCGGCGACCGCTCTCGCGCAATCCAGCGATCTCCCTGTCTCCCGCGAATTCCACATCCAGTCGCAGGACGCCGCGAGCGGACTCGCCGATTTCGGTGAACAGTCCGGCCAGCAGCTCCTGTTCGACTTCAACGCGGTGCAGGGCATACGCACCAACGCCATCGCGGGGTCGCTCTCCGTCATCGATGCGCTCGCGCGCATGCTCGATGGAACCGGTCTCACGTATGAAGTGATCAACGCCCGCACGATCAGCGTCCGGCGCGCCATCGCGCGCGCGCCCGACGCCGCGACTGTTCGACGCGCAATTGCCGAAGCCGCAAACCCCGCGCCACGCGCGCGGTACCGCGCGACGCCCGCCAACGTCAGAACGATGGCCGGCCCGTTCGAAGAGATCACCGTCACCGCGGAAAAACGCGATCAGAGTTTGCAGCGCAGTGCCGTTGCGGTAACCGCGCTCGGATCTCGCGTGATCGAGCGTCAGCAGATCACCGACCTCAAGAGCGTGACCACGCTGATCCCGAACCTGCAGATCGGCGCGAGTTCGGCACAGGCAGCGTTCGATCTCGCGATGCGCGGAATCGTATCCGCGAATCGCACGGAGATCGGCGATGCCGCCGTCGCATTCCACGTCGATGGCTTCTATTCGCCGCGACCCCAGGGAGCGACGATCGTCATGCACGACCTCGAGCATCTCGAAGTGCTGCGCGGTCCGCAGGGAACACTGTTCGGCCGCAATGCGAACGCGGGGGTCATCAACGTCTTGACCGCGAAGCCAGAGCTCGGCAAGACCTTTGGCGCGCTCGATGTCACGCACGGCAACTACGATCTCACGCGAATCAAAGGCCACATCAATCTTGCCGCCGGCGAATCCTTCGCTTTGCGCGGCGCCGCGTTCTTCGAGCAGCGCGACGGCTACATCGCATTCCTGCCAGGATCGACGGTCAGCACCTCGACGGCACGCTATGACGACAGCGACAAACTTTCCCTTCGGCTATCGGGGCAGTGGGAGCCCAACGAGGAATGGCGAGTGTTCGCCTCCGCGGAGCGATTCGCCGATCGCGGCGCCGGCACGATTCCCGTGAGCCCCATTCCGCGGCCGGGCCACGGGCTGCGGGCGGCATTGGTCAGTTCTCCGGGCCGGCTCGACATGAAAAACGACACGCTGCATTTGCGGGTGGATCGCCTGTTGAGCGCGTCTGGTGGTGCCGATCTAGAGCTCACGTACAGGTTCGGATGGGCGCGAATGACCCGCACGAACGTGAGCGACGAGGATGCGGGTCTCGCGCAAGATCCTGAGATTCGCGCTCTTCCTTACTCCTATGTGCACCCGACTTTTCAGGCGGAATCGCGCACGCAGGGAGCGGAGTTCATCTCCACACAACACGAGCTGCAACTGAAGCCCCTCGGCGGCGACCCGCTCGAGTGGATAGCCGGCGCGTTCTTCTACGAAGAAGACAACTCGATGCGGTTCGACATCGACTTGGGGGACGATCGTGGCAGCGTGCCGGGTGCGGCTGACGCGGGTGACATGCGGTACGCGCAGTCGTATCTGCAGCCGCAGCGCCGCCTCGCGGCGTGGGCGGGATTCGGACAAGTTACCTGGCAGGCGCGGGATACGCTGCGATTCAGCGGCGGTGCGCGTTACACCTACGACACGAAGCGGGATCGCGGCGGCATGAACGTCGTGTGTCCGGGGCCGTATGCGACGCTCGGCAACGGCGGCTTCCATCTCGCGCGTATCGCGACGCGCGACATTCCGTTCGCGCCGAACCCGGATTCACCCGTCGCGGTGCCGGGCTCCTGCCGCGTCACCGCGCACAACGACGCGAGCAAGCACTGGTCGAAGATCACCTACATGGCGCGCGTCGAGCACGACGTCTCGGATCGGCTGCTCGCGTACGTGCTCACGAGCACCGGCTTCAAGTCCGGCGTCATCCAGGATGGCGGCGGCGACGCTGATCCCGAGCAGGTGGTGAACTACGAACTCGGGATCAAGGCGAGTTTGCTGGATGGCGCGATGGCCTTGAACACTGTCGGCTTCTATTCCGACTACTCAGACATCCTGCGCGCTCGACTCGAGTGGGGCGCGCTCGACACCTATCAGCTGGTCACGCGCAACGCCACCCGCGCGCGCATCGTGGGCGTCGAATCGGAGCTGCTGTGGAAACCCGACGAGGCAGGCGAGCTGCAGGCGGTCTTCACATATCTCAGCTCCGAGTACCGGGACTTCCCCACCGTCGATTCGCAGTACTACGTCCCGAACGACCCCCTGACGCCCGCGATCAACCTGCGTGGCAACACTCTGCCCTTCGCACCGACCTATACCGGCGCCCTGGTTTACGAACATTCGTTCCGGCTCGATAGCGGAGCCCGGCTCGTGCCGCGTCTACAAACAAAGTACCAGAGCGAAATGTTTCTGACGGACTTCAACCGGCGCTCCGACAGGCAGGAAGCCTGCACCCGAACTGACCTTTCCCTGCGCTACGAAGCAACGGCCAACTGGTCCATCGAAGCCTTCGTGCGAAACGTCGAGGATGAGGCGGTCAAGAACAACGTCGACCTGCGCGGCAACCAGCCGGGCACCGGCGGCGTTGCAGGGTTTCCAGGTGTCGCCCGCGCGTTCTTCGATGCGCCGCGAACCTACGGATTGCGCGCCGCAATGCGATTCGGCGAGTGAGCCGGAATACATGAGTTATGCCCCATGGATGGGGCAGAAAAGCGGGGGGTGGGGTCACATCAGGACGATGTCCCCACCCTCTGCCCATCGCTGCGCACAATCTAACTTTCTGCGCGAAGACCTTCCTTCAGCGTCGCGGAAACCACGAGGCCTTCGCTAAAAAGAAACCCCAGTACTTTGGAAAGGCGCTTCTCGTCCAACGCCGCCGTGGTCATCGCTTCGCCCAGCGTCGCGCCGAGGACGGTCGCGTATAAATGAGAGAACAGATCGGGGGCCAGGGCTTGAACTTCGATGGCATCGTGCCGCGCTCGAACTAGAACTGCCTCTCCACCCTTGGATTGGTCCACGGGTGAGGCATTTTCCGTCTGGTTTGCCTTCCAGACGCTGAAGATCGGAAACGGCGAAGAGACGAGTCGCAACGAGGGCTGGAGCTCGAACCGCACTCGTTCGAGTTCATCCGGCGCGAACGCCGCAAGGACTTCAGGTCCGGCGGCCGGAAGATCGGTCACGATAGCGGCTTCCTCGCAGGCCCATTCCAGACGGGCGAGATCGGTGAGCCACGCGTAATCGCCGACACTCAGTTGGCGGGTAAGGAATTCCGCGAAGGATCGGCCGGCCCAATGCAGGTCTCCGCTACGCGACGGGAAATCCTGGCGGTACTGAACAGTGAGTTGCCGGAAATATTCATCGCCGACGCGTCGTCGCAAAACGGGGAAGGAAATTTCCAGCGCGCCTCGAAACGCGGACTCCGCGTTGTTGCGGTAGATCGCGAGGTTTGCCGGCGGGGTAACGACGCAGGCCGCGCGCGGGTCGCGCAGCGACGCGGCGAACGACCGTTGCAGCTCAAGCAGCGAGGCCATGAACCATTCTCAGCATCTCGTCAGCGCGCCCGGCTTCCGCAACCAGTGTCTCCACCGGCGGGATGTCGTTGTCCCATTCGATGAGCGTCGGTCGCGCGCCGACGTGCGCGAGCGTGAAGTCGTAGAGCTCCCAGACTTCGTCACACACGCGCGAACCGTGATCGTCGATGAGCACGGTGCCGTTGTTCGAATGACCGGCCAGATGGATCTCGCGCACGGCCGCGCGCGGCAGACCCCGGATGAACGCATGCGCGTCCTGGCCGAGATTGCGCGAGCTCACGTACACATTGTTGACGTCGAGCAGCAGCGCGCAGCCCGACTCTTGAACGACCGCGGCCAGGAATTCCCACTCCGTCAGGTGCGAATGCTCGAATGTCACGTAGGCGGATACATTTTCGATGAGTAGCTGCGACCCCAGGAAATCCTGTGCTTGCGCGACCTGGCGCGCGAGGATTTCAGCGGCTTCGTCGGTGAACGGCAACGGCAGCAGGTCGTTGAACCACTCGCCGCCGGCGTGTCCCCAGCAGGCGTGTTCGGACACGAGCGCGGGTTCGAAGCGGCGGATGGCGCGCCGCACTTGCTCCAGGTGGGCGAGGTCGATTCCGTCGGCGGAGCCGAGCCCCAGCCCCACACCGTGCAGCGACAGCGGGTAGTTAGCGCGGGCGCGCTCGAGCGCGCGCGCTGCGGCGCCGCCCTCGTGGAAATAGTTTTCGGTGTGCGCCTCGATCCAGCCGACCGCGGGACCGGTCGAGAACGCGTCGTGGTGGATGGAGCGGAAACCGACTCCGGCACGCGCCGGAATCGGTCCTTGCGACACACCTCGCGGATCGAGGCGTGTCATGAGTCGTTACATCGCCTTTTCAGCGGCGACGACCTTGCCGCCCATTTTCTCGCACTCGCCTTTCGGCACGTACTTCCACTCGTCGGCGGCGTTGTCGGTCTTCGCCTGGCCGGCGCAGCTGTGCTTCGCATTCGCGCAGTCGTTCTGGCCCATCTTGACGACGCCCGAGCATTTTTCCTTGGCGTCGGCGGCGGACACGCTGGCGCTGCCCAATGCGAGCAGGCTGCCGACGGCCGAAGCGATGGCGAGGGTCTTGAGGTTCATGGAGTACTCCGCAGTTGTGGTTGAGTTGCAAACATAAGCCGGGTAGCGGACCCGCCCACCCCGGGGTTTATTTCGCGCCACTGCCGCGCGACGCGAATAACACCCGCGCGAGGTTGCCGATATTCCCCGCCCCCGAGCGCGGCTTCAACCGTTTGCTTTTCCGCGACAAGCGGAAAACAGGGGAAAATCGCGCAAATCCGCTGGCTTTGGACCTCGGGAACAACCCCAGCCAACCTACCGGAACGCAATTTTCCGGCCCGATCCCGCCCACTCGGTTCATCGCGCCGGCCGTTCCATTTTCCCCAGCGATTGTTATGCTCCAGCCACGGATGCGTGCGTACAACAGCACGCGCGCATCAAGGGGAACTTAAAAAATCAGCTGTTTCGCGCGGCGAGAGCGATCGCCGTGGCAAAAACAGCTCACTCTCTTGCAGGAGGGATCATGTCCTTTAATCGCAATCGCGGCTTACGCCGCGCGGTGGCTTTGCTATGCGGCGTGTCCGCAGCGGCACTGTCACCGACGCTCCTTGCTCAGGACCAGACCGGTGCTGACAAAAATATCGATGAAGTCGTCGTCACGGGTTCGCGCATCGCGCGTCCCAATCTCGAATCGCCCGTCCCCGTCACCACCGTGTCGGCGGAAGAGTTGTTCGAAACTGGCAGCACGTCAGTGGGCGACCTGCTCAACGACCTGCCGGCACTGCGCAGCACGTTCAGCCAGTCGAACTCGAGCCGCTTCCTGGGCACCACCGGCCTGAACCTGCTCGACCTGCGTGGCCTGGGCACGCAGCGCACGTTGGTTCTCGTGAACGGCCGCCGGCACGTCGGCTCGGACATCCTGAGCAACGCCGTGTCGCCGGACGTGAACACGTTCCCCACCGACCTCATCGAACGCATCGACGTCGTGACCGGCGGCAGCTCCGCCGTGTATGGCTCGGACGCCATCGCCGGTGTCGTGAACTTCGTGCTCAAGAAGGACTTCGAAGGCCTGCAGTTCCGCGGCCAGGGTGGTCAGAGCGCCGAAGGCGATGGCGGCAACTATTACGCCAGCGTGCTCGCGGGGACTAACTTCCTCGACGACCGCGGCAACATCGCGGTCAACTTCGAATACGCGAAGCAGGAACCGTTCTTCGCTTCGGATCGCGACAACCTGGCCCATCAGGGTCTGTTCGTGTTGGATCAGCAGGATCCGCTCAACGGTGTGGGTGTCGTGAACGGCTCGGATGGCATTCCGGATCGCCACTACTACTCCGACGTTCGTGCCACCACGTTCTCGAACGGCGGCAGCCTACTCATCGCGCCCGCGCAACCGATGGGTGGATCCTTCTATCCTTGCGGTGCCGGTCCCAACATCAGTGCGACGACCGGTTTCAGGGTGCCGTACTCGTGCGCCTTCCTCTTCACGCCAGAAGGCTCGCTGGTTCCGCAGACTGGAACTCGCATCGGCTTCGGAGCGAACGGAAACTTCAACGGCGGCAACGGCTCCAACAACCGCGAAGACAAACTACTCGCGATCTACCCGAAGCTCGACCGCTACAGCCTCAACGTGATCGGCAACCTCGAGATCTCCGAGGCTTTCGTACCGTTCGTGGAGGCCAAATACGTGCGCACGGAATCGCTGCGCTTCGGCGGCCCCGCGTTCTTCCAGGGTGGCACGACCCAGGACGACGGTGCACGTGAGCGCCCGCGCTTCGACAACCCGTACCTCACCGCCGCAAATCGCACGCAGATCAACGCCGCGCGTGCGGTGGCAAACCTCGCTCCGCTCGCGGGTGCGACGCAGTTCACGCTGTTCAGGAACCTCGCGGATTTCGGTCCTCGGCAGGAAGATGCGACGCGTGAGACCGCGCGCATCGTCCTGGGCGTCGGTGGCAAGGTCTCCGAAAACTGGAGCTACGAAGTCGCCGCCAACTACGGCAAGTTCAAGGAGGACACGATCGTTCAAGGCAACATGAACCAACAGCGCTTCAATCTCGCGATGGACTCCGCGCTGAATGGCTCGGGCAACATTGTCTGCCGCTCGGAGATCGATCCGGCAGCGGCATTCGCTTGGGATGCGCTGAACCCATTTGCGGTCGCGACGCTGGCCGGCGATGTCGCGGCGTGCCAACCGCTGAACCCGTTCGGTCAAGGCAACATCTCGCAGGCCGCGAAGGACTACATCCTGCAAGACACGACGTCGGTCGCGAAGATCGAGCAGGTGGCGTTCACCGCGTCGCTGACCGGCGATTCGAGCGCGTGGTTCTCGCTGCCGGCCGGCGCCATCGGCGTCGCCGTCGGCTTCGAGCATCGCGAAGACAAGGCCTTCTTCGAGGCCGACGAGCTCGTGTCGAGCGGCATCACGTTCTACAACGCGCTGCCCCTGTTCGATCCGCCGACGCAGAAGGTCGACGAACTCTTCGCCGAGTTCCGAATCCCGCTGCTCGCGGAGATGACGGCGGTGCAAGAGCTGACACTGAACCTGTCGGGCCGCTACTCGGAGTACAACGGCGATACCGGTGGCGTGTTCGCGTACAACGGCAGCCTCGAGTACATGCCGATCGACGGCCTGCGCTTCCGCGCCGGTCTCGCTCGCGCAGTTCGCGCTCCGAACTTGTCCGATCTGTACTCGGAGCAGA
Source organism: Pseudomonadota bacterium (assembly GCA_043747835.1). Taxonomy (GTDB): domain Bacteria; phylum Pseudomonadota; class Gammaproteobacteria; order Steroidobacterales; family Steroidobacteraceae; genus CADEED01. The sequence goes on along the minus strand of JAYTOK010000062.1, from coordinate 26,776 downwards.
GTCAGAACTTCGCCGGAATCAACGACCCGTGTTCCTCGCGCTTCATCGGCGGCGGTTCGCCGACGCGTCGCGCGAATTGCGCGGCGGCCGGCATTCCGGTGACCTATGACCACGTCTACACGGCGACGCCGGAAATCCTGAGCGGCGGTAACCCCAACCTCACGGAAGAAACGTCGGATTCTCTGACGCTCGGCGTCGTCTGGCAGCCGTCGTTCCTAAAGGGCGTGAACCTGTCGATCGACTACTTCGACATCGACATCGATCAGGTGATCACGGCGCCGACCGCGCAGCAGATCATGGACGCGTGCTATGACTCGCCGGATCTGAACAATCCGTTCTGCGGACTGTTCCAGCGCTGGGGTGCCGCGGGTGGTCCGCAGACGCCGAACGCGCCGTTCTCGCTCATCGATGGCACGCTCCAGCAGACGGTGTTCAACTACGCGAGCTCCACGGCGCGTGGCTTCGACGTCGAGCTCGGTTACGCGGGTGACCTCGGCAATCTGGGTAGCTTCGATACGCGCTTCGTTTACACGAAGATGCTGCAGATCGACGATTACATCGATCCGGCGAATCCGAATCGTCCGGACCAGGTGTTACTCGAGCTCGGCGATCCGGAGAACGCATTCAACTGGAACACCAACGTCGAGAGCGGGAAGCTGACGTTCGGTTACCAGTTGCGCTACATCGGCCGGCAGTTCATCAACCTCGCGGAAGACAGGTCCCAGGTGGGCGATCGCCCGCCGCAGAACGACGACTACGCCTCGAAGAAGTACTACCACGGTCTGTTCTATCACGACGTTCGCGCTGCGATGGACGTGACGGACACCGTCAATGCGTACTTGGGCGTCGACAACCTCGCGGATCGCGTTCCGCCGCTGGGCCTCACGGGCACCGGCGGCGGCAGCGGTATCTACGAGTCACGTGGCCGCTACTTCTACGCGGGCGTGAAGCTCACGTTCTGATCTGCTGATATTGCAAGAGAGAAATTGGGGCCGGCAGGCAACTGCCGGCCCTTTTTTTCACCCGAAGAAAGCCAGCAGGCCGTTTGTGTATGCTTCTCCCAGTTCAGGAAAAACAAGAACAGCGCCCGCCCCGGAGTGCGGACGCGCTCTCGCAGGAAGGCCAATGAGCAAACGGAGTCGAGGCGAAAGTCGAGCACTCGTATCGTTGTTCGGAGCATCGATCGGAATCGTCGGGATTGCGGCGGCGCAGGAATCCGCGCAGCGCGACAAGCCAAGCACGGACGTCGTCGTCACGGGCTCGCGCATAGTCCGCGCCGGATTCGATACGCTCGAACCGGCGACGGTGATCACGTCAAACTACATCGAGAGCCGTGGCCTCACCAACATCGCCGACGCGCTCAACGAGTCGCCGGGCTTCGGCACCGCCACGACGCCCGAAGGAGGCCAGGCAACGTTCGGTCCGGGACTCAACTTCGTGAACCGCTTCGGGCTGGGCAGCAATCGCACGCTGACGCTGGTCAACGGCCGCCGCGTCGTCTCCTCGAACGCACCAGCCCTCTTCGGCGCCGCACCGGGTAGTCAGGTCGACCTCAACTTCATCCCGACCGTGCTGCTCGACAGCATCGAGAATCTTTCGGTGGGGGGCGCGCCCACCTACGGCTCCGATGCGATCGCGGGCGTGGTCAATATCAAGCTCAAGCAGGATTTCGAAGGTCTGCGAGCGTTCGGCCAGTACGGCCAGCTCGAAGATGGCGGCATGTCGAGCAACAGCCTGGGTCTCGTGGGCGGCTGGAATTTCGCGGCCGGCCGCGGCAATTTTACGGCGTCGATCCAGCGCAGCACGCAAGATGGGCTGCTCGCGACGGAGAACCGCCGCTTCGCCAACGCGTATTCCTATCTCAACAATCCAGGTCCGGGCATCACGGCAACACAGCCCGGAAGGACTCCCGGCAACGACGGCCGCGTGAACGTCGACGTACCGTTCAATTCCGGCGGCAGCGATGGCGTGCCCGCGAGCGTGCTCGTGCGAAATCGCCGCACCCAGGTCGTAAATTTCGGTGGTGTCGCATTGCCGACGGGCGCCAACAACCTGGGCGACGGACGGCTGCGCTGCTTCGGCGCGACGGAACGTACGTGCCTGCAATTCGCGCCCAACGGAACGCTGGTGCCGTACGACTCGGGCACCAATTTCAGCAACAACGAATCGTCGGGTGGCGACGGCCTCTCTCTGACGGAGACGCTGCAGCTCACCACCGATCTCGAGCGCACGAGCGCCACGGCGAGCGCGCACCTCAAGGTGACCAACGACGTGCAGCTGTTCGCGGACTTCTTCGGATACCAAGCCGACGCGCTCGAGATCATCGATCAGACCGCTTACAACTCGGCGCATTTTCCCGGCGCGAGCTCGGCGATCACGTTGCCGGCCAATCACCCGACACTGACCCAGCAGGCTCGCGACACGCTCGCCAATCTCGGCGTCAACTCATTCCGGCTCTCGCGCGCGCATCGCGACCTGACCGTGAACAACGCGCGCTCCGAGAGCGAGCTGTACCAGGGTGTCGTCGGCGCCACCGGCAACTTCGAAACCGGGGACCGCCGCTTCCGGTGGGAAGCGTATTTCAACTACGGCCGCAATGACGCGACCTATTTCAGCACGCAGCTCAATCGTCAGCGTTTCGTCAATTCGCTCAACGTCGTGAATGTCGGTGGCCAGCTGCAATGCAGTCCGACGCCGGGATACCTCAACCTGCCTGCCGCGAATGCGGGCCGTGTGCTCGTCGGCGGTGAAGGCCCGATTGCGGATCCGGGTTGCGTGCCACTCGACATTTTCGGCGAAGGTCGTCCGTCCGCCGCAGCACTCGCGTATGTGTCGAGCGTGCAGAGCGCCAAGGCCGAGATCGAGCAGCAGGTGTTCAACTCGAACATCGGCAGCCAGCTCATCGACATCTGGGGCGGGCCGGTCGAATACAACCTCGGCTACGAACGCCGCAAGGAAAGCGGCGCGTTCTCGCCCGATGCCTATCTCGCGGCCGGACTTGGCCGCGCGACGCCGAGCACGGCGATCTCGGGTAGTTATACGACGAACGAGGTGTTCGGCGAACTCGTCATCCCGCTGGTCTCGGAGAAGAACGACCTCCCGTTCGTGCGTGAACTCACGCTTGTCGGCAAGGGTCGACGCGTGAACAATACCGTCAACGGCAAATTCACCGCCTACACGGGTGGATTGCGCTGGGCTCCCGTGGACGACATCCAGTTGCGCGGCAACGTGACGCGCTCCATGCGCGCGCCAGCCTTCGTCGAATTGTTCCTGCCCGTCTCGCAGCTCTTCACGCAGGTCAGCAATGATCCCTGCTCCTCCGGCGCGCCGACGAGTCCGACGCGTCAGGCTACGCGCCTCGAAAATTGCCAGCAGTTCTATCAGGACTACGGCTTGCCGACCAACGGCACCTGGTTATCGAACGCGGTGACGTCGTCGGTGCCGGGCACATCGCGCGGCAACGTGAATCTCCGTAACGAAACCGCAAATTCGTGGACGGCGGGTTTCGTGTTTCGTCCGCGCTGGATCCGCGACTTCGAACTCGCCGTGGACTGGATCGACATCCGGGTCGAGGACGCGATCACGACTCTGGCCGCGAACGATACGGCGATCGCATGCTTTGACAACCCCGCCTACCCGAATCACTACTGCGACCGCATCACCCGCAATCCGGCGGGATCCGCGCAACCGGGACAGATCACTTTCGTGCAGACGGGCTACATCAACGGCGCATTCCAGTCGATGGCGGGCGTGACGGTCGAAGGCCGCTATCGCCACGACGCGGGCGTTGCGGGAAGCTTCGAGATCGGCGCCAGCTACTACCGGCTACGCGAAGAATTGCGCTCGGCGTCGGGCGTGACGACGACGAACACGCGCGAGGTTATCGGCAGTCCCACCGACTCCGCGCAACTCGATCTCATCTGGCGGAAAGGCAGGGTCGGCGCGCGCTGGCAGACTAACTACGTGGGCCGGCAGCTCTACAGCCGCACACTCACGACGGAACAGCGCGATGTCCTAGAAGTGAATGGCGACTATGTCCATAACCTGTCGGTGCACATCGAGCCCACGGAGAGCGCGGTCGTGCGCCTCGCGGTGACGAACCTCCTCGACGGCGCGCCGCCATTCCCCATTGGTGGCGACTCGTTCAACGGCAACTACGACTTTCTTGGACGTCGCTATTCGCTTTCATTGACGTACGACTTCTGAAAAAGAAAAAGCCGGGGCGATCCCCGGCTCTTTCGAATCGACCCGCCGCGTTTACGGCAGCTTGACGACGTCGCCGACGAACGCGGTTCCGCCCGTCACGTTGCCGGCGCCGCATTCGTACTCCGTCTCGCTCGAGAACTCGATGTTCCTGTAGTTGCTGCGGATGTTCACGATCGCGTTGCCGCCCACGCGTTGCGCATACTGCGAGAGCGCGATGATCGACGAGAGGAACGCCCAGTCGCAGGCTTCCTGGTCCGTCTTGTTGAAGAAGTTGGTCTTCTTGTTGGTGCGCGTCGCTCCGAGCTGCGCCGTCGGCTTCGCGTGCTTCTGCGTGCCGAAGAAGAGTTTGACGCCCGGCGCGAGCTGGCCCGAGGCCTGCGCCTTCGCGAGCGCAGTCTCGATCGGGAATTTGTGGCGCGTCTCACGCGCGTCGGCGGGACTGGTCACGAGCAACGCAGCCAGGGCGCAGCCGGCGGCGGCCGCGGAAAGTTTGGATGACGGGTTTTTCACGAGAGTGCTCCTCACTGCGTGCGCGCGAAGATCAACGACGTGTTGATCCCGCCGAACGCAAAGTTGTTGTTCATGGCGATGTCGATGTCGAGCTTCCGCCCGTCGCCTTGTAGATAGTCCAGGTCGCCGCAGCGTTCGTCCACGCTGACGAGATTGCGCGTGGGGGCGAACCAGCCGTTGCGCATCATCTGGATCGTGGCCCAGCTCTCGAGGGCGCCGCAGGCGCCGAGCGTGTGGCCGAAATGCCCCTTGAGCGAGCTCACCGGCGCCTTCTGGCCGAAAATACGGAAGGTCGCCTGCGATTCGGCGATGTCGCCATGCTCGGTCGCGGTGCCGTGCGCGTTCACATACTTCACCGCGTCCGGCGGAATTCCCGCGGTGTCGAGCGCCATGCGCATGACGCGCTCCATCGTCATCGTGTTCGGGTGAGTGACGTGGTCGCCGTCGGAGTTGGACGCGAACCCCACGATCTCGGCGTAGATTGCAGCTCCACGCGCGATCGCGCGATCGCGCTCCTCGAGCACGAGCGAGCAGGCGCCTTCGCCGATGACGAGGCCGTCGCGCGATTTGTCGAAGGGGGCGGGCGTCGTCTTGGGCGCGTCGTTGCGCGTGGACGTCGCGTACAACGTGTCGAAAACGGCCGCCTCGGATACGCACAATTCCTCGCCGCCGCCCGCGACCATCACGTCCTGCAACCCGAAGCGGATGGCTTCGTATGCATAGCCGATGCCCTGACTACCGGAAGTGCACGCGCTCGACGTGGGGATCACTCGGCCCTGTAGGCCGAAATACACGCCGATGTTCACCGCGGCCGTGTGACCCATCATGCGGATGTAGGTAGTTGCGTTGATCCTGCCGGAATCGCCGCTCAGCATCATGTTGCCGAAATCCTGGATCGCATCCGTGCTGCCCGTACTCGAGCCATATGCGACACCGACGCGGCCGGTCTTGAGGAATGGATCGCCCTTGAGGCCGGCGTCCTCGAGCGCGACTTCGGAGGAGCGCACCGCCATCTGCGCGATGCGGCCCATCGTGCGCGTCGTCTTCCGCGTGTAGTGAGGCGGCAACGTGAAGTTCAGGACCGGCGCTCCAAGCCGCGTGAGCAGGTCGCCGTAGCGCTCCCATTCCGGCATGCGCTGCACGCCGCTCGCGCCTTCCTGCAGGTTCTTCTCGATTTCGTCCCAGGTCTGGCCGAGCGACGTCACGCCCGACATCCCGGTGACGACGACTCTGCGCGGAGTCATACGATGCCGCCGTTCACGCCGATGACTTGCCGCGTGATGTATGCCGCTTCAGGGCTCATCAGGAATGCGACCACGCCGGCAACTTCCTCCGGCTCGCCGATGCGGCCCGCGGGAATCATTTTCAGCGCTTCTGAGAGAGGGGCGTCGACGGTCATGTCGGTGCGGATGAGTCCAGGGGCTACGCAGTTCACCGTGATCTGCCGGCTGGCGAGTTCGATGGCGAGTGCTTTGGTGGCCCCGATAATACCCGCCTTGGCCGCGGAGTAATTCACCTGGCCGCGATTGCCGGCCACGCCCGAGACGGACGACAGCGTTACGATGCGGCCGGGCTGCCGGAGACGGATCATCGGCATGATCACCGGGTGCATCACGTTATAGAAGCCGTTCAGGTTCGTGTCGATGACCCGATCCCAGTCCTCGCCCGTGAGCGCGGGAAATGCGCCGTCGCGCGCGATGCCCGCATTGCAAACCACACCGTAGTACGCGCCATTCGCCGCGATGTCCGCGGCCAGCGCCGCCGCGGCCGCTTCGCGGTCGCACACGTCGAAGCAGAGGCTGCGTGCCGCGGCGCCCGCGGCCGCGATTCCGGCCAACGTCTCGTCGAGCGCCGGCGACGTGGCGCGCCCGTGCGCAACCACCGTGAATCCGCCGCGCGCCAGGCGCAGCGCGATCGCGCGGCCGATGCCACGGCTCGAACCGGTGACCAGCACGGTGTCAGCCACGCGCGGCCTCCGCGAGCAGCGGCGCCAGATCGCGCGGCCGATACGCCTTGAGCGTGCATTGCGCGAGCACTTCGCCGCTTGCGCTCAGGGTGCAATCGTACGCCGCGAAATCCTCGGCATCGCGCATCGCAATCTTCGCGAGCACGTCGAGCCGGGTATCGAAGGGGATGAAGGTCCGCACGGCCCGATAATACCGCGAGCCGATGAGCAACCCGATCGAGGGCTTCTCTCCGCGCTGCACCTGCTCGATGCCGCCGAACGCGGCGGCGGTCTGGGCCATGTACTCGATGCCCATCCATGCGGGCATGCCCTCGTTCTGCGCGAAGAGGCTGGTCGGACGGGTGACGAGACTGGCGCGCAGCCATTCCTCGCCGTAGTCGTCGATGGAGTCGAGCAGACACATCGCGCCGCGGTGCGGTACGAGATCGGAGGCGCGGTAGCGGATCCCAGTTTGCAGCATCTAGTTAGCGACGGTCGTGTCGATCGTGAGCGAGTAGCCGAACTCGAAGTTCACGAACCACAGCCGGCCATTCCACGGATCGTCGCTCGCGTAGTGCACTTCGACGACCAGGCGATCGCCGCGCAAGACGCGGCGCACGCCCGGATGCGGCTCGCTGACGGTCTGGCCGGAACCGGCGTACGCGCCCTGGAGCGAAGCGAGTGGCCACAACGCGAGCTGCATGTCGGCGAGTACGCGCTCGGGCGAGATCTCTTTCGGCACGAACGGCCCGCGTTCGGCGGCGACCTGCTTGCCGTCGAACGACGCCGTGAAGAGGCGCATTCCCGTCGCGGTGACGCCGACCACCGTGAGACCCGCGGCATCGATCTGTACGGCTGTGCGCAGGGTTGCGACGCGGCTGCCGTAGGCGGCGTGGATCACTTGCGATGCGCTGCGCGGCGAGAGCGCATCCGGCGGTGCGAAGGACGGCGGCACGATTCCCGCGGGTGAGGTCGCAGCTGGCGATGCGGGCGGCGCCAGCTGCGCGCAGGCCGCGAGCAGCAACACGATGAGCGCGAGGCCGCCGACGCGCGTCATGTCGCAACGCGCGGGCGGGCGGCCAGCGCGATGAGGAAGGTGAATGTGACACCGAGTGCGACGGTGATGCCGATGGAACGCACGAAGGGCACCGAGGAAAATCCCAACAGGCCGAATGATATCAGCGTCGTCGTCATCGACAGGAAAACGGCGAGCACCGCCTGCAGGTTGCGGCCTTCGCGCAGGATGATCGCGTAGTCCACGCCCAGGCCCAGCACGAGCAGCAGCGACAAGACGTGCAACAGGTTCACGGGTTCGCCCACGAGGCCGAGCGTCGCCAGCGTGAGCGCGAGACCCGCGGCCGCGGGAATCGCGGTACGCACCGCGGTGCCGCTGCGATAGAAAACCAGCAGACAGGCGAGCATCACGGTCACGACGACGAGCATCAGCCAGCCCGCGATGCGCCGGTATTCGCCGAGGACGTGCGAGATGTCGGCAACTTGGTCGACGAGCTGCACGCCGGGCAGTGTTTCGAGCGCGACCTTGACGGCCTCCGGCGCCGAGTTCCGGTCCAGCATCACGACCGCCGCGTGCTGCCCGCCGAGCGCGCCTAACCACAGATGCCGCACGGGCGTGGACAGCGGGCTCTCGAGCCAGGCTTCGGGCGTCAGCCAGCGGCCGCGCGTTTCCGCAAACGCGGCGCGGCGCGCCTCGATCGCTTCCGGGGTGAAGCCGAGCGCACTCATCACCCGATCGAGCGAGCCGCCCGGAACATAGACGCGCGACTCGAGCAGCGCGCGATCCCGCTCTTGGCGGGCGAGCGAGACCAGGCTCGGACTCGCGCTCAGATATCCCGCGAGCTTGTCTTCCCGGACGAGTTTGCGCAGCACCGGCTCCAGCGCCTCGAGCCGCTGCGCGACTGTTTCGGGCGTCGGTCCGGTCACGAGCACGAAGCGCGTGTCGAAGTTGACGCCTAACAACCCGCGCACGCGCTTCTCCGCCGCGATGAGTTCCGGCGGCGGTCGCTGCAACGAGCGCACGTCGTCGCGCGCCGTCAGTCGCCAGAGTCCTGCGACGACCACGGCGAGCAGGAGCGTTGCTGCCACCCACAGCACGGGTCGCGGCACCAGCGATTCGACGCGCGCGGCCGCGAGCCGCGCGACCCAGCGCGGCACCGCGCGCGGCGCGGACACGCGCTCCAGACGCAGCTTGCGGAACAGCACGCTGAGCGTGTCCAGCGCGCGGGGGTAGAGCAGGATCACGACCGCGCAGGCGGTGGCCAGGCCGACCGCGGAGAACAACGCGATCTGACGCAATCCCGGGATCGGCGCGATGAGAAACGTCAGGTAGCCCGCGACCGTCGTCGTGCAGCCGAGGATCAGCGCGGGCACGATGTTGTGCGGCTCCGCGGGGTCGCCTTCGGCGGGCATGCCGTTGACGAAGTAGTGCAGCGCATAGTCCACGGAGACGCCGATGAGACTCGTGCCGAAGGTCAGCGTGAGGATGTGCACTTCACCGAACGCGTAGTGGCAGGCGGTCAGCGCCGCGACGGTTGCGATGCCGATGGTGAGAAGCGTGACGATGAGCGGCCGCAGTCGGCGGAACACGAGCACGATGAGAAGAACCACCGCCAGCAGATCGATCGTGCCGAAGGTCGCGACTTCGGTTCGGGCCTTCGAGGCGGCCGCGGCGGCGTGCAGCACCACACCGGAGCCATCGATCGATGCGTCTGCCGCGACCGCGTGCGCCGCGGCGCGCGCACCGGTGAGTGCCTTCGTGACGTCCGCGTGCGTCTCCGTGCGATAGGGATCGCCCGCCACCGTCGCGCGCACGAGGGTCCAGAACGCCGCCTCGCCCGGCACGACGAGGATGTCGCCCTCGAGTCGCGCGCGCCCCGCGCCCGGCAACTCCTCCGCGAAAGCCTCGGATTGAAGACCCAACGGATCGTCGGAAATGCCGAATGCACGCGTAAAGCCGAGAGGTGTGTACGCCGCGCGCAGCGCGTCTCTTTCCAGTCCGCGGTCATCCCCGCGTTCGAGTTGTTCGCGATGGCGAGCGGAGATCAAGCTCGCCCGCGCGGCGCGCTCATCGCGCGCGGCGCTCACATAGCGGTCGTCGACGACGAAGTCGACGCGCGCGAACGCGCCGGATCTCGCGAGCGCATTCGAGAACGCGAGGCCGGAATCGCGCAATCGCTCGCGCTCACCGGTGCCGACCAGGAACACGAGTTCGCGGCTCGAGCGATCGGCGAAGCGCTTCACCGCGTCGATCTGCACGCGGTTCTCGGCCGTCGACGGCAACAGCGAGAGCAGATTGGTCTCGAGGCGCAGGCGCGGCAGCACTCCGAATACGAACCAGGCGAGCAGCGCAGCGACACAGACCAGCGCGAAGAACGAACGCGCGTCGCGCGCGTTGGCGGCAACTGGCTTCATCAGAAGCGCCGCAGCTCGTCCTGTGTCAGGCCTCGTTTGTCGAAGACCACGTCCTGGAACAGGATCTCGGAGCGATCGCCGTTGCCGTCCTCGAGCGTCACGCGACTGACCGCACCGGCTCCTTCGACGAGTGCCTGGCGAAACATGCTGCCGAGCGCTTCCGCGCGTGGCTTGAGCCCTAACTGCCAACCGGCATCGGCCGGTTGACCGTAGAGGTCGAAGTCGTGCGACAGGGAGTCGACGTCGAGCGAGAACAGCGCGAAGAACACGCGCGCGACGACCGCGAGTGCCGGCTGGTCCGCGGCCCGGATCTCGAGCGAGACGCCGCCCTCGTCGCGCTGCGTGATACGGCTGTCGGTGAGCAGGAATTGCGAGTCGAAGGGCTTCTCCGTGTGCCACTCGATGCCGGCTTCGCGCGCGAAGAGGAACGAGCCCGACGATTCGAGCGGTTTCGCGAGACCCGTGAGAAAGCGGCGCTGGACGAACTTTCCGCGGACCACCTTCGCGTTCGCGAGCGCGGTCGCGGCCGGGCGCGTGATGGTCTCCAACTGCGCGGGCGTCGCCGGATGCGCGAACACGGAGGGGGCCTGTGCTCCCGGCGCAGTCGCGGCGGCGGCGCCGACCACACCCGCGAACAAGAGCCACGGCAGCAGCCCTGACAACCCGCGAAACTTCACGCGAGTCCCAGCCGCTGGAAGATGATGTCCGGCGAGCGCAGGCACATCTCGTGCGTCTTCATGTCCACCGCGACCTGGATGCTCGTGCCCTTGCAGACACGCAGTCCGTCTGCGTTCGACGCGAGATAGTCGATGCGCAGTCGATGCTCCCATTCGCGCAAGGTGGCGCGGATCTCCAGCGTTTCGCCGAAACGTGCGGCCTTCACGTACCGCAGGTGCAGATCGATGATCGGCCAGGAAAAGCCGGAGCGAGCCATCTCGTCGTAGTTGTAGTCGAAGGTTTCGAGCAGCGCGCAGCGCGCGATCTCGAAGTACTTCGAATAGTTGCCATGCCACACGATGCCGACCGGGTCGAGGTCGTGGAACGGTACCTTGACGGTCACGGTCTGAGTGCGGAGTTTTGAGTGGGTCATGAACGCAGGCGGCGCCGGAGGATCATGGGTGCGCGCCACAGCATGCCGAAGAAGAGGCGCGTGTGCATCCAGGAGATGCGCACGTTGTCGCGCCACATCTTGAAATGCGAGACGCCGTCGATGGGGTACGTCACGCGCGTCTGCATCGATACGACCGGTACGCCTTCCCACACCGCGCGCACGAGGATCTCGGGATCGAACTCCATGCGGCTGCCGCAGCGGCCCCGCGCGGCGAGGGGCACGATAGTCGCCAGTGGATAGACGCGGAATCCGCACATCGCATCCTCGATGCGGGACGAGAGCGTGTTGATGCGCACCCAGAACGTCGTGAGTTTGCGGCCGATGCGACGCGAGGCGGGCGCGCTTTCGTCGAACACGGGCACGCCCGTGACGATCGCGTCGGGATTGTCGCGCGCGAGATCGGCGATGCGTGGGATCGAGGTGAAGTCGTGCTGGCCGTCGGCGTCTACCTGCAATGCGTGAGTGCAACCGGCGGCGTGCGCGGCCGCGAAGCCCGCGATCACCGCGACGCCCTTGCCGCGATTCACCGGGCAACGGATCAACATGAGCCAGGAAGATTCATGGGCCGCGATCTGTTCGAGGATGGGCGTGCAGCGCGCGTCGCTGCCGTCGTCGACCAGCCAGCATGGAAAGCCGTAGACCTTGAGTCCCGCGATCGTCTGACGAATCGCGTGCTCGTGGTTATAGAAGGGAACGATCAGACCCAGACGCATCATCCGTGAATTCTATGCGTCCGCTCGAGCAGGCTGAACCGCGATGCGAGTACGTGAACGAGACCGCATGAACGCCTGCCGGCGCGAGCACGAGGATGAGTTTCACCGGCGGCTGGACGATGCGCAGGAATTTGAGCGCGTGGGCGGCCTTGAAGCCGGCCGGCAACGGGAAGTGCGCGCGCGCAAGCCGCAGGGCCCAATCGATCTGGGCTACGGCGGGAAGTATGGGTGTATCCGGGAAGTGTCCGTCGAAGACGGGAAGATCGGGCGTGAGGTCGAGCGTGAATTCGAGCGAGGCGCCCGTGCGTTCGGGGCCGGAAAGCTGCGGCAGCGGCGTCACGCCGCCGCGGGCTTGTGCTGCAGCAGCGCTTCGATCGCGTTGACGGCGTCGCCGACCGTGCGGACGTGTCGGAACTGATCGGGCTGGATCTTGCGGCCCGTGAGTTCCTTCAGGCGCAGGATCAGATCGATCGTATCGATGCTGTCGATTTCCAGATCGTTATAAAGGTGCGCTTCGAGAGTCACCCGTGCAGGGTCGATCTCGAACAGTTCGTGCAGCACCGAGCGGAGCTGCTCGAAGATTTCTTTTGTGGAATTCACTGCCCCATCCCTTTCAACACCCGAAATTATAGCGAATCGTGGAGCCCAGTCAGCCTCCTGGCCGTGTTTCGCGTCGCATTTCCCCCTGCTGTCGCGAGATGCTTGACTCAAACCAGCGTGCCAGTGCTTGCGTGAGGTGACGCGCCGCGAGCGGCGCGGGCTCGCCGGTTGTTGCGAAATCCCCCACGCGAACAGGCTCGCCCACCGCCAGGATCCAGTGCGGCCGGCGGTCCGGGACGCGATACCAGGCGTTGCCCTTGTACAGCGTGATCGGATCGCAGGTGATCGTCACCGGCCGGAAATCGCAGCCCGCCGCCAAAGCTATCTGCGACGCACCGCGTTGTAGTGACATCGGTTGGCCGGGCCGGGTGCGCGTGCCCTCGGGGAACACGACCAGAGACCGGCCGTCCCGCAGCGCCGCCGCGCAGGCCGCCACGAGCCCTTCGCCGCTCTCGTTGCTGATGTAACCCGCCCAGGAGACTGGCCAGCGCAGGAAAACGTTGCGCCAGAGCGCCTGCTTCACGATGCAGTCGACCTCGGGCAGGAGGCTGATGAGGAATACGACGTCGATCAGCGTGGGGTGATTCGCGACGACGAATTGGCCCCGGGGCTGCAGCTTTTCGAGGCCGCGCACCTCCCAGGTGAGGAGTCCCAGCGACTTCATGAGCCAGACAAAGACGCCCATCGAGACGGAGACGGCGCGCTGGACGCGGGCGGCACCCCGGCGGCGCGAGGACAGCCGCAACAGCGGCCACACCGTGAATCCCATGAGCATCGCGCCGAGTCCAAAGCACGTGAACGAAAAGCCGGTCGCAAAGATGCGCCATGCCCGATCCCATCGACCGCCCGAGGACGCCGGCGCGGACGCGGGGTCATTCAAGTGCGTAGGTTCCCTCGATTTCGACGAGCAGATCGGGCCGGCAAATGTCGGCGCGCAGCACGAGCGGCTCCGGAATCGAGAACAGTTGGCGCACCCGGGGAATCAAACGGTCGTAGTCGGCGGCGTTGCGCAGGTAGACCTTGAGGGATTCGAGCCGCGCGTCCGAGGTACGCGGTCCGCCGGTGTCGGCGCGCAAGGCGGTCGTCACGAGCGCTTCGAAGTTTCGCGCCGTTTCCTCGAGCTGCGCCAAAGGATCTCCCGGATGGAGGCTTTCGTGGCCGACGATGCTCGCGGTTCCGGAGACGAGCAAGTGCGCCCCGCGTCCGTTCAGCACGAGCGCCGCGCGCGCGAACATCGGGCTGCGCAGGCCGTAACGCGGCGGATACAGCGGCGCGCTCACCTGGCGCGGATTCTCGATCTGGGTCGCGGGTTGCCGGCCGGCGAGCGCGCACAACACGAATCCACCGCCGTCGCTGCCGAGAGCGCTGGCCGCGGGCAGGTTCTGACCGACCGAATTCGACAGGCCGACCGCGCTATGGCGGCCCGCATTGAAGCGGCGATAGCGTTCGGCTTCGCCCTCGCCAGAAGTAATCCCCGCGAAATAATTCCAGGCTCTCAACCAGTAGGGATAGCCCTCGCGGCGAATCAGGTGGTCGAGCCGCAGATACGCCAGCCGCGTGACGCTTTCCATGTCCGCGCAGCGCTCGCCGGGCACGAGCAGGCTCGCGAAGAGATGGTTGCCGTCGCTCGCGTAACCGACGCCGCGATAGCTGCCGGTGGTGACGGGCGCATCCGTGCTCCAGCGCTCGACGCGCCGGTCGCCGCCGAGTTGCGCGAGCGAGACGGGAATGTGGCGCGGGTCGACGCCGCCGCCCGCGTCGATTCCGAACTGGAACTCGGCAAGCGTCGGCCTCGAATCGGCCTCGTGCGGCGCGGCGTGGTTTACGTGCAGCACGGATCAGAGCCCCGAAACTGCACAGCCAGGAAGGTTCATGCGATCATTCGCGCCGTGTCTTCAGTCATGAAATACCGATGATGCCCGAACAGAGCAACGGCGCGTCCGATTCGCGGCGGCTGGCCCCTCATCCCCTGCTGAAAAGCTATTACGCGGACGAGCCGGGCCGCAAGCGGCGCGTGAACGAGATGTTCGACGTCTCCGCGCCTCACTACGACTGGATCACCGGCGCGATGTCCTTCGGCACGGGCCGCTGGTACCGCGCCGACGTGCTGAAACGTCATGGCGTGACCGCGGGCACCAGGCTTCTGGACGTGGGCTCCGGCACCGGCGTGATCGCCGCCCTGGCGCAGGACATGGTGGGACCCGCGGGGGTCGTCGTCGCCGTCGATCCCAGCGAGGGCATGCTCGCAGAAGCTACGAAGGCCGGGGTCCGCGACACGCGCGTCGGTCGCGGCGAGCAACTTCCGGTGGGCGACGCCGAGTTCGACATCCTCACCATGGGATATGCGCTGCGCCACGTCGAAGATCTCACGGTCACGTTTCGCGAGTACTCGCGAGCGCTGAAGCCCGGCGGAAAAGTGCTGCTGCTCGAGATCACTCGTCCCGAAGGCCGCGTGCATTACGCCTGCCTGAAGTTCTATCTGAAGCACGTCGTGCCCGCGATCACGCGAATCGTTCGCCGGTCGGCGGAAGCGCAGAAGCTCATGCGCTACTACTGGGACACCATCGAAGCCTGCGTGCCGCCCGCCGACATCATGAGCGCGCTCACCGCCGCGGGTTTCACCAACGTCCAGCGCAAGGTGTTGAACGGCATGTTCAGCGAATATTCCGCGTTGAAGCCCGATTCGACAGGAGCCCGCGCTTGAGCGTCGCACTAACTACCGACGAGCAGCGCATGGCCGAGATCATCGTCACGGCGTTGAACCTCGAGCACATCAAGGCCGACACCGTGGATCCGTCCATGCCGCTCTTCGGCCAGACTCAACCTGGTTGGGGGTTGGACTCGATCGACGCGCTCGAGATCGTGCTCGCGATCCAGCAGAAATACGGCGTCGAGCTCAAGGCCGACGACGCCTCGGTCACGCGCGCGTTCGCGTCGTTGCGCGCACTGACGCAACTCGTCGCGGAGCGCCGCACCGCCTGACCGATGGCGCGCGTGACCCTGTCGCCCACCACGCGCGCCTGGCTCGTCGCCCTCTCGTTCGTCGCCAGTTCTGCGCTGATCCACTTCGCCGTGACCCGGCAGACGCCGCTGCTCGAGCGCGCCGCGCTGATCGCGCTCGCATTCGTGCCGTTCTCCGTCGGGATCGCGGAGCTGCGCCTGATCGCGTGGTGCGGGTTCGCACTGCTGGCCGCGACCGCGTGGTGGCTGGTCGGGCTCGATGGCGGCGCACCCTTTCTCTTCCTGCCGTCAATCCTGATCCCCTCGCTGCTGGCGTGGTTTTTCGCTTCGACCCTGCGGCCCGGGCGCGAGTCGCTGATCACCGCGGTGGCGCGCGCCGCCCGGCCCGACACGCCTGACTATCTACTGCGCTATTCGCGTACGCTGACCGCGCTCTGGGCATCGTTGTTCGCGGCGATGGCGCTCTGGGATGGTCTACTTGCCGCGTTCGCGCCGCAGGGCTGGTGGTCGATCATGGCCAACCTCGCGAACTACCTCGTCGTCGGCGCATTCCTCGTGGGCGAGTACGTCTTCCGCCGGCTGCGCTTCCGCGACTACGCGCACCCCGGTTTCGCGGAGTATGTGCGCATCGTCGCGCAGACGGATCCGCGCAGGTTGCGCGGGTGAGCGTCGACTACGTACACGCGCCGGCGACGGCGCACGCCGCCTGGCGCCCGGCTGGGCCGCTCACGCGCGCCGACTTCGCGCGCCACGTGGCGGCCGTCATGCGCGCCCTGCCCGACGCACGTTGGCTCGTGAATCGTTGCGGAAATCGTTACCACTTCGCGGTCGCCTTCCACGCCATCTGCGCGCGCGGCGCAACCAACCTTTTGCCGCCGGGCGTCGGCGCGCAGGCGACGGACGAGTTGCTGGCGCAGTACGCGGGAGCGCGACTCATCGAGGACGGCTTCGTCGAATCGGCGATGGCCACTGCGAATGCCGATGCCGACGCGGCGGAGGTCCAAGTGCCGGTGATCGACGACGCGCACCTTGCAGCGTTGGTATTCACGTCGGGCAGCACCGGCAAGCCGCGCGCGCACGAGAAACTCTGGCGCATGCTCGCGATGTCCGCGCGCTACTGCCGGCAGCGGCTAGGCGAGCGCGCGCTCAACGTCGTCGTCACCGTGCCGCCGCAGCACATGTACGGACTCGAGACCTCGATCTTCACGCTGCTCGCCGGCGACTGGGCACTCTGCGACGGCAATGCTTTTTATCCCGACGAGATCGTCGCGGCACTACGCTCACTGCCCGCGCCGCGCCTGCTCATCACCGCGCCGTATCACCTGCGGCACCTGCTCGCCAGCCACGAGACGCTTCCGCCCGTCGAGCTGGTGTTGTCGGCCACGGCACCGCTGGCACAGAAGCTCGCGCTCGAAACCGAACAGCGCCTCAGGTGCGAGGTGCACGAGATCTACGGGTGCACGGAGGCCGGCAGCATGGCCACGCGCCGCAGCGCGCTCGACGAACTCTGGACGCCGTATCCGGAGCTCACGTTCGCTGTGCTCGACGACATCACGACCGTGCGCGCCGCCCATCTTCCCGGCGAGATTCCGATCGGCGATCGCATCGAGCTGCTCGGGGACGGACGCTTTCGTCTGCTCGGCCGCGATGCCGACATGATCAAGATCGGCGGCCGGCGCGGGTCGCTCTCCGACATCGCGGCACGCATCGCGACGTTGCACGGCGTCGTCGACCAGGTCGTGTTCATGCCATCCGAGGGAGAGACCGCGAGGCCGGCGGCGCTCGTCGTCGCGCCGGGACGCAATGCGTCGGAGCTGCGACACGAACTCGGCAGCCTGCTCGATGCGGTGTTCGTGCCACGCCCGCTGCGCGTCGTCGACGCCTTGCCGCGCAACTCGCTCGGCAAGTTGCCGCGTGAACAACTGCTTGCGCTGTTGCGGGACGAATAGACCGATGACGGAACTCAGCACAGAAATCATCGTTCCATTGAACCACCCTTGCTACACCGGACACTTTCCAGAAAGGCCGATCCTGCCTGGCGTCGTGCTGCTCGAGCTCGTCGTCGAGCAGCTGGGACGTGGCGCGCCGCATGCGATTCCGGCTGTGAAATTCCAGCGCGCCCTCGCACCCGGAGAGACGTTCACGTTGCATTGGAGGGATGGGGGCGAGCGCGTGAGCTTTCGCTGCGAGTCCGGCGGAGTGCCGGTGGCCGAAGGGACGATCGAGTACGGAGCCGGGGCGTGACGACGAAGTGGCAGCAACGTACCGAGCGCGGATCGGCGCTCGGGCTGCGCATCCTGCGCATCGCGGCCCTGCGCCTCGGGCGGCGCGTGATCCGGCCCGTGCTTTATCCGCTCAGCCTGTACTTCGTGTTGACCTCCGCGACCACGCGTCGCGTCTCTCGCGAGTATCTCGCGCGCGTGCTCCCGCATCCGCCACGCTTTCGCGACATCCTGCGTCACGTGTTCTCGTTCGCCAGCATCTCGCTGGACCGCGTGTTCCTGCTCACGGACAGCTACTCATTCAACGTCGAGCAGCACTACGGCCCGGGGACGATGGAAACGGCGCGTTCCACCGGGACACTGCTATTCGTTTCGCACTTCGGCAGCTTCGAGGTCATGCGCGTCGGTGCCGTGAAGGCGCACGGGTTGCCGCTGCGCATCGTCCTCGACATGAACGTTGGACGCCGCTTCATGGCCGCGCTCGGCGAGGTCAATCCCGAAATCGCGGCAGGCGTCATCGATTCTTCAACCGCGGGCGTCGATCTCGCGCTGCGCGTGCGTGAAGCGCTCGCGGCAGGTGACGTCGTCGGGCTGATGGTGGATCGGACGCGCGGTGGAGAGCGAGTGGTGGAAGTCGATTTTCTCGGCGGTCGCGCGAAATTCCCCGCCGGTCCCTGGCTGCTGGCCGCCGCGCTCAAGGCGCCCGTCGTCGTCGTGTTCGGGGTGTGGCTCGGCGGTGATCGATACGCCGCGTACTGTGATGTGCTCGCGCCCTCGATCGATCTGCCGCGCTCGTCGCGCGATGCCGAGCTCGCACGGTACGTACAAGCGTATGCCGATCGTCTGGCCGCGCACGTGCGCAGCGCGCCCTACAATTGGACCAACTTTTTCGACTTCTGGGCGCAATGAAACCGCTGGTGGTGTCTTCTTTTACTGTCACGAGTGCCGTGGGGCGTGGCCGCGCCGCGCATCTCGACGCGCTGCTGCGCGAATGCACTGGTCTCACCGAACAGCGCTTCGAGGATTCCGCGCTGGCCTGCTGGATCGGAAAGGTCGATGGCGTCGAGTCCGTGGTCTTGCCGAAGGAGCTCGCCGCTTTCGATTGCCGCAACAACCGGCTCGCCGAGATCACGCTTGCGCAGGACGGGTTCATCGAGACGATCGCGAAGGCGCGGGCGCGGTACGGAGCGACGCGCATCGGAGTCTTCGTTGGCACGAGCACGTCCGGTGTCCGGCAAACGGAGATCGCGTATCGCGAGAGGAAGACGCTGCGGTCGGAAGTGCTGCCTGAGTGGTTCGACTACCACGCGACTCAGAGCACCTCGTCGATCGCGGAGTTCACGCGGCTTCGCCTGGAGCTCGACGGCATCACGTCTGCCGTCTCCGCCGCCTGTGCCTCGAGCGCGAAAGTGTTCGCCTCCGCGGCGCGCGCCATCGAAGCCGGTTTCTGTGACGCGGCCGTGGTCGGCGGCGTTGACAGTCTTTGCCTAACCACGCTCTACGGCTTCAACGCGCTGCAGCTCGTATCGACGGAAATCTGCCGGCCCGCGGACGCGGATCGCAAGGGACTGTCGCTGGGTGAAGCGGGTGGATTCGCGCTGCTCGAGCGCGCGTCGGCGTCCGGTGCGCTCGCCTGTCTCGGCGTCGGCGAGACCAGCGATGCGCACCACATGTCGCAGCCGCGACCGGATGGCGCCGGCGCGGCAGCCGCGATGCGCGCGGCATTGGGATCTTTCGATCGCGCGCGAGTCAGTTACATCAACCTGCACGGCACCGCCACTCCCGCGAACGACTCGGCCGAAGACGCGGCGGTCATTTCGCACTTTGGAACGGACGTGCCCTGTAGTTCGACCAAGGGATGGACCGGCCACACGCTCGGCGCCGCCGGAATCGTCGAGGCAGGGATCTCGCTGCTCGTCATCGAGAATGGATTCCTGCCGCGCAGCCTGAACACGCGTCTACGCGATCCGAAACTCAAGGCTGCCGTGCTGCTCGACGCGCGGCGCGCGAGCGTCGACTGCGTATTGTCCAACTCCTTCGGCTTCGGCGGCACCAACTGCGCGGTGCTGTTCGGACGCGTGCCATGACGACGTGCCGCGTCAAGTCGGTCGGCATCGCGGCGCCGGGCCTCGCCGGCTGGGCGGCCTCGGCGCCCGTACTCGCGGGTACGGTCGCCTATCTACCGGCGGCCGAGACACCGTACGCACCCGCGCTGCTGCCGCCCAACGAGCGCCGCCGCGCGACGGCCGCGGTGCGCCAGGCATTCCGCGCGGCCGAAGACGCCATCGGCCCGGGTTCGGATCCGCAGGCGCTGGCCTCGGTCTTCGCGAGTTCCGACGGCGACATGACGGTGTTGCACCGGATCTGCGAGGCGCTCGCGGGCGAGCCCCGCGTGATCTCACCCACCGACTTCCACAACTCCGTGCACAACGCGGCGAGCGGCTACTGGAGCATCGCCGCGCAGTGCATGCGCCCGACGACGACGCTCGCCGCCTTCGACGCGAGCTTCATCGTGGGAATGCTCGAGGCGGCGGCGCTCGTCCGCGATCTCGACGCCGACGTGCTGCTGGTCGCCTACGACGCGGTCGCGCCGGCGCCGCTGCGGGAGAAACGGCCACTGACGCTGGCCGCGAGCGTCGCGCTGGTTCTGGGGCCGGCCGCCGCCGCGTCTCCCGGAAGCGTATCGATCCAGATCGGCGCGGGCGATGAAACGGGATGCACAGGCGTGCTCGAAGCGCTGCGTCTCGGCAATCCGGCGCTGCGCGCGTTGCCGCTGCTCGAATTGATCGCGCGTGGCCGCGCGGGCGAAGTGACGTTGCGTGGCACGGGCGAGTTGCGCGTGCGCCTGCGGTATTCGCCGTGAACGCACTTTCGTGAACACAGATCGGGATATTCCGGAGCTCGTGCCGCATGCGGGTGCGATGTGTCTGCTCGAACGCATCGTGAGCGCCGATGGCGATTCGGTGGTGTGCTCCACGACTTCGCACCGCTCGGCGGCAAATCCGTTGCGGCGTGACGGCCGCCTCGCGGCGCTGCATCTCGCGGAGTACGGCGCGCAGGCGATGGCGGTGCACGGCGGATTGAAGGGCGGAGCGCCACGCGCCGGAATGCTGGTCGCGATCCGCGATCTCAAACTACAGGTCGAGCGGATCGACGATGTCGACGGTGAAATCGTCATCGAGGCGAGGCGGCTGCTCGCGAATGCGGGAGGGCTGGTGTACTCGTTCGTCGCGCGTGCCGGGGATCGCGAGCTCGCGACCGGGCGCGTTTCGGTGATGTTTTCGCGGGACAGTTAGTCGCTGGCCGGCGGGCCGCTATGGGCCTCGATCCACGCCTGCACCTCTTCGTTCACCGCCCGCGTATCTCGACCCGCCGCTTCGATCGGCGGCCCGATGATCACGCGAATCGTGCCGCGCCTCTTGAGCAGACCACGCCGCGGCCAGAAGTATCCCGAGTTGTGCGCGACGGGAACGATGTACCGCTTCTCCTGCGCGGCGAGCAGCGTGCCACTCGAGCCGTACTTGCGTGTCTCGCCGGGCGCCATGCGCGTGCCTTCCGGAAACACGAGCACCCACGCGCCCAACCGCTCCATGCGGTCCTTGCCCTGCGCCAGCACCTGGTTCACCGCGGCGGCGCCGGCTTTGCGGTCGATCGCGATGCACTTCGCGAGAATACAGCCCCAGCCGACGAACGGGATCCAGAGAATCTCGCGCTTCATGACCCACACCAGCGGCGGGAAGAGAATCATGATCGCGTAGGTCTCCCAGGTGGAGGAATGCTTCATGAAGATCACGTGGTTGCCGGCCGGCAGATTCTCGTAGCCCTCGACCGTATAGCGCAGCCCGCAGAGCACGCGCAGCGCGAAGAACACGGGATGCGTGAGCGTGCTGGTCATCCAGTAGCGGCCCTTCCACGGCAGGAACAGGCACACCACGCAGTAGACGAAGCCGAACGAGATCGTCCACACCGCCATCCAGATCGTGAACACGATCGAAGCTATCCACTGCATCGTTCGCTCACCTTTCAGCCGGGCAGGCAGGACAGGTCGGCCACTTGTGCAAAGGCCAGCCGCAATCTCGCAAGCAAAGCTATTCTATTTTCTCGGATGGCTGGATCATCGACATTGACCATGACTTGATCGAAGAAGTGATCAACTTCTGTTCTCAACGTTGTTAGGTACGCGAAAGACAAGTCGTAGTCTTTGCTGTCCAGGGTTTCAGTCAGGCGCGGAGCAAGATTCTCTAAGGACTGGTGCAAAGCAATTTCTGCATTCTCGCTAAAAAGCGAAGGATCGGGGGATCGTGTCGTTGGCATTGTTGCAAAGAGTGCCCAACGCGAGTTGTTCGTCGGGTCATCCGAAAAGCTTCTCTTCAGAATATTCGCAATTCGTTTGTTTGCAGATGTGAGGCTCGATGCCTCAGCACGCTCAAGAAAGCCACACAAAGAAGTTAGGCGGCGGGCGAAGTCTGATGGTGAGACGGGCTTGTTATAGCTTTGATTGACAGCTTCAAACATTTCGGTTGTAAACGACCAATTTTGTTGAAGCCGAGACTGGTCCACAAAATAGGAGCGCATCCGCTCGACAACGAATTCCCATACCGCCTCTGAGGCAGTTGGGTCGCTCAGAGGTTGAAGTTGATAGGCTCTCTGAATAGTGGCCTGTAGGTCGAGATCAATTTCGCGCTCAACTAGTATCCGAATTGCGCCGATCGCTGCTCGTCGCAACGCAAATGGATCTTTGCTGCCACTCGGTTTCTGTCCGATTGAGAAAATACCTGCGATGGTATCTATCTTGTCCGCCAACGCTACTGACATCCCTACACGGCTGTTCGGAAGCTCGTCGGCTGCGCCGCGCGGCATATAGTGTTCTTGAATCGCGGTCGCGACTTCGGCGTCCTCGCCGTCCGCCGTCGCGTAGTACCGGCCCATCGTTCCCTGCAGTTCGGGGAACTCGCCGACCATCGACGAAAGCAGATCGCACTTGGCGAGGTCGGCAGCACGCTCGGCTTTCACGCGATCGGCGTCGATGAGCAGCGCGATCTCGCCGGCCAGCGTCTTGACGCGACGCACCTTGTCGCCGATCGACCCGAGCTTCGCCTGGAACGTCACGGCGTCGAGACCGGCGAGTCGCGCGGCGAGCGGCTGCTTGCGATCCTGGCCCCAGAAGAACGCGGCGTCCGAGAGACGCGGCCGGACGACTCGTTCATTGCCCGCGCGTACTTTCGCCGGGTCGCGGCTTTCGATGTTGCTCACGGTGATGAAGTGCGGCAGCAACTTTCCGCCGGAATCGGTCACCGGAAAGTAGCGCTGGTGTTGTTGCAGCGTCGAAATCAGCACTTCGCGCGGCAGGTCGAGGAAGCGCGGCTCGAAGTCGCCCGCGATCGCGCGCGGCCATTCGACGAGCGCGGTGACTTCATCGAGCAGCGCGTCGTCGAGCAATGTCTGACCGCCAAGCTTCCGGCCGACCTCGACGACCTGTTCGCGAATCGTGGCGCGGCGCTCGGCGAAGTCCGCGATCACGTTTCCTTGCGTGCGCAGCGTCGGCTCGTAGTCCGCGCCCTGCGCGAGCGGAAATTCGCGCGGCGCCATGAAGCGGTGGCCGCGCGTGCTCACGGATGCGTCGGTGTCGAGGATGCGCGCCGGCACGAGCTGCCCGCCGAAGAGCATGACGAGCCAGTGCACGGGCCGCACGAACTCGGCGGCCGAACTACCCCAGCGCATGCGCTTCGGAATCGGCAATGCATCGAGCGACTTCTGCACGATCGCCGGCAGCAGGCTTAGCGTAGCGACACCGGCTTTTTCGCCGGCATAGAAAAGGAACTCGCCCTTGCCTTCCGTGACGCGCGCAAGCGCGCTCACGTCGACACCACACTTCTCGGCGAACTTCGTCGCCGCCATTGTCGGGTTGCCCGCCTTGTCGAAGGCGGCATTCACGGGCGGGCCCTTGAGCTTGACGGCCTGCGCCGGTTGTTGCGCGGCGAGGCCGGTGACGAGCACCGCGAGCCGGCGCGGCGTCGCGAAAGAACGCAGCGCTCCATGGGGCAGCGCGGCGTCTTTCAGTCCCTGGAGCACGCCCGCCGCGAACGCGCGCTCGAGTTCCGGCAGCGCGAGCGGCGGCAGCTCTTCCGTGCCCAATTCGACCAGGAAGTCGCTCGCACTCATGCTGGCACCTTCTTTTCGGCCAGCATCGGAAAGCCGAGTGCCTCTCGCGAGTCGTAGTAGGCCTGCGCCACGGCGCGCGCGAGCGTGCGCACGCGCAGGATGTAGCGCTGACGTTCGGTAACCGAGATCGCCTTGCGCGCATCGAGCAGGTTGAAGGTGTGCGAGGCCTTCATGACCTGCTCATAAGCCGGCAGAGCGAGCTTCACCTCGAGTAGTTTGTTGCACGCGGCCTCGTGCTCGTCGAAGTGCCGCAGCAGCACCGCGGTGTCCGCGTGCTCGAAGTTGTACGCGGACTGCTCCACTTCGTTCTGGTGGTACACGTCGCGATAGGTGATGCGGCCTCTCGGCCCATCGGCCCAGACGATGTCAAAGATGCTCTCGACGCCTTGCAGATACATCGCGAGGCGTTCGAGACCGTACGTGATCTCGCCGGTGACCGGCTTGCAGTCGAGGCCACCCACCTGCTGGAAATACGTGAACTGCGTGACTTCCATGCCGTTGAGCCACACCTCCCAGCCGAGACCCCAGGCGCCGAGCGTCGGCGACTCCCAGTTGTCCTCGACGAAGCGCACGTCGTGCACCAGCGTATCGAACCCGAGCGCGCGCAGGCTGCCGAGATAGAGGTCGAGGATCTCGAGCGGCGAGGGTTTGATGACGACCTGGAACTGGTAGTAGTGCTGCAGGCGAAAAGGATTGTCGCCGTAGCGGCCGTCGGTCGGGCGACGCGAAGGCTGCACGTACGCGGCGGCCCAGGGCTCGGGACCGATCGATCGAAGGAAGGTCGCAGTGTGGAATGTGCCTGCGCCCATCTCCATGTCGTACGGCTGCAGGATCACGCAGCCCTGTTCGGCCCAGTATTTCTGCAGCGCGAAGATGAGGTCCTGGAAGGTGCGCGGTGGGGTGCCGAGCGGAATGTCGCGAGGTGCTTGAGTCATGGAAAAGCTTCGAAAAAACCGGCGCGCATTATAGCTTCGCGTGGAAGGGGGACAGACTGATCTCTGTCCCTCAAAGCGGCATCACGCGGATTTCGTAGACGTCCCGGATGCTGTTGCCGTCCCAGGCGTAGCGTAGATGCACGTTCTGGCGCACGTTCTGCACGAGCTTCGGCCGGAACACCGCGACGCATCCGCCGCCCGCGCGCCGCACGCTGTCGAATGCGATGCCGTTCGAGCCCGTCGCGCGCAATTCACGCCCTAGCTTCTGCGAGGCTACGTAACTCGCGGGATCGTAGACGTCGGGCATCGCGGCGCGCAGGCCGCGCAGGTCGTGCAGCTCGCAGGCGACGTCGGCCAGGTAGCAGCGCATCTCTAGCTCGATCGCGGGCTGACTCGTCGCGCGCAGGAAATTCTCGCGATGGAAGCGGGTTTCCGCGATCGCGGTGTCGACGGATTCGGCGGCGTAGTAAGCGCCGAAGCGCCCGTCGGTAAAGCGCGTGCCCTGCGGAGAGAGGTGTGTGAACGGCGCCATGACCACGGAGGCGTTCGGGCCGCTGACACGATCCGCGACGGGCACGAGCGAGAGATCGCCCGCCTCGTTGCGCAGCCGCGGATTCGTGCGTGATTCGAGTTCGTAGAGCGCATCCCAGTCCGCCGGGTCCGCGACACGCTCGAACAGGTGGATCGTGGGCATTCGGCTCGCGACGATGCGATGGCATGGCGCGAGCCTCACCGCTCGCGCGGTGATGGAGGGAGGGTTTGCCATCCTTAGCTTAGCTTTGGAGCGTCGTCTCGTCCTTAACCACGCTCGGCGTCCAGATATTCGCGCACGACATAGAGGTCGGCGACCTGGCCAGAGAGCATGCGTTCCAGCGCCGAGCTGCCGCCGAACAAAGGCGCCGCGTTCGGGCGGCGCACCCATTCATCCGCGGCCTTGGGATCCGGCAGCAGGATCTGCAGAGATTTGTAGATGCCGAGCAGATAGGAGAGTCGTTCGAGCGTGTCGCGCGGCAGGCGCGGGTCGCGCTCGCGACGCCACTTGAAGAAGGTGGAGCGGGACTCGATGCCTAACAACTTGAGCTGTTCGGCGACCGATAGGCACCAGCCTTCGGCGATTTTCACGAAGGCCCGAAGGCCGGCGCCTCCCAGGGACGAGCCGCTGTGACTGGGAAGGGGCTTTCGAATCGCACTGCTATGCGTCGCGTTCACGAGGCTCTCCGGTAGTCCATATTTGTACTATGTATCGATGAAATACATATGGAGACTTTTTCCGCTTCATGCAAGTGCGCGGGTCATTCTGGGCGCACATTTCCGGCTCACGTTGGAGCAAAATCCGCGCGTCTTGCACCAAATATGGGCGACGCGTTGGCGCAAAATCAACTAACTCATTGATTTTTAAAGATTCCGTCGCTGGCACAGTGAATGCATTGAGACCGAAGCTTGATAACCCTTCCAAAGGATCTCTAACAATGAAACCCGCAGATGTCATCAAGTTGATCAAGGACAAGGAGGTCAGATACGCCGATCTCCGCTTCACCGATACGCGCGGCAAAGAACAACACGTCACGATCCCCGCGAATCTCGTCGATGAAGACCTGTTTCGCGACGGGAAGATGTTCGACGGCTCGTCGATCGCGGGTTGGAAGGGCATCAACGAGTCGGACATGATTTTGGCGCTCGACCCGACGACGGCGGTCATCGACCCCTTCTTCGAGTCGACCACGGTCAACATCCGCTGCGACATCATCGAACCGGCGACCATGCAGGGCTACGAGCGCGATCCGCGTTCGCTCGGCAAACGCGCCGAGGCCTATCTCAAGTCCACCGGCATAGCCGACGGCGCGCTGTTCGGTCCCGAGAACGAATTCTTCATCTTCGACAGCGTCCGCTGGAACAGCGGCCTCAACGAATCGGCGTACCACATCGACTCCGTGCAGGGTGCGTGGAACAGCAACACGATCTACCCCGACGGCAACAAGGGC
>JAYTOK010000061.1:0-1056 GCA_043747835.1 Pseudomonadota bacterium | reverse complement strand
CCGCACTGGTGCAAGCGCAGCGTGGGTCCGACCACGATGACCGAACGGCCCGAGTAGTCGACGCGCTTGCCGAGCAAATTCTGGCGGAACCGCCCCTGCTTGCCCTTGATCATGTCGGCGAGCGACTTCAGCGGGCGCTTGTTGGTGCCCGTGATCGCGCGGCCGCGACGACCGTTGTCGAGCAGCGCATCGACCGCTTCCTGCAGCATGCGCTTCTCGTTGCGCACGATGATGTCCGGTGCATTCAGCTCGAGCAGCCGGCGCAGGCGGTTGTTGCGGTTGATGACGCGGCGGTAGAGGTCGTTGAGGTCCGACGTCGCGAAGCGTCCGCCGTCCAGCGGCACCAGCGGCCGCAGGTCGGGCGGCAGCACCGGCAGGACGGTCATGACCATCCATTCGGGCTTGTTGCCGGACTCGATGAACGATTCGATCAGCTTCAGCCGCTTGCTGAGGCGCTTGAGCTTGGTCTCGGACGCGGTGGCGCCCATGTCCTCGCGGACCTTGACCACCTCGGCCTTCAGGTCGAGCGTGTGCAGCAGCTCGTGGACAGCCTCGGCGCCCATGCGGGCATCGAACTCGTCACCGTGCTCCTCGATCGCCTCGAGGTACATCTCGTCCGTCAGCAACTGGCCGCGCTGCATCGGCGTCATGCCCGGATCGATCACGACGAAGGCTTCGAAATAGAGTACGCGCTCGATCTCGCGCAGCGTCATGTCGAGCATCAGGCCGATGCGCGACGGCAGCGACTTGAGGAACCAGATGTGCGCAACCGGCGAGGCGAGGTCGATGTGGCCCATGCGCTCGCGGCGCACCTTCGACTGCGTGACTTCCACGCCGCACTTCTCGCAGACGACGCCGCGGTGCTTCAGGCGCTTGTACTTGCCGCAGAGGCATTCGTAGTCCTTCACGGGCCCGAAGATCTTGGCGCAGAACAGGCCGTCGCGTTCCGGCTTGAAGGTGCGGTAGTTGATCGTCTCCGGCTTTTTCACTTCGCCGTAGGACCACGACTTGATCATGTCGGGCGACGCGAGCCCGATCTTGATCGAGTCGAACTGC
>JAYTOK010000060.1:0-170208 GCA_043747835.1 Pseudomonadota bacterium | reverse complement strand
GGGGTCAGATCTGTTAGAGGACTAACAGATCTGACCCCTTTAACGACCCCTACTTCTCGATCCGGTACTCCACGCCGGCGCGCGTCTCCTCGCTTCCGCGCTGCACCTTGACGCCGATGTCGTCCGACAGCTTGTAACGCAGCGCGACGACCTCACCCGGCTCGAACAAGCCGACGCCATAGCTCAGATACAGACGCGGCGATAAATACTCACCGATCGTGAGCGCCGAGCCGCCGATCATCTCGTTCTCCTCAACGCCCGCCT
The DNA here is from genome assembly GCA_043747835.1 of Pseudomonadota bacterium. GTDB lineage: Bacteria > Pseudomonadota > Gammaproteobacteria > Steroidobacterales > Steroidobacteraceae > CADEED01. The sequence continues at coordinate 169,944 of JAYTOK010000060.1, read as the reverse complement.
CATCGAGCCCGAGCCGCTGACCGATGCGCTTCGCGACGAGCCCCGCGCCCGCGCCCTCCAGAGATTGGGTCGCCGACGCCAGCGCATCCTGCGAACTACCGCTCGCACTGCCGACATCGTTCAACGACCGCCCCGTCACGAGATACGACAGCGCGTCCGCCTCGCCCACGTTCGGATCGGAAATCACCGTGATGATCGGCCGCTGCGCCGACCCGACGATCCGCAGTCCAGTGGACTGTTTTGCGGTGATCTCGCGCATCGCGACGATGGCGAGACGCGGGTTGTCCAGCGGCGTTCCGGCGAACAGCAGCCGCCCTTCCTTGATCGTGAGGTCCTGTCCGTAAGCCTTGTACCGCCCCGACACCTGCAGCGTGCCCGACCCGGACGTCGGCACTCCGGGCATTTCCCGCACCGTGAGCTGCCCCGCGACGCTCGCGTCGAGCCCATAGCCCTCGATCTCGATCTGCTCGCCCAGCTTCACGAGGATCGACGCGTCGATCGGAAATCCCGCCGCCGCCTCACGCACGACTTCTTTCCCATTGCGCACGACGACGACATCGGGCGATACGCCCGGCGGCGAGTCCTGCGGCAGCTTCTGCAAATCGATCGCCGCACGCGGGATCGTCACTTCGCCGCGCAATAGATAGAGCTTGGGATCGCCCGTGAGCCTGAGGTCCGGCGTGAGCACCACGTTCGCCGCGGGAATATCCGCCGCCTGGAAGTTCTGCCCGAGGATCTTTGCGTCGATGACACCGCGCTCGCTCATCGTGCCCGCAAGCTCCAGGTGTCCCTTGCCCGACGCGACACTCGCCGCGAGCACGAAACCACCACCGCGCTTGGCTTCCGCTTCGAGACGTCCATTCCGCAGCTCGATGCCGATCTCGCCGAGGTCCGCCTGCAGCCGCTGCGCATCCACAGTGCCCGTCACTTCGGGCAACGGGATCGTCCCACCGAGCCGGATGTCCGCGTTCACTGCACCGTCGAGGTTCGCGATCGCCGGCACGAACGCACCGAACGGCGCGAGAGTCGGGAACGACGCCTCGATGCGGCCCTCGATGGTCGGCGCATCCGCCGTGAGATTCGCCACGCCGAGATTCGCCTTCAAACTACCGCCGTTCATGAGCGCCGCCGTCAGCGTCGCTTTCGCATTCATACCGCGCAATTCTGCCTGCAGCTCGAGGTTCTCGTAGATCAGCCAGGCTCGCTGACCGAGCGCGGCCGTATCGCCTGCCTCGTCGAGCATGACCAGTCGCGCGGCCGGCGACGTGATCCGCGCATCGCCCAGCCACTGACCATCCGCGCCGCGCCTCACCCCGCCGTGGCCTGCCACCTCACCGCGCAGCTGGCCCGGCATTGCATCCGGCGCGAGGGCGTTCGCCAGTGCCAGCGGCACCTTCTCGAATGAATACCCGCCCTCGAACGCGCCCGAGGCCTCCATCTTTCCCGCCGCGCACAGGACGCTTTCGCCATCATCGAGACAGGTCTGCGTGATGCCGAACGATCCGCTCTCGACGACGATGTTCGACGGCGCGCGCAGCGCGAGAGTCGCCACGTTGGGCAGACCGAGCGTGAGCTTCGTGAGTTGCCCGCGCCAGCCGCCACGCGCGAGACCGCCCGCGACGGCCACGAGCGCGTCGAGCTTCTCGCCATCGGCTTCGACGGAAGCTTCATGCTTCGCCTGATTGCCCGACGCGCTGACCGACACCGTCGCGAACACGAACCCCGCGGCGGACACCTTTGTCGCAGTTGCGCGCAGCTTCCCCGACGGATCCAGCGGCGATTCCACCGTCGCGTTCAACGCGAGCGTCGCCACGCGATTCTCCGCGAACGCCAACGACTTGCCGGAAGCCGTCCCCTCGACAATGAGCTTCGGCCACTCGCCGCGCACCCGAAAGTTGCCGGTCAAACTACCTGCCGCGTCCGGAACCCAGTCGCCCAGCGACGCGATCGCGAGTTCGACATTCGCGTCGATGCCCTGCTTCCCCGCGCTGCCGCCCTTCACCGCCACGCGGCTCTTTCCCGACCGCACCTGCAACGCGCCGCTCAGCATGTTCGGCGCCGCGAACTCGATCTCGCCATCGCCCGCGATCGGCCGTCCGCGCAAGACGCCGTCGAGCCGCCCGATACTCACATTGCCGCGCGGACCGGCTTCCGCAAGCACGCCGCGGCTGGTCACTTCGAGATTGAGCTTGCCCGGCCACTCCGCGAGCAACGCGCCGGGATTGAAATCCTGTGCACTCGCCGTGAGATCCCACGCAACGGGCGCGAACGCCAACGTTCCGTTCACCGCGAACCGGCCGGCGCGCTGTCGCAGCTCGACGGTGTGCAGCGTCGCGCGCTCATCGGTTCCGGAAACGTTCAGCACCACATGCGTCATGTCGCCCGGCGGCCCGACGTCGAGCTCACCTTTCGCCGCGAACTCTTCCGGCGTGCCGTCGATGTGCAGCTCGCCTTCGCTGTGGAGCACGCGACCGGCCAGCGACTCCGGCACGACCACTTTTCTCCAGCGCGCATCGAGCACGCCACGCAGCGTCTGCCCCGCTGGCGTGATGCGCCCCTTCACGTCGATCTCGCCTTCGATGTCGCCGGGCAACAGCTCGAGCCGCTCGATGTCGATTGCCTCGCGGCTCCAACGCGCCGCGATGCCGAGTTGTTTGACGCTCACGAGTTCTTCATCGCCCTGGATCACACGCCCGTCGCGCAATGAGAAATCGTTCACGACAACCTCGATCGGCGGCTCGACCCACAGCGGCGTCTCCGGTTCATCCGGCTTCTCTTCGGTGGGCAGCGTGAGCACGAGTCCTTCGACGCTCGCGCGATCGATTCGCAGCACCCGCGAAAAGAGCATGCGCAACGTGGGATCGACGGTCATCCTTGCGATGCGAATGGTCGCGGTCGTCGGATCGCCTTCGAAACGGAAGTCCGTGACGACGAGCTCACCGGCGATCGTGCCGTCGAGCATCGCGTACTTCACCATCGGCGCGAAGCGCGCGGTCGCGAGCTTTGCCACCCAGCGCGCGCCGGACGTCGTGAACAACACCCACGAGATCGCCGCGAGCAGCGCGACCAGCACGAACGCGATCGCCCCGCCACCCCACAACGCAATCTTCGCGCCGCGCCTCATAGGTCCGGCCCAAGCTGAATGTGCACGCGCCAGCCCTGCGCGATCGGCAGATCCGTGTGCACGGGAAACGCTACGTCGAAGCGGATCGGACCGAGCGGCGAGCGCCACCGCAGGCCAACTCCCGCGCCCACGTTCACGCCGAATCCTTCGGTGAACGCATCGCCCGCATCGACGAACACGGCCGCGCCCCAGTCCTGCTTGAAGTAGTACTCGTACTCGCCGCTCGCGATGGCGAGATACTGACCGCCGATGATGAGACCGTTCTCGTTCGTCTCGCCGATCTCGTGATAGTCGAAGCCGCGAATCGAACGATCGCCGCCCGCGAAGAAGCGTAGATCCGGCGGCAACGCGTCGAAGTTGCCGACGCTCATCGCGCCCACTTCGCCGCGCACCTTGATGCGGCCCTTTTCGCCCTGCGGGATGAGCCAAGTAATCCGGCCCCAGCTCTGCGCGAGGTCGGTATCCGAGACTAGCGCTGCGGACGCGAGGCGCAAACCGACGTCGAGCACGTAACCCTTGCGTGGCTCGAGCCGGTCGTTGAATCGGCGCCGCGTCAACGTGCCTTCAGCAAACAGTAGTTTGGAGCTGCCGAACTCGAGCTCGTCCTCGTCCTGGCCGATTTCGAAATCGCCGACGAGGTATTTGAGACCGACCGTGCGCGTGAACCCGTGCCACCGCATTTCGGAGCGCGTCGCGGCGAGCTGGAAATTACGCGAGCGCGAGACGTCGGTGATCTCGTCGCGATAGGCGGCGCCGAAGTCGTACGAGCGGTCTTCGCGGCCGGGGCGCGGGATCTGGTAGTGCACGCCGGCGTCCTGCAGACGTTGCGAGTATTCGACCTGCGCGTCGGCCTTGTGCCCTTTCTGGTTGAGCCAGCGACGCTCGGCACCCACGCGCACGCCGCCGCCGAAGTCGGTGCTGTAGTAGACCTCGCCCGAATACACCATGCGCTCGTCGCGGTTCAGCAGGACATCGATGGGCACCCGGCCGTCCTTTTTTTCGTCGAGCGCGGGCGCGACGGACACGAGCTCGAAATAGTCCGCGTCGACCAGCCGCTGCTGCAGGTTGAGCACCTGCTCGGAATTGAAGAAGGCGTCTTCCCGCCACGGAATGAAGTCGCGCAGGAAGCTCTCGGGAAACGGCGCATCTCCCGAGAAGCGTACCTCTGCGAATTTGTAGCGCTCGCCGCTTTCCCATTGCAGCGCGACGTCGGCGGATTTCTCCTCAGGTCTAACGGTGACACGGCGCGTCAGATACTTCGCATCGAGATAGCCCGCGCCGCGCAGACTCGAATCGATGACCGCCTTGCTCGCTTCATAGGTGGCATGATCGAACCGATCGCCGACCTTGGGCACGAATCCGGCGATCGCCGCTGCGACGCGCTGCTGGTCTTTGCCTTCGCCCACCACATCGATCCCGGTGCTGCGCACGATCGCGGGCTCGCCGGCCGTGACGGTGAACTTGGCCTTCCAACCGTTCTGCTCGTCGCCGGTCAGCTCGGATTCGACCTCGACGTCGTAGAAGCCGAAAGGCTCGAGCGCGAGCTGAATCTGCGACTCGGCTTCCTTGTATGCCGACCGCAATTCCGCGACCTTGATGTCGCGCTTTTCGTACTGGTGGAGTTCGAGCGTCGCCTCGACGGCTTCGCGCTGTTCCTCAGCGAGTCCGTCGATCTCGACGTCGAGCTCCGCGGCGTGCACTTGCACCGCGATCAGGAACGAAAGGTATGTCAGCCACCGGCAGCGCACTCTCTCTCCGCAAGAATGAGACGCAACTTTTGCCTGCGGCGGCGGGTGAGTCTGTAAGGAATCTGGTAGTCGCGAGTGGGATCGAACCACCGACCACCTCCATGTCAAGGAGGTGCTCTACCACTGAGCTACGCGACTGCCGAAAAGAGGCCGCGAAGCATACTGGACGGTTCCGCCCGAAGAAAGTGGGTACCTTGGGTTTTGGCCAGTGGATCAGGGATTTGCAGCGGCTTTCCCGGCCGCCGATACTGCCGCCCCCCGGCAGCTGCACGAAATGGCATCCATTACTTACCGAGGACTGTGGCGCTGGCACTTCCATGCCGGCGTGCTGTGCGTGCCCTTTGTCATCATCCTCGCGCTCACCGGATCGATCTTCCTCTTCAAGCCGCAGATCGATGCGTTCGCCGACCAGGGCGTGGACTCCCTGCTACTCACGGGTTCCCGCGCGACCGGCGAGCAGCACATCGATGCGGCACTCGCCTCGCTGCCGGGCTCGAAACTCTTCACCTACGAAGTTCCGCTCGAACCGGATGATGCCGTCCGCGTGCACCTCTACTCCGCGGACGGGACGGGCCGCATCGTCTACGTGCACCCGGAGTCGCTCGCAATCCTGAAGTCCGTGCCGCACACGGCGCGCTTCACGGAAATCGTGCGCATGATCCATGGCGAGCTGCTCGCCGGTCGTACCGGATCGCTGCTCATCGAACTCGCCGCGAGCTGGGCGATCGTGATGCTGATCACCGGCGTGTTTCTCTGGTGGCCGCGCGAAAACCGCGGCCTCGCGGGGGTGGTGTGGCCGCGGCTGAATCAGGGGCGACGCGTTTTCTGGCGCGACCTGCATGCCGTGACCGGCACCTGGATCGCGTGCCTTGCGATGTTCCTGCTCGTCACCGCACTCCCCTGGACCACGATCGCCGGTGATGGCATCGGCAAGATCCGCGGTTGGGTGGCGCCCGCGCCGCGGGACTGGGCGTCGAACAGCGAGCACGAACATGCCGAGCACGCGGCGCGGGCAGCGGCTGCGGGCAGGCCTACGCGGCTGGCCGTCGATGACGTCATCGCGCGCATCGCGCCCTTGAATCTCGAGCCGCCGGTCCGTCTCTATCTACCGAACGAGAAGCAGCCGTTCTGGCGCGTGCGAGCGGAAACCCAGAACCGGCCGAAGGTGCGTGAGCTCGAGCTCGACCCCGCGACCGGGGCCGTGCTGCGCGAGCCGACGTTCGCCGAGAAATCGACGCTCGACAAAGCCATCCACATCGGGATCGCGGCGCACGAAGGCCAGTTGTTCGGCCTGCCCAACCAGTTGCTGGGATTGTTCACGGCTCTCGGGCTGCTCACGCTCTGCGTGTCCGCGATCGTCATGTGGTGGCGACGCCGCCCCGCCGGGAGCCTGGGGGTGCCCGCGACGCCCGTCGCGGAATTCCAGATCCATGCGGGCTTGCGGGTCGCGATCGTGGCGGTCGGGCTGTTGCTGCCGTTGTTAGGCGTCTCGCTGGTCGTGCTCTGGATCCTGGAGCGGATCGGGCACCTGCGGCCGCGACGAACCGTTGCGTGACTCGGATCAGCGGGTTGCCGTTGCGGATCGATCCTGACTCGTGCGCGGACCCGCCGATATCGGCTTGACGCCCTCCACGCGCCCCATGCGCACGGAGGGTCCGATACTGCGCGCGTGCTTCTCGAGTTCCCGCCGCTGCGCCAGCAGTGACCTCGCGCGACCCGAGTCGCGGTTCACGAATACGGCGCGCACGGACACATCGCGCAGCAGCGTGAACAATTGCGAGCGAGTGCCGATGACCTCGAGACGGTACGCGGCGAACTCCGGACTCACCGCCTGCTCGCGCAACTCCGCGATATGCGCGTCGAGCTCTGATCCATGGGTGTCCGGACCGAAGCGATTCGCGCGCTGCATGAATTTGAAACGCTCGCGGCCGATCGCGCGATCCACCCTCTCGTCGAGCGTCGTGGCGGGCATCAGGATGATCGCCTGCTGACTGATGCCCACCGTCGAAATCTTCGACCCCGAAGCGAGAGGAATCTTCGCCTCCATGCCGGCAAGCAGCAGCTCACGCGGCTCGAGCAGCGCCCGCACGCTCACGCCCGTGAAGCCGCGCTTCAGCAGCACGTCCGCGACGACGATTTGATCGGGACTGCGCAATGCGCCGATCTCGAGGAACTTGCGCTCCTCGGCGATCAGGTGCGCGGCATGGGCGGCGTCTTTCGCGCGCAAAAAGCCAAACATCGCCTCGTCAGCAACCTGCGGATTCGGTTTGACGGGCGGAGCCTTCGCACCCGCGCACGCGCATACGACCGCCGCCATCGCACTCGCCACCCATCGTCTCGTCACTCGCATCTCCCACTTCGAGAGCGGCGAATCTCACCGCTAACTTCGCGGTGTGCAAGTAGTTCGAGTGCGATTTCGGCTGCAGCATTTGCGATTGCTGCGCACGCGTGCACGCATCGTCCGATTGTGGCAAAAAGTGGCGGGTGGGGACATTCCCCGTTTTCCCGCGCAGCGGGAAAACGGGGATGGCCCTGCCTCAGGCCCGTCCCCTTTTTCTAGGAAACGGGGAATGTCCCCATTTCCCCCGTCAACCCCAGCTCCTGCTGCTTCATCTTCTCGATGGTGTCGCGGATCTTCGCGGCTTCCTCGAACTCGAGATTCCGCGCGTGCTTGTACATCTGCGCTTCGAGCCGCTTGATCTCGCGCACGATCTGCTCCGGCGACAGCATCCTCAGGTTCGGCGCCGCCTCCTGCGCGCCGCGCTTCTTCTTTCCCATCTTGTAGCCGAAGTCGGTCGAATCCGAGCGCGCGCCTTCCATCACGTCCTGCACGTTCTTGCGGATCGTGCGCGGGATCAGCCCATGCTCCTTGTTGTATGCGAGCTGGATGTTGCGGCGGCGATCAGTCTCTGCCATCGCGCGCTGCATCGATCCGGTGATCGTGTCCGCATAAAGGATCACGCGGCCATTCACGTTGCGCGCGGCGCGTCCCATCGTCTGGATCAGCGAGTTGTCGCTGCGCAGAAATCCTTCCTTGTCCGCGTCGAGAATGGCGACCAGCGACACTTCGGGCATGTCGAGGCCTTCGCGCAGCAGGTTGATGCCGACGATCACGTCGAACTTCCCCAGGCGCAGGTCGCGGATGATCTCCGAGCGTTCGACGGTCTCCACGTCCGCATGCAGGTAACGCACCTTTATGCCGTGCTCGTGCAAATATTCCGTCAGATCCTCCGACATGCGCTTCGTCAGCGTCGTGATCAACACGCGCTCGCCGACCGCCACGCGTTTGCCGATCTCCGACATCACGTCGTCGACCTGTGTCGCGACCGGGCGCACCTCCACTTCCGGGTCCACGAGATGCGTCGGGCGCAATAGCTGCTCGACGGTCTGCGCCGCTTTCGCGGCTTCGTACTTGCCCGGCGTCGCCGAGAAGAAAATCATCTGCGGCGCGATCTTTTCCCACTCTTCAAACTTCAACGGGCGATTGTCGAGCGCGCTGGGCATCCGGAACCCGTACTCGACGAGCGTCTCCTTGCGCGAGCGGTCGCCCTTGTACATCGCACCCAGTTGCGGAACGGTCTGGTGTGATTCGTCGATGACGAGCAGCGCGTTGCCGGGAAGATAGTCGAACAAACAGGGTGGCGGCTCGCCCGCCGCGCGGCCCGACAGATAGCGCGAGTAGTTCTCGATGCCCGCGCAGTAACCGACCTCTTTCATCATCTCCATGTCGAACATCGTGCGCTGCTCGAGGCGCTGCGCCTCGACGAGTTTGTTCTGTTCGCGCAGGTCTTTGAGGCGCCCCCGCAGCTCGTCACGGATCTGGTCGATCGCGCCGATGATGCGTTCCTTCGGCGTGACGTAGTGCGAGCCCGGGTAGATGGTGTACCGCGGCAGCTTGCGCTGCACTTCGCCCGTCAGCGGATCGAACACCGCGATCGACTCGATCGTCTCGTCGAACAGCTCGACCCGCACGGCCTCGCGCGCGGATTCCGCGGGGAAGATGTCGATCACGTCGCCACGCACGCGATACGTGCCGGCCTGCAGATCGAGTTCGTTGCGCGTGTACTGCATGTCCGCGAGGCGGCGCAGCAGGCGCCGCTGGTCCATGCGCTCGCCGCGATTCAGATGCAGGATCATCTCGTGGTACGTCTCGGGGTCGCCGAGGCCGTAGATAGCCGAGACGGTGGCCACGATGATCGCGTCGGAGCGCTCGAGCAGCGCCTTCGTCGCCGAGAGGCGCATCTGCTCGATGTGCTCGTTGATCGATGCGTCCTTCTCTATATAAGTGTCGCTCGAGGGAACGTATGCCTCGGGCTGGTAATAGTCGTAGTACGAAACGAAGTACTCGACGGAATTCGCCGGGAAAAATTCCTTGAACTCGCCGTAGAGTTGCGCGGCCAGCGTCTTGTTGTGCGCCATGACCAGCGTCGGGCGTTGCACGGCCTCGATGATTTTCGCGGCGACGTAGGTCTTGCCCGTTCCGGTGGCTCCCAGCAGCGTCTGGCTCCGAAACCCGTCCCGGATGCCTTCGACGAGCTTCTCGATCGCCTGCGGCTGGTCACCGGCCGGCTCGTAGTCGGCTTTCAGTACAAATGGCTTGGTTTCCATGGGCTTGAGTACTCACCGTGCTGTGGCCGAACCGGGAGGATCGCGTAATATACGCGCCCGTTTGAGCCGCCCCATCCCCCAACCGACATAGATCAAAGGTCCGACGTGCCCAATCAAATCTCGCGACGCGTACAACGCGTCAAGCCCTCGCCCACTCTCGCCGTCACCGCGCGCGCCGCGAAACTGCGGGCGGAAGGCAAGGACATCATCGGCCTGGGAGCCGGCGAGCCCGATTTCGACACCCCGAAGCACATCGCCGATGTCGGAGTCGAGGCGATCAGGAGCGGGTTCACGCGTTACACGAACGTCGACGGCATCGTCGAGTTGAAGGACGCGATCATCGCGAAATTCAAGAACGACAACCAGATCTCGTACGAGCGCAACCAGATTCTGGTCAGCTCGGGCGCCAAGCAGACTATCTACAACCTCTGCATGGCCGTTCTCGATCCGGGCGATGAGGCGGTGATCCCGGCCCCGTTCTGGGTCAGCTACCCGGACATGGTGCTGCTCGCGGACGGCCTGCCCGTCACGCCGAACTGCCCCGCCTCGCAGGGCTACAAACTCACACCGCGCCAGCTCGAAGCCGCGATCACGCCGAAGACGCGCCTGCTGCTGATCAACAGCCCGTGCAACCCGACCGGCGCCGCGTACACGCGCGCCGAGTGGCGTGCGCTGGCGGATGTGCTCGCGAATCACCCGCGCGTGATCGTCGGCACCGACGACATGTACGAAAAGATCTGGTGGGGCGCAGAGCCCTTCTGCTCGCTGCTCACCGCGGCGCCCGAGCTCTACGACCGCGTGGTCACGATCAACGGCGTCTCGAAGGCGTACGCGATGACCGGCTGGCGCCTGGGCTACTGCGGTGGACCCAAGGAAATCATCAACGCGATGTCGACGCTGCAGGGCCAGAGCACGTCGAACGCCAGCTCGATCACGCAGAAGGCCGCCGTCGCCGCGCTGAGCGGCGACCAGAAGCCCGTCGAGCTCATGAACATCGAGTTCAAGAAGCGTCACGACTACTTCATCAACGCGCTCAACCGCCTGCCGGGTTGCGTTGCGCTGCCCGCCGCCGGCGCGTTCTATGCGTGGGTGGATTGCAGCGCCGCGATGATGGCGTTCGGCTGCAAGGACGACAACGCGTTCGCCGAGATGCTGCTCGTCGATGCGGGCGTCGCCGTCGTCGCGGGTTCGGGCTTCGGCGCGCCGGGGCACTTCCGCGCGTCGTTCGCGACCAGCATGACGGTGCTCGAAAAGAGCATCGAGCGCTTGAAGTCGGTGCTCGAGCGCGGACCGGTGGCGAAGACCGCCTGATCCTGGCTTCCAATGCTCAAGAACATGCGCCGCTTCTCTCTCTCCGCCCTCTTCATCCTGGGCTCTCTCGCCGGTTGCTCGCGCGAAGCATCCGACCCCGATGACGTTCCGGATTCTGTCGTGGTCGACAACCTGCGCGAAGCCGGTTCCGATCTTTCCCGGCCGCACGCGATCGACTTCAACCTGTACGTACCCACCGAAGACGCCGCGACAAAGATCGAAAAGCAGTTGGGCGCGCAAGGCTTCGAAGTGATCGTCGATCAGAACGATGAAGACTGGAGCGTCACGGCAACGAAGAAGATGGTGCCGGACCCTGATGAGATCACGAAGGTCGGCAACTCCCTGCGCAAACTCGCCGAAGCCGAAGGCGGTGAGTACGACGGCTGGGGTGCCGCAGTCGTTCCCCAGTGATCGCCTTCGGCTACGCGCTCGTCATCACGAAGCGACGCGCCCCTTCGCCAGCATCGCTTCGAGCTCGTCGAAATTCGCCGGCTTGACGAGATGCGCGTCGAAACCCGCGGCGAGCGCCTTGGTGCGGTCATCGCGGCTTCCGTAACCGGTAACCGCCACGAGAAACATCTCCGGGTGGCTAGCGCGAAGCGCGCGTGCGATCTCGTAGCCGTCCATGCCCGGAAGTCCGATGTCCACGAGCGCGATCTCGGGATGAAACTCTTCGACGGTCGCCAGCGCCTGAGGTCCATCGTGCGCGACTGCGATCTCGTGACCCCAATCTTCCGCCAGCATCTTCAAGGATTCCGCCGCATCGACGTTGTCGTCGATGATGAGGACGCGGCGGCGCGGTGCCGGGAGCTGCGCCACCTCCTCGGCGTGGATCGGCGGCATCTCCGCTGACGCCGCCTTTTCCGATAGCGGCAGCCGCACGATGAATTCCGAGCCGTGCCCGATGCCGGAACTTCTCGCCTCGACAGTGCCACCGTGCAGCTCGAGCACGCGACGCACGAGCGTGAGGCCGATGCCGAGCCCACCGCCAGAGCGCGACAGCGACCTATCCACCTGGTTGAACAGATCGAAGATCTGGCCGAGGTCGTCGGGCGCGAGGCCGATGCCGCTGTCCCGCACGCTCAACACGGCCTGGCCATCGTGATGCGTGAGTGTCACGGCGATCCGCCCGCCCGGTTCGGTGTACTTCGCGGCGTTCTCGAGCAGGTTCGACACGATCTGCTCGAGTCGCACCGGATCGCCATCGACGTACACGGGCGCATCGGGAACCGCGACGGTGAGTTGATGGCGTCGTTCATCCATCCTCCCGCTGATCGCTTCAGCGGCGTCCCGGATCACCGGGATGAGGTCCACCAGTTTGTTGCGCAGCTCGATGTGGCCGCGATTGATGCGCGCGAGATCGAGCAGGTCGTCGACGAGTCGCACGAGCCGCCGCGTCTGACGCGCGATCATGCTGTGGAGCTTCGCCGCGGATTCCGTGGCGTTATCCCGCTGCAGGAGATGGACGGCATGAGAGATCGGGGTGAGCGGATTGCGCAGCTCGTGCGCCAGCATCGCGAGGAATTCATCCTTGCGCTGACTGACCAGCGCGAGCGCGTCAGCCTGTGAACGGCGATCGGTTACATCCTCCATGCCGAGCAGCAGCAATTCCCCACGCTCCGAGTCGCCCGGAATGATTCGCGCATCGACGCGCAGGATGCGCGGCGCCGCTATTGGAGATTTCCGGTAGCGGATCTCGTGGTCCGTCAACGAGACATTCTGGGCAAGCACCCGCGCCAGTTGCACGAGCAAGGCCGGAAGGTCCCACTGCCTGCCATCGAGGTCGCGCAGCGTCCGGCCTTCGGTCGACTCGCGGATCAGGCCGAACTGCAGGTAAAAAGCATCGTTGCCGCGCAGCACGCGCAGCTCGCGATCGAGCACCAGCAAAGGATCGCGCACGCTCGCGACGATGGCGTCCGCATACTTCTGCGCACGCATCGAAATCTCTCGCGTGCGCTGCAGCTCGCCGTTGACAGACGAGAGCTCCCGGTTGCGGTCGTTGAGCTCGTCGTTCGTGGTCGTGAGCTCCTCGTTCGTGGATTGGAGTTCTTCCTTGGCCGTTTCCAGCTCCTCGTTCGTGCTCTGGAATTCTTCGTTGGCCGAGAGGACTTCCTCGTGCGCGGACTTGAGGTCCTCTCGCACCGCTTCCTGCTCCTCCATCGTCGTCTGCAGGAATTCGCGCGTCGATTCGAGCTCGCGTTCGAGCTGCGCGATGCGCTGGTCCTTCCCGGATTCCGTGAGCTGCGGCGCCTGAGAATTTTGAGCGCTCCGCGCGCTCGCGAGCGACGCGCTCTCGAAGATGATCAGGAAGCTGCGCTCCGCACTCGCCGCGCGCAGCGGAATCACCCCGATTCCGATGTCGGTTTGATCGCCGAGTCGCAACCCGTGCCGCCAGACGGGCGCGCCGGAATCGCGCGCCTCCTGAATCGCCGGCGAGATCTCGACCAGCAACTGCGGCCGCACGACGCGATGCAGATTCATGCTCGGCGGCCCGCTCGCGTGTTCGACATACGGTCCCGTCTCGCCGCGGAACTGCAAGATGTTCAGCGAGGCGTCCACCAACAGGCTCGGCGGGGAATAGCGCGCGATCAGGACACGATCCGCTTCGCGATGAACAGAGTCGGCGTCGGTATTCAAGGTGCGGTCCTGGAAGTCTTCCAATCGCGACTGGGTGAACGAAGATTTGCCCGGCTCAGTGTCATCGGCCCTCATCCCGGCGGACGCCTTGCGCGAATAAACGCGGTATCGCTTGTCGAGAAGTTCGAACAGGTCGGTGGCGCCACCCACGCTTTCGGAGAGGCCCAGCGCCAGGAAACCCCGCGGCGAGAGCGCGTAGTGGAACGCCCGCATGACCTGCCGTTGCGCGCCGCCGTCCAGATAGATCAGCAGGTTCCGGCAGCTCAACAACTCGATTCGTGAGAACGGCGGGTCTCGCGTCACATCGTGGCGCGCGAAGATGCAAAGATCTCGAATCCGCTTGGCGACGTGGTACCGCCCTTGTTCACGCACGAAAAAGCGCGCGAGGCGCTCCGCTGAAACTTCGGACGCAATGTTTTCGGGATACACGCCGGCGCGCGCGATCTCGATCGCGGATTCGCTGACGTCAGTGCCGAAAATCTGGATGCGGCGGCCGGACATCGGATCGCCCATGTATTCCATGAGCGCGATGGCGATGGAGTAGACCTCCTCGCCCGTGGCGCAACCGGCAACCCAGATGCGGATCGGATCTTTCGATCGGGCGTCGTTGCAGATCTCGGGAAACACCCGCAGCTGCAATCCCTCGTAGAGCTCCGCGTCGCGAAAGAAACCGGTCACGCGAATCAGGAAGTCCTGATACAGCGCGCGGGTTTCCTCCTTGTCGTCTTCGAGCGCGTCGACGTAGTGACCTATCTCGTCCATGCGCTTCAACGCCATCCTGCGCGACAGGCGCCGCCGCAGCGTGCTCTTCTTGTAGTGGCGGAAGTCGACGCCGTGCGCGCTGCGCAGTCGTCGAAACACGCGACTCAGATTCCGCTCTTCGGCCTCGTTGGCCCTGGCCGGCTCCGGCGCGGGCGCCTCTTCGGACTCGAGGACGCTCTCCGATCCGCGACTCGTTCGTAGATAGGAGTGCTGCGTCAGCCGGGCGATCTCGTTGGCGATCTCGGCGGGCCGCAGCACGAAGTCCACGCAGCCGGAGTCGATCGCGTTTTGCGGCATGTTGGGAAACTTCGTCGACGCCGGTGTTTGCGCGAAAGTGATGCCGCCGTGATCCTTGATCGACTTGACGCCGAGCGCGCCGTCCGAGTCGCCCCCCGACAGCACGACGCCGATCGCGGCGCTCTCGCTCGACGTCGCCATCGACATGAAGAAGACATCGACGGGGTGGTGCGGTGCGTTCGACGTGTCGCGTGGCGCGAGACGGAATCGATTGCCCTCGACCTTCAGGCTCGTGTTTGGCGGGATGACGTAAACATGATTCGCCAGGAGCTCCTGCCCCTCTTCGATCTGGGCGACCGGCATCTGCGTCTTCTTCGCCAACAGTTCTTTCAGCAGGCTCCTGTGTTCGCGGTCGAGGTGCTGGATCACGACGAACGACGCCCCGGTCGATGGCGGCAGCGCCGAGAACAACTCGAAAAGGGCTTCGAGTCCGCCGGCGGATGCACCAAGCGCCACGATGGGGGAAGCCAACACGCGATCCTTGTGAGCGCGGGCGCCGGGCAAGAATTGCAGGCGACGAAACCGCGTGAGCGACGATACACCTGCGTGCTGTCGCAAAGAGAGTCATTTGGCCAGCCGCGGGCACCGCACCTAGAAAGAGGCCGGAATCGTCCTTGCCACCCGGTAGCTCGCGAGGCGACCGTGCAATAGGAACGCCTCGCATCGAACGTGAGTGATGGCTGACGGAAAGAAGTCAGAACGTCGCATGTTCTTCGGCCGCGCCGTGCGTGAGCATGCGGCCCTTACCCGGAGGAACAGACATGCCGAAGGCAAAAGTGAAATCAAAATCGAAGGCGAAGAAGTCCGCGAAGAGCAACGACGCGATCGCGCTGCTCAAGGCGGATCACCGCCAGGTCGAGGACTGGTTCGAACAGTTCGAGAAGGCAAGATCCGGTGACCGCAAGCTCGAGCTCGCGACGAAAATCTGCAAGGCGCTGACCGTGCACACGCGGATCGAAGAGGAAATCTTCTATCCCGCGTTCCTCGAGGCGACCGAAGACAAGGGTCTGCATCACGAGGCGGAGATCGAGCACGACGCTGCGAAGGCTCTGATCAAGCAGATCGAAGCGACGAGCCCGGACGACGAGTACTACGACGCCAAGGTCAAGGTGCTCTCCGAGATGATCAAGCACCACGTGAAGGAAGAAGAGCAGCCGGGCGGCATGTTCGCCGAGGCGCGCGATTCCGACATGGACCTCGAGGCACTCGGCGAGCGCATGAAGAACCGCAAGCTGGAGCTTCAAGGCGAAGACGATCCGGAAGGTGAGATGTCCCCCGGCGCGCGGCGCAAGGCGGGCAATGCGCAGGTCGGACGCATGGCACGCTCGGGCTGATCCGGTAGTTCGGAACCAGCGCCGCGGCATCCGGCCGCGCCGCGGCGCTGGTTTTCGGACCCTCGCGATCCGCGTAGGACGACGACTACATCAATTCTCGACGGGAGGCACGATGCTCCCTGTTAGATGAGTCGCCCGCCTCCTAACAATTCCGGCACCCCGGCGCCGGTCGCGCGCAACGCGCCTGGCGAAGATCAATTCCGCGTCTTCGTCGAATCGGTTCGCGACTACGCGATGTTGATCCTGGACACCGACGGCCGGGTCACGACGTGGAATCGCGGCGCGGAAGCGATCAAGGGCTGGAAGGCCAGCGAAATCGTCGGAGTACATTTCTCGCGGTTCTATCCACCGGAGTCCATCGCGTCCGGACTTCCCGAGCGCGAGCTCACGGGCGCCGCACAGGATGGTCGTTTCGAAGACGAAGGCTGGCGTATCCGCAAGGATGGTTCGCGGTTCTGGGCCAACGTCATCATCACCGCGCTACGCGGCGCCGATCAGACGTTGATCGGCTACGCCAAAGTGACGCGCGATCTCACGGAACGCCGGCGCCACGAAGAATCCCTGCGGCAGAACGAAGCCCGCTTCCGTTCGCTCGTCGAAGGCGTGCGCGACTACGCCATCTTCATGCTCGACACTGAAGGCCACGTGACGACCTGGAACGCGGGCGCGCAGCAGATCATGGGATACGAAGCCGTCGAAGCCATCGGCGAACACCTTTCCTCCTTCTATCCGCAGGATGGCCGCGAACGCGATCTCGCGGAGCTCGAGCTGCAAACGGCGATGATCGAGGGTCGTTTCGAGGACGAAGATTGGCGCGTCCGCAAGGATGGCACCCGCTTCTGGGCGAGCGTGGTCCTCACGGCGTTGCGCAATCCGACCGGCGTGCTGATGGGCTTCTCGAAGATCACGCGCGACCTCACTGAGCGGCGCAAGCACGAGAACACGCTGCGCCAGAGCGAGGAGCGGGTGCGCCT
Source organism: Pseudomonadota bacterium (assembly GCA_043747835.1). Classification (GTDB taxonomy): domain Bacteria; phylum Pseudomonadota; class Gammaproteobacteria; order Steroidobacterales; family Steroidobacteraceae; genus CADEED01. The sequence continues at coordinate 153,149 of JAYTOK010000060.1, read as the reverse complement.
GCTCGTCGAAAGCGTCATCGACTATTCGATCCTCACCGTGGACGACCAGGGGTTCATCAACAGCTGGAACATGGGCGCGGAGCGAATCACGGGGTTCGCGGCCAGCGAAATCGTCGGCCGGCATTTTTCACACCTGTATCCGCCGGAGGACATCTCCTCCAACAAGCCGTGGCAGCAACTCATCCGCGCGGGCGATGGCAACCGCGTCAACGAGGAAGGCTGGCGCGTCCGCAAGGATGGCTCGCAGTTCTGGGCCAACAGCGTCATCGGCAAGTTGCCGAGCGTCGAGGGCACGGGTGCGACCTTCTACATCGTCACCCAGGATCTGACGCAGCGCCGCCACGCCGAATCGCTCGCGGAGACCGCGCAGAAGATGCACGAGTTCATCGCGATGCTCGCGCACGAGCTGCGCAATCCGCTCGCGCCGATCCGCAACGCCGTCGCGCTCATGCAACGGCGCAACATCCAGGACCCCATCGTCGAGACGATGCGCCAGACGATCGAACGCCAGAGCGCCCAGCTCGCGCGCATCATCGACGAACTACTCGACGTGAATCGCGTCGCGCGCGGCCAATTCACGATCGAGAAGGAAACGCTCGACCTGCGCGAGATCCTGCAGCGCGCCGTCGAAACCAGTCTCCCGCTCATCGAAGCGCGTCTGCACACGCTCGACGTGGACACCGGCCACGTTCCAATCCCCGTCCACGCCGATCCGATGCGCCTGCAGCAGGTTGTCGTGAATCTGCTCAACAACGCCGCGAAGTACACGCCCTCGCAAGGCACGATCACGTTGCTCGCGAGCATGCACGAAGGACAGGTCGAGATTCGCGTGCGCGACACGGGCAAAGGCATTCCGCGCGAGTCGCTCGATCGCGTGTTCGACCTGTTCATCCAGCTCGAGCCGAATTCCGGTTCCGCGCTGGGCGGGCTCGGGGTGGGCCTGGCGCTCGTGCGCCGCATCGTCGAGCTCCACGGCGGTCGCGTTCAGGCGCGCAGCGAAGGAGTGGGTCGCGGCGCCGAATTCAGCGTGCGCATTCCCGTCAGCGCGTCGCCGTTGACCGCGGCAAGCGCCGAAGAAGCGACGGATGGAAAATTCACGGATGCGGTACGCGTGCTCGTCGTCGACGACAACGTCGATGCCGCCGACAGTCTCGCGCTGATGCTCCAGGCCTCGGGCCAGGAAACACGCGCGGTTTACGACGGCCCGACGGCATTGCGTCTGTTCGAAACTTTCCGTCCGCATCTCGTGTTGCTCGACATCGGCATGCCGCAGATGAACGGTTACGACGTCGCGCGGGCGTTGCGCTCCATGGCGCCCGGCGCCGACACCGTGATCGCGGCGGTGACCGGCTGGGGCCAGGAGGCCGACAAGACGCGCGCGCGTGAAGCGGGTTTCGACCGGCATTTCACGAAGCCGATTTCGGAAAGCGCGCTGCGTGGGTTGGTGGCCGAGGCCGCGGAGAGGCGCATGAAACGCGTCGGGGGAGCGACGGGCGTGCTGCGCCTCGTGCCCTGAGAGATCGCCGCTCGCAGGCCGTGCGCCATTACCTGCAAGGTAGTTGGCGCGCTGATCCGCGGACTTCATGATTGGCCCACGTCATCGAAGGAGGTCCCATGGAACACGCATTCGCCACCGCCCAGCCCGCGCGCGGCTTCACGCTCAAACAGTTGCTCGTCGTCGACGCCCTCACCTGCTTCGTGTTCGGCCTGCTGCTGATCGCTGCCGCGGCGCCGCTCGCGGCATTGCTCGGATTGCCGCAGTCGCTGCTCTTTTACGCGGGTGTCGCGCTGCTCCCGTGCGCGGCGCTGATGGCGCTTGCCGCGAAGACGCTGGCGAAGCCGCTCGTCGCATTCGTCATCGTGGGGAATGCGGCCTGGGTGATCGCGAGCATCGCGGTCGTGCTGATGCTCGAGGTCACGACGCTGGGACTCGCGTTCATCGTGGCGCAGGCCGCGGCGGTGTTGGTTCTCGCGGTGCTGGAGTGGCGGGCGCGGGGTCAGATCCGGGGTCAGATCTATTGATCTGACCCCTTTTCCGCTCTCCCCCTATATATAGAGTGTGGGTCGGGATCTGCGGAGTATTCCTGATACTCATATCTTGCATTTATTAGCAATGGCAATATAGTGCGTCTATTGCCATTACTGATAAATGACATGAACCCAATTCGCACGCCAACGCAGATCGGAACCGCGTTTCGAAGCAGACGCAAACACCTGAAGCTCTCTCAGGCAGCCGTCGCATCGCAACTCGGCGTGAGCCAGAGCCGTCTCTCGCAACTCGAGTCGAATCCCGAGGTGCTGACCGTCGCGCAGATGCTCACGCTGATGAGCATTCTCGGATTGCAGATGAACGTGGACAGGAGCCGCGGCACTCCACCCACCAAGGTCGAGTGGTAACCGATGGCTCGCAACAACCGTGAACTTTCGGTGTGGACCAACGGCGTACGAGTCGGAACCTGGCGTTGGCCGGCGCGCAAGGCCACCGAGTTCGAGTACGACGAGGCATGGATGTCGAGAGACGATGCCCGCCCTCTTTCACTATCGCTACCTCTGCCGGCCGAACCCATTCCCCACACAGGCACGTCCGTCGAGGCCTACTTCGACAACCTGCTGCCGGACAGCGAAAACATCCGCAAGCGAATCCAGGAACGCTTTCAGACGAAATCCCGGACGCCCTTCGATCTGCTGAGCGCTGTGGGTCGCGACTGTGTCGGCGCGATCCAGCTCCTGCCGATCGACGAAGAACCTTCGAGCGTCGAGACGATCGAGGCAACCTCGCTATCCGACAGACAAATCGAAGACGCTCTCGCCGCTGTCGTTTCACCAAAGACTTTCGGCGTCGACGCGACTGAATTCCGCATCTCCATTGCCGGCGCGCAAGAGAAAACAGCCTTTCTCAAGAAGAACGGAAAGTGGTGCCGTCCCTTGGGCTCTACACCCACGACTCACATCTTCAAGCTTCCGCTCGGTCTGGTAGCGAACGGCCAGGCGGACATGAGCACATCCGTGGAAAACGAATGGCTGTGCTCCCGGATTGCCGCGGAATTCGGCCTGCCGATCGCGAACTGCGAGATCGAACAGTTTGGCGCGCGAAAGGTCCTGGTCGTGGAACGCTTCGACCGCGTCCTGCACTCGAGTGGAAAATTCTGGTTGCGCCTGATGCAGGAAGACATGTGCCAGGCGACAGGATTACCCAACTTCAAGAAGTATCAGTCCGATGGCGGCCCGGGTGTCGTCGACATCGCACGAATTCTGGACGCGTCCGTCGAACGTACAGCGGACCTCGAAGCGTTCTTCAAATCGCAGATGCTTTTCTATCTTCTCGCGGCGCCCGATGGTCACGCGAAGAACTTCAGCATTCGAATGCTGCCGAGGGGCGCGTATCGGTCGACTCCTCTCTACGATGTACTGTCAGCCTGGCCGGTGATTGGCGGCCGCGCGCGCCAGATTCCCCTGCAGAAAATCAAGCTCGCGATGGCGCTGCCCGGATCCAGCGGATGGCATTACAAGGTAAAGGAAGTTCAGCGTCGGCACTTCGACGAGCTCGCCAAACGCCTGAAGCTCAGCGCCCAAGCCGGGAAACTCGTCGCAGACTTCGTGAGCGACACGCCGCGCGTCATCGACGCCGTGCAACGCGGCTTGCCGCGCGGCTTCCCGCAGCCGCTACTCGACAGCATCCTCGACGGCATGCGCAAGCAGGCCCGTCTCCTGGGGTCTGGCTCCAAACTACGCTAGGCAGAAATGGGGCCTGGCCCCATTTTCGTCAGCAGCTTGTCCAGCGTGATCGGATACTCCCGCACCCGCACACCCGTCGCGTTGTAGATCGCGTTCGCGACCGCCGCCGACACGCCGCAGATGCCGAGTTCGCCCACGCCCATCGCCTTCATCGGCGACAGCGTCGGATCCTCGTCGTCGAGGAAGATGCATTCCTGGTGCGGGATGTCCGCATGCACCGGGACTTCATACCCCGCGAGATCGTGGTTCACGAAGAACCCCAGCTTCTTGTCGACGACGAGGTCTTCCATGAGCGCTGCGCCGACTCCCATCGTCATCGCGCCGATGATCTGATTTCGCGCGGCCTTCGGATTCAGGATCCGCCCGGCCGAACACACCGCGAGCATGCGCCGAACGCGCACCTCCGCCGTCAGCGAGTCCACCGCGACCTCGACGAAGTGCGCGCCGAAGGTGTAGTGCAGGTGCTTGTTCGGATCGCTCGCGAACTCGATCTTGTCCTCGGCGACGAGACCGGCCTCGCCCGCCGCTTCGCCGAGCGGCACACGCCGCGAACCCGCGACCACGACGCCGTCGGTGAAGTCGGCCGTCGCGACGTCCATCCCTAACTTCTTCGCGACAGCTTCCCGCAGCTTCACGCAGGCCGCGTACACGCCGGAAGTCGCGCTCACGGCGCCGAACTGCCCACCCGAGCCGCACGACACCGGAAACTTCGAGTCGCCCAGATGCACGACGACCTTGTCCAGCGAAACACCCATCATCTCCGCCGCCGTTTGCGCGAGGACGGTGTAGCTGCCGGTGCCGATGTCCGTCATGTCGGTTTCGACGGTGACGATCCCGCGCGCATCGAGCCGCACGCGCGCCGCGGAATTCAGCGTCGGCGCGCCGCGATACGCCGTCGCGACGCCCTGGCCGACTAACCACCGGCCGTCGCGCACCTTGCCGGGCTGCGCATTGCGCTTGCTCCAGCCGAACTTCTCGGCACCGACGCGCAAACAATCGACCAGTTTGCGCACGGAATACGTCTGCGCCGGCTTCTCCGGATTCACCTGCGTGTCGTTCAAGACGCGCAGTTGCACCGGGTCCATCTTCAGCGCTTCCGCGAGCTCATCGACCGCGACTTCGAACGCCATCGATCCCGGCGCATCGCCGGGCGCGCGCATCGCGTTGCCTTCCGGCAGATCGAGCGTCGCGAGCCGCGTCGTCGTGAGTCGATTCGCGCCGGCATACAACGCGCGCGAGGCGAGCACTCCCATCTCCGCACCGCCGCCGGGCACGTCGCCCGACCAGGTTTCGTGCGCGAACGCGGTGATCTTGCCGTCGGGCGTCGCGCCCAGGCGCACACGCTGGATCGTCGCGGGACGATGCACGGTGTTGTTGGCCATGAGCGGTCGCTGCAGCGACACCTTCACGGGCCGCTTCGTCGCGCGCGAGCCGAGCGCCGCGAGCACCGCGTCCGCGCGAATCCACAACTTCCCGCCGAACCCGCCGCCGATGTACGGCGACACGAGTCGCACTTTCTCCGGCGGCATGCCGAGCGTCTTCGCCATGTCGGCCACCGACCAGGCGATCATCTGGTTGGACGTCCACACCGTGAGCTGGTCGCCCTTCCACGCCGCGATGGACGCGAACGGCTCCATCATCGCGTGCGTGTGGTCGGGCGTCGTGTACGTGGCATCGACCTTGAACGGCGCGGACGCGAACGCGCCCGCGAAGTCGCCGACGGCCGTGTCGGACGGCCCGCCCCAACTGGGCGGCGGGGTGATCGCGGAATCTTTCGCCTTCGCGAGATCGTAAGCGCCCGGCTCCGTCGTGTATCGAACCTTGATCTTGCCCGCGGCCGCGCGTGCCTCCTCGAAGCTGCGCGCGACGACGACGGCGACGGCCTGGTGGTAGTGCTGCACCTCGGGCCCGGCCAGTAGTTTGACCTTGTTGAAGTTGCCTTTGCCGAGCGGCCCCGCGTTCTGCGCGGTGACCACCGCGAACACGCCGGGCGCGGACTCCGCGGCGCTCGTGTCCATCGAGGCGATGCGGCCCTTCGCTATCCCTGCGCCGAGGACGTAGCCGTACGCGGGTTTCGGCGCGATATCGTGCCACTCGTAGGCGTACTTCGCGGTGCCCGTGGTCTTCGCCTTGCCCTCGTAGCGATCCGTCGACTTGCCGATGACCTTCTTGCGATCGATCGGATTCTTCGTTGCCGGTGTATCGAATTTCATGACGCGCTCCTCGCATCGGCCAGCGTGGCTTCGAGCGTGCGTTCGACCAGCGTGATCTTGAATTCGTTGTCGTGCGTGGGCTTCGCGTCCGCGAGCAGTTGCTGCGTGACGACTTTCGCGCCGCTCTGCAGCTCACGCTCGGCCGCTTCCATGCGCCAGGGCTTCGGCGCGATGCCGCCGACGGCGACACGGCCGCTGCCGTCCGGATGCAAGACCAGCGCCACCGACACCAGCGCGAACGCGTACGAGGAGCGATCGCGCACCTTGTGATACAGCTGTTTGCCGCCGATCGGCTTCGGCAGCGTCACCGACGTGATGAGCTCGCCAGCCAGCAGCGCGTTCTCGACCTGCGGCGTGTCGCCGGGGAGTTTGTGGAAATCCTCGATCGCGATGTGCCGCTCGGCGCCGCTCGGCTGAACCGTGTGCACCGTCGCGTCGAGCGCCCGCATGGCGATTGCCATATCCGACGGATGCGTCGCGATGCACGCCGAACTACCGCCGATCACCGCGAGCTGACGGCTGAAGCCACCGAGCGCCGCGCAGCCGCTGCCGGGGCTGCGCTTGTTGCAGGCCTGGTTCGTGTCGTAGAAATACGCGCAGCGCGTGCGTTGCAGGAGATTGCCCGCCGTCGTCGCGCGGTTGCGCAACTGCCCGGACGCGCCGGCCAACAAGGCGCGGGAGAGCAGCGGATATTCCTTGCGGACACGCTCGTCCGCGGCGAGGTCCGTGTTGCGCACGAGCGCGCCGATGCGCAAGCCACCGTCGGGCGTGACCTCGACCTTGTCGAGCGCAAGGCAGTTCACGTCGATGAGATGCGTCGGCGATTCGATCTCGAGCTTCATGAGATCGAGCAGGTTGGTGCCGCCCGCGATGAACTTCGCGGCCGGATTCTTCGCGACCGCGGCGGCAGCGGCAGCGGGTGTCTTCGCCTTTTCGTATTCGAAGGGCTTCATGCGCTCCTCCCGGCGGCGGGAACGCCCGCGACTTCGGCGATCGCCTCGGCGATGTTGGAGTACGCGCCGCAGCGGCAGAGGTTGCCGCTCATGCGCTCGCGGATCTCGGCGTTCGTGACCTGCGCGGGTTTGTTCAGATCGTCGGTCGCGTAGCTAGGAACGTTCGCCTTGATCTCGCCGAGCATGCCGACCGCGGAGCAGATCTGGCCGGGGGTGCAGTAACCGCACTGGAAGCCGTCGTGCTTCACGAACGCCGTCTGCATCGCGTGCATCTTGCCGGGCGTGCCGAGACCTTCGATGGTCGTGACGCGATCGCCTTCGTGCATGACGGCGAGGGTCAGACAGGAGTTGATGCGCCGGCCGTTCACGAGCACCGTGCAGGCGCCGCATTGGCCGTGGTCGCAGCCCTTCTTCGTGCCGGTGAGTTGCAGGTGTTCGCGCAGCGCGTCGAGCAGCGAGGTGCGCGTGTCGATCTTGAGCGCGTGCGCGCGGCCGTTGACGTTGAGCGTGACCTGCGTGCTGACCGGCGCGTCGGCGGCGGCGGCCTGGCCCTTCGCGACCAGCGGCACGGCCGTCGCGGCGGCTCCCAGTTTCAGAACATCGCGCCGGGATACTTCGAAATCTCCGGGACCTTGCATGCGGGCTCTCCTGCTGGCGTTCGGCTGGCTGGGCGGAGAGTAGCGCAGAGGCAAGTGCGGCGCTGTCGGATTAAAAGGGGACAGATCTATTTAGCGGCTAAATAGATCTGTCCCCTTTTAATCATCTCCCCGTCATCTGCTCGAGATGCACCGGATACCTCGCGCCCGTCACATCCACGCTCGACGTTGCGACTTCGATCTCGCGCAAGTCCTTCGCCGTCAGTTCGAGCGTCGCGGCATGGAGGTTCTCTTCGAGCCGCATCAGCTTCGTCGTGCCCGGAATCGGCACGACCCACGGCTTCTGCGCCAGCAACCACGCGAGCGCGATCTGCGCGGGCGTCGCGCCCTTGCTCTCCGCGATGGATTTGAGCAGATCGATCAGAGCCTGATTCGCCGCCAACGCCTCCGGCTTGAACCGCGGCAGTGCATTGCGAAAATCTTTCTCGTCGAACGTCGTGTTCGCCGTCATCGCCCCGGTCAGAAACCCGCGGCCCAACGGGCTGTACGGCACCAACCCGATCCCCAGTTCCTCGAGCGTCGGGAACAACTCGGTTTCCACATCGCGATACCAGAGGGAATACTCGTTCTGCACCGCGCTGACGCGCTGCACGGCATGCGCTCGACGAATCGTCGCCGCCGCCGCTTCGGACAGCCCGAAGTGCTTCACCTTCCCCGCCAGGATCAAATCCCGCACCGCGCCCGCGACATCTTCGATCGGCACGTCGGGATCCACACGGTGCTGATACAACAGGTCGATCGAGTCGATCTGCAGCCGCTTCAACGACGCGTCGACAACCGCGCGGATGTGCGCGGGCTGGCTGTTCACGCCCTGTCCCTGGGTTCCATCCGGGTTGATGTTGAACCCGAACTTCGTCGCGATCACGACCTGGTCGCGAACCGGCTTCAGCGCCTCGCCGACGATCATCTCGTTCGTGAACGGTCCGTAGACCTCGGCCGTGTCGAACAGCGTGACCCCGCGATCCACCGCCGCGCGCGTCAGCGCGATCATCTCGGATTTCGCCGGCCATTTGCCGTACCCGTGGCTCATGCCCATGCACCCCAGGCCCAGGGCGGAGACTTCGAGGCCTTGACCGAGCTGACGCTTGTTCATGCACTGCAAGATACACCCCGGCCGGGCCGCCCGCCCACTGCGTTAGACTCGATGCAAAATGCGCTCGCGCTACCTGAAACTCGCCATCTACACCGTGCTCCTCGCGGGTGCGGCGACCGGCGCGCTCGTCCTGGCATGGCTTCGCGGCGGCAGTTTCCCGTCGTGGTGGGTCGTTATGTTCGGCATCGGCGCCAGCCTCTTCGTCTGGCAGTTCGGGCTGCGCGCGCCGCGACTCGGCCTCATCTCGATGGAGCGCCTCGTGCACGTCGGCTTGTTGCTCGTGTACGAACCCGTCGTCGCCGCCAGTGTCTGCGCCGCGGCCTCTCTCATCTGGCCGCTCGTCAGCCGCCGCTACAGCCACGGATCTCTGAAGGTCGCCGGGTTGCGGGCCGTGCACAACGCGTCGATGACCGCGCTGATGCTGCTCGCCGCCGGCGCGGTGTACTACGCCTGCGGCGGCCACCACCCGCTCGATGGATTGCTGGCCACGGATGTGTGGCCGCTCGTCGCCATGGCGCTCACCGCACAGACCGTGAACATCGTGCTGATGATGCTATTTTTCCACTTCGACGGGCGCGACGTGCGCCGCATCGTCACGCCGAGTTACGCGCTCTCCGATCTCATCTTCGTGCCCGCGGGCGTCCTCGCCGCCGTGCTCTTCAACGTCGGCAACTTCGCCGTGTTCGGATTGTTCGCGGGTCTGATGCTGTTGTTCGTGCTGAGTTTCAACAGCATCGGCACGCAGCGCGGCTCCCCAGGCGCTGAGACCGGACCGCTGACACGTCTGTTCGAAGCCGGCCGCGCGCTGCAGGGCGCGCGCCAGGTGGAGTCGCTCGTCGAACGCATCGTCGCCGAGATCCGCACGCTGTTCCGCTTCGAAGAGTTGCATCTCGCGCTCGTCGATCGCGAACGCCGGCTGCTCGACATCCGCGTGCACGAGCGCAATGGCGAGCGCCTCGCGGCGGGCACGCAGCCCATCGACGCCGGATTGTTCGGCTGGCTCGTGTCGCGGGCCGAGCCGCTGCTCGTCAGCGACTGGCGCGATGCGCCGCCCGCGCTCGCGCAGCGTGCCGGAATCGAGGAACGCGCGAGCGGCTCCCTGCTCGCCGTGCCGCTCGTGAACGACGGCATCGTGCTGGGACTTCTTTGCGTGCAGCACGCGCAACCGCGCACCTACGAACGTGCCGATCTGAACCTGATGCGCCAGCTCGGCGATCACGTCGCGGGCGCTCTCGCGAGTGCTCGTGCGTTCGAGGATCTCGAGAACTACCGGCGCGACCTCGAAGCGCGAGTCGTCGAGCGAACTACCGAGCTCGAGAAGGCCAGCATCGAGAAGGAACGGCTGATCGCGATGCTGCGCGAACGCGGCCAGGTGCTCGAACGCGAATCGCAGGAAGACGCGTTGACTGGCGTCGCGAACCGGCGCGCGTTCATGCAGCGGTTGACGTCGGAGATCGAAATCGCGCTCGCCGTCGGCCAGCCGCTCAGCATCGCGATCGCGGATCTCGATCATTTCAAGGTCGTGAACGACGCGCTCGGACATCCGGTCGGCGATCGCGCGTTGAAGGAAAGCGCCGCGATCATGCGGCGGCACTGTCGTCACAGCGATCTGCTCGCGCGCATTGGTGGTGAGGAGTTCGCGTTGATCCTGCCCGGCATGACGCGTGACGACGCGACCGGATTCTGCGAGTCGCTGCGCGTCGCGGTTGCAGCGCACGAGTGGAAAGAGATGCATCCGGGGCTCGCGATCACGATCAGCATCGGGCTCGCGCAGTGGGATGGCAGCGCGGAACTGGGCGAGCTCGTGCACGCGGCGGACACGCAGTTGTATCGCGCCAAGCGCGCAGGCCGGAATCAGGTCGCGTAAATGGGGTCAGACCCCAATTTCCGGGCGGTATCAGCGATTCCCTCGCAATTGATGACACGACTGCCTGCCGATCCCGACTAGGATGCATCTATCCATCCCGCATCGGAGACGCCCATGGCATACACGACTCACAAATCCCCGCCTCGCACCGACACTTCGTTACCCCAACCGGGCGCGAATGACCCACTTGGCTCGACGGGTCGCCCGACCTTCGATCCGACCAACCCGGGGAAAAGCGCCGCCGCGAAACCCAAGGAAACCGATGGCCTGGCGAAGTTTCGCCAGAGTCAAAACCAGGGCGACACAAGCTCGAAGCTGGAAAGCAACAAAGGCTTGGGTCGCGTCGGCGTCGGCGAGACGACGAAGGACATTCCGAAATCCGGCTGACTCCAGTTGTAGTCTCGCGCCGACCGGCAAGCTTCCGGAAGTTGCCAAGGCGATATGCGAGCCCGATCGCGTGAACATGATCGTTGAAGAGTTTCGGGCGGGACTGGCGGGATGTGATGTCCAGTCACTCCCGGTCGCCTTCTCTACCTGGCGGGCGAATGTCGGAGGATGGGCTCACTACCGACATTGACGCGCTGTATCGCGTGGACGTTTCGGATTTGCCCGGACTGCCGCTGTGGGAAGTGATCCGGCGTTGCGCGAAGGCGAGCGGCGCCGCGTAACGTCGAGGGAACCGGGCCATGCATCCATGGCCCACTCCAAACTACCTCGTCAGTCGCGATGCTCGGCGCCGATCTGCTCGCGCAGCGACGCTTCCTTCGCCTTGAGCTCAGGCGTCGCCGCCTCGCCGAAATCCTCCATCGTCACGTAGGGGCGAATCTCGATCTCCGATTCCTCACCGGGCATCGGATCCGGGCAGAGCTTCAACCACTCGACCGCCTCGTCCATCGACTTCACTTCCCAGACCCAGTAGCCCGCGACGAGCTCCTTGGTTTCCGCGAACGGTCCGTCGATGACAGTCTTCTTGCCGGCGCCGAAGCGCATGCGCTTGCCAAACTTGCTGGGCTTGAGTCCATCACCGCCCTTCATGATCCCCGCCTTCACGAGCTTTTCGTTGTACGCCATCATTTCCGTGATGAGCTGTTCCGTGGGCATCGCGTTCGCTTCGCTGTTCTTCGTGGCCTTGACCATCACCATGACCTTCATCGCGCACTCCTTATATGTGGATGCCACCGTGGCTCCGTGCGACATGGACGATTGAGCGACGGCGGGATCGACAAATTCGACAGGCATCTTGCCCGCGGATGGGAAAAAGCGGCAGGACCCGGCCATGGAGGGCGTCCCGAGTCAAGATTTTCGGGCGTAAGTTCCGGATAAGCGTGGGATTTCTTGACGGAAGCCGGGGCCGCCTACAGAAGGCGCGCCCTCGAAAGGCTCTCAGTTCCCTGGTAGCTCAGTTGGTAGAGCGTCGGACTGTTAATCCGTTGGTCGTTGGTTCGAGTCCAACCCAGGAGCCACTTTCAAACGGCCACTTACGCGCTTTCCAGCGCAGCGGCCGATTCCGGCCTCCACCTCCGTTCGAGCACCGTTGCAGCCGCAACCGTGTTTTCGCGCTATCTACCGTTCCTCCAGCTGAGGTACCGTCTTCACAGGGAGGAAAAGCCGTGCGCAAATGGTCTGCAACGCTCGCATGTCTCGCCGCGTTTGCGTGGGTGCCGGCGCAGGCGATCGTCATTCGCCACGACCGCGACGATCGGCAGTACATCGAGCTCGCGAAGAATTTTCCCGCCACCGTGATCTTCCACGTCAAGGACAGCGGCAACGGGATGGACGGTATGGGCACCCTCATCGACGCCAAGTGGGTGCTGACAGCTGGTCACATCGTCGCGGAACTGAAACCCGGTGACATCGCGGAGGTCGGAGGATCACGCTACGAGATCGAAGATCTCGTTCAGCATCCGCTCTGGCACGGCATCAAGACCTGGGACGACGTGCAACACGACATCGCGCTCGTACGTCTGCGCACCGCTGTCCGCGGTATCGAGCCTGCACACCTCTACACGAAGTCCGATGAAGCAGGACTCACTCTCACGCTTGTCGGCGCGGGTCGATTCGGCAATGGGCTCACGGGCCCGACGATTGACGACCTGACGATGCGCGCGGCGACCAATCGGGTACTGCGCGTCGAGGGCACGCAACTCGTGTTTCGCTTCGACGCGCCCGACGATCCCGATGTGACCCCGCTCGAGGGAATCTGTGGCGATGGAGACAGCGGCAATCCCGCGTATCTCGAATCGAACGGAAAACTCTACGTCGTTGGTGTTGGCTCCGCGCAGGATGCCCGGCCGGTGGAACGAAAGCTCGGCCACTACGGCGTGCTGGAGCTATATCCCCGCGTCAGCGCCTTCGCCCCATGGATCCGGCGCGTATTGAAGTCGCGCTGAACAATCCCTCGGTCCCGGCGTCGGCGAACTAACCACAAGGGGTTCGCTCAGCAAGCTCCTTGGCGAGCGGTTCACTGCCCCGCCGCGCGCGGAGCGGGCGCGGACGGAGTGACCACGCCCTTCCCATCCTTCTGCGTAAACGTGATGTCGTAGTCCTGATGGAACGGCAACGCAGTCGCGGTGCCTTCATACCTGCGCACCCATCCGTTGAACTCGATGTCCGTTCGAGTGCCTGCGACGGCCTGCCACTTCACGAGCGGCCAGAACTTCCACTCAAGCACGGCGCCCTGCACGGCGGCCAAGAACTGCGGGTAGTCAGGTGGCACCGCCAGCGCCACGGAATCGACGACTGACCCGTGCTCGTCGACGATGATGCGAACACGCACCGTCATCGGCGGCAGATTTGCGGACAGCAGCTCCGGTGGATAGACGGCCGTTTCGTTCTCCTCGAATGGGAACGGAAGGTCCCACTGCGCATCGCCCGCGTTTGCATAGCTTTGCTCGGCGGGCGTCTTGACGACACTCATCGCGACGTCGCCGGCGCGCGGCACTACGACTTTCAAGGCCTGCTGCGTGGCGCAGGCCACCAGCACCAGCGCCAACATCATCGGCAGGGATTGATCGAACGTGATCGAGACGGCTCTGGTGCGCATGTCGTTTCCCGTTTGACAGATCGGAGGCCGACAGCATGAGGCCTTGCCATCCCGGCCCGCAAGCTACGGCGTGGGATCGAAGAACAACAACTATTCTTCCCGTGCTTGTCCGCCTTCGCGAAAACATCGTGTAGATAGCCACAATGCTCCTCCAGCAAACTATGGGTGCCGCCGCGAGTCTTACTCAGCCAGCGGACGTCGGGTCATTCATTCTTCAAGTCAGTTGCAAATCGATGTCTCGTCGGACAGCTTCGAGCCATTCCAGCGAGTGGCCGCGATGGCCGCCAGGACATCACGCCGTGATGCCCGAAGTCCCGTTGACACAGTCCCCGCGTGACTGTGTACTCCGGCGAGACACGTTGGAACCGCTGGGCAGCGTTCCCATCGATTCACGGAAGACTGGATGCGAAGCAAAAGGAGTTGTCATGAGTAGTTCCATCAGCCGCTTTATTTCCTTCCGCCAACTGCTGCTGATCGCGGTGGCCGGCGCGCTCGGTCTCCTGCTGGCGCGGCCCGCCGCGGCGCAGACTAACAACTCAGTGTTCTATGTCGATTCCACCACACAGGCGGCGCGTTGGGTGGCGATGAACCCAGGCGACTCCCGCATGCCGGTCATTCGAGATCGGATCGCAAGTGTGCCCCAGGGCCGCTGGTTCACCCAGAACAACACGCCCACGGTGGCCGCCCAAGTGAGCAGCCACGTCGGCGCCGCCGCGGCCGCGGGCAAGATCCCGATCTTGATCGTGTACAACATTCCGAATCGTGACTGCGGTGGCCTGGCGGGCGGTGGCCTGTCGGACCACGGTGCGTACCGTGCCTGGATCGATCAACTGGCAGCGGGTCTGCAGAATCGTCCAGCCCTCATCATCCTCGAGCCCGACGTGCTCCCGATCATGACCAGCTGCTTGTCCGCCGGGCAGCAGGCCGAGACCCGAGCGTCGATGGCGTACGCGGGCAAGCGGCTCAAGGCCGGATCGAGCCAGGCCCGCGTGTACTTCGACATCGGACATTCGAACTGGCTGTCGCCCTCGGAAGCGGCATCGCGTCTCGTCGCGTCGGACATTGCAAACAGCGCGGATGGCATCTCCACCAACGTCTCTAACTATCGGACCACGTCGGCCGAGATTTCCTACGCCAAGCAGGTCATCGCCGCCACCGGCATCTCCCGCCTGCAGGCCGTCATCGACACCAGCCGCAACGGCAATGGGCCGGTGGGTTCCGAGTGGTGCGATCCCGCGGGCCGTGCCATCGGCATCGCGAGCACGAACGTCACCGGCGATGCGAAGATCGACGCGTTCGTCTGGGCCAAGCTGCCCGGAGAAGCCGACGGCTGCATCGGCACGGCAGGCCAGTTCGTGGCACAGCGTGCGTATGAGCTGGCGATCGCGGCGGGTCCGGTCACGCCGCCGACGGACACACAACCTCCGTCGGTACCAGGGCAGCCGTCGGTGGCGGTGACCGCCTCATCCGTGACGCTGTCGTGGGCGACGTCGACCGACAACGTGGGTGTCAGCGGCTACGACATCTTCCGCGCCCCGGGATCGAGCGGCGGAACGTTCACCTCCATCGGCACCTCATCAGGGACCACGTTCACGAACTCGGGCCTGACATCGAACACCACGTTCCGGTACCAGGTGCGCGCGCGCGATGCGGCCGGCAATACGTCGAGCTTTACCTCGTCGGTGGTCGCCACGACCTCCGGCAGCACCGGGGACACGCAGTCTCCCACCGTGCCGGGCACGCCCATCGCCTCGAGCGTCACCGCGTCGTCGGTCAACCTCTCCTGGCCCGCGTCGACGGACAACGTCGCTGTGTCAGGGTATGACATCTTCCGGGCAGCGGGCGCGAGTGGCGGCACCTTCGCGTCGATCGGCACGTCGACAACCGCGTCTTTTGCCAACACCGGCTTGACCGCCAACACTATCTACCGCTACCAAGTCCGCGCTCGCGACGCGGCCGGCAACGCGTCCGGCTTCTCCGGAGCGATCACCGTGACAACCGCGAACGGCGGAGGAAGCGGTGGCGGCGGCTGCGCGGCGACGCTCACCGTCCAGGGCCAATGGAGCAATGGCTACGTCATTCAACCGGTCCGCGTCACCAACACCGGCACCTCTAACATCTCCGGTTGGACCGTCACGTTCACCCTCCCGCCTGGACACACCATCACGGGCTCGTGGAATGCCACGTTGACCATCAGCGGGCAGACCGTAACCGCGCGCCCCGGCGGGCATAACGGTGCCCTGACGCCGGGTGGTGTCGGCGAATGGGGATTTCAGGCCAGCCGCCCCAACGGCAACACCGCGCTGCCCGGGCCGGCCAGTTGCACTAGCTTCTGAGACAACGTTGGCGGCGGGGATCGCGCGAGCCGTGATCCCCGCCGTCAAGCGCCGCTTGGCGATGGAAATTCAGGCGCATTCCGACACTGGATGATGGCATTGCGACGTAGCCGCAATCTCTAACCGCGCGCCTACTCCGCCCTGTTCATTCATCCTCTGGAGGACACATGGCGGCCAAAAAGAAATAACGAGCGACGTGCATGCCGCGTTCAGCGGCACCAGCGCCCTCACCCGCGATGCATTCACGAGATGGTGGCCATCACCTCTTCGGCTCGACCGTCCGGTGCATCTCGTCCACTCTCTCCTGCATCTCCGGCGTGAACTCCTCGCCAAAGTCTTCCGGCCCGAAGAAGGGCCGGATCTCGATCTGGGACTCCTCGCCCGAACTCGGTGCCGGGCAACGCTTCGCCCACTCCAGCGCTTCGTCCATCGACTTCACTTCCCAGAGCCAGTATCCCGCGACGATCTCCTTGGTCTCGGCGAAGGGACCATCCGTGATCGACGGTTTGCCATTGCGGCGGAGGGTGACGCGCTTGCCGAACTTGCTCGGCTTGATCCCGTCCGCACCTTTCAGGATCCCCGCCTTCACCATTTCCTCGTTGAAGCGGATTCCCGCTTCGATGTCCTCGGTCGTCGGCATCGCGCCCGCCTCGCTGTTCGCGGTGGCTTTCAAGATCACCATGACTCGCATCGTCGTACTCCTCATAACGGGTGCCAATTTGGTCATTCCGGTGTATGGCCGAACGGCCTGACGACGGTTCGACATTTGTTGTCGCGAGTCGGCGTACCGTCGCCTCTCCGCAGCGTGCCAAAACCCGGACGTCGAAGTCCATCCAGTACGACCGGGCGCGAAAGAGGACACCCGCCCTAGACCCGTACCGGCGGCAGCCGCGTTAACCTCCCCATCATGAGAAAGCCAATCTACTGGGCAATCGGGGCGGGTCTTGCGCTCGCAATCGTCTGGGTCGTATTGCGGGAGGACGTGCCGCTGCCAGCCGGAACTGCCGCAGACGCAAGTGCGTCCGGTCATTCAATGACGCTCGCGGAACCTCAAGTTGAATACGCTGCAACCGCCGAGGAGAACCCGCCTGCAACTCTTGTCTCGCCAACAGCGCCAACTGAGATGGCGAAAGCTGCGCGGGGAAGTCCGGCGATGCCAACCGCGGACAACGCGCTGCCAATCGACGTAACTCCCGGCTTTGAGCTCTTGAAGACGAAAGCCAGCTCGTTGAAAGACACTGACCCTACGAAGTCGTTACTGCTCCGCCACGAAGAATTGCGGAACCAGCCGCGTGACCCGGCTTGGTCGGAGCGGATGGAAGCAGCACTCCGCCAGGGGATTCAAGACTCATTGACTGCGCACGGCGTGGACACCCAGCGAGTCGAATTGCCCGTGGTGGAATGCCGCACGACGGGCTGTGAGATTCAGGCGATTGGTTTTCGCGAAGACAACGCGAAGAAAGGCGTGGGCATTCAAATGATTGTGCCGGCGTTGCTCATGGGCCCCTTGCACAGTGAGTTGGACAATCCACTCGGGAGAATGAGCAGCCTCCCTGATGGGCGCCTGAGCTACATCATGCTCTTGGGCCGGCGCGGAAGTTGAACGGCAGGCGTTGCGTTTGAATCGAAGAAATGTCAGACCCGGAAATCCCGAACTCCCGGCACAACTCGGCCATCGTCTCCCCGTCAGGCAGCCTCTGGAACTAGCTTGACCCCAAGCGCCTTGGACACTCTCAGGAAAGTATCGAGCGACGGGTTGCCGCGTCTGTTGAGTGCTTTGTAAAGACCCTCGCGAGTCAAACCAGAGTCCTTGGCAACTTTTCCCATGCCGCGCGCGCGCGCAATGACTCCAAGCGCCTCTGCAATCACAGAGGAGTCTCCATCGGAATCCTCAATGCAAGCCTTGAGGTACTCAGCGCAACCTTCCGCGTTGAGGTAATCGGCCTCATCGAATTTCGACACTTTGAGTTTCTTTCGCGCTTTAGTGGCCATGTTCATTTCTCCGTTCGCAAATCACAACTCAGAAATCAGCTTCCTCGCAAACGAGATGTCGCTGTCTTGGGTGCGTTTGTCGCCGCCACAGAGCAGCAAGTAAATCGTCTTTCCGCGCTGGGCGAAGTAAATTCGATATCTGGGGCCGCAATCAATTCGGAGCTCGTTCAATTTGCCACCCAACGCCTTAACATCGCCGAAATTTCCGAGTCTCAGGCGAGTAAGCCGCGAAACAATGCGCGCCCTCGCCTTCCCATCTCTCAGGCCGGCAAGCCACTTTTTAAAGTGGTCCGTTTGCTCGAGCTCCAACTTGGCAACGACGTTTGCCACACAAACTCAGGCTGTAAACCGCAGTTCACACATGTTAACTATAGTTCACCTCCTACAAAAGAGGCGTGACGCACAAATTTGGTGAGTTGATGTACGGAACCTCCGGTGACTTGATTTGAAGGAGAACCGGCGTAAAAAACTCCCCAGCGCACAAAGTGCTATCGGCAGCGACATGCCACAAGCCCGCAGAAGCCCCCCCCCCCGGCTCCGTCCATTCTACGAGTAACGCCGGCAGCACTGTTTGACCTGGACGAGCCACTATCCGTCGGAGAGATGTACCCAGGCCTCGAGACGGCGTTGGTTCCGCGCCCATGTACACCGAAACCTTCTCCCAGTTCAAAAAGCAGCTCGGCCAACTCGACAAGTGGTTGAGCACCGCCGCCGAATACGCCAAGTCGAAGAACTTCGACGCGGACGTGTTTCCCACCCTGCGCCTCGCGCCCGATCAGTTCCCGCTCGCGCGCCAGATCCAGATCGCCTGCGACACGGTGAAACTCTCCGTGAACTACCTGACGGGCAAGCCGGTGCAGGCGCAGGAAGACACGGAGAAGACGATCGCGGAGCTGCAGGCGCGAATTCGCTCGATCATCACGTTGCTGGAAGGGTTGACGGCGAAAGACTTCGAAGGCGCGGCGACGCGCGTCGTGAGCCAGCCGCGGTGGAAAGGCGAATGGATGACGGGTGCGGATTACTTCATCGAGCACACGGTGCCTAACTTCTTCTTTCACCTGACGACGTCGTACGCGATTTTGCGGCACAACGGGGTGGCGATTGGGAAGAAGGACTATTTGGGACAGCAGTCGAAGAGGCCGGCGGCGGTCTGATCGAAAGAGCGGCGAAAGAACTGGGACAGGCACCAATTTCGGGGACGAAATTGGAGCCAGTCCCCTTCCCTCAATCCCCCGTCACCGGCACGCCCTTCGGCTTTTCGCCGCCGACGAACCGATACGCGATTCCCGCCAGCGCCGCGCCGACGATCGGCGCCACCCAGAACAGCCACAACTGCGACAGCGCCCAGCCGCCGACGAACAGCGCCGGGCCGGTGCTTCGTGCCGGGTTCACGGAGGTGTTCGTGACGGGAATGCTGATGAGGTGGATCAGCGTGAGGCACAAGCCGATCGCGATGGGCGCGAATCCCTTCGGCGCGTTGCCGTGCGTGGCGCCGAGGATCACGAACAGGAACCCGAACGTCAGCACGACTTCGGCGGCCAGACAGGCCGCAAGCGTGTAGCCGCCCGGCGAGTGTTCGGCGTAGCCGTTCGATGCGAAGCCGCCCGCGAGATCGAAGCCGGCATTGCCCTTCGCGATGATGAGCAGGATCGCAGCTCCTGCGATCGCGCCCAGAACTTGCGCGACGATGTACGGGAATAGTTCGTTCGCGGGAAACCGGCCCCCGGCCCACAACCCGACGGAGACCGCGGGGTTCAAGTGGCAACCGGAGACGTGACCGATGGCGTACGCCATGGTCAGCACTGTCAGACCGAACGCGAGCGACACGCCCGCGAAGCCGATGCCGAGCTCGGGATACGCGGCGGCGAGCACCGCGCTGCCGCAACCGCCGAGAACGAGCCAGGCCGTGCCGATGAACTCCGCCGTGAGGCGCCGAGGCATATTCGTCATTGTTATCTCCCGTAGGCGTTCGAACGCCGCGGGATGTTAGCCGGAAAATGGGGCCTGACCCTAATTTAGACGAAGGGCGGGCGAATCCCTCGCCCGCCCCTCCGACCCCCGACCTACGGCAACAGAACCTTGTTAGGTACTTTCACCGCCGCGAAGCTGAACGATCCGTTGCCCAGCTGACCCGCGTAGTTGTTGCCCCAGCAGAACGCATCGCCCTCCGGCGTGATGCCGCAGGTGTGATTGTCGCCGGCCGACAGATCCGTATAGAGCGGCGGCGGCGCGAGTACGTTGGCCGGCGCGCCCTGGGACATCGTCGTCCCGACCCCGAGCTGACCCCAGTTGTTGGCGCCCATGCAGCGCGCCTGCTGGTTAGTCGTCGCGCAGACCTGATCTTTGCCGACGGCCAGATTCTCGACGGCGCCGAACCCGCTGGTCGTGAGATACGACTTCTCGCCCCAGCACTTCACATTTCCGCTCACCGCGACGCAGGTGCTGCTGACCGACGTCGCGACGTCGGTGATCGACACGAGACCGCCGAACTGCTGGGCGAAGAACGGCCCGATTCCGGTTCCCGGCAACTGCGTGGAGTTCGGACCGCGCACCATGCCCCAGTCATCGAAGCCCCAGCAGATGACGTCCGAGCCACCCAGCCCGATCGCGCAGGTGTGCTGGCCGCCCGCCGCGATCTGCCGGAACTTCCCGGGCGCCATCACGCGCACGGGCGCGGTATCCGGCACTTCATTCATGATCCACGGAGCGCCCGCGGTGCCGTAGTCGTTCAATCCCCAACACCAGATCTCGTTGCGTCCGCCCGAGATCGCGCAGGCATGTCCGTATCCCGCGGCAGCCTGATAGAAACTCACAGGCCCGGCCGCAAGCGTCGCGTTCACGCGGCGGTGAACGGTCGAGCCGCGACCCCACCACCAGACACTCCCGTTCACGTCCACGGCCGCGGTCAGCGTCTCTCCCGCGGAGACTTGCGTGAACTTGCACGGCGACCCTGGCGGACAAACTACTGGCAGCGCGCGAGTGTGGCAGGCGGGTGCGGAAGTCCCGCAGGTGCTCGCGGTGGGTGCGCCCAACTGCCCTTGCTGGTTGTCGCCCCAGCAGAAGAGCGCGCCGCTCGTGGCGATCGCGCAAGTATGCTTTCCACCCGCGCTGATGCTGACGAACGGATCCGCGCAGACACGGATCGGCTTGCAAAACCCGTTCTTCGTGCAAGCGAAAACCTGCGGCGCCAGCGTGCATAGCTCGAAAATCTCCACATCCTTCTTCGGACGGAGATCGATCTTGTATTCCTTCTCATGCTTGACGAGCTGGATGAGCCGTCCGTCGGTCAGTTGCCAGGTCAGGTCGCCGGGCTTGAAGCTCGCGCGATTGCCTTGCGGATCGAAAACGTTCGCGCGCACGCTCAACGTCTCGGACGTTTTGTAAGGATCCACCTCGAACACGATCCGCTCGTGCGCGAGCGAGACGACGATTCCTTCGCCGCCGCTGATCGACTCGAGTGGCAGGTCGATCGCGCGTTCGGTGTGAACGTATCCGCCGATCGAGCCCTTGCCCTCATGCGTGAGCCTGCCCTCGCGGTCGTACGCGACCATCTCCCAATCGACGCGGCCTTCCTTCGGCAACGCGATGCCGCCTGTGACCGTGCCGCTCTCGCCCTTGAACTCGTATCGCAGCGGCTCCTTGAGCTCTCCGCCGCTGAGCCGCACTTCCAGTCGGCTCACCTCCGCGTTGACGACTTCGACCACCCTGTTCGGAGTTGGCGGCGATTGCGCCTGCGCGAACTTTGTCGCGGCGAACAGAACGACGACGCCCAGCAATACGAGACCCGATGCTTTCAATTGACGACCCACGAGACACCTCACCTTGTTTGCCCCGATTCAGTATCGGGGCAAGCGGCGATTCGGCGCGTCCCTCGAACAAGGGACAGTCGTCAGCGCGGGGCTCGGCGGCGTTCGATCGGCAGGAGCAGGCTCACGACGGTGCCGTCGCTGCCCGAACGCATCTCGATCGAGGCGCCGAGCTGCTCCGCGCGATGACGCAGGTTGCGCAGTCCGCGACCCGCTGGCTGCTGCGCGAGCGCGTCGACGTCGTACCCGACACCGTTGTCGGCGATCGTGACCTGCATGTGGCCCTCGGCCATCGCCGCCGCGACGCGCAGCTTCGTCGCACGCGCATGCTTGATCACGTTCGTGATGGACTCCTGCACGATGCGCAGGATCTGCAGCGCCGCCGCCGCGTCCATCCACTCGAGCTTCGGCAGGTCGGGCATGTCCCATTCGATCGTGAGCCCCGCCTTCTCGAGCCGCGGGCCGATGCGATAGCGCAAGGTCGCCAGCAGCGTGACGAGGTCGCTTTCGATCGGCTCGAGCGAGTCGATCGTCAGCTTCAGCTCGTCGACCGCTTCGCGCAGCGTGCGCAAGACGAACTCGTGATCCGCCTCGCCGCGCTCGGCCAGCGCGAGCGAGGACATCAGCGACGAGCCGAGACCGTCGTGCATGTCGCGCATCAGGCGCTGCCGCTCCTGGTGGCGCGCGCTCTGCAGCTCGATGTGCCGCAGCTTCTCGTAGCTCTCGTCGAGCTCGCGCTGTCGTTCGGCGAGTCGGTGCTCGAGCGAGGCGTTCAGCTTTTCGGTGTCCTCGATGGCGGTTCCGAAGCGGCGCGCCATCGCGTAGATGAATGCGCCGAACAACGGGATCGCCGCATACGGCAACAGGAACACGCCGCGCATGTCGACCGTCCAGTTCTGCAGCATCCAGTCATGGATACCGAGTCCGAAGTTGATGGTCAACGCGGCGGCCATCGCGATGTCCTCGCGCGTGCGGCGGCGCCACGCCGCGATGCACAGCAGGACCGTGACGACGATCGACAGCAGCGCCTGCACGCCGTACTGGATCTGCTCGAAGATCCATTCGTCGAAGACGAGGTACGGCAGCGCGCTCAACGTCGCGAAGGCCGCCGTGGCGATGAGCCCGCGCTCGACGTATTTACGGCGCTCGCCGTGCAGGCGGAACGCGAACAGATAGACGATCACCGACAGCCAGGTCAGCGAGTTGACCGTCAGCCACCAGAACCATTCCTCGGGACCTGGATACCGCGACAGGTGGTAGTGCAATGTACGCAGCACCCACAGCAGTGACGCGCAGAAGAACAGCGCGTACACGACTTCGTGTCGCCGCCGTATCCAGAACAGCAACGCGAACGCGCCGACGATCAGGATCGCGATGCTGCCGATGCGCGGCGCGTCGATGCGCAGGAAGTTCTCGCGTTCGAAGAAGTCGGTGACGGATGCAAGTGGCCCGACGTGCACCGACGGCACGCCGCAACCCAGCAGCCCGACGTAGCAATCGAACGACAGCGCGAGTTCGTGTTCTCCTGCCCCGGCCGCGCTGTAGGGCAAGGCAAACAGCACGGGTCGCTGCCAGGCGTTCGACAGCGTGGGATCGGTGGCCGCGACGCGCGCGCCGTCGACATAGAGCACCGCAGCCGATCCGGTCGGTAGGTAGACGCTGTAGGCAAGCGCGCGCGGACCCGGTTTCGCGGGCGCATCGACGACTCGCATCCAGACACGCGCGTAGCCGCGAGTCCCGGCTTTACCGAGCCCGCGATCGCGCTC
This sequence comes from Pseudomonadota bacterium, assembly GCA_043747835.1. Lineage (GTDB taxonomy): Bacteria > Pseudomonadota > Gammaproteobacteria > Steroidobacterales > Steroidobacteraceae > CADEED01. Next base: position 129,689 of record JAYTOK010000060.1, on the reverse strand, counting down.
GCCGACGTGAGGCAATTCGACCGCGTGCCACTCGAGGTCCGCCGGCAACGCAGCCGGGCCCGGCGGCGCGGGCTTCGCACCGAACCATTGCACCGCGTATTCGGCGCGCGTGACTTCACCCGGATCCGGCGCGCGGTCGCAGCCCGTGAGCAGCAACGACGCGAAACTAATCGCGCAACAAACCCAGCTTGCGGGCCTCATAAACGGCTTCTGTCTTGGAGTTGACGTGGAGCTTGCGGTAGCTGCGCTTCACGTAGGTCATGACCGAGTGCGCGGAAATCTCGAGCAGCCGCGCGACTTCGGGGAATGTGTAGCCTTTGGCGACCAGGCGCAGCACCTCGCACTCGCGCTCGGAGAGCTGCGCCGCCTCTTCGGAGACGTCGGGGCGCGGCGCGGAGTATCGCGAGAGGAGCTGCCGCGCGATGACGGGGCTGATCGGACTGCCGCCGGCGCGCAAGGCGTGGATCTGCGCCGCGAGATCCTCGGGCATCGCGTCCTTGAGGAGATAGCCGGTTGCGCCGGCTTCGATGGATTGCAGGATGTGCTGCTCGTCGCCGAAGACCGTGATCACCATCATCTCGCAGTCCGGATGCGTCGTTGCGCAGGCGCGGATGACTTCGAGCCCGCTCATGTCGGGTAGGCCGAGGTCGACGAGAAGGACGTCGGGCGAATGCTTGCGGAGCGCGTCGAGCGCGGTGGCGCCGCGGTCGAAGATCCCCAGCAGCTCGATGTCTTGCGCGTGTGCGAATGCGGCGCGAAAGACGTCCTGGAACGCCGGGTCGTCTTCAACCACGATGAGTCGTGCCGGTGCGGGCATATCCGGCCGATCTTACCTTGCGATTGCGATGGGGCGTGTCCCTTGAACAGGGGTCAGGCCCCGTTTCGGGAATTGGGGTCAGGCCCCATTTTCATTTCGCCAGTGCGGCTTCGGCGACGGCAAGCCCCGCGATCCCATCGTCGACCACGTCGTAATCCATCGGCTCGATCTTCACGGCCGAAGTCACTTTCCGCAGCGACGCGAGGCCCTGCGTGTAGAGATCTCGCGCCTGCCGCCATGAACTCGCGCGCGCCTCGACGCTCGCGCCAGGCCGCGCCGCCAGACTCGCATACAGCTCGCCGAGCCGGACGGCGTTCTGGCCGTACGCATACTCGATGCGCAGCGTGTTGCCGTCGCGGGTCAGACGCTGCAGGACGTCAGCACATCGCTGGTAGATAGCGCGCGCCTCGTCTACTCTCCCCATCTGGAACATCGCATGCGCCATGCCGCTGTCCACGAGAGCGCTGAAGTAGCGACCGTGCGCATCGTTCGGATCCGCCGCGGCCTTCGCAGCCAGCGGCGCCGAGAGTCGATAGAACGCCAACGACTCCTCCGGCTTCCCGGCCCACAGCAATTGCCGCGCGAGGTTGTAATGCGCGACGGCCTGACGCTGCTGATTCGACGCGTCATCGGGCTTCCGCGCGAGCAACTGTTCATCCGCCTTTGCCGCCTTGCGCAGCAACTCGATCGCGCGCGCGATCGCATCGGCCCCGGAGAGTCGCGGATCGGCATGAATCGCCGTGTTGTTGTACGCGCGGCTCAACATGAGCAGCGACGCGGGATCGTCTGGATGCGCATGCCAATGCGCCTCGGAGACGCCGAGGATTTTGTCGAGCGACGCCATCGCAACCGCGGGCTGGTCGAGCGCGAACAGGATGTCGGCTTCCGCGGTATAGGCTTCCATCGAAAGCTCCGCGAGCTCCGTCGCGCCCGCCATCCTCGGCGAAAGCCTCTCGACGGACGAAACACCCTTCCGCACGAGCACGAGGGCTTCCTTCGGACTGCTGACGACCAACATCAGGCGCGCGCGCCGCACGTACGCGTGGGTCAGCGACACCGCGGCCGGAAGATTTCCGGGATCCGCCGCGACGATCGGCTCGAGCAGAGCGATCGCGCGCGCGTAGCTCTCGATCGCGCCTTTGAAGTTGCCGGTGCTCGAACTCGTCTCACTTCCCTGGATATCGCCCACCCGCCGATATGCGGCGGCCAGCTCCTGCTGGAGCTCACGATCCGTGCCGGCTTCCTTGTATAGAGTGTCCAGGTACTCGAGCGAGGTGTTCACGAGCATCTCTCGCGTCTTGAGCGAGCCCGGCACTTTCTGGATTTCGTCGTGAAGCTGGAACAGCAATGTGTTGGCGAGCTTGCGCACGCTGTCGAAGTGCTGCTGCGCGATCCGCGCCTCGCGCGCCGAGACAACAACGGCCCCGATCAGCGAAAAGGACACCAGCAGCCCCGCCGCGATCTCGACCTTGCGCCGGCGCACGAACTTTCCCGTGCGATAACCCAGCGAATTGCCGCGCGCGTGCACGGGCATGCCGGATAGATAGTTTCGCAGATCGTTGGCGAGCGCCTCGACGCTGCTGTAGCGGCGCTGCGGTTCCTTGCGCAGCGCCATCAGCAGAATGTTGTCGAGATCCCCATCCACCGAGCGCTCGACCTGGCTCGGCCGCGTCGGCGCCGTGTCGCTCAGGATTTCCTTCATGCGCTGCGCATCGGTGGCGCGCGCGCCGTACGGACTCTGGCCCGTGAGCAGTCGATAGAGCACGACGCCCAGCGAGTAGACATCGCTGACGGTGGTCACGAGTCCGCCGCTCACCTGCTCGGGACTTGCATACTCCAGCGTCATCGCACGCAGCGTCGTCGCCGTCGCGTTGGCTGCCATGACGGCGGTGTGGGCGTTCGCTTCGAGTAGCTTGGCAATGCCGAAGTCGAGCAGCTTCACGGAGCCGTCGGTCGTCACGAGAATGTTGTTCGGCTTGAGATCGCGATGCACGACGAGTTGCTGGTGCGCGTAGCTGACCGCCGCGCAGACCTGCAGGAACAGCGACACGCGCTCGCGCACGCTCAGCTTCCGCGATTCGCACCAGGCGTCGATAGGTTCGCCCGTCACGAGCTCCATTACGACGTACGGCATTCCGCCGGCCGCCGTGCCGCCATCGAGCAGCCGCGCGATGTTGCGGTGATCGAGCCCCGCCAAGATCTGGCGTTCGGTCTTGAAGCGTTGTTCGGTCAGACTGCTGCGCACGTCCGCGCGCATGAGCTTGATCGCGACTTCGGAGTGGTACTGATCGTCGTCGCGCACGGCCTTGAACACGTCGCCCATGCCGCCGCTGCCGAGAACGCCCACGATCCGATACGCGCCAATGCGTTCGCCGATGCGCGCGGTCGCGCTGCCCGAAAACGCGAACGCCTGCGAGCGAAATTCATGAGTGACGGTGTCGAGAAGCTTGCCGGGTTTTTCATGCGCCTCGAGCAGCGACTGCACTTCCCCCAGCAGCGCGGCGTCACCGTCGCACTCGAGCATGAGAAACGCGGCGCGATCCGACGGCACCACTTCGAGCGCCGCCGTGAACAAGGTCTTGACCCGCGACCAGTCGGGCGACCTCACGCGCGAACACCCGCGTCTTGCCGCCCGAGCTCGCGGCGCAGCCAGGCGCGCGCGATCACGAGCTCCCGCTTCACCGTCGCGAGCGAGATGCCGACGACGCTCGCCGTCTCTTCGAGCGTGAGTCCGCCGAAGTACCGCAGCTCGACGATGCGGCCCTGCGGCGCGTCGATCTGCGTGAGTCTGGTCAATGCCGAATCGATCGCGAGCACATCGATGCGCTCGTCGTCGATCGCCTGCAGCGCCTGGCGCTCGTCGATCTCGATCGCGGCCTGCGTGTCTTCGATGCTCACGCGTCGCGCGCCGTCGCCCCGCCGCTGCGCGGCGCGTTGCCGCGCATGGTCCACGAGCACGCGGCGCATGATCTGCGCCGCCAGCGATAGAAACTGCTCGCGGTTCTGCCACTCGAACACGCGCTGGCCCGCGAGCCGGATGAACGCCTCGTTGACGAGCGCCGTGCCCTGCAAAGTGTGGTCGCCGCGCTCGCCGGCCATCTGGCGACGCGCGAGCCGACGCACGTCGTCATAGACGAGCGGCCAGAGCGCTTCGAGCGCCGCGGCATCGCCGTCGGCCCAGCTCTGGAGCAGACGTGTCACCTCGCCGGGAGATTGTTTTTCGCTGTTCACGTCGGGGCGCATTGTGGCGTGGAAGCCAGCCGCGTCAACGAGTTGCGAGTCGCATCCTGTCGATCCGGGCGTTAAGTCACACGCGCTTTCGCAAATACGTGAGCCGGTTTGCCGGGATTTCGCGCGTTGAGCCTTAACCGGTGTGTTTGCCGGTCAAGGGATGGGCGTCATGCGTTTGCAATTACTCGCTGCGATTTGTTTGGTTGCGCTCGCCGGTTGCGGCGGTGGAGATGGCGAACTGCCTGCGCCTCCCCCGTCGGCGCCAAACCCGCCTCCCGCAGTACCGCCGCCGCCGCCGCCCCCGGTCGTCATCGGCGCAGGCGGTGGCACGGTCACGGAAGCAAGCGGCGCTTCGATCGTCATTCCAGCCGGCGCACTCAGCGCCAGCACAACGATTCGCATCGCGCGGGACTCCACCGGCGCTCCCGCGCTTCCCGCGGGACTGACCGCGGCAGGCAGCACCTTCGTCATCACGCCGCACGGCGGTGACTTCGCTGAAGGCGTGGATGTGCGCCTGCCCGTCCCGAGCGTGACGCTGCAGCCCAATCAGGAATTCAAAATCGCCAAAGCGCAACCCGGCGAAGACTGGATAGTCCTCGAAGACACCCACCTCGACGAGGGCATGCTCGAGGCGACGGTTGGCAACTTCTCGTACTTCCAGGTGGTCGTGGTGACCTATCTGGTTCCCATCGCGGAGATTCCGCCGCTGCGGGTCACGACGTCGATGACTTGCGACCCGCGCTGCTCGACGCTGATCGGCCCTGTCACCGTGACCTTCACCGTCACGAGCAACAATGGTCAGTCCACGACCAGTTGCGCCCGTTATGAATGGGCGATCTTCGCCCGTGCCCAGAACCTCTCCTATGCGTCCAATGGCGGCGGCGGCAGGCGCGTCCCGATCTCCGCGGACGGCGGCTCCATCACGATGACCGTGGAGCCCGGGGATTTCACCTCGTATCGGTTCGGCGTCGGACGCCGATGCGGATCCAACGGATCGTATAGCGCTTTCGGCTACGGAAACGAGCGCGGCGTCTACTGGGCCTCGCTGCCCAACTACCCGGGCATCTACATTCAACAGGACCAGACGCCGACGCAGATCGACGTCGTGGAAGGAACCGTCGCGAATGTCGACGCCGTGCTGAGCGGCGGTGCCGCGCACCGTCCCGAAGGCGCCGCCACTTTCACGGTGCCCTCGCGCGCCGACCGCGCGGTCATCGATTGGGAACGCCAGAACGCCGATGGCCGTTCGTGGCGCGTCGTCGCCCGTGCCTATCAAAACGAGGCGAACCCGCTTCCCGGTGGTCTCGGCCTCGAATGGCGATACTGGGGCGTTCGCTACGGCTTCGTGGCGACGGCTTCCGACCAGGCCGCATTGCTTCGGGTGCATGCCTGCTACACCCCGCCGCCGCCCCACGCCCCCACCTGCACTGTCGGCCAGAACATTCAGGTCAACGTCTTGCAAGTCGGTGGACCGCCGCAGGTATTGGAATCGCCGCGGCCATCGTTGGTGAGGACCGGACAGACCGCGAACCTCGCGGCGACGGCCGCCGGCCAACCCGCGCCGACCCTGCAATGGCAAACCCGCCCTGCCAACTCGAGCGGCGCGTGGAACAACGTCACGACCGGCACCGGGTCGACGTCGCCAAACTACACGACGGCCGCGCTCGCGCCGGGCGACAACGGCACCCAGTTCCGCGTCGTCGCCACCAACGCGCTCGGCTCCGCCGCGAGCGGAGTCGCCACCGTCTCCGTCAGCAACGTCGACGTCGCGCCATCCATCACGACGCAACCGGCGTCGTTGATCGTGGCGGCCGGCGGCGATGCCGTATTCGCGATCGACGCGTACGGCACCGAAGCGCTGAGCTACCAGTGGCGCGCGAACGGCGTGGACATCGCCGGCGCGAACAGCCCGGTCCTGCGCCTGGGCGGGGTTACGAATGCGAACGCTGGTGCTTACACCGTGAGCGTGACCAACAGCGCGGGCAATTCAGTCAGCGCCGCGGCGACGCTCACCGTGACCACGAGCACGCCCGCCGTGGTTGCGCCGGCCATCGTCGCGCAACCGGTCGCGCTCACGGTGAATGCCGGTCAATCCGCGTCGTTCGCGGTCGGCGTCAGCGGTACCGGCCCCCTCTCGTTTCAATGGCGTCGCGATGGCGTGAACATCGCGGGCGCAACCACCGCCGTGCTGTCGTTCAACAGCGTGGGACTCCCCAACGCGGGCGCGTACTCCGTCGTCATCAGCAACGCGGCCGGCGCGATCGTCAGCAATAACGTGACGCTCGACGTGACGCTCGTGAACGTCTCGGCGGAACCGACCATCACCTCGCAACCCGCGACGCTCATCGTCCCAGCGGGCGGCTCGGGCATCCTCGCCGTCGGTGCGACCGGCAGCGGTCCGATCTCCTATCAATGGACGTTCAACGGAACGGCGATCCCCGGAGCGACTTCGCCCGTGCTGAGCTTCACGAACGTGGGCAACGCGCAGGTCGGCAGTTACCAGGTGGCCGTGACGAATCCGTTCGGCACGTCGAACAGCAACAATGCGAACTTCATCCTGCTGGGCGCTCCCGTCGTCACGCAGCAGCCCGTCTCCACCACCGCGAACCAGGGCGACACCGCGACGTTCACCGTAACCGCGAGCGGCTCGGATCTGCGCTACACGTGGATGGTCAACGGCTCGCCGATCGGCGGCGCGAACGCCGCGACGTACACGACGCCGACGCTCGTCGGCGCGAACTCGGGCGCGGTCTACAGCGTCATCGTCCACAACGGCGCCGGCCTCGTGTTCAGCCAGGGCGCGACGCTGACCGTGCAAGTCATCGTGGCACCGACGATCACCTCGCAACCGGCGAACGCAACGATCGTCCCCGGCGCGGTGGCGCAGCTGTGCCTGACCATCGGCGGCACGCCGACGTTCGACGTGCAGTTGCAGCGCTGGAACGGCGCGACGTGGATCGGCGGCGCCGGCGTGCTCGTGAACAACAACACCAACGTCTGCTACGTCACCGATCCGCTGACGCTTACGGACACGGGCGCTCAGTTCCGCTTCTCGGTTGGAAACCCGGCGGGCACGATTTTCACCAACACGGTGGTCGTCACGGTGCAAGCGTCGACCGGCCTCACCGACACGACGCTCGTGAGCCGATCGACATCGAACGGACTGCCCGACTTCAGCAGCTACGAGCCGTCGCTGTCGGCCGATAGCAACCTGATCGCGTTCATCTCGTACGGAAACAACGTGCACGAAGACGCGCCGCCTGTCTCCTGCAACTGCTACACCAATGCGTATGTGCGCAACATGAGCACCGGTGTGACGCGGTTGATCAACTACAACACCGACGGTGATGTGTCGTTGCAGGGTGTCTACAACCTCAAGCTTTCCTCGAACGGTCGCTATGCGGTCTTCTCCTCGCAGGCGGGGGATCTCGTCGCGGGGGACACCAACGGCGGGATTGACATCTTCCGCCGCGATCTCGAGACCAACACGACGGTGCGCGTCAGCGTGCTGCCGAACGGGGATCAGCTTCCCAACGGCATTCTCGGCACGTCCGACGTTCACCTCGACATCTCCGCGGACGGGCAGATCGTGACGTTCAGGAGCGCGTTCGACCTCACTACCGGCGCGCCCAACGACGGCATGTATCTCTACTACGTCAACGCGCAGTCAGGATTTCGCGGGATGATCGCGGGCAGTCCGTTGTACAACGTCGCGTACAGCGCGCTCTCCGACAACGGCGAGTACGTTGCGTATGTCTATGCGCTCCCCGGCAATGCGCAGATGGAGGTCCGGCTTTACGACATCGAGGCCGGCGGCACCGAGTACGGTCTGATCTCGTGGCAACAGGCGAATGGCGATGGCCTGGGCCAGGGGATGAGCATCTCGAGCGACGGACGCTACGTCGCGTTCGCCATCCGATCGAATGATCTGACGAATACGCCATACGACCAGGTGATCGTCGTCGATCGCAACATTGTCGGCACGTACCGGATCGCGAGCTCGATCCTGGGTGTTGCGGGCAACAGCCACAGCGGCTGGCCGCAGATCTCGGGCGATGGCCGATACGTGGCGTTTTCGACGATCGCGCGATCCTTGACGAACAACCTCGCGACCTCATCGCGGTCGTATACCGTCGTCGGAGACCTCGTCGCGGGCACCGTGACCCTTGCGTCGCTGCGGAACGGAGACCAAATGCCAGTCTCGACCGGCACGTTCGTGAACGACAGGCAGGCGTTGTCGGAAGACGGAAGCACGCTCGCGTTCGTACCCGACGACAGCGGAACCGGCATGGGAGTTGCCGGGTTGCAGGTGTATGCGCGTCCTCGTCCGTAAGGAGAAATGAACATGAGCAAGTTGTTAGTACGCGTTGCGCTGCTGTCGGCGGTCTCTTGTGGCGCCGGCGCGCAGCAGATGGATATGGCCGCCATGCAGAAATGGGGCGGCGCCCAGCTGATCAAGTACGACATCGTGGGCGTCTATCAGGATGCGACGCACATCGCGAGCAACGGCGCCGGGCAGGCCGACGTCGCCGATCGCGTCACGATCAGTCTCATGTGGAAGATGTCCGAGCAGGCGATCGTCGGGACGCCGGTGATCCAGAATTTCAAATCGACGATGCAGAAAGTGCGCGACCGGGAACCGAGCTGCCTCGCGCCCATTCTGAAGGGCGAGTACGAGCACTACGAGTTGTCGAGCGTGACGACCGGGCTCGCGGGCGTGCTGACGTTCACCGTGACGACGAAGTATCCCGTCGTCGAGGCGATGTACATGTGCACCGCCGGACGCAAGCCCGTTCCCGCGGCGAACAAGACCCGGCCCGAGGAGTTTTCGCTGCCCTCGCCCGTGATGTTCGGGATGCCGATCCCGAATACGCCGGAGCTCAGCGTGAATGCGGCGAAGACGCAGTTCACGGCGAAGAAGAATGGGTGGACGTGGACGATCACGCCGACGATCGCCAAGTAGTCAGGGAGTAAACATGAAAACCGCAATCGCATTGTCGATCGGACTCATCGCGAGCGGCGCCGCGCATGCCGACCTGCTCGCGGCCAAAGGCGCGAAGGCCACGCTGAACGTGCAATACGAGTATTCCGCCGTCGGCAAGAACGCCAGCAAGGACGATCCGTCCGAGTGGCGGGTCCAGCGCACGATGAACATGGTCGTGCAGTTGAGCGCGGAGGAGAGCCAGGCGATCTCCGGGTTGCGCGCCGTGGACGCCGGACGGGACGCATCGATCGCGAAGAAGCAGACCCAGGTCGCGAAGGTCCAGAAGAAGATGGAACCGGCGATGAACGACATGATGAAAATCGCCGAGCGGTGCGGCGAGGACGAAGCCTGCATCGAGAAGGCAATCGTGGCGTACAGCAGCACGATGAACACGGCGGACATCGAGGCGACGAAAGGCGATGTGGCCGCGGCGACCAAACTGGATGGGCCGCGGTACCAGATCTGGGTGCCGAGTGCCGAGAAAGGCACGTACTCGATCGACGAGTCGTATCGCGCGAAGACGTCCGATCCGCTGTGCTCCGGGAAACCCAATCACCAGTGCAGCCGCGAAGAGACGCGCAAGGGTGCGGGAAACGTGCCCCTGCTGGCCGGTTCGAAGGACGCGTATACGACGCGGCTCGAGATCGACAGCGAGAGGAAAGAGATCTACATCATGCTGCCGCTGCCGCTCGTGGGCGTCGGTTACACGCAGCAAGTCACGTCCGATTTTCCGGATGAGAAGAGCGGGACATCGAAGGGCGAAGCCAGGTTTCCCGGCATGCTGAAGCCGATGACTGCGGCGATTACGGGCGATCTGCGGAATGCGTCGGGCAAGCAGACGATCAAGATGAGCGGCGCCGAGGGTGAAGGCGGGACGCTGACCGTGAAGTGGCAGTTCGCGCTGCAGTAGGTCGGACTACCTATGCGCGCGTTGGTTGCCCTCGCCTTTCTCGTGGTGCTCAGCGGTTGTGAGCGGGCCGCGGAGTCGGCGAGCGTGGAGACGACAGCGGATCCGCCAGCTTCGGCGAGTTCGGCTGCTCCTGCCGCGCCGACCGCGCCGACCGCGCCGACCGCGAATCCACTCACGGGCAAGGCCGCCGAAGCCGCGGCTTTCGCCGCGCTGCTGCAATCCGATCGCGAGACCACGCTGCGCCGGATCGGCGAGTTCGAGTACACCGCGCACCGCAAACTACTGACCGTCAGCGGCCTCGACGCGGAGCTCGGCGGGCCTGAGCGCGCGGATGCCGCGTTGCGCGCGCTCATGCTCGAAATGAAACGCTTCACGTCGCAGTGGCAGCCACCGCGATGGATAGCCGTGCAGAACGCCGCCGTTGCCGACGGCGCATTGGGAGTGGCGCAGGCCGTCGTGGAGCTCTCGGGCGTCGCGCTCGATTTCGAGTCGCTCTACGCCGAGGGCAAGCCCTCGAAGGCAACCTACAAGAGCAAGGAAGTCGTCTCGACGATGGAGATCGGCGAAGGCACGATCGGCTACGAATCCGCAACGGATGTCGAGTCGGGCGGTCTGCACGGAAAATTCCAGACACGCATGAAGATGAATGTGTGTCCGGACGCCGCGGGCAAAGTGACGCTGGAGGCCACCTCCCAATCATCGCTTGCGCGCGCAGGCGGAAGCGCCGGCACCAACATCACCATCAAGACGATCGTCGTACGAAACTTGAGCGATGACGCACACTACGTCGACACTGATACGCAGACTCACGTCGAACACGCCTCCTTCGGCGCGAACGCGGGCACGTTCGTGGATCTGAACTTGAGCTCGCCCGCGGGCGGAACCGCGAGCCAGCGCGTGAACCGCCGCAGCTCGCAGGCAACCGACGGCGACGTGCAGAACTCCGCGGATCTCGCGAAGATTCTCGAGTTGATGGCCGTGCAATACACAGAGCGCGCGCGCGACGTGTGGGAGCGCGGCAAGTGCGTAAAGCTCGAGCCCACCACCACGCCCGCGAAACGGTCGCGGGCCAAACCATCGACGTCGTTCAGCATCCTGGCGGCGCCGCGCAGCCGCGTGGACGGCAGCGCGGTTGGCGGCACCGTGTCCGCCACGTTGAGCGGCGACTCGTCGCTCGATCCCGCCGGCTCCAAGGTTCGCAGCGACGCGAAGTTCACGTACGTCGGACCGAGCGAGAAGAAGCAGCAGGCACGCGTGACGTTCGAAGCGCGCTCGAAGCGCGGCATCGGCAAGGCCGAGCTCGCGTTCGACACGAACGAAGGCGCCGCGTATTCCGCGACAGGCGGCGCCGATGATTTCGTCGGCACCGGCGAGATCTGCGACATCGCCGCGCCGTTCACGATCGCCGGCAGCGGCAACACCGTGAAGTTCGTGCCGGCCGATGCGAACGGCGGGACGTATACGTACGCCGGCAACATGAGCGGGTTCACCGTGTATGGCAACGGCACTTACACCGTGAAGTACGCCGATGAGGTGGCGGTCAGCATCACCGCGACGGGCCCGGGAAGCGTGAAAACGCCCGCCGGCGTGATGTCGCGAACGGGGACTGAGCAGTATCAGCTCACCCCAAAGGAAGGCGGCTGCGGGAATTGAGGGTTCTGCGCCAGTGACCGGAAGGTAAGTCGCTGATTTAGGGGGAATACTTGACGGAACTCAGCGAACCCAAGAGAATGCGCGCCCTCGCAAGGCTCTCAGTTCCCTGGTAGCTCAGTTGGTAGAGCGTCGGACTGTTAATCCGTTGGTCGTTGGTTCGAGTCCAACCCAGGGAGCCATTTAATTCATCCGGTTACGCGCGTTCGAGCGCCACCTAAGAACCGGCATCCACCTTCGTTTGGGCACTATTGCAGCCGCAATACGATCCCTACTGGTAGTGCGCCGTACGCACGCCTTTGATAGCTAGTCGGACGCTATTCTCCTGCCGAATGCTTCTAGGTAGGAAGCAACTAGCAAGAGGGCTTCTATGAAACGCGCCTGGATTTTTGCGGCAGTCGTTCTGCTTGCTGCGTGCTCATCCACACCGCTGAAGCAGGTGTCCTTCGCCCCGCCTGTAGGAGCTTCTAAGAAACAGGTTGAGGTGTGCATCCTTAATGCGGTCTCGGCCCCTCCGACCGAGTCACGTGGCGGCGACTGGTACTTCGACGGCACCGCTCCTGGCATTGTCTATGCGAAATTCAACTATAAGGCTTACAAGATGCGCGTGGCGGTTGGCTACGCGGGTGAGCGGATCACTATGGATATCATCGAAAACCACGGCCTTTCAAACAACGACCGCTCAATAAACAAGCAAGGCTATGTTTGGCTGAACAGCCTTGAGGCGAAGATCAAACGCTCCTTCGGAGAGTTCGCCAAGGAACGCGCGACCTCAGGAACGAACTAGGTGGCGCCAAAATGTCCCCAGCGGAATTTCAGCAGTTAGTAGAAGCGGTTGGCCGACAAGGGATCAACTTCCCGTGGTACGCCTACTTTGGAGCTATCGCCATCGCGCTGACGAGCGCGTACTTGGTGAACTATCTGATGACCAGCGCCACAAATCGAGCGAACACCGAACACTTCAACAAGCTGAATGAACAGCTGAAGAAGAACACGCGTGATACGGAGGAGATCAAGGCTGCTCTATCTGGGAGCGCATGGCTCACCCAGCAACAGTGGGCGTTTCGAGAGAAATACTATGTTGAGCTGCTGTCGCACTTGAACAAGCTAAGTCTCACGCTAGTCGATCGCTCCGAGTATTACCTTCAGCCGGGCACGGAACAGGACATGACAATTCCAGAGAAACCTCGTTTCATTGCGCTTGCAAAAAACGGCGCGCACGCGCTGAACGAACTCCGGGAGTTAATGGGGCCCGCTTCGATCTTCCTATCGGATAGCGCTATTCAGTCCCTGCAGAATTTGGTTCGTGATCACTGGCACGTCGAGTTCGATTCCCATCCGGAAGAATACGTGACGAAAACCCTTGAGCTCGTTTCAAAGGCCATTGCTGAGGTCCTCGCCGAAGCCAAGAAGCAACTCTCGCAATGGCCCGACGCACCATCCGTTGGCTGATAGTCCGACGGTAACGAGTTTCATGCAGATTCTCGCGGCCAACGAGTCTCCACAGTTCTCTATTTCGAGACACGCACGAGCACGATAGGAGCGAACCAATGAAGCGCGATTGGGATGTTATCCGTGATGTGCTGATCGAAGTCGAAGGTCTCACCGACGAACAGCGATCAGAATTCGCGTATCACCAGCAGTCGCCTGGCCAATCAAAGGCGAAGATTGATCACGCCCTCTTGTTGCATGAGGCAGGCTTCATCGACGGCATATTGTCGGAATCTCTCAATGCACCGCCATATTTGCTGACGCCAAAGTTGACTTGGGAAGGTCACGAACTCCTAGACACGGTTCGCAGCAAGCCGGTGTGGGAGAAGATCAAAAGCACCGCACAAGAAAAAGGAATCGAGCTGACTTTCGATGCGGTGATTGCAATCGGCAAGAAGGCGCTTGACTGGATCATCGCCTAGTTTGCAGACGCTTCCGGCAGCCTTAAAGACGCGAGCAGTGAGTTAGTCCGAAGCTCGGCGCTCGATACGCTCGCGTGCAGCTTCACCCCGAGGAGGACGCCGACACGTCGGCGATACGTGCCGCTCGTCTAGCGTCAGAGAGGGATGAAGTGGCGGGTCGGCGTGAGGACCGGCTTCAAAGTGCCTGCCCCGTGGCGATACGACCGCGGTGTGAGGCGCGAGCCTTGAGTGAGATCGAAGCAGATTGCGTCGTGCGGCTTGTCGGATGGACGCGCTGTCTGAATCGCACGGATCGTCGACACATGTTCCAGTCGCTGGACGTCAAGAAGATCCGAGCGTGCCCCGATTGCAAATAATCCGTGACTTGCGCTGACCTCTTCACCTGACGCGGTGTTGACGCGAAGGTGAAAGCAAACGTCCAGGGTTTCCAAGCAGATGTCCGGGGCAAATGCGATGGGCTCTAACGGAGTTGGGCGGGAGGGGCTAAAAATTCGGAATTACACAAGTTGTCGGAACCCGCGTCGCTTGCCACGGGTCCCCTTGAATTTGACAATACCCCCCGCGTCTCAATTGGCGGTGATCGGGCATTTATGAGCACACAACAGCTGCTTTTCGATGCCCCAACTTGTTGACTCCGTAGGACAAATCAGGTGTGATCTGCACCCGCCAGAGTGTTGAACCTATAGGTTAAGATGCAGGTCGTAGAGCTGGGAAAAGGCAAGTGGACAGTCTGTGCGATCTGCGATGCCAATGGCGACTGCCCCATCCTTGAAGCGATTGCGGAGTGGGACGCAGCGTTGGCCGACGCGGTACTCAACGATTTGCAGGAATACATCCCTGACTCCGAGAGCAAGGAATGGTTTCAAGGCTTCTCAAAGCAACTGCGGGGTTACGGAAAGCTCAATGAGTTTCGGTGGCTCAAAGGTAAAGGCGGCACTCCGCGCATCTATTGGTTTTTTGACGCCGGACGCCTTGTGATTTGTGCCAGAGCTGAATTGAAGAAAGGAAAGAATGACCCAGAGATTATGAAGGCTGCTGAAAAGGCTCGGGCCGCATATTTCGCCGCGAAAGAAGCTGGCGACATCACTGTGGTTCCGTATGAAGACACAGAGAATTGAGGACAACATGAAGAAGTACGCTGATCTGTTAAAGCGCGCGCGCAGCAGCTATCACGCAATTAAGCAGCGTGCCATGCGCGGTTTTGTCTCGGACACGCTGCGTCGCATGGAAGCTCGCGACATGAGCCGCGTTGAACTAGCGAACGCCCTGGGTGCGTCTCCGGCCTACGTCACCAAAATTCTCCGTGGTGACGTAAATTTCACGCTTGAGTCGATGGCGAAGATTGCGCATGCGGTCGGCGGCCGCCTTCGCGTTTCGATTGTCGACAACGACATCGCGGATTCTCGCGGCTACAGCTCGGCAGCAAGTGCGGCGCCATCCGCTGCTGTGCATGCTCCGCCGGTATACATTCGTCTTGTCTACTCGCGCGATAAGCCGCTAGCAGAATTTTCGGGTCATGTTGCCCAGCGGGCTGCTTCCTACCATGTACAGAACGTGCCGCAAACAGTTAGGGCGGAAAAGGCGCAATGCGCAATCGGGGGAATGTGATGAGTTCAGCGTCTCCTGGCGAGCGGAGCGTCGAGGCACTCGAAATAGTCGATGTGTTTTTGGTTTCAAGCACGTGCACGATTGCGCGGGATTTCAATCCGCAAGAACAGATACCGGCAAACGTCGCGTCTGCGCACCGCATTCGATCCGAGGAAACCGTCCTCCATCAAGTCCGGGTGGTGTTAGATGCTGAGAAAACAAAAATCAACGTGATTCGATATTTCATCAACGCGGAAGTGCACGTTGGTAAACCGGGCGTTGAGTTTCCGGACGGAAATTTGTCTGACGATGACGCCCTAAGTCGTATGGTCTTTGTTTTCGCAGCTGATTATCGGGTGGAGAGTGTTCCAGACGCGGAAATGCTTTCAGCGTTCGGCAAGAACGCTGTCTTCCACGTGTGGCCGTACTGGCGAGAGGCGGTGCATTCGGCTTGCGCAAAGCTTAGGCTGCCACCAATCACAATCCCGATGCTCAAACCCAACGGAAACCCGGTAGTGATAATGCCAGGGCAGACAACGGGAGCTGGATCGGACATTCCGAAGACACCTGCCATATAGGCAACTTGCTAACTTGTCCGTTTTGCGAGAACGCGGGACTTTTCTAGGCTGCCGGTAAGAATGGCAGCCCGCTGTCGTGCGGCCGTGCGCAAATGGTCCGCATTGCTCGCATGTCTCGCCGCGTTTCCGTGGGCACCGGCGCAGGCGATCGTCATTCGCCACGACCGCGACGATCGGCAGTACATCGAGCTCGCGAAGAAGTTTCCCGCCACCGTGATCTTCCACAGCAAGGACAGCGGCAACGGGATGGACGGCATGGGCACCCTCATCGACGCCAGGTGGGTGCTGACAGCTGGCCACATCGTCGCGGAGCTGAAACCCGGCGACATCGCGGAGGTCGGAGGATCACGCTACGAGATCGAAAATCTCGTTCAGCATCCGCTCTGGCACGGCATAAAGACCTGGGACGACGTGCAACACGATATCGCCCTCGTACGTCTGCGTACCGCTGTCCGCGGTATAGAGCCCGCACACCTCTACACGAAGTCCGATGAAGCCGGCCTCATTCTCACGATTGTCGGCGCAGGCCGATTCGGCAACGGGCTCACGGGCCCGACGGTTGACGACGTAACGATGCGTGCGGCGACCAATCGGGTACTGCGCGTCGAGGGCACGCAACTGGTGTATCGCTTCGACGCGCCCGAAGATCCCGATGTGACCCCGCTCCAGGGAATCTGTGGCGATGGAGACAGCGGCAATCCCGCGTATCTCGAATCGAACGGAATAATCTACGTCGTTGGTGTTGGCTCCGCGCAGGATGCCCGGCCGGTGGGACGAAAGCTCGGCCACTATGGCGTGCTGGAGCTTTATCCGCGCGTCAGCGCCTTCGTTCCATGGATCAGGCGCGTATTAAATTCGCGCTGAACAATCCCTAACAACAGAGGGTTCGCTCAGCAAGCTCCCTGGCGAGCGGATCACTGCCCCGCCGCGCGCGGAGCGGGCGCGGACGGAGTGACCACGCCCTTCCCATCAATCTGCGTAAACGCGATGTCGTAGTCCTGATGGAACGGCAACGCAGTCGCGGTGCCTTCATACGTGCGCACCCATCCGTTGAATTCGATTTCGGTTCGAGAGCCTGCGACGGCCCACCACTTCACGAGCGGCCAGAACTTCCACTCGAGCACGGCGCCCTGCACGGCGGCAAAGAACTGCGGGTAGTCCGGTGGCGCCGCCAGCGCCATGGAATCGACCACTGACCCGTGCTCGTCGACGATGATGCGAACGCGCACCGTCATCGGCGGCAGATTTGCGGACAGCAGCTCCGGTGGATAGACCGGCGTTTCGTTCTCCTCGAATGGGACCGGAAGGTCCCACTGCGCATCGCCCGCGATCGCATAGCTTTGCTCGGCGGGCGTTTTGACGACACTCATCGCGACGTCGCCGACGGGCGGGACAACGACTTTCAACGCCTGCTGCGTGGCGCAGGCCACCAGCACCAGCGCCAACATCATCGGCAGGGATTGATCGAACGTGATCGAGACGGCTCTGGTGCGCATGTCGTTCCCCGTTTGGCAGATCGGAAGCCGACAGCATGAGGCCTTGCCATCCCGGCCCGCAAACTGACTGGATTCACACCTGCTGCTCCTGCCGTAGGACGGCAGCCGCTCGCCTCTACCCTCTTTCCGATCCGCGCGGCACGACCGAAATGCTATTCGTAAGGTTCACGGAGGAATCTACCCATGGCTCGTGTTCTCACTCTGTTGATGGTCTCGCTCCTGACTGCCGGCGCGGCCTTAGCGCAAACCGCACCCACCGAAGAATCCATCCGCGAGGTCATGAACCGCGTGCATGGCTACCTACTCACAGCCACCCCGCTACGGCCCGTCAACGCCAGCACCGGCGCGGCGGTCTCGCTCGACAGCATGCCGCAGAACATCGGTCTCGGGCCCACCACGCTGTCGCTCATCACGTACGAATCCGGCGTCACCTATCAGGGCATGCTGCGCGCCTGGACGACTACGGGCGACACGCGCTTCCGCACGTATGCGAACACCAGGCTCACCGGGATCGCGCGCATGTCGGCACACATGCGGACCAACTACCCGACGGCGACCTTCGACACGTATCCGTCCGCCACCTCCGGCGTTATCAGGCTGCGCAGGATTCTCTTCCCGCAGAACCTGGACGACTCCGGCTCGATGTGCGCGGCGATGATCCGGGCGCATCGCGCGGGAATCGGCAGCGGCTCGCTGCGCCCGTGGATCGACAACTACGCGAACTGGGTGTCGAGCCGGCAATTCCGCCTGAGTGACGGCACGTTCGCGCGCAACCAACCGATGCAGAACTCGGTGTGGCTCGACGACCTGTACATGAGCGTGCCGTGCCTCGCGCAGATGGGGGCGCTCACGGGCGACCGCCGCTACTTCGACGACGCCGCAAGGCAGATCATTCAGTTCCACTCGAAGATGTTCGTGACGCAGAACGGCCTGTGGATGCACGGCTGGATCCAGGAGATGAGTCCTCACCCGGCGTTCCATTGGGCGCGCGCCAACGGCTGGGCGATCATGGCCATGGCCGAGTTGCTGACGGAACTGCCGAGCAATCATCCTCAGAGAACACAGTTGCTGAACATCTTCAGGGCGCATGCCACCGCGTTGCGACGCGTGCAGGCGCCTTCGGGACTTTGGCACCAGTTGCTCGATCGTCCGGATTCGTACGAGGAGACGTCGTCGAGCGCGATGTTCGTGTTCGCGATTGCGCGCGGCATTCGGTACGGCTGGCTGAGCAACGCGACCTACCGTCCCGTGGTGTTACGCGGCTGGAATGGCCTGACTTCCAAAGTGAATTCCATTGGCCAAGTCGAGGGCACCTGCATCGGCACGGGTCTCGGCTGGGACGATACGTTCTATCTCAATCGCCCGACGAGCGTGAACGCGGCGCACGGTTACGGGCCGATTTTCCTGGCGGGCCAAGACGTCATCAACCTGCTCCGGGCGATCCCCTGACATCGGCACGACCAACGCCAACGTTCAGGCCCGGCCGGTGGCCGCCGCTATTCATCGCCGCTTGACCTCACTCCCCCCACGCATCAACAAACACGGCGTTCGACGGCTCACGCCCTGCCCGGATCGCCGCATCGAGTTCATCGAGCCGTGGAAGCGCCTGCGGTGGCGCTTTGAAATCGGGATGATCCTTGGCCAGTCGCACGCGGATGCTGCGAGCCTCCGCGATTCTTGATAGCGCCGACGCGCGCTGTCCCGCCATCGCTTCGCAACGTGCCAGCGCGGCGAGCGCATTCGCGAGCGAGCTGCTCAGACGCGTGTTGTCGGGATCTTGCCGCACGAGTTTGCGCCAGCCATCGGTAGCTAGCGACGCCGCGTCGCGGGCATCGTTCACGCGCCCCAGCGCCGCGAGCGACTGCGCGCGGTGCACATGACTTTCGGCAGCATCGTCCTGTGCTCGCGCATCGGTGGGATCGGCAAGCGCGAGACGCGTGCGCAGGGCGAGCGCCTGATCGTGCGCAGCGAGCGCGTCCTTGTGCTGACCTGACATGAAGGCAACGGCGCCCACGCGCGACCAGTCCGTGCCGAGATCGCGCTGCAGTTCCAGGCTGCCCGGATCACGCCTCAGGAGCGCTTCGTCCACGGCGAGCGACGCTCTGTGATGAGTGCGCGCCGCTTGCCAATGGCTTTGCGCCGCGGCGGCATCGCCGAGCCGCTGCTCCACGACGCCAATCTGCCGTTCGATCCAGACGTCATTCGCAAACAGCGCATGGCCTTGGCGTGCGGTAGCGAGCGCAATCGCGTAGTGCCCCGCGGCGCCCGGAATGTCGCCCAGCTCCCACACGGTATCGCCGGTCGCAACTTGCACCCGCGCGAGCATCAGCCGCCATTCCGGATCGCGTGCGGCGGCGGGAATTGCGTCGAGCACCCTCTCCGATTGTCGATGCGCGTCGAACGCGGCGCGTGAGTCGCCACGCGCCGCGAGAATGGAGCCGATATTGGTCAGCACTCTCGCCTCCGCGAACTTCGGCGCGCTCGCACCCACTCGTTCCGCTGCGGCGCGACGGTGCATCTCCAGCGCGCGGCGCAAACTCGCCAGCGCATCGCCGGTACGTCCCTGGCTCGGCCACGAAGGCATGCCCTGCACTTCCGCGATGCGCTCATACGCGGCGGCGAGTTCCGTCAACAGCTCGGGCTCTCTACCGGTCTCGCGCGCCAGGTCGTCGAGATAGCGCAGCGCGTTCTCGACCAGCACCTGGCGCACGGACAGCGTGCCGGAAATGTTTGCGAGCGAATCGTTGAGATCGAACAGCACGACGTTCGCGATGCGGCGGACGTCGTCGAACCGGCGTTCGGCCCGCTGGCGCTCGTGCTCTGCGATCGCTGCCTGCCGCACGCTGAATGCGGTCGCGGTCACGAGGCCGACGACTGCCATGGCGATGGCGCTGCTGGCGACGCGGTGGCGCAGCAGCAATTTTCCGAATCGATAGGCAAACGATCGCGCGTGCGCTTCGACCGGTTTGCCCGCGAGCAGGCGTTCGATGTCGGCGTCAAACACAGCGACGGTCGGATACCGTTCGCGCAGATCCGGCGCCAGCGCCTTGCGGGCGATGCGTTCGATGTCGCCGCGCAGTCTTTTGATCGCGACGCCGGGCGGAACATTGCCGCGCGCAGCCACACGCAACGCGGCGGGTGGCGCGGACTCGATGGCGGCCGCGAAAACTTCCGGCGACATGCCGGTGTCAGTGTGCGGGAACCGGCCCGTCAACAGGACGAACAGCAGCACGCCGAGCGAATAAACGTCGGCCGCCGTCGAGAGCGGCTCGCCGCGCAACTGCTCCGGGCTCGACCACTGCGGCGTGAGCGGCCGCGCGAAGCCGAGCATGGTGAACTCGCGCTGCTCCACTTCCGGCACCATCAGTTTCGCGATGCCGAAATCCAGCAGCTTGGGAGCGCCGTTCGCGTCGATGAGCACGTTCGCCGTCTTGATGTCTCGATGCAGGATCAGCTTCTGGTGCGCGACGTGCACGGCGCCGCAGATCTGCCGGAAGATGCCCAGGCGCTGTTCGATCGTGAACGCGTTCGCATCGCAATAGCTATCTACTGGCCGACCCGCCACGTATTCGAGCACCAGGTACGGCGCACCCTCCGCCGTCGCTCCCGCGTCGATCAGGCGCGCGATGTTGGGATGATCGAGCGACGCAAGGATGCGGCGTTCGCTTTCGAAGCGCCGACGCAATTGCGCGGATGCGAGTTCCGGCCGGATGAGCTTGATTGCCACGGTCTGCGCGAATGCGCCGTCGTCGCGAACGGCGCGATACACGGTGCCCATGCCCCCGCGGCCGATCTCGGCTTCGATCCGCCAGGGACCGACACGTTCGGGCGGCGCGGCCCGCGGTAATTCGGGCGGCTCGACGCATTGCCACGCCGGCGTTTCGAGAAAATCGCTGCCGGCATCCGCCATCAGCCGCTGCAGCGCAACGGCACGTTGGGGCGCGGTCACCTGCAATCGCGCCAGTAGCGAGGCGCGCTCCGTCTCCGGCAGCTCCAGCAATTCCAGCAGTTCGCGCTTCAGTTCGAGCCAGTCGGACGGCAGGTTCACGAGACGCTGAGCTCTTGCTTCAACCATGCCTTGGCCGCGGCCCATTCGCGCTTGACCGTGACGACCGACATGCCGAGCGCGTCGGCCGTCTCCTCGTGCGACAGCCCGCCGAAGAAACGCAGCACGACCACGTTCGCCGCGCGCGGATCGACTTTCTCGAGTGCGTCCAGCGCGACGTCGACGGCGGTGACCTCGGCGAGGCCGCGCTCGCTCTCGATCTCGTCCGGGTCGAGCGGCACGGCGAAGACGTTGCCGCCGCCGCGTTTCAAGGCCGCGCGGTTGCGCGCGTGCTCCGTCAGGATTCGCCGCATCACGAACGCCGCGACGGCGAGGAAATGGCCGCGCGTTTCGAACTGCACGCGGCGCTGGCCGGCGAGTTCGATGAATGCTTCGTTGACGAGCGCGGTGGTCTGCAGCGTATGGCCCGCGCGTTCCTTGCGCAGCTCGCGATTCGCGAGGCGGCTCAGCGTCGGGTAGAGCAGCGGAAACAGGTTCTCGAAGGCGCCTTGATCGCCGGCTTTCCATGCGGCTAGCAACTGCGTGATCTCGGCTGAAGGGGAGTGAGGGCCGGACACGTCGGTTCGATCTGTCGTTGCTTCGATCTGTTGTGGCGTTGTCGCGAAGCAGCCTAGCACGGGCTCCAGCAACGCAGAGCTGGCGCCTCGGATTTGCGCTGCGCGTATCTATCAACGTGCAGTCCGCAGTCGGTTCGTATCACTGTTTTTTTATATTTTTTCTCCAATGAAAACAGCGTCTACAGCTCTATTTTCGCGCGTATGTTCGGGCCCGAATCCACGGTGCTACGACAACGAAAAGAGATGCAATCATGATCCAGAGATTCTCGGAGAACGGTGTGAACGCGGCAAAAGTGGCACTATTCGCCTGCGCGCTGGCGGGGCTCTCTGCTTGCGGCGGAGGGGACAGCGCCCCTGCCCCACCGATTGCTCCACCGGCAACCTACACAGTCGGCGGCACGGTTGGCGGACTCAATGGCACGCTGGTTCTACAGAACAGCGGCAGTGCCGACCTGTCCATCACGACCAACGGCGCGTACACCTTCGCGGGTTCGATCACCAACGGCAACGCCTACGCGGTCACGGTCAGAACTCAACCGGGAAATCCCAGCCAGACCTGCATCGTTGTCAACGGCGCGGGGACAGTCAGCGGCAACAACGTCACCAACGTCGCAATTACCTGCACGACCAACACCTTTACCGTTGGCGGCACCATCAGCGGACTCAACGGCAGCGTGGTTCTGCAGAACAATCTCGGTAACGACCTGACGCTATCAGCCAGCGGTGCCTTTGCGTTCAGCACACCGATTGCCAGCGGCGGTGCTTACAGCGTCACTGTCATCACTCAACCCACGAGTCCGGCACAAACTTGCGCCGTTGTCGGCGGGACCGGTGCAATCGCAGCCGGCAATGTGACTGGCGTTGCGATCACGTGCGCCAACAACACCTACTCGGTAGGCGGCACGATCAACGGACTCAGTGGCACGGTGGTCCTGCAAAACAATGCAGGCAATGATTTGTCCGTATCGTCGAACGGCAGTTTCACTTTCACTACGCCGGTTGCCAGCGGCAGCGGCTATGCCGTTACCGTCGGAACTCAACCCGCCAGCCCCGCGCAGACGTGCGTCGTGAGCAGCGGCGGCGGTGTCGTGGGCAATACGAATGTCACTTCACCCGTCGTGAACTGCGCAGCGTCGAGCACGCGCTTCGCGCGCTTCGCGTATGTCGCGAACGAAGTCGCCAACACGGTGTCGGCTTTCCGGGTCGACTCCACGACGGGCGCTTTTACCGCCGTGAATGGTTCGCCCTACGCCGCGGGCACCCACCCGGCGCACGTCACTGCCGATCCGCTCGGCAAATTCGTTTACGTGGCGAATTTCAATTCCAGCAATATCTCCGCGTACTCGATCAATCAAAATAGCGGCGCCTTGACTCCCATTGCGGGCTCGCCATTTGCAGCAGGCGGTACGCCCGGCTGGGTGGCGGCGGAGCCTTCTGGAAAATTCCTGTACGCGACAGATTCGGGCAACACCGCGAACAATGTTCTGGCTTACGCGATCAATGCCACCACCGGCGCGCTCACCCCGGTGTCCGGCTCACCCTTCGCGGCAGGCACCAATGCTCGAGGCGTCACCATCGATGCGTCCGGCAGGTTTGCTTATGTGGCCAATCAATTTTCGCAAGACGTCTCGGGCTACACGATCAACTCGACGACTGGCGCATTGACCGCGGTGACAGGCTCGCCGTTCACCGCGAGCTTCGGGCCTTTCGGGATCACCACCGATCCATCCGGAAGGTTCGCCTATGCGACGAATCTGTTTTCGAACGAAGTCATCGGCTACTCCATCGATCCGTCGTCCGGCGCATTGACGACCATCGCGGGTTCGCCGTTTGCGACGGGTGGGCATCCGCTATCGGTCGCGATCGATCCTGCGGGCAGATTCGCCTATTCGGCAAACTCCAACTTCAACGCCAACAACGTCTCGGCGTTCACGATCAATCAGACCACGGGCACGCTCACCGCGGTCGCTGGTTCGCCGTTTGCCGCGGATGCCGGCACGCAGGCGGTTACCGTCGATCCATCCGGCACGTTTGTCTATGCGGCGAACCCCGACGCCAACAACGTCACCGCTTACGCAATCAATCAAACTACCGGCGCGCTCACACCCCTGTCGAGCTCGCCGATCGCCACGGGCAACGGCCCGACCTCGATCGTGCTCACAGGCAGCGATACTCCCGCCTGCACGGCGCCGATCGGCGCCGGCACGACACACGGCAGCATCAGCACGTCGCAGACATGGACCGCGGCGGCGAGTCCGCACATCCTTCCGTCCGACACGAGTATCGCGGCGACGGTGACGATCGAAGCCTGCGCCGTGGTTCGCATCGCAACCGGCGCGACCGTGACAATCAATGCCAATGGCAGCCTGATTGCGATCGGCGCCGTTGGCCGGCCCGTCACCTTCGAAGCGCTCACCCCCGGAGCTGCGTGGTCGTCGATTCGCAATCTGGGCGGCACACTGTCGCTGACACATGCGGTCGTCACCGGCGGCGGTGCGCCGCTCAGTTCATCCACTTCTTTGATGGGTGCGTTGCGCATGCAAAGTCCGAGCACCATCGGGACTTTCCATGTCGACGATGTCGAGATCGCGGACTCGCTGAGTCAGGGCGTCTACATCAACAGCGCCGTTGGCTTTGACAACACGTCGCAGAATCTGCGGATCCACGGCTCGGTGAGCTATCCCGTGCATGTTTACGCACGCGTGATCGGCTCGATCCCCACCGGCGAATACACGGGTAATGGTCACGACGCGATCGCGATCTCAGGCAGCGGCGGCGCGGTCGTGAGCGATCAGACGATGCGCAATCGCGGCGTGCCGTATCACGTCGGCAGCGGCATCGATGGCGGACGCATGGACGTCAACTCGCAAGTGGCCGGCCAGACCGCCGTACTCACGATCGAGCCAGGCGTAACGATCCAGTTCCCGCCGGGCGGCGTGTTCAATGTCGACCCGACGACCGGCAGTGGCGGTGGTGCCGCCCAAGGCGCGTTGATCGCGGTGGGTGGCTCGGCACCGTCGCAGAAGATCGTGTTCACTTCGGATCGACCGTCGCCGGCGGCAGGCGACTGGCTCGGTGTCCGCTTCGGTGGGATTGTCGACACGCGCAGCACGATGCAGAACGTTCGAGTCGAGTTCGCGGGCGGTACTTCGACGACCGGCAGCAACTCCTGTCCGTATCCCGGTCCCGGCACCGGCATCAACGATGCGGCAGTCCGGATCTTCGGACCGCCGCTCACGCAGTTCATCACCAACAGCGAAATCCTTTCGAGCCTGAATCACGGCATCGACCGCGGTTGGCGCGCCGATCTGCAACCGGATTTCCTGCCGACCAATACATTCACTGCGGTGGGCGCGTGCCTCGAAACCACGCCGCGCACGTCGGCCGGTGTGTGCCCGACGAATCCTGTGTGTCCGTGATCCTCGATGAAGCGGTCGAACTTTTCCGGCTGCTGCAGGAGTTTGTTAGCCGCGGGCTGGTGGCCGGGTGGGCAGATGAGCGCTGGACGAGGCGAGCACATCGGCTTACCTGGCGCTTCCCTATTCCCCTCCCAAGAACCTGCTCTCGAGCTGCGGATTCATTCCCTGCTTGTCGGCCTTCGCAAACGTCGCGTCGGAATCGCCGTCCAACCCTTTCAGCATCTGTTCGATCGTCGCGGCATCGAGCGGCCCGTCGATCAGCATCGTGTAGATGGATTTCTTGCCGTCGCTTCGCACCACGAACGACATCGGGCCGCGAAGTGACAGTCCGTCCGGGCTCTTCTTCTCGAGTTCGTCGCGGATATCCTGACCCAGATCCATGCGCAGGAAACTCGCGCGGACGCCTTTTTTCGGCGAGCACGCAGCGACGGCGCTGATGGGTTCGGTGCGTCCGCCTGAAGCCGCGAACGCGGTGACGAGCGTGTCCAGGTCGCAGGCTGGCGGCTTCGAGGGAATGATCTCTTCCAGCTTCTGAGTCGCGAGGAGGACCGCAAGCTGTTCCGGCAACGCGCCGTGAGTCGGAATCGGGCGTGACACTTTGCAAGCGCTGCCCGTGCAACTCTCGGCGGTCAGTCCGAGCTCCCTCCACGGCAGTCCCCTGACGAACGAGTCGAGCAACTGGAATGTCTCTTTCTCGGTCTTTTGCACGCTCATCCGCACCTTGACGATCCATTTGCCGGTGTTGAAGTAGTAGAGATTGGTCTGCGAGCTGTTGGCGCCAATGCCGATCTTGTAGAAAGTTTTTTCTCCCACGAGCCCGGGCGCCTCGCCTGCCTTGAACGGGCCTTGCGACCAGACTTGCGCCAGTCGGACGGACGCGAGCTTGGCCTCGATGGCTTCGCGCGCACCGGCGAGTCCGCCATCATCGGCGGGCGAATCGGGTGGATAGACATACACGGTTGCCGTGGTCCTGAGCCCGTTCGCGGATCTTTCGTATTCACCCACCGCGTCCGCGGTCGTCCCGGGTGCGATAGTGGGGTCGGAGCCGCGCTGGAACTCACCCTGGGTCTTGGGGAATACCCAGCCGCTCGCGACATGTTTCACCGCGCCGTCCGGAAGGCTCGTGAAGGCTTGCGTGAAGCCGGGCGAGACCCATCCGAACGCAGTGACAATCCATCCAGCCACTAACCATTTGATGTTGCGCACGCGACCTCCGCTGTTCGCAATAGCATGCCACAGGCGATACGTTGCCTATCCTTGGGGAGATATCCCCTCCCGGGGAAATCGCGTACCTTCCGCGCCCATGTACACCGAAACCTTCAACCAGTTCAAAAAGCAGCTCGGCCAACTCAACCTCTGGCTCGGCACCGCCTCCGAATACGCCAAGTCGAAGAACTTCGACCCGGATGTGTTCCCCACTCTCCGCCTCGCTCCCGACCAGTTCCCGCTCGCGCGCCAGATCCAGATCGCCTGCGACACGGTGAAGGTGTCGGTGAACTACCTGACCGGCAAGCCGGTTCAGGCGCAGGAAGACACCGAGAAGACGATCGCCGAGCTGCAGGCTCGCGTGCAATCGATCATCGCGTTGCTGGAAGGCCTGACCGCGAAGGACTTCGAAGGCGCCGCGACGCGCGTCGTGAGTCAGCCGCGCTGGAAAGGCGAATGGATGACGGGCGCGGATTACTTCATCGAGCACACGGTGCCGAACTTCTTCTTCCACCTGACGACGTCGTACGCGATCTTGCGTCACAACGGCGTCGCGATTGGGAAGAAGGATTATCTGGGGAAGCAGTCGAAGAAGCCGGCGGCGGTCTGATCGGTCACGAAAGAAATGGGCGGGCGCGCCGTTGGTCAGCCCGTTCCAATCCGGGACAGCGAGAGCTCTGAAATGAAAAAAGCGGATTTCGAGGAATTGCTCAAGAGCGTCCGGCACGCGCGCAGCATCGCGGCCGGTCGAACGGCCGCCTCGCGCGTTCTCGAGGTTGCACCCACGAAGATCAAGGCGCCGCGAAAGCAGGCTCGCCCGAGCTGAGCCGATTTCGTGGCGCTGCCCGGAGTCGAAGTCAGCACGTTGTCATGAAGAAGCTTCTGCCGATTACTGCCCTGCTCTGGCTTGGTTCCCTCTGTGGTGCCGCCGAGAACCCCGTGGCTTCGCGCGTTGCATTCGACGCCGAACTACTTCGTCAGGGCATTTTCACGTACCAGCTCTCGGTTGAAGGAAAGCCGGTCGGCACCGCGAAGATCGAAATCCGCAGGCTTCCCTCCGGCGAGTACCGCATCCAGTCCGACGCGGAGGATTTCGGGCAGCGCTGGAGCTCGACGCTTAAGCGCGACTTCACGCCGCTCGCGGCGGAGCTGCACATGCCGACGCGGAAGATTCCGTATCACATGTCGTTGCGGTATTCAGGCAAGCGCGTGATGGGCGAGGAAGTTAGAGGCGACGCGAAGACGCCGGTCGCGGCGCCGCTCAGCGGACAGGTCATCGATCAGCGCGTGGATTGGGCCGCGATGATGGCGGCCGTTGTGCCTGCGAGCGGCGTGCGCTTCGGCGTGTTCGATCCCGGCTCGGCGATCAGCCCGGTCGAGGGCAGCCGGAAACCCGCGGAGCCGATCGACAGTGTGATGGGGAAGCAGAATGCAATTGCGCTTCACTACACGATCCGCAAGACCGATCACGAAGAGAACTACGTCGTGTACGCGACGGAATCGCTGCCTCGCGTGATGCTGCGCGAGGACATGCCAAACGATCTCGTCGCCACGTTGATCGCGATCGAAAATTAGGGTCAGGCCCTAATTTCGAGGTTCGGCACCAAACCGCGGTTTGGGGCCACTCCCCAACTACAGGGGCGCCTGAAACGCAAAAAGGGCCGGAGACTGACGCCTCCGGCCCTTTTCCACATCTCGACGAGAGTTATTGCTCGACCGACCCCGCATCGCAGCCCGAACCCTGCGGCCGCGCGACCCCGCGCTGATCCGTCGCGGGACAGCTCGCCGGGTTCGCCGCATCGACTGCCGGGCTGCCCGCATTCAACGCATGCGTCAGCGTCGGCCCGCCATTCGCCGCGAGCGGACTGACACCCGCGGTGGCGACGACCTGATCGCTCGCACCCGGCGCGCACGTGGGATCCGTGAACACATTGTTGCCGCCCGACGTCAGCGTCACCACGCCCGCACCGAACGGCGCAACGAAGCATCCCGTCCCCGCGTTGCCGTCGAGATCCCGGTTCTCCGCGACGATGCTGTTCGTCACGTTGAGCGTCGCGTTCGACGCCGTGAAAGTGCCGACGAACAACGCCGCGTTGCCGAAGTTAGGCGCGATGTTGCGTGTCACCGTCGAGTTGATGAGATTCGCCACGCCGTCCGTGTGGAACAACGCGCCGCCGAACCACGCGCTCGACGTGTTGCCCGACAGCGTGCTGTTGACGATCGTCACGTTGCCCAACATGCGGATGCCGCCGCCCACGTTGCCCGCGACGTTGCCGCTCACGGTGCTGTTCTCGATGCGCACGGCCGCGTTGAAGAACGCGTAGATGCCGCCGCCGTCGACGAGCGTCGTGCGGTTGTTGCTGACCGTGCTGTCGATCACGTTCAGCGTGCTGTTGCCGCCGCTGTAGATGCCGCCGCCGCCCTTCCAGAAGTCGCCAGCATTGGCGCCGACGACGTTGTTGGTGACGACGGAGCGCTCGAGATTCAACGTGCCGTTGTTGAGGATGCCGCCCGCCAAGTCGAACCCAAAGCCGTTGGCGATGGTCAGGTTGCGCAGCGTCGCCGTCGAACCGCCTTCGACGATGAACACGCGCTCGGCGCCACCGCCGCTCAGCGTCAAACCCGGCGCCGCCGCCGCGTCGATCGTCACGGTCTTGCCGTTGATGACGAACGGGCTGCCGGGCGTCACCGCAATAGTTTGGCCCGCCAGCGCCGGCGCGAAGTGGATCACGCCGCCGTTGCCGATCGTTTCCACCGCGCGAGTCAGCGAGCCTGGGCCGCTGGCGTTCGTGTTGGTGACCGTCAGCTCGAGCGGCTGGATCAGACGGACCTTGTCGAGCAGCACGCTGCCGCTCTTGAGGCCGCTCTCCGGCAGCACGAGGCCGTAACCCCAGACGCGCGACAGCGTGAGCCCGTCGTTCGGCGCGCCCTTCGGGTGCCATGCGCTGCGCGAGAAGCTCGCCCAGGGCAGGGAGACTTCCTTCCAACCCGGCGTGTCGTCGACGAAGGTCGTTTCGAAACGCTCCGCCGTGTCCGGACCTTGGTAGACGCGCACGTAGTCGACGAGATACGTCTGCGGGAACTGCACGTTCGGATCGAGCGTGCCACCGAAGTTGCCGCCGACCGCCATGTTGAGGATCAGGAAGAACGAGTGGTTGAACACCCACTGGTTAGGCGCGACCGTCGCGGGCGTGGCTTGGTGGAAGAGGATGCCGTCGACATACCACTCGATGCGATCCGGCTGCCATTCGATCGAGAACGTGTGGTACGCGTTCGAGACGGGCTCGCCGAAGTTGTGAGTGTTACCGATCGATGCGCCGCCGGAATAGCCGGGGCCGTGGATCGTGCCGAAGGCTTCGTTGGGTACGCGGCCGACGAACTCCATGATGTCGATCTCGCCGGTTTGCGGCCAACCGACATCGGCGATGTTCGCGCCGAGCGTCCAGAACGCCGGCCAAAGACCCGCGCCCGCGGGGACTTTCAGGCGCGCTTCGATGCGGCCGTACGCGAACTCGGCTTTGTGTTGGGAGACCAGGCGCGCGGAGGTGATCTGGCAAGGCCCGTAGTAGCAGGAGAGCGAGCCGTCGGAGCGGCGCGCGGTGATCGCGAGCTGGCCGGTGCCGTTCGTCGAGGAGTTTTCCGTGCTGTCCGTGTAGTACTCGAGTTCGTCGTTGCCCCAGCCGGGGATGCCGTTCGCCGTGCCGTCGCCGATTTCGTGCGTCCAGTTGCGCGCGTCGGGTTTGGTGCCGGCGGGAGCGTTGAACTCGTCGCTCCAGACCAGCTTCCAGGCCGCGGCACCCGGGTCCGGTGCGCGGTTGTCGTGGAGCTGGAAGCGGATCGCGTCGCCGCCACCCGTGCCGTTGAACCAGAACTTCACGCCGTCGGCGACGCTCCAGTCCTGGCCGCCTTGGATCGGGCGGAACAGAGTGCCGGCGTCGTGGGTGGTGGTTAGGTAGGCGCCTTGATCGCTCAACGCCTGCACGGCCGGTAGATGGTTGTAGTTGAGAGTGCCGAGATCGCCGCAGCGGAAGTGCGCCGAGAGATCGAGGTCGCCGTCAGCGTCGACGTCGACGGAGTGGGTGCCGCCGGTCTTTCGGGCGTGTAGCTCGTAGGCGTTGCCGGCGGTCAGAGTCTTGAGGGCGACCTGGCTCGCGTTGAAGTACTGCGTGGTCAGGATGCCGATGGAGATCTCGCGGTTGGGGACGACCGTGCCGTTGGTGTGGCAGAACTGGCCTGTGGGCCAGCGCACGTCGAGGTGGCGCGGCCCAACTACCTGGAGGACGCCCTCCGCGGCGGTTTGGCCGGGCTGCGCGAGAGGATCGGTGGGGAGAACGTTGAGGCGACTCAGCGTGACGGTCTTCGAGGCGCTCAGGCCTGCGGGAAAGTTGTTGAAGTCGTCGATGAGCGAAGCGTCGGCGGCGAACGCGGAAGAGATGGAGAGATACAGGCCCACGGAAATGGGCGCCAGACGGCGAGATGACATGAGCTACGTTCCCCTCTGAATGTAGTTATGGATCGAGATCGGGCCGGAGTGTAGGCACGGTTTTGTGCGGTTGGAAAGCGCTTACATGGATGGGAGCGATAACGGAGAAAGGGAACGCGATGTCCTGCGAAGTTGGCGTTGTCCGATGTGTACGGATTGCGCCAAGTTCGATTCCTTCTTCTCCGCCCACGGATTTGTCAGCCTTCATCAAGGTCGCCCACTGGCGAATTGGGGCCTTTGCTCCGGCCCTGGAGTCCGCGAGCCTGAATCGGTCTGCCGGACCGAGTCAGCTTCGACAGTTGCTTGCTCAGGCGCTTCACAACACTCAGGTATTCTTTCGCGTCGATTTTGAGATCCATCTCTCGCCGCATCGACACGAGCAGCTTCGTGGTAACGCTGTTATGCGCCGCAGACTCGCCGTATGCGAGTTCTCGCAAGGCTTTCCACTTCACATCCAAATTCGCCTTTCGCGAGTTGATGGATGCCTTGAACGCCAGTTCCTGGCCGCTCCCGATGAAATCGATGCTTCTTGTTGACGTCGTTTAAGGCGAACGATACCCCTAACCAGCCAATCAGCGTAGCTAGTTCGACTCAAGTTCGTTGCTGGTCCGGGAGAATCCTAAGACACGTGTCTGAGAAAGGACACGTCAAGCCGATTTCAAGAATCTGGCCCGCTCAAACTTCTTCGCGAGCTCCGCGAAGCGCCTCGCAGTGGCGTCCAACATCGCCCTCACCCGCGGGCTGTTCTGCTTGTCCGCCTCCTTGTCCGCATGCTCGCTGGCCAACCGCGCAGCCTCCGCGGCGTCCTGAAGTTCGTCGTCGGTGAAGTTGAGGGTGTTCATGGCGCGAAAGATGCCGTGCCCGAATATCGACGTCCATCCAGTCCCGCCCCGAAGGCGGCACTGGATGGACCGCCCCCATCCTCGCCCGATATTTGCCCGTTACTTGCCCGGTAGCGGCAGCTCTGCCTTGCAGATGAGCGCGCATTCCTGCGCCTTCGACTGGAGCTGCTTGTTGCAATCCACCTGGGACTTGCCGGATTTCAGGCAGGCCTGGTATGCCTTGTTGTGCTCCTCGCCACACTTCACGCACTTCGGCCCGGCGAACGCCGCCGACGAACCGAGCGCCACCAACGCCACGAGAACACTCGCGATTAGCCCGTTCATAAGTCTCCCTCACTGAAGTTGAAAGGTTCATTCCAGGAGGACTGTTCGCCTCCCGAAATGCTCTGTGACGACCGACGGAAAAGTCGCACCTCCGATTGGTTTGAGGTGCTCGAGCCGGGTTTAGAATCCGGCCATGTGCTACTCCGCCCAGATCCAGGCCGCCTACACCAAGTATCTTCGCGAAACCGGCGCCGAAATGGACATCGACCAGTTCGTCGAGATCTTCGGCGCGCGCGTGTCGGATTCCAGCATCCGGATTCCGCGCGCCGTCGAGCGCTGGTTCGACGAGCCCAAGTCCGACGCCGAGCGAAAGATCAAATCGCTGATCGACGAGTATCGGAACTCCGAGATCGCGAAGCTCGAGCGCGAGGCGTTCGCGCAGAAGAAGCGGCTAGCCGATGCGGAGCGAACGCTGGCGTCGAAGCCGACAAAGGCCGCGGCCGAGAGCAAGCGCATCGCGACGAACAAGATCGAGAGCGCGCTCACGCGACTCGATCGGTTGAAGGCGACGAAGCCGCATCCGGCGGAGGCGCGGATATTTCCGATGCACTACGCGCCGATCGTCATGCAGGACGGCGCGCGGCGGGTGATGCGGCTCGCGCGGTATCACTGCCGCAAGCCAGGTGAGCACGCGGGCGTCGACCGCCAACTACCGGGGCTCTACAACGCGCGGCGCGATAGCTTGAAGAAGTACTGGAAGGAGTTGTTTGCCTCTAGCCATGCCGTGATGTTGACGGAGTCGTTCTTCGAGAACGTGGAGCGGGACGGGAAAAACGTCGTGCTGCATTTCAATCCGAAGCCGGCGGGAACGATGATCGTCGCGTGTTTGTATTCGGAGTGGCGGGATGCGAAGGGTGAAAGCCCCCTGCTTTCGTTCGCGGCGATAACGGATGAGCCGCCGGCGGAGGTTGCGGCGGCGGGGCATGATCGGATGATCATCAATCTGAAGCCGGAGCACCTGGAGGCGTGGCTGCAGCCGAAGGGGAAGTCGGTAGAGGAGTTGCAGACAGTGCTGAGTGATCGGCAGATGCCGTATTACGAGCATGAGGTGATGGCGGCTTAGTCTCACCACCGGCCCGTCTTATTCCCGAACTAACAAATGACTGACGCCTTCAATGACCTCTATTTGGAGTTTTGCAATCGACTACTGCAACTACCTGGCGCTACTGCGGCACCACGACGCAGGCGTCCGTCTCCAAGGCAGCGTATTCCGGGTACGGCAAACGATCGACGGAGCCTCTGAACTTCGCCGCGGGCGCCGCGACATGCTGGCCGAACACATAGGAATATTGGTGCAGCGTCTTCGCTGCCGGCTTGCAGAACGCCTTGTCGATGAGAACGGCGATGCGCATCGATCGACCGGATTCCGACAGATAGAGCGAGTTGGCATGGCTCGAGCTCTTCCCCGCGAGGCCGACCGGAATTTTGCCCGCGCAAGGCAACATCAGTTCGACGTAGAGCCGCGGCCCGTCGACGCGCACGAAACGGATAGGCGCGAACCAGCAATCCTTCGCGCTCGCGACGGGCGACATCGCAACGGCGATGGCGCACAACAAGCTGGCTCTCGCAGACCGCAATTTCATGATCAAAGGACCCCAAACGCAGTGAGCAACACCCTCACAGCGACACGGCATCCGCGGGCGTCAACGTCAGATCCGCCCTCTCCTCGTGAGTCTTGCGGCTGTTCCATTCCTCCAGTGCCTCCGCTTGCGCTTCGTTCACTTTGCGAATCTGCTCCGACGTAAAAATTCGCTCCGCGGCATCGGGCATCATCTCCACGAGTTTCGTCTCCGACTGCCACTCCGCGAAGGCCGGAATATCCACGCGGAAGTCCGAGTTTCCGGCAGCACGCAGCGGCCGAAGTTGCATTCCCTGCGTGTAGATGAAACGCACCATCACGTAGTAGCGCTTGCCGGCTTCGACGTTCGCTTGCATCAGATGCACGATCTTGAGGCCTTGCGTCGCCATGAGCATGTGCTCGCCGGGCTGAAGATTGACGACAGTCCTGCTCTCATACCCGCACACGCCGACGAGCTTTCGCTTGCCGTCGCTCAGCTCGTAGATCGCGACCGGGAGAATTCCGCGCGCCTTGTTGATGGGCTCGATGAAAACGATCTGAGCCTTGTCCGCGAGGGGCGCAGGCACAGTCTGGCTGGCTGACTTCTCAAAGACCTTTGGTGGACGCATCGCTGCCTCGGCGGGCGATGCGACGGCAAACAAGAGACAAACCAGCGCAAGCATCCGGACCATGGCGTCGCTCCCCGTAGGTAGTAGACAGCGATATTACACCTGGCTGCAGGCGGCAACTGGCTAGCCAACTAGTTCGGCGGGACATACACCGGTCGGGCGTGCCCGACGATCCGGAAATCGCGGTCTGACTCTAATTTCCCGTGAAGCAGGTCCAGCTCCTTCATATCCCGATCCGCATCCTTCCAGAACTTCCGCGCCGCCTCGACTTCGAGCCGCGCCGTCTCGGCATCACCCTTCTGCTTCGCCACCAGCGCCATCGCCAGATGACTCCCGCCATACGCCGCATCGTGATCCAGCATCTGCTTCGCGGTGTGTTCCGCCAGTTCCCAATCTCCCACATCCCGCGCGATCCGCGCGAACGACTCGAGCCGGAACAGCGCCTGCGTCCACGCATCCGGCCCCGGCAACGCACGTAACCGCGCCTGCACATCCTTCATCAACGCCCGACCCTCGTCGCTCTTCCCCTCCCGCAACAGGATCTCCGCGCGCAATGCATCGACATACGGCAACACGACGCCGCGTGCGACCGCCACGCCGCCGACCAGCGTCGGCACATTGCCCAACTCCTTCTGCGCCGACTCGAGCGCGCGCTGCGCCGCCTTCGCATCGCGCAATCCCAGATGCGCATGCCCCGCGAGCGAATACCCAACGACCCGCGTGCCAGCACTCTTCGCCTTGACCAGCACCTGCGCCGTGACCAGCGCCTCGCGCCACCGCTCGCGTCCTGACAAGAACACCGTCAGCGACTTCTGGTTGTACTCCTGATACTCCGTGACGGCCTTCACCGCGACGGCCTCGCGCAGCAGCGTCTCCGCGCGGCGCATCTGGCCCTTGTGCTCGTACGCGGTCGCGAGCAGATCGAGGTTGTGCACGTGGTGCCAGTCGAGCTCGGACGGAATGTTCTCCGCCTTGTAGTACGCATTCTCGAGATCGTTCGTCCGGTTGAACGCGGCGATCGCCTCGTCGAGCCGGCCGACGCGCCGCAAGTCGTGGCCCCACATGTGATGCGCGTGCGGAATCGCGGCCGCGAGCCGCGCGTACACTTCCCCGTGCACCAGCGCGCGATCGATCTGGTTGAGATTCTCGTACGAATGCGTGAGGTAGTGATGCGCGGCGCCGTTGTCGGGCGCGATACGCAGCGCTTCCTGGTAAAACGCGGTCGACGCAACGCCGCCGCGCTGCCCGCGTCCGGCCGCGGTCGGTTCTTCGGCATTGCCGCGAATCAACCAGAGCTCAGGGTCGGAGATGTCGGCGGCGATCGCCTTGTCGATCGCGGCCTTGTACGCGGCAAACAAAGACGCGTTGCCGAGGTCGGCGAGCGCATCGAGCTGCGCCAAACGAACTACCACGCGACGTTGCTCGCGTGGCGTGGCTTTCGCCGCCAACTCTTTCGCCTTCTGCGCCGCGCTCACCGCCTTCTCGTGATCGTCGAGCCCGGAATAGATCCGGCTCAATCCCCAATGTGCCATCGCAAAGTTCGGGTCCAGCCGGAGGGCCTGCTGAAACGAACGCGCGCCTTCGATCCACGAATACCCGTGCAGGTAGTTGAGGCCTTGCAGGTAGTAAGCCCGGGCTTCCTCGGAAGATGTCGTGACGAGGTCCTTCGAGTTGCCGGTGTCCGCGCGCAGCGGCAGCGGGCGATCGAGGATGCCGGGCGGCACCCAACCCGCTCCCGCGCAGAACGCATGCGGGTCTTCCTGAGCCTGGGCCTGCAGCGAGCCAGCAGCCAGGGCGATGACGAGACAAAATCGAAATCCTGAACGCATGCGTAGCTCCGGAGATTTCGACCGAGGCTACACCGGTCGCGGGCTCGCCAGCCACTCGTAATAGATGAGCGGGAGTTCGTTGTGCGATGTTTTCCCGACGCGGCGGAATCCGCAACGCGTATAGAACTCGCCCACGCCGGCCGGGTGATCGTACGCATCCAGCCACAGCGCATCCGTCGACGACGAACGCGCCATCTCTTTCGCGTCCTCCAGCAGTGCGCGACCAATCCCCTGATTGCGAAAGCCCGGCGCGACGGCAAGGCCCAGCACATACAACGCATTCGACACCGGCGTGAACGCGCTCGAATCGAACGCTTCCGCCCGTGCGGTCGCAAGACGAACCGTGCCAATGATCTTCGCGTCGCGCCGCGCGACGAGCACTCGCGACGCGCGCATCTGCTTCACGACGACCACCTTGCTCGGCAACGAAGACCAGGCACCGTCGCCGAAGCGCTCGGTCATGTCCTGCGCGACCGCCGTGCGCATGATCGTCAGCGCCTTGACGTCATCCGAGTTGGCGAGAGAGATCGATACATTCGACGGCAGAGGGTTTGGCGATTCCACGCGGGCAGCTTAACCTCCGCCCGATGGAACCGTTGGCTTAAGGAGCGTGCAGATCCTTGAGAATCCGCTTTTCGAGATAGAGGCGAACGCCTATTGAAAGAAGGGTCCGCACGGCGCACCGTCCTGCCCATGAGCAGTCTGACGTCGATCGATCCCCAGGCGCCGGTCACGATGCGAAAGAACATCATCATTCACGCGTCCGCGCAGACCGTCTGGAACGTGCTCGCGAACGTGAATGCCTGGCCGACGTGGCAAAGTGAAATTCCGCATGCGTCGCTGTATGGAGGACTGCAGCCCGGCAGCATCATCGACTGGAAGAACAGCGGCTTTTCGATCCGCTCGGTTTTACAGACGGTCAATCCACCCTTGTCGCTCGGATGGGCCGGAACGTCGTTGGGCTCCTCCGCGATTCACGTTTGGAAGCTCGAGTCCATCGATGGCCACACGATCGTGAGCGTCGAGGAAAGCATGGACGGCTGGCTCGTGAATCTGATGCAGCGCTTCGTGCAGCGCGGGCTCAATCGGGGCACGGACCACTGGCTGCAGGCGCTCAAGCGCCAGGCCGAAGACCCGGGACTTCCCGCTAGTTAGGCATCTCGAGCTGCGTCGCAACGATTGCGCGCGTCTTTTTTCCATACCGCTTGCCGACTTCCGCCATCGCGCCCTCGAGCGCGAGCGGCGGCGGCCGGTCCCAGATCGGCTCGAGCTGCGTGCCGCTCTCCCATCCCTTGCGCGCCGAGTCAGGCACGATCTTGAGTCCGCTCTTCGTCACGAGCGCCGCGCTCTCCGCGGCGTACGTCTCGACGCGCGATCGATAGGTCCGCGACAGCGCATCCGCCACGAGCGCCACCGACACCTCATCGACGCCGGCCTTGAGTTCGAGACCCAGCGTCTCTTGCTTCCAGAACGCGGCCTTGTTGGTCAGGACTTTCCAGGCGAACGGACGTGTGAAGGCATACAGACCACTCGCGTGCCAGGCATCCCAGTGCGTGAGCCCGAGCTCGCCCGCCACGGCGATGGCCTTCTCGCGACCCGCGATGGCTTCGATCAACGTCAGCGACATCGGCATCGACGCTGTGATGCCCGTCGTCGTCATCACACCCTCGTGAACGACGAACCGGCGATCGCGCACGTACTGGATAGACGGGTGCTTTTCGAGCATGTCTTTCAGGAAGTACCAATGCGTCGTCGCACGCTTCCCGTCGAGCAGGCCCGCGTTCGCGACGATCGTCGCGCCCGCGCAGATGCCGACGACGGTCGCGCCCTTCTTCGACTGCGCGCGCAGCCAGTCGAGCACGACCGGCGCGTCGCTCTGGGTCATCGCGGGCACGATCACGTAGTCGGCGCCGTCCGGGTACTTGAGATCGAAGTCTGCCGTTGTCGCATCCGGCTCGACGGTCAGCGCGGGGTCCAACTGCATTCGCCCGGGCCGCGTCGCGAGCGCGAAGACTTCGGCGACGTTCGCGCGCTTGAGGATGCCGTACGGCAGAAGATAGTCGGTCGTCTCGGTGCCTTCATTGAGGCCGATGACGGCGATGACGGGGTGGACGCGCTTAGGCTTCAGTGCGGAGATCACTGCATCCGTTTCGTGCTGTGAGATGAGCGGCGGCGGCGTCACCTCTGGCGTGTCCGGCAGCGAGAGCATCCAGTACGCAAACGCGCCGGTTCCCAGCACGAACAGCATCGCGGCGGTTTTCGTCAGCGCGCGTTTGCGGCGGCGCGCCCGGGCTTCGAGCTTCGTGCGCCACTCCGGCGGCGGCACGGGCAGGTGCACCCTCGAATTGCTCTTCGCGATGTTCATTCGCCCGAGCTTAATGGGGACATTCCCCGTTTCCTAGCAAAAGGGGAGGGACCTGCAGGTCATGCGCCGGAGCGAGGTCCCTCCCCTTTTGCTAGGAAACGGGGAATGTCCCCATTATTTTTCCGGAATGATGGTCTCGCCGCGCGCGAGCATGGCGACGAGCGTCGCGATCTTCCGCGCCCTGCCCGCTGGCGTTTTCATGTTGTTGGTGCGAAAGGTCAGCGCGAACAAGTTCGCGCGCCCCAGCGTCAGAAACTTCTCGTTCGCGCGCGGGTTGGCGCGAATCGCGGCGCGCAGGTCCGCGGGGGTCGTTTCGGCGCTCGCGCTGCGCATCGGTGCATATGCCGCCTTCCAGCGGCCATCCGCCTTCGCGGCGTCGATCTGCTTCATGCCATGCGGCGTCATACGGCGTGCCTTGATCAGCCTCGCGACGTGCTCGCGATTGACCTGGCTCCAGATGCTTTTCGCGCGGCGCTGCGTGTAGCGCTGCAGGAACGAGCGCTCGTCGAAACCCTTACGCAGGCCGTCGATCCAGCCCCAACACAGCATCACGTCGAGCGCTTCGGCGCACGTCACCGATTTGAGCCCCGAGGCTTTCTTGTGGACCTTGAGCCAGAGTTCGGGCGCCGTGGCGTGATGCTTGCGCAACCAGGCTTCGAGCTTGGCGCTATCGGCGAAACTGCGGATGTTGGTGGGAGTGACCATGGGTCAGACCTATTGATCTGCCCCCTTAGTCAGCCTCCGGATCTGCTCCACCTCCGCGTGCCGATACGGCCGCCCATCCGCATGGAACACATCGTGATGCCAAACCACCGGCGGCGCGCCGGTGTATGGCTTCTGCCAGGAATCCCACGGAAACTTCGTCTGCGACTTTCCGTCGACAAAACCCCAGTTGATCATCCCCACCTTGTGTTTCACCGCGATCGGCAGCGCCGTGTCGAACGTCGAGCCCGCGCCGCGCGCGAGGTACTCCGTGCAAACGATCGGCCGCCGGTACGTCTGCAACTGCACGATCTTGCGCTCCAGCACTTCCGGCCAGTCGTAGACGTGGAACGTGATGAAGTCGGACTGATCGAGCTGCGTACGTTCGATCGGCGTCAGCTTCTCCTGCGTCGCCCAATCATCGCGAATCCACACTCCCGAGGTGATCGGCTGCGACGGATTCGCTTGTCGCGCCCACTCGAACACCTGCGGCAACAACGCCGTCACCAGCCGGATCTTCTCCTTGCCCTCCGCTGACTCCGGCCCACTGCCACCCAGCGCGTTGTCCGGCTCGTTCCACAGATCCCAGCCGAGGATGCGCTCGTCCTTCGAGAACGTGCGCATGATGTCCTGCACGTACGCCTGCAAGCGCGGGTAGTTAGCGGTGTCGGCGAGGCCGGCCTTGCCGGGGCTCTGCACCCAGCCCGAGTTGTGCACGCCCGGCGTCGGCGCCTTTTGCGCGCCGAGCTTCGGATTCGGATCCCAGCAGGAGTCGAAGAACACGAGCAGCGGCTTGATCTTGTGCTTCGCCGCGAGGGCAAGGAATTGGTCGATGCGCTTCTTGAAGCCCGGCGCGTCCTGCTCCCAGAGCTTGTCATGCAGAAATACGCGCATCGTGTTCATGCCGATGCTCTCGGCCCACCCGAGCTCCTTGTCGATCTGCGCGGGGTTGAACGTCTCCGCCTGCCACATTTCGAGCTGGTTGATCGCGTCGGCCGGCAGGTAGTTCGCGCCCACGAGCCAGGGTTGATTTGCGTACCACCCGTTGGCCTTTTCCACCGACCACTGCCGCGTGTCGGCCATGGCGCCCGTGGCGAGAAATACGGCAATCAGCGCGGCAAATCGGACCTTGATGTGACTCCCGATCATGAGACCTCCCTAAGTGCGCTGCCGTACGAACATATGGCGCGACGAGAGTAATATTTCCGCGCGCGCGTGGTAAAACTTTCAAACCTTGCAATCGAATCGATCGCTATCATCCTTGCGCCCCATTCGACAGGAGATGAGTTGGACAAGACTCCCGACAGCGCGGACTTCGTCAAGGATATTGCCGCCATCCAGAGCATCCCCGCCGTCCCGATGATCCTCGATCTCGTCTGTCGCATCACCGGGCTCGGGTTTGCCGCTGTCGCGCGCGTGACCGAATCGCGCTGGATCTGCTGCAGCGTGAAGGATGACATCTCCTTCGGTCTGCAGCCCGGCGGCGAGCTCGACATCGGCACCACCATCTGCAACGAGATCCGCGAGCACCGCAACCCCGTCGTGTTCGGCGACGCCGCGAACGATCCGCATTGGCGCCAACACCATACGCCCGCGAAGTACGGCATCCGCAGCTACATCTCCGTGCCGATCACACTCTCCACCGGCGAGCTCTTCGGCACGCTCTGCGCCATCGATTCGAAGCCGGCCGATCTCAGCCGTCCCGATGTGCTGAACACCTTCAAACTTCTCGCGGAGCTGATCGCGCTGCACCTCGAAATGAATGCACGACTCGAGATGAGCGAGGCCGCGCTGCTCGACGAACGCGAAGCGGCGCGACTGCGCGAGCAGTTCATCGCCGTGCTCGGCCACGATCTGCGCAATCCGCTGGCGAGCATCGCCGGCACCGCGTCGGTGCTCGAGCGCACGCCGTTGGAGGAGCCCGTCAAGGGACTCGTCACGCGCATGCACAAGAGCGTGCGCCGCATGGCTGGTCTCATCGACGACCTGCTCGATTTCGCGCGCGGCCGCTTGGGCGGCGGCTTCGCGCTCAACCTCAGCCACGAACCGCTGACGCCAGCGCTCGAGCAGGTGGTCGCGGAGTTGCGCATGGGATTTCCCGAACGCCAGATCGAAACGCGATTCGATCTCCCCGAGGCGGTGACCTGCGATCGCGCGCGCATCGCGCAACTGTTCTCGAACTTGCTAGGCAACGCGCTGACGTATGGGAAACCTGACGAGCCGGTGAAAGCGATCGCCATCGTGCATGAAGGTTGGCTGCAGCTCGACGTCGCCAATGCCGGCGACCCGATTTCGCCCGAAACGTCGGCCCGACTGTTCTCGCCGTTCGCGCGCGGCGAAGTGACACCGAATCAGGGCGGTCTCGGATTGGGGTTGTATATCGCATCCGAAATCGCGCGCGCGCATCGCGGCACACTCACGGTGCAATCCGCCGCGGCGGAGACCCGGTTCACCCTGCGCATTCCCACCCAGAGTCGATAGACGCGGCCAAACCGCTCGAAAGCTTGTTTGGCGGCGGCTCCGGCATGTATCGTCCATCCGGCGCTTGGCGCCGCAAGGGCGGAACGACAGTTGGACAGGGAATCGGTCGGCAAACTATTGGTGTCGGAATACCAGGGCTTGCTCGCCCTGCTTCACCGCAAGGCGCGCGATCCCGAGCTCGCCGCCGATCTACTCAACGAAGCGCTCATCGTCACGCTCAACAATTTCGATGCCGGGAAGATCTCGGATCCGTCGGGAGTTGGCGGGTATGTCTTCCAGGTCGCGATGAATCTGCTGCGAAACCACCGGCGCAGCTTTGGCGAGAACGTCGCCAAGCGCGCCGAGCTCACCGACGACATGCTCGCCGATTTCTCCGTGCCGGAGAGCACCGAGGCGCAGTGCGCCGAAAATGTCCGCGCGCTGCTCGCGGAACTGCCCTCTTCCCGCGACCGCGATCTCCTCAAGCGCTTCTACCTCGATGAAGAGGAGAAGGGATCGATCTGCGAACGGCTGCGAATCTCGGCGTTGCAGTTCGACAAGATCATCTTCCGCGCGCGCAAGCGCATGCTGTCGCTCGTGCAGTCGAGGGGTTTTCGTAAGGGCGATCTGCTGTCGTTTTTGCTTCCAGGATTGCTATTGGCCGCCTGAACGGGGCGTTTCGGAACAAGTGCCTGCTTCATGACAGATAACGAGTGAGATGCTGAAAAGGTGCCGATGGACCGCCAAACGATAGACGACCAGCACGTGGTGGCGCGGTATCTCGCGGACCAGCTTTCCGATGCGGATCGGGAGGCGTTCGAGGCGTATTGCCGGGAGAATCCGGAGGTGTATCGGGAGATTGAGGCCGCGGCGAGGTTGAAGGTGGGGTTGGGGAAGCTGGGGGAGATGGGGCGGCTCGAGGGGTTGGTGAATGCGCCCTCGCCTAAAGGATTCTTCGCGTATCGCTATGCGGCTGCGAGCGCGGGAGTGCTCGCGGCGGGCGCCGCGCTCGTTGCATCGTTTGTGATGCTGCAGGCGCCGATGATGGGGGCGAGTGTGGCGGAGGTGAGCGGCCGGCTTGGTTCGCAGTTGCCGGTCGTCGGCGCGTACGAGTTCGTGCGCATGCGGGAGTCGGCGGAATTTGATCAGAGGATTACTTTGCCGTCGACGCCATCGGCGATAGAGATTCGAGTGTTGCCGGACCGAGAGGGTGCGGCGAAGTATCGGGTAACGTTGAGCCGGGATACGGACGGTGGACCCAGGACGGTTGCGACAGCGGATGGGCTAGTCGCCGGGGAAGACCAATACGTGTCGATCTTCGTGAGATCGGAAAATGTGGAACCCGGTGTGTATTCGCTGGTGATCGCGCCGGAGGGTGCGAAAGAGAAAGAACCAGCGTTCCGCTTCGACGTGCATTGACCGCGACTTTTCTCAGTTGACGTTACAGATACCGGCGCTCGGCTTCGTCACGGTCTGATCGCCCATTTTCTTGCGTATCCACTCCTTCTCGAATTTAGACACGCGCATGTGCCGATCCCACGGGCCGCGCTGGCTCGAGATGCCGACGAGCTTTGCGCAGTTTCCCGTGCCCGTCGTCAAGCCGCTGCCGCTGTCGTATTGCTGCTGACCGAACTTCGTCCATTCGCCGCCCGCCCAAATGAATTGTTCGATCTGCAGATGCTCATCCTCCAGCGGCTTGGGACTCAAGTGCTTCCCTTGCACATCGCAAACACATTTGTCGTAGGGATGAACCGGCACATCAGCAAAGAACAGCGCATCCGGAGAATTCGGGACTTTCGGATCGCTGGAACGCCAAACCCCCACATAGCCGGACTCGAGGTCTTTGTCGTCAACGACCTTTCCGAGTTCGATCGAGATGTCCCTGGGGCTATCGTCGACTTTGTCGAACTCCAACAATGCGATGTCGTACTTGCGCAGCGGCGCCATGAGATTGTCGACGGCACCGTACTTCTCGTGCACGTGGATCTTCTCCCAACGCACCGTCACGAACCCATTGGGCGTCAACACATCGTGTTGGTTTGCGAGGAAGACCCAGACAGGCTTTTTGGCCCTACGGCGATGAGCCACGCAATGAGCGGCCGTCAGCACCCACCCTCGTTTCACCATGACTCCACCGCAATCGGTGGTCTTGTTGTATACCTGAACGGCCCACTCAAACTTTTCGCCCGTCGCCATTTCGAGGTCTGTCGCAACGACCTGCGCGGACTTTGTCTGTGCCAACGCGAGCGAAGTTGCTCCCAGCAGGGAACAGGACAGCAACACTGCAAACCATCCATGCGATTTCATGGCAGCACCTACATGTCTTGAGCGGGATCGCGAAAGTTAGGACGCGGTCCGCCGATCACCACACCCGGGCCGATGGACTCGTCACTACCCTCAACGCCACACCAGACTCCGACGATCAGCGCGTCTTTGGTGATTCTCGTCGGCTCACTCTTGTCGAAAGCATCGGCACTCTTCGATTCCAGGATGCTGACCGAAACGCAGTACCTTTCATCGAAGAGTCCTACCAGATTGGCAGCCGTATGCGTGCCGGAGTTGGGCGCGCTGGCAAAACAGGTCGCGAGCGTACCGGTCGGATTGAATGGCTTCTCGACGACATTCTCGTAGCCGCATCGCCATTCCGGCCTCTCATCGGAATCGGTCGGAGAACAGTTCAGATTCTCATCGACGATATGCATGTCGATCCCCGTCGCAACGCCAGTTCTGCCGACCGCCTTGAGCTTCCGATCGCTCAGATATATCTCGTTGCCCAGGAAGTAATCTCTAATGACTTCCGCAGAAGAATTCGGAACACCGGTCGGCGCTCTGACCTTCGGTGCCGGACACGAGCCGGGAAACTGAGCTTTCAGCCACTTGTCGACGTCGAACCCCGACTTCTTCGCAGTCGCCAGATCCACGAACTCGAGCTTCGAAAACAACTTCGATATCGCGGCGCGTTTTTCATCGAAGTCTAGCTTGGCAGTCGCCGTGCCCTCGAGCGCGTCAGCGGCTTTCAGACCTCCGCGCGACTTCTTTTCCGCCCGCTTAGTGCAGTAGTTCTCCGGGTCGACGGCGTCGCCCAGGGCGCGCACATTCTTCTCGGCCGTTCCGCCCGTCACGAACCTGTCGAGCTGCCACGCCTCTCCTTCGTGCATGGCGATTCGTTGGCTCGCGGGCTCGCACCGCAAATCCACGGCGCACCCCGTCAGCAGGAATGACAACCCGAGACTACCTAAACCTGATACCGCAAGCCTCATGACAAACTCCGTAAACGATATTTATGTCCCAAGCAGCGAGTACGCTGCCCAGTTGCGCGGGTGGCTCCAGCGCTTGTCCGAAAGCATCTCCAACTGCATCGAACGCAGCGAATCCGTTGCATTCG
Source organism: Pseudomonadota bacterium (assembly GCA_043747835.1). Classification (GTDB taxonomy): domain Bacteria; phylum Pseudomonadota; class Gammaproteobacteria; order Steroidobacterales; family Steroidobacteraceae; genus CADEED01. The sequence goes on along the minus strand of JAYTOK010000060.1, from coordinate 84,698 downwards.
ATCCTCGATCGACGAGGCCGCGATAAAACAGGCTCATCGCGTTAACGCTCGCAGCATCGGAAACGGGCCAGAGCGTCGAAAGGACTTGCCGGCTGCCACCCGCGATCAGCGAGAAAGTGAGACCGAGCGATCCTTCGCCGCCGAATTGTTTGCCACCCGCCGTCGAGCAGCCGCTCAAGACGACCAGCTCCGCCTTGAGCCTGTGGTCCAGCAAATCGTCGGCGGAAAAGTCGGAAACGGAGGGTTTGCCGTTTTGATCAAATGCGCTCAGGTGAATCGCGGACCGTTGCGGCACGGCAGCGTCCGCAGTCGCGTGCGTTGCGAAATGAATGTAGGTGAAGCTGTCGAGACGTTTTTCGAGAATCGCGTCTCGATTGGCGGCGCACCCCGTCAGCGTCGTTACATTGGCCGAGTGCGCGGCAAACATCGCGTGTATCGCCTGCACTTCGCGACCGGATGCCGGAAGTCGCCGATGCCTGCTGGGTTCCACAGGACGTGTCTGCCCGCTGGCCGTCGCACATCGCAACTGGGCATCGTCGAACTCATAGACGGGATCGCCCACCAGCAAGGCGGTCGGCGAACGGTGCGATCCAGAACTTTCGCTCGGCCCGCGAGAGACCGCGAATTGCAGCGACGGCAGATAGCTAATGGACATGCGCTCGATGAAAAACTGTTCCCGCGATCGATCCCAGAGCGCGGCAAAGGGTACGTCGTGGAGAACGTCATCCGCGACGATTGCGAGGTGCGAACCGGCAACGGCACTTTCGATCGGCAGCACCACCATCTCGTAGACACGGCCCAATTCCGTCTTCACGCGATCCGCAGACGCATTGGAAGTGATCGCAAGCCGGGCCGAGTTGACCGCCTCACGAATCGTAGCCGCGTCCGCCAGATCGAAGCGCGCGATCGACTCTCTCCGAACTACCCATGCGTGACTACTCCTCTGGCCCAAGAGGAACTCGACTGCGCTCTCGTCGTCCGAAAGAGTTCGCTGGAACTGCCTGATCCTGTCAATCGAGTCGCGGCGCGACTTGGAATCGAATCGTTCGGACTCGATTCCGAGATTCCGGTTAATACCTAGTAGATAGTCTGCGGGGGGCTGGACACGGACCGGCATGAAATTTCCGGTCGACGCTTGCTGCAAGAATGCCGCCGTGCCTAAAGAGAGCGATCTGATCTGGGCAGCCCTTGCGGCTTTTCCCACGTGAGAAACCTTCGCGACCTGCGACAGGAGTCGGCTTCGACTACGCTCACTGATCAACAGCGACTCAAGAATGGGATCCGACGGCCTGGATTTCGATTCCGGCGCCAGGCGACTCTCGATCCATTCTTCGTAGACTCTCCGTCCCGACGCAAAGAGGCTCGCGCTAAACGACGGATCAAGGCTCAGCAAACGTACGTTCTCGAGAGCCGCATCGGCTTCCTCGAAATACTCGTTTGTCTTGGGATCACGTGTGGATTTCGCAAGCGACGCTCTCTGACTCAATGCCGTGTACTCACCCGCATGGTTTCGAACCTTTACGAAAGCATCCGCAGCCATTCGCAGCCGCGCGATTGCGTCACGCTTGTCTTTCGAAAGCGCCAGGAGCAGACCATCGACATGTGTGACCTGCGCGGTGAGCCAGGAATCTGTCGTGCGCACCTTGGCTCTGACCTCGGAAAGCAGATTTTCGGCCTCGACTCCCCGGCCCAGTGTTATCAGATCGCGAACCTTGTCGAGCTTCGCCGAGAGAGCGTAGTCACCCGTCGCGAGCTCGATGCTGAGGTCATGGCAGAGTGATGCCGTTTCCAGGTCTTGCTCGGAACGCGCCATATTTCCCATGTCGCGCGCCACCCACGACGCAACGGATCGGTCGTCGGGGTCACGGGAGCCAGCTTGTCGGGCAAGCTCGCAAAGATCTTTCGATGAATTCGCTTGCCGGGGAGATGCCAGCGAGACGTCACCGAGAGACTTCGCCTCACAGCTCCTATCGAGGGCGAGCCGGTAGAAGCGAACGGCTTGCTCCCGATCGCCCATGCCCAATAGTGCGTAGCCAATGCCGTAGAGCATCCGCGAAACTCCGGTGCATTCACCGGAGCCTGCATACTCAGACATCGCTATTTGATGCAACTGGATAGCAGCATCAAAATCACCAAGCATCCGCAGCAGAAAAGCCATGTTGTCGCGAGCCTGCGCGTAGATCATTCCGTCGAGACCAACGTCGATGATTGCCATCGCTTTTTCGATCGAGCGGGATGCAGCGTCGTAGTCGCCGAGGTCGCGCAACGCAACGCCCTTGCTGATGAGTGCGCTCGACTCGCAAACAGTTTCGTTTAACGTCTCGCACTCGTCCGCGACGGAAGAAAAAATCGGCAACACAGCGTCCGGGCCACGGTCGTAGTACGCCAGCGCGGCATCGTACAGGCGCACTTCCGCGGCCCCGACCGGCGCTTCGTTCGCATTGAATAGAGTCAGCGCCTCCGCAAAGCTTCGTGCGCGCAGTTCAGCTTGCGCCGCCTCGCCAAGCGCGACGGCGAGTGAGTTCAGGGCAGTAGCCCGAAGCAGTGGTGATTGTTCCCTCCTGAGAATGCCAACCGCTTCATTCCCATACTTCACGGCCGTGGCGGAGTCGGAAGCAAACTCATTCAACACATTCAAGAGAGACAGGGCCGCGATCGCATATTCGTGGAGGCGACCTTCCTTCTTGTAGCCGGCAATCGCGTTCTCGAGCGCTGCGATCCTGTCCTTCGTGGAAATCGAACTCCCTACACGCGAAGCGCGCGAGAACGAACGATCGGCCGCCGTAGCGCTGCCGACCTGCTTGACCAGTAGCGCAAACTTTCCGGTCATCCTCGGAAACCGGGGTGCACCGATCGTCACTGTCAACGGACCCGCCCGTTCGATCTCGATCTGGGCGATTTCTTCCCCGTAGCGCCCTGTCATGGATTCGAACTTTCCCAATACCTCGTGATCTCCGCTGGACAGTTGAAGATTGAGGTCGAGTCCCGACTGCTTCAGAACGACTAGGATCACTTCACCCGCATCGGCGTCGACTACGTATGACTTCTCCGTTAGCCCCCGAATCTCGCCTGTCTGTTCCAAAATAGTGCGCTGCGGCACGACCCGACTAGTGCACGAGATTGAAGCCAGCGCGGAGACGAGCAGCGCGAAAATGGATAGACAGGTCGTTCGAGTGGCAATGACGGGCACGGTTATCCCTGTAAGATCGTGCTTGCGGTTCTAGTTCGATATGTCGCGAGCGACACAGATATCACAGTCGTGCGTTGACGAAAAAGAAGCTAACAAAAATACTTTCGTTGCCCATGCGATAAACTGGCGGCCCGTCAGATATTAGCTAGGCACCGTTGGTCCCGAAAATCGAGAGGCTCGATCGATGAATCCGTTATTCACACTCGGAGCGCTGTTTGTTGTGTCGGCAGTGTCTCTACATTGCGTTGCAGCGGAACCAGATCGCTCTTCACACCAGTTTCGGGCGCAACCGCCCGCGAATCGGATCTATGTCTTTACCGGATTGTCGGCGACCAAGCTGGACGGGGAGAGCGCGGATTGGGCGCTCCCTCTCGAACTGCGATACGTGACACCGAAAAATTTCGAGCTTGGCCTCCGATCCTCTGCCGTCCATGGCTCCTCCGTCAGTTCATCTTCCATTGATTCCACTGGAACCACTTTCACCGTGAAGCAGGGTTGTCGGCTCGAATGCGGGTTTGATTTTGCTTCTGTCGAGGCTGGCTACATTGCGGACCGGAAGGGTCGCCTGGGGCCCGAGGGTGATGCCTATTTCGTGGCGGTGCGTGCGCAAGGCGGCTACACAAGAAGTGGCTTCGACGCGAGCATCGCTCTTTATGAGTTTCACGAGGCATCAACGCCCGAGAACGCAGCTGCTTATTCGCTTGGATATCTCTACCGGTTCGTACGCTGGCAAGCAGGCATCAATGTTGTTGCTGAAGACTTTGCTCGCCGTGAGGATCTGGATCGGAAATCGGCGAACCTAATCGTGTCGCGTCGTCAAAGCAGTGGAGATGCGTGGTACGGAATCATCGAAAAGCGGCTCTCCGATGTGCATGACGACTGGTATGCCGCCGTCGGCTACGAATTCCGCTTCGATCTCCGTTAGCGCATCGCACTGCATCACGCTACGATCCCCCTCCTCATCGAGGGGGTCTTCATGCTTTCGCATCCTTTTCGTGTCGCCACCGCCGCGCTGCTCATTCCTTTCTTAGCTTCCGCCCAGACGCCGACACCGACTCCTCCCCCCACTACCCGCCCACCCCCACCCACCCGCCCCGCCGACTCCCCCGGCGCCCCCAAGTGGACCGTCATCTCCGGCCCCGGCGCCAACGCCCCCATCAATGCCGACGGTGAATTCCTCATCGGCCCCGACTACCTACCCGCCAAGGAACTCGAACCCGTCGACGGCTTGCCTCGCGGCACAGTCATCCAGTTCTCGCTCGACTCGAAGAACAGCAAGTTCTACCCCGGCATCGCGCGCGATGTGTTCGGCACTGTTGACCCGAACAACCCGAAGACCCTGATCGTCGAGACGCACGCGAAGCCCTGGTCGCGCGCGATCACGGTCTACGTCCCGGCGCAATACAAGAAAGGCTCGAAGGCGCCGTTCATCGTCACGCACGACGGCCCCCGCCTCTACGAGAACGACCCATCGCTCGCGCGCGTGCTCGACAACCTCATCGCGCAGAAGCGCGTGCCCGCGATGATCGCGATCGCGATCCAGAACGGCGGCGGTGACGCGCAAGGCCACCAGCGCGGCCTCGAATACGACACGCTGTCGGGGAAGTTCGCGGAATTCATCCAGGCGGAGGTGCTGCCCGCGGTGGAGAAGCACGCGAACGTCAAGCTGACCACCGATCCTGTGCAGCGCGCGGTGATGGGCTGCAGCTCGGGCGCCGCGGCGGCGTTATCGATGGCGTGGTACCACCCGGAGTGGTACCGGCGCGCGATCAGCTACTCGGGCACGTTCGTGAATCAGCAGTGGCCGTTCAACCCGGATACGCCCGACGGCGCCTGGGGCTATCACAAGACGCTGATCCCCGGCAGCGCAGCGAAGCCGCTGCGCATCTGGATGCACGTCGGCGACCGCGATCTGTTCAACCCAAACGTGATGCGGGACGACATGCACGACTGGGTCGCGGCTAACCACCGGATGGCGGCGGTGCTGAAGGCGAAGGGCTACCACTATCAATATGTGTACGCGCTCGACTCGGGGCACTGCGATCGCAAGGTGCGCGATCAGACGCTCGCGCAGGCGCTCGAGTGGGTGTGGAGGAACTAAGAGCCCTCCTCCGTCGGCAACTCGAGATGGGCGGTGCTGAAGTAGCCGTATATGCGTCGCGCAAACTCCCCTTGCTCGAGCGTGTATGCCCAGTACGAAACGACGTGAGACACGACGATCGCCAGTGCGAAGAGCGCGAATCTGCCGCTCATGCGTCTTGCCATCGTCGGAGATGCCGATGCGCCGCTCGTCGGCAGGAGTTTTACGATGCCTGCCGTCAGGCCCAAGCAGATTGCGGCTGTAACGGACGCGGCTAGCGCCGTCTTGCTTGCGTGAATCTGATCGCTGTTCCGGAGAAGCTCAGGCGGAAAGCAGACAAACGAGAACAATAACGCACTCATAACCCAACCAGCCGCGAGAGCGAGCCACCGCGAGATACTACCGAGCAGCCCGAAAATGCCCACCGCCCAAAAGAGGAACGTCAGTGGCAGCATGAGAGCGCAAATGATCCCCAGCGCTCCGAAGAACTGAACGCGGGTTTCGATTCCCACGAGCTCCTCGAACAACGTCGGCTGTCGAAAACTCCAGTTCTTCGCCGTGTAGTACAGCCGCAATGCGCAACCTTCGTTGGCCGCTTTTCCGGAGTTGTTCCGTAGGGGAAGCAGTAACCCTAAGTCATCGGCATCCCCCCACCCCGGCCCCCTGCAATAGAGGCTCGGGATTCCGTACTCTGCAAGCTCCTTACCAAGAGAGCTGAGTTCTTTGCGTGCGAGGTCTTCGTAAAGAACATCCACGGGACCGGACCGAACGCTAATTCCCCAGAAATCCCGCTGATGCTCGTCGGTAACCAGCTTGAGGATAGGAACCGAAAATGCGCTGATGGGACCTGGCGATTCCGTGACGCGCCGCGCCATGACGGCATGAACCGTCATGCCGACGATGATGGCAAGCGCAACGAATGCCCCCGCCCGGATCTCCGCTTTCGAACTCGATGGATCGGCAGCCGCGGGAGGATCTTTTGGGGGATCAAGGCCGAGAGGCAACCGGAAGAAGCCGGTCATCGTCCAGCCTGTAGAGAAGTAGAGAAACCCCTCGAAGATGAGTAAGGCAACCGAGCCGATCAGGAACGAAGTCCCTATCTCCTTGATGATCCCGAATTCCATGTTGCTCCCGCGGCTGGCGTTGGCCCTTCCGACTCTTTTACGGCGCGCACGACTATAGCGCTGTCACCTAACAACACAAGGTGCTTGTTAGATCGCTCCGATGAAAATAAACGCCGACCGCGGTGAGAGTTTCTCGAGTGTCACAACATGTATAGGTGAGGTAGGTCCAACTACCGTACCGCGCCCGGCCGCCGGCCCTTAGGGCTAGCGGCTGCGCCAGAAAAGGAACGAACATTCGGAGTTCATATGCAGAGATTCATTGGCGCAATACTGACTTGCGCGCTCCTATCCGCCGGTTGTACAACCTTCCGGGGCGCGCCGGACGCCCCGTTCAAGAGCGACGTGATCGAAGCCGCATTCCTTACGAGCGGGGCCGATTTGCAAACTTTCCTGACGACGGCGGATGAAGGCGGGCGCAATGCCTTCATCTACAAGCAGCTCGCCCTCGTCGACATTCGCTATGAAGATTTTGTCACACGGCTCAATACGAGTCGCAACGGCACCCAGGTGGTGCACGAAGTACTGGCGGTCGGGTTGGGGCTTGCCGGCACGTTGGTCAACTCCGCCATCGCGAAAACAAACTACGCAGCCACCGCCACGTTTTTGCAGGCGGGCGACACGTCCGTCGACAAGACGGTTTTCTACGAGAAAACGATTCCCGCTCTCGTCGCATCGATGGGTGCCGGCCGCAACGCATTGCGACTCGAGATCGCGAAGGGACTGAACGAGCCGATCGGATCCTATGCGCCATCGACGGCGCTCAGGGATCTGCTGTCATACAGCCGGGCGGGAACGCTTCTCGGTGCAATTCAGTATGCGCAAGCGACCGCGACCCTCGCAGCGGATTCGTCCGCGAAAGAACTGCGTCAACTCGACGTCTGCACCGACGATGAAATGGCTATCAAACGTCGCTTGACATCCTCTCTGGCGAAAAGTCACAAGCCATCGACGGACTTTCGGGTGCTGCAAAATGTCGCCACGAGCATCAATCTACCCAGCGCGGGCGATGTCGAATCATTGCGCAACGCAATCCAGGAACGAATCCGCGTCGCCACATGCGCAGATCGTCGAACGTTGAAGGAGCAATTCGAAGCACACGGACTGCTGCTACCGGTCGATCAACCCGCAACGAAGGCAGAAACGCCTTCACCAGATAGCGCGGCGCCGGCGGCTGAGACGGCACAAGCGCCCGCGCCAGTCGAAGAAATCAGCATCGCCAAGACCCAATCTGTGCCAGTTCCCTGAGGAGGATGCGTCACCATGTCGGAATACACCGTGAAAACCGCTCCGTCTCACTCACTGGTGGAGCTCGAGAAAATCATCATCGACGAGGAATTTGGCGCGAGCGAGTTTGTCAGCGCTGCGGCGACGAACTTCGGCGAAGGCCTGATGAATAGGATTACCTTCAAGCGTCTCGAAGCCGGGACGATTCCCGAAGCACCAACACTTGCACGACACGGCGGCACAGCTCCGCCTGGAAAGGCGCAAGCGTGGACCGGCGTCATGCTAGTCAGTGGGTCGATGACTGCTGTCGAGTTGTTTCGTTGATGCTCGCTGGAGTCGAATAAATACGAGAAAACAGATAGATCTCAGCCCTTAGAAATCCCACTGCACGGTCGCGAACCACTCACGCGGCCGTGAGTACGCAATCTCCGCATACCCGCTGCCCGTCGTCAGCGACGAGTTGCCCGCGATCGGGTAAGCCTCATCCGACGCATTGTTCACGCCGAGCGTCACTTTCCACGGCGACTTGTCGCCTGCGATTTTCACCGACGCGTTCAACGTCGTCGCATGGCGCTGCTGGGCGATTTCGTCGGTGTTCGTTGCGTCGAAGAAAGTCTGCGACTGATGCGAAACATCCACGCGCGGCTGGATCTCGAGACTGCCGGCATGCGCGCTGTAGGATATGCCGACGTGCCCCTGCACCCTCGGCGCGAACGGCAGCGCATTCCCCTCCCGCAACCCGGGCGGCAGCACCGCGAGCGGAATGTTGTCGAGGTTGTCGATCTTCGCGTCCAACAAGCCAAGACTGGCCTCGAGCCGCAACGCCTCGTTCGGCGCGATGGTGAGCTCGATCTCCGCGCCGTCGATGCTGGCTTCGCCCGCGTTCGTGATGAACGGCGCGACGCCCGCGGGCGCGGGTCCGCGATACGTGAGCTGCATGTTCGTGTAGTCGGAGGTGAACGCCGCGACGTTGAGCCGCACGGTGTCTCCCGCGAGATCGAACTTCGCGCCGACCTCGATCGTGCGCGCCTCTTCCTGCTCGAACTTGTGCAGCGCGTCCTGTTGCGCCTGCGTGAGCACGGCGTTGAAGTGGCTGTTCCAGCCGCCGCCCTTGAAGCCCTCGGACCAGCTCAGGTACGTCATCGCGCGATCCGTCCACTCGATCGCGAACGACGCGGACGGCGTGAACGAGCTGAACGTCTCGCGATACCAGCGCACCGGCACCTGCTTCACGGTCGGCGTGGCGAAGTCGAACTGATCGGGATACGCGCCTTTGTCGTCTTCGGAGAAGCGGCCGCCCACCGTGAGCGCGTACTTTCCGCCGAACCGGTACGTCCATTGCGTGAAAGCGGCCCAGCTCGAGTTGTCGACCTCATTGTTGTCGCTATCTACCTGCACGCCGGGCGGCGGCGGGTTCAGGAATATGGTCGCGACGTCGTCGGAGGTCTGCTCGAAGTAGTAGAGACCGAACACACCGACGAGCGGATCCGTTTCGTACGTGAGCTGCAACTCCTGGCTCAACTGATCGCCTTCGACGTCATAGAGTGTGTGCAGGATGGTCAGCGGCGTGTTGTCGGCATCGCGCGCGCCGGTCCACTCGATCTTGCGATACGCGCTGATGGACTTCAGCGTGAGCGACTCGCTGACGTCGAACGAGAGGTTCAGCGAGCCGCCGAGATTGTCGAGCGTGCTGAACAGCGGTAGCGTGCCGTTGTTGCGGTAAGGTCCCCTCGCCTGCAGGTCGTTCGCGCATCGGTCGTCGGCGATCATCGGCACCACGGGCTGATCGGGCAACCCCATCGGCGCAACGACATCCGTCAGTCCCGGGCACCCGGCATCGAGACTCGCGACGCGCGGAAACGTCGCGCCCTCGGTGATCGTCGCGAACACGAGCGGACTGCCGTTCTCATCCGCCTTCGTGTAGTCGAGCGCCAGCGTCGCCTTGAACTTCTCCATGGGCTCGAACACCCACTTCGTCGACGCCGTCAGCACATTGGTGTCGCCGAGATCGGTCCCGTCGGGACGCGTGACGTAACCGTCCTGCTTGCGGATGCCCACAGCCCAGCGGGTCCTGAAATTCTCCGAGAGGGGCGCGTCGATCGCGACGAAGCCGTCTATCAAACTATCGGCGCCGGTGCCCGCACGGAGTGTGCCGCCGAACTCATCGCCGGGGTCGGTCGTCGTGATGAGCACCGCGCCGCCGATCGTGTTGCGGCCGAACAAGGTGCCCTGCGGACCGCGCAGTACCTGCACGTTCGCGATGTCGCGCAGGGTCATCGTTCCGCCCACCGCATTGCCGATGTAGACGTCGTCGATGTAGAGCCCGACGCCCGGATCGACGGTCGAGGTCGGATCGGTCTGCCCGATGCCGCGGATGAACACCTGCGACGAGGAGTTGTTGCCCGCGAGCGGCGCGTTGTTCGCGAACTGCAGGTTCGGCACGACCTGGTCGAGCATCTCGGTGCTGAACACCTGTCGATCCTCGAGCGCGGCGCCGCTGATCGCGGTGATCGCGATGGGCGTGCGTTGCAGGTTCTCGGCGACCTTGCGCGCGGTGACGATGACTTCTTCGAGACCCTGCGCTTCCGGTTGCTGCGCGAATGCGCTAGGCGTCAGGGAGGAAGCCAGCGCCGTTGCAATGGCGGCTGCGAGAATGTGCCGCGAATGCAGACTGTGTTTGTTGTTCATGTTCCCCTCGAATGAGTCGAATGTGTGTCGTTCAGTCTTTCCAGTAGAGACGCAATGGATTGTCGACGAGCAGCTTGCGTTGCAACTGCGCCGTCGGCGCTATGCAAGGCAGCAGATCGACGAGATGCCCGTCGTCGGGCAAATGGGTTTTCATGTTGGGGTGAGGCCAGTCCGTGCCCCAGAGCACACGGTCCGGAAAGTTCTCGACAATGGCACGCGCGAACGGCGCGAAGTCCGCGTAGTTTGGCGGGCCGCTGACCGACAGCCGCTCGGCGCCGCTGACTTTCGCCCAGATGCGTTCGTGACCGCGCATCAGCGTGACGAACTTCTGGAACGGGGCGTCCTGCCACTTGCCCGTGACGTCCGGCCGGCCCATGTGATCGATCACGACGATCACCGGCAGCCCGACGATGAAATCCGCGAGCCGCGGCAAATCCTCCGCTTCGAAATAGACGACGAGGTGCCAGCCGAGCGGCGCGATGCGTCGCGCGATCTCGCCGACGGCATCCAGTGACGTCGCTTCGCCAAGGCGCTTCACGAAAGTGAAGCGGACGCCACGCACGCCCGCCGCGTGCAGCGCCTGCAACTCAGCGTCGCCGATCTCTCGCGTCACGGTCGCGACGCCGCGCGCGCGACCCGCGGCGTCGCGCAGCGCGTCGATCAGCACGCGGTTGTCGGCGCCATGGCAGGTGCCCTGCACGATCACGTTGCGGTCGAAGCCCAGGAAATCGCGCAACGCCCAGAGCTTCTCCTTCGGCGCGTCCGTGGGCGTGTACCGCCGGCCAACGGCGTACGGGAAGATGGCGCCTGGCCCAAACACATGGCAGTGCGCATCCACCGCGCCGGCCGGTAGTTTGAACGTCGGGCGCGTCGGCTGCGCGTGGTAGCCGAGCCACCCCACATCCGGCGTGAACGCGTTCACAGCCCCCTCGCCTTGAGCAGCGCGTCGAGCCGCGGATACACGCGGCGCGCGTTGAGCTCGAACAGTTGGCGTTTGGCCGCCGGCGGGATCGCGAGCGCATCGATGTAACGTTTCGTATCGTCGAACGGAAAGCCGGTCTCGGGATCCCGGCCGCGCACGGCGCCCAGCATCTCCGAACCGAAGAGGATGTTGTCGTGGTCGATCACCTTCACGAGCAGATCGATGCCGGGCTGGTGGTAGACGCAGGTGTCGAAGAACACGTTGCGCATCATGTGACGCGAGAGCTCTGGCTTCTCGAGCATCGCCGCGAGACCGCGGTAACGTCCCCAGTGGTACGGCACCGCGCCGCCGCCATGCGGGATCACGAGGCGCAGCGACGGAAAGTCGCGGAACAGATCGCCCTGCACGAGCTGCATGAACGCGGTCGTGTCGGCGTTGATGTAGTGCGCGCCAGTCGCGTGAAAGTTCGCGTTGCAAGACGCGGACACGTGGATCATCGCGGGAACATCGAGCTCGACCAGCTTCTCGTAGAACGGATACCAGTGCCGGTCGGTCAGCGGTGGCGAGTTCCAATGTCCGCCGGAAGGGTCGGGATTCAGGTTGCAGCCGACGAAGCCGAGCTCGCGCACGCAGCGCTCGAGCTCCGCCGTGGATCTGTCGATCGGCACGCCGGGCGACTGGGGCAACTGGCAGACGCCGACGAAGTTGTCCGGATAGAGGTCGACGACACGCTTCACGAGATCGTTGCAGGCGCGCGCCCACGCGAGCGACATCGCCTGGTCGCCGATGTGATGCGCCATCGCCGAGGCGCGCGGCGAGAACAGCGTGATGTCCGCGCCACGTTCGCGTTGCAGGCGAAGCTGATTGGCTTCGAGTGAGTCGCGGATCTCGTCGTCGCTGATGCGCGCCGGCATTGGCAGCGGCAGCGCGCCGTCCTTGAGCCGCAGCAGTTGCGCTTCGCGGAATTTCTGGTGCGCGGCGGGCGCCGTCGTGTAGTGGCCGTGGCAGTCGATGATGAGCATCAGCGATTCCACAGCCTGGCCGGAACGAAGACTTCGCCGCGCAGAATCAAGCGCGCCGTGCGCAGCAACGCGGCGCGCCGCACGACGAGCTCGCCGCCGTCAAAACAGGCATCGACTTCGACGGTGAAGAATCCGCTCGGGTGCTCGAGGTCGATGGGGGACTGTCCCCATTTTCCGTCAGGGGACTGTCCCCATTTTCCGTCCTCGGAAGAATGGGGACTGTCCCCTTTTCTCGCCACATCCCCTTTTCTCGCCACACTCGCCGCCACCGACCCCGGCACGACGCACGCCGTCGCGACACTGACCGCGCCCAGAACGCCAATCGCTTCGTGCACGCGATGCGGGATGAAGGTCGACGTCGCGATCGAACCGCCGCGCCGCGGCGCGCTCACGAGGCAGACCTTGGGGACCGTTTTCGCGAACACGTCGCCCAAGTTCATGCGCGGCCCGCATTGCAATCGAAGCGCTTCGACGCGCACCCGCAAACCCGCATTGGCCTCGAGCTCCGCGGGCGATTCCGCGCCGGTCACGCCGAGATCGGCCGCGCGCACGATGATCACGGGCATGCCGTTGTCGATGCAGGTTACTTCGATTCCATCGACGACATCGCACACGGACCCGGTCGGCAACGCCTTGCCGCAGCTCGATCCCGCCACATCGAGGAACTCGAGCGGAATCGGCGCGGCGGTTCCTGGCACGCCATCGATGCGGGCGTCGCCTTCGTATTCGACCGCGCCGTGCGGCGTCGGTACGCGCGCGATGGCGATGCTGTTCGTGTTCAGCATGCGGATGCGCACCGGCGTCGTCGCGCCAGCGACCGGCACGAGCCCGTTGTCGATCGCCCAGGGACCGACGCCCGCGAGCAGATTGCCGCAGTTCTGACTGTCGCTGACTTCGGCCTTGTCGACGACGACTTGCAGAAATAGATAGTCGATGTCGGACGCACCGTGGGTCGACCGTGAGACGACGGCGACCTTGCTCGTGAGCGGGTGACCGCCGCCGACGCCATCGATCTGGCGACGGTCCGGCGATCCCATCGCGGCAAGCAGAATTCCGTCACGCAGACGCGGGTCGTCAGGCAGATCCGCCGCATGGAAATAGAGACCCTTCGAGGTCCCACCGCGCATGAGCGTGCAAGGGATGCCACGCAGCAAGCTTCAGCCCTCCTCATATCGCAGGCCCTTCGCCGCAAGGCGCGCACGCATGTCGTAGATATCGAGGCCGAGCTCACCCTTCGCGAGTCGCGCGCGCACTTTGGCTTCGCGCTCCTCTCGCGCCTTGCACGCGTCGAGCACCGCTTGCGCCTTGTCACGCGGGACGACGCAAACGCCATCGTCGTCCGCGACGATCACGTCGCCCGCGTTGATGGGCGCGCCGGCGCAAACGATCGGCACATTGACCGAGCCCAGCGTCTCCTTGACCGTGCCGCGCGCCGAGACGTACCGCGACCAGACGGGAAACTGCATCGCGGCCAACTCGCGCACGTCGCGTACTCCGGCGTCGATGACCAGGCCGCGCACGCCGCGCGCGCGCAGTGACGTCGCCAGCAGCTCGCCAAAATAGCCGTGGTCGGAAGGTCCGGTTGGCGCGACCACGAGGATGTCGCCGTCACGACAGAGCTCGGCGGCGACATGGAGCATCCAGTTGTCGCCGGGTGGAGCGCTGATGGTGATCGCGGGACCCGCGATGCGCGCGCCCGGGTAGATGGGACGAAGGCGTGGATCCACGAGGCCGCTGCGTCCCTGCGCTTCATGCACGGTAGCGACGCCACAGTCCGCGAGCGCGTCCAGGATGCGCCGCTCTACCCGATGAATGTCGCGAACTACGGCTGACACGATCCCCGACTCCCCTGTCCGGCGACGGCCCTGAGGCCGGCGGGCATTCTCCGCCCGCGATGCCAACTGCTGCCAATCACAATTGACTCAGGGGTATAAGTATTGCCTATAGCTGGACAGGACGAGTGCATGCGCCCCAACCTCCGTCACCTGCAGGTCTTCCGCGAAACCGCAAGATTGGGCAGCGTCAGCGCCGCCGCCCGCTCTGCGCACGTCTCGCAACCCGCGGTCACGCAGGCCATAACCAGCCTGGAAAAGTTCTTTGGCGTCCCCCTGCTGGTCCGCCGCAGCACCGGCGTCTCGCTCACGCCGGCGGGTGAAGCCTGCCTCGATCGCGTCGAGCGCTCATTCGCGCAGCTCCGCGACGCGTTGGTCGAGGCGACGCGTGCCAGCGGCGAGCGCGCCGGCGGCGATCGGGTCATCGACGTCGGCCGGCTCGTGCGGTCGACGCAGCTCGAGGCGCTGGGCGCCGTCGTCGAACACGGCTCGTTCTCGGACGCCGCGCGAGCGCGGAATTTGTCGCAGCCCAGCATTCACCGCGCCGCCCGCGACCTCGAGCGGCATCTCGGCGTGCCACTGTTCGAGAAGACGAGCTTCGGCGTCACTCCGACTCGTGAGGCCGAGAAGCTGGCACGACGTGCGCGGCTCGCGTTGCACGAGATCGATCAGGCGCGCGCGGAAGTGCTCGCGATGTCGGGTGCCGAGTCCGGCCGCACCGTGTTCGGCGCATTGCCGCTCGCGCGTAGCTATCTATTGCCACGCGCGTTGCTCGAATTCACGCAGGAATATCCGCAGCACCAGGTCGCGATTGTCGAGGGCACCTACGAGCATTTGCTGTCAGGACTGCACACCTGCGAGACAGATGTGCTGGTCGGCGCGCTCCGGGCCCAGGCGCCCTCGCCCGAAGTCGTTCAGGAACATCTGTTCGACGATCCGTTGGCGCTCATCGTTCGCGCGCAGCACCCGCTCGCGCGACGCCGGAAGACCGACGTCGCCAGCTTGCGCAAGTATCAGTGGATAGCGCCGCGGACCGGCTCGCCGCTGCGCGTGCACTTCGACGCATTGATCGCGTTGCCGGGCATGCAACTGCCCAGCCCGCCGCTCGAATGCAGCTCGCTCGCCGCGGCACGCGCCTTCCTGCTCGAGAGCGATCGCGTGATGTTGCTCTCCGAGCATCAGATGCACTACGAACTGCAGGCGGGTTTGCTCGTCGCATTGCCTCATCCTTCCGGACGAGTCTTGCGGCCGATCGGCCTCACGCTGCGGCGCGGCTGGCACCCGACGAGCACGCAGCGGCGATTGCTCGAGATCCTGCGTCGCACAGCCCGCGCTGCCGCGGCCGCGCATGTGTCGCGGCGGAGCCGTGCTCGCGTGACGCGACGCGCGAACCCGTAGGACGCCCGGAAGTCTGGGGCCACCGCGCGCCCGCGGTGGCCCCAGTGCCTCACTTCCTCAGAGGGAGCGCAGGAAGTTCAGCATGTGCTGCTTCTGTGTTGTGGTCAGCGCATTGAAGCGGTCGATCACCGCATTCGCTTCGGACGCCGGATAGGTCGCATTGCCGTTGCTCCGGTGCGTCGTGATGGCAGTCAGCAGGTTGTTCGCACGGCCATCGTGCAGGAAGAACACTCGCTGACCGAGTCCCCACAACGGCGACGTGCGGAACTCATCGCCGGCCGCGAGTCCCTGTCGAATGTCGTCGGCGAGTCCCGGGCCCATGTTGTGCAACGCGAGGTCCGAGAACAGCCGCACGTTCTTCGCGCGCAACGCCTCGTGCGTCGCATCGCCCGTGCGCAACTGTTGCGTATGGCACTGCGCGCAACCGATGTTCACGAACGCGTTGAACCCTTCCGCGATCGACGCGTTGCCGCCCGGAGTCGTCGTCGACTGGGTCGGCGCCGCGGCAAACCGCATGAAGAACGCGAACTTGTCGACCGCGCTCACCGTATCGACGCCCGTCGCACCGTCGAAGTTCGTCGTGTCGTTCGGCAGTCGCGCGAGCTGGCAGGCTGGTGTCTCGTCGCGCTCGGTCTGGAACATCTCGTTGGTGATGCCCATTTCGACGTTGTAGGCCTCACCGGAGAAGATGAGCCCGGAGATGTTCTGCGCCTTCCAGCCGAAGCGGGTCACGCGTCCGTCGTTGTCGTTGCGGTTGAGCCGCCCGCTGATACCGAGCGCCGCACGCGTCCCCGCGCCTTCGGTGAGATTACGCACCAGCTCGCGCTCCTCGATCTCCTCGATCAAACCGATGCCGAACACGGGCGTCGGGATACGGAAGATGATGTTGTTGTTCGCGATCTCCTGCGCAAAGTTCGGCTGCACGATGTTGCAGCCGGACGCGTTGCCGGTGCCGTCATTGCGTTGGCTGATCACGAACAACGCATGCACGCCGCCGTCCGGCTGGCCGTTCGGCTGCCGCTTCAGCCGGGCTTCGCGAATGGGTCCGTTCAACGAGATGAAGGGCGGCACCGTGTTGCGGGCGCCGAATGCGGTCGCGATCGCGAACTGCGGGTTCACGGTGCCGGAGGTGCCGCCGATCGAGGGCTGGAAGTGGCAGCCACCGCAGCCGTCGAGATTGAAACGCGGCCCGAGTCCATCGCCGAGGCCTTCGGCTTCCGCGAAATCCTCGAGACCGACTTCGAAGAACAGATGCTCATTCGCGGTGAGGCCGGCCAGCGGACCCCCGGCGCGTGGTGGTCCGCCCTGAACGCCGGGATCGGTCTGTGCGAGAGCGGAATTCGAGCAAAGCAGTATCGATGCGGCCACGAAGGCCGCAATATTTCTCGTGTGTGTCACGAAATTCTCCCTGAATGAATGCTTCGCGGGTGAGACTGCGCCGCGGGAACGCGCGTGAACATGGATCGTTGGATCTACGCGACTTGACATGAGACCCGGTCTGGCCGACATTTTGACTCGTTCGATTCTGCTTTCGACTAACAAAGGCCGAACGTCGTAACCACGTTGTCTTTGGAGTGAAGGGGATCCGAAGTTAGACCGCGCAAGGATTGCGAGGTTTTGGTCGCCAGGGAGTGCGCGATGGACATTCGCGTATTGGTGGCGAGCGAAGTACTTCTGTACCGCGAAGGATTGCGGCGAGTGCTGCAGGATGTCGCGGGAATCGCTCTCGTGGGAATTGCGGCTTCCGCGGAGGAAGTCGTTGCCCAGGTGTGTGGGCTCGTGCCCGCTGTCGTCCTCATCGACCCCGCTCTCGCGGAAAGCCTGGCGCTGATCCAGAACTTTGGGGAAGCGCCCCACATCAACGGAATCGTGATCGTCGGCGCGCGGGACTTCGACCCCTCGGCAGTCGCCGCATTGCCTTTCGGAATTCTGGGCTACGTCGCGCGGAACGGCACCGAATCGGATCTGCTCGAGGCGATTCGCACCGCCGCGCGCGGCGAAGTGTGCGCGCGCCGCCCAGTTCCAATTCCACTCTTCCCGCCCGTCCACGCCGCGCAGCGCAATCAAATCGAAGAACTCACCGCAAGAGAAACCGAGATCCTGCGCCTCATGCAGCAGGGCCTCTCCAACAAGGTTCTCTCGCGCCGGCTCGGCATCGGACTGTCGACCGTCAAGAACCACGTGCACAGCATCCTGGCGAAACTCAGCGCGCGCAGCCGCGGCGAGGCAATCTCACTGCTGTATCGACACGACGAGTCTCAACGAACGGAGCGCGCGGTCACTCGCGCGAGATGAACCAGGTCAGCGCGGCCGCGATCAGGATGCCGACGATGAGCCGCGCGATCGACGCGGGGACCAGGCCAGACTGCGAACCGTCGAAAGATCGGCGTCCCGTGAACATCGCGCCGATGAGGTTCTGTTTGCGCACGACGAGGTAGTAGAGCGCGGCCAGGATGTGCACGCCGATGACCGCGAGCAGGATGTTGAAGTTCGCTTCGTGCAACTTTGCCGCGACGCGTCCCGTGTCGAAACTCACGAGCGAGGACAGCGGCCCCGATTCGAGGCCGTCGACATCGACGGCGAACAGACCCAGCACGATTTGCGTCGCGAGCAGCGCGAGCATCAGCACGACGCTCCACGCGCCGACCGGGTTGTGTCCGGGGACCGCGAACGACGCGCCTCTCAGGTAGCTCACGACCGCGCGCGGGCCGCACAGGAATTGCGCGAACCGAGCGGTGGAGCCGCCGAAGAATCCCCAGTACAAGCGAAACAGCACGAGAGCGGTCAGCGAATATCCGCTCCAGCGGTGCCATTCGAGCTGGCCCTTCTCCGCCGTCCACCACGAAAAAGCGAACAGCAGCACCATCGACCAGTGGACGATGCGGGTCGGGACGTCCCAGACCCGCACACGCGTCGGCGCGGATTCACTCATCGAGTGGACTTATTCGGGTCCGAGGCCTACTCCGGACCGCGGCTTACTCCGGACCGCGGAAATTGTCGTGGCAGTTCTTGCACGACCCGCCGAGCGCTTTGAATGCCTTGTCGACGGCCGCGACGTCCTTCGCCTTGACGGCGGCGCCGAGCGCGGGTGCACGCTCTTCGAACATTTTCATCGCGGCTTCGAAATCGGCGGGCTTCGTCCAGATCTCGGGCAGCGCGCGGGTCTTTCCGGCCTCTGGACCCGAACCTTTCGGGAACCATTGGATCTGATCCTGCGAGGCTTTTTGCACGACGTCCGCGGCCTTCTGCAATGCCGCCCAATCGGGACTGTCGGCCTTCGATTGATCGCGAACCGACTTGAAAGCATCGCCGAGCTCTTCGTAGTGCTCATGACGCGCCTTCTGGGTTTCGGCCGGCGTGGCAGCGATGGCGGTAAAGCTGACCGCCGCGCATGCGAGCACAAGGACAAAGGAAGGAACTTTGTAGGACATTTTTGAACCTCAACCCTTTCTTACCGCTCTGTGCGGGCGCCCTTTATAAACGATTTGAACCGAACGTGACCTGAACAATGATTCGACGCACAATGCCCGCGATCGACGGATACGGATGGGGGTCCGAAGGCTGATGATTTCGAAAGTTGCGCTCGTGGCGATGGGAATGTCCCTCGTGTCCGCTTGTTTGGCCGGCACGGAACCCGCGGCCATTGCCGAGTACAAGAAGAGCATAGGCCCGATGCTCGAAAAGCATTGCTATGAGTGTCACGGTGACGGCTACGACAAAGGCCAGGTCGCCTTCGACGGCCTCGAGACGCAGGAGCAGATCCTCGACAAGGCGCTGTGGCTCAAGGTGCTGATCAATGTCCGCGCCGGCCTGATGCCCGCCGAGAACAATCCGCACCTCTCGTCCGCCGAGCAGAAGAAGCTCGAGCAATGGATCAAGTACCAGGTGTTCGCGATCGATCCCTCCAACCCGGATCCCGGCCGCGTCACCGTGCGCCGGCTCAACCGCATCGAGTACCGCAACACGATCAAGGACCTCGTCGACGTCGACTTCAAGGCAGAAGAGGAATTCCCGGCGGACGACACGGGCTACGGCTTCGACAACATCGGCGACGTGCTGACGGTCTCGCCGATCCTCATGGAGAAGTATGTCGCGGCCGCGCAGGCGATCATCGCCGCGGGCGTCCCCACTGTGCCGCGCGTGCCAGCGGAATCGGTTCTGGCGGGCACCTCGTTCAAAGGCGTCGAGCCGCGCAAGGGCCGCATGCGCATTCAGTACAACGAGGCTTCGACGATCGCGGGAACCGTGAAGTCGGAGGTCGCGGGGACGTACAAGGTCGTTTTCGACGTCGACGTGCGTGGCGACTTCGTGTTCAACCCCGGCGTCACGCAGGCCGTGATCAAGGTCGGCGACGTCGAAGTCCTGAATCGCCAGCTCCCTTACTACAGCGACAAGAATTTCACGTTCGAGTCCACGCACAAATGGGAAGTCGGCGAGCACCCGGTGACGATCGAGCTCAAGCCGATCGTCGAGTCCGACACGAAGATGAAGCCCACGCAAATCCTCGTGAACAAGGTCACGGTGATCGGCCCGCTCGAGAAGGATCGCTGGGTCGCAACGAAGGACTACGACCGCTATTTCCCGCGCGCCGTGCCCAAAAAGCGCATGCAGAAAGTCGCCTACGCGAAAGACATCCTCGGCAAGTTCGCGTCGAAGGCGTATCGCCGGCCCTTGAGCGACGATTCCGCCGACCGGCTCGCGCTGCTGGCCGAGTACACGTACACGCAGAAGGGCAAGTCGTTCGAACAAGGTGTGGCGCAGGCAATGGCCGCCGTGCTCGCGAGCCCGCGCTTCCTGTTCCGGCTCGAGGAAGGCGCCGCGACCACGGGCAAGTACGCCGACGTGGATGAATACTCCCTCGCCTCGCGCCTCTCCTATTTCCTCTGGTCCACGATGCCCGACGACGAGCTGCTCGCGCTCGCGTCGAAGAACGAACTTCGCAAGAACCTGCGGCCGCAGGTCGAGCGCATGCTCACGAACGAGCGTGCGATCCAGTTCGCGAGGAACTTCACGGGTCAGTGGTTAGAGGTGCGCGACATCGGCGGCATTTCCGTCAACTCGCGCGAAGTGTTGATTCGTGACGCCGGTGAGGAGCAAACACTGCGCGATTTGCGCCAGGCCTGGCGCCAGCAAAACGAGCCGGAAGCGAAACGTCTCGCGGGACTCGTCGACGCCGCCGTGAAATCCAGGGGCGACATCGAACTCGACGGCGAGATGCGCGACGCGATGCAGAAGGAAACGGAGATGTACTTCCGGCACGTCGTGAAGCGCGACCGGCCGATCACGGAATTCCTCGACAGCGATTACACCTTCCTCAACGAGAAGCTCGCGGGTCTCTACGGCGTGCCCGGCATCACCGGCACGGATCTGCGTCTGGTCACTCTTCCCCCGGGCAGTCAGCGAGGCGGCGTTCTCACGCACGCGAGCACGCTCGTCGTCACGTCGAACCCCGATCGCACCTCACCCGTGAAGCGTGGACTGTTCATCCTGCACAACGTGCTCGGGACACCACCGCCGCCGCCGCCGGCCAACGTGCCCGCACTCGAAGCGAGCGAGAAGCCGAAGAACGGCAACGAACCGACGTTGCGCGATTCGCTGCAGATGCATCGCGAGAATCCTTCGTGCGCGTCCTGCCACAACCGCATGGATCCACTGGGGCTCGCGTTCGAAAACTTCAATGCGCTCGGCATGTGGCGAGAAGCGGAACGGCGTCAGCCAATCGTGTCCGTCGGCAGGCTGATCACCGGCGAGGAGTTCAGCAGCGTCGCCGAACTGAAGAAGATCCTCGCGACGAGTCACAAGACGGATTTCTACCGAACGCTGACCGACAAGATGCTGACCTATGCGACCGGGCGCGGCACTCAGTACTTCGACACCGAAACCATCGACCGCATCGTCGCAAGCCTCGATGCGAATGATGGAAAGTTCTCGGCGTTGCTGATGGGCGTCATCGAGTCCGTGCCCTTCCAGAAGATGCGAACCCAGGCGACCGCGGTCGCCGCCACCGACACCGTGAGTCATTGACATGAGCGACCCAGAAAAACTCGCCGAACGCCACGCGAGTCTCACGCGCCGCAAATTCTTCCGCAACGTGGGCGCGTGCATCGCGCTGCCTGCGTTCGAATCGTTTTACGCGCTGCCCGCGTTCGCCGGCGGCAAGACAAAAGCGGCACCGACGCGCATGGCTTTCGTGTACGTGCCGAACGGTCAGATCCCGGGCGCGTTCTGGCCCACCGCGGGCGCCAGCCCCGTCGCCCCGGGGACAGACTTCAGTTTGTCCCCCACGCTGTCCCCGCTCGTCAAAGTAAAAAACCAACTCCAGGTCATCTCCGGCCTGACCTGCCTCGCCGCCGACGCCGGCCCCGACGGCCCCGGAGATCACGCGCGCGCGGGCGGCACCTTTTTGACCAACCAGCGCGTCAAGAAAACCGCGGGCTCGGACATCCAGGCCGCCGTGTCGATCGACCAGGTCGTGGCGTCGCAGATCGGGCATCTCACCCGGTTCTCGTCGCTCGAGCTCACGTGCGATGCCGTGCGCAAGTCCGGCGACTGCGATTCGGGCTATGCGTGCGCGTATGTGTACAACCTGTCGTGGCGCTCGCCTAACCAGCCGCTCTCGCCCGAACACAACCCGCGTTTCGTGTTCGAAAGATTGTTTGGCGCCGGCGGGCCCCGTGAACGCGTCGCCAACCTCAAGCGCCGTCAGCACGAGCAACGCTCGATCCTCGACTACGTGCTCGAAGACGCGCGCCGGCTCGATGCCGGTCTCGATGGCCGCGATCGCATGAAGCTCGATCAATACCTGTCGAGCGTGCGCGAGATCGAGCAGCGCATCGAGACCTCGGAGCGGCTGCCCGTTCGCAATCCCGCCGTGGACGCGCCGGTGGGCGTGCCCGAGAGATACGACGAACACATCGCGCTGATGTTCGACATGTTACTGCTCGCGTTCCAGACGGACTCGACGCGCGTCGCGACATTGCTGCTCGCGCGTGAAGGCAGCAATCGCAGCTTCAATGAAATCGGCATCGCGGAAGGTCACCACAACCTCACGCACCACAAGAACGATCCCGAGATCATCGAGAAGGTGAAGCAGATCGATTACTGGTACGTGCAGCAGTTGGCGCGCTTTCTCGAGAAGATGGAGACGACGAAGGATGTCGATGGCCAGTCGCTGCTGGCGAATTCGATGGTGCTGTACGGATCGGGCAATGCCGATGGCAATCGCCATACGCACGAGAACCTGCCGATCATGCTGGCCGGTGGTGGCGGTGGCGCGATGAAGCCGGGCCGCTATGTGCAGGCGAAAGAGACGCCACTGTCGAACCTGTTCCTCAGCATGGCGGATGCGATGGGCGGCAAGCCGCTGGAGTCACACGGCGACTCGACGGGCCGCTTCGCGTAGTCAATTGGGGCCAGGCCCTGATTTTGGAGTCGGCTTGTGCCGCGCACCCAAGTCCGTCACTCGCGCGCAGTCCCGAAACCTGCCGGCGTCGGACATCGTGAACGGCGGCCCGGTTTCTCAAAGAAGCCACGCGGAGGCCGCCACGCGCGGCCTCGTCTATTTTGGTACGCCGTCGGCCCCGGATTGCTTGCCTGACGCCCCAACCGTAGTTAGTCTCTTGCCCGGCCACAGACAGCCGTTCCGGGAGTCAGACGATGGGAGATTCGCTTCGGCTCGTCGCGTTGCTTGCACTCATGTTGACTCTGAGCGCGTGCGAGCGCAGCGCCGACCGGAACCCCGGGTCGGGAGCGAGTTCCAAGTCGTCAAAAGAGCAACGGCGCCTGCCTCGCCCCTCCAACATGAATCTCGAGGCGCCACCCCCACGTACCAGCGCCGAGTGGCAGAAACTTCTCTACGATCCGCGCACAGTCACGCTCGCGTTCAACGAGGCTGTCCTCTCCGCCGTGGAGGCCAAAGACTCCACCGCGAGACGCGAGCTGCACACGCTCGCGCTCCTCTGCACGCCCGTTTTCGACTTTCTGAGGCAACCACTGGGACAGCGCGACAAGTGGCTCGAGGAACATCGAAGTGGCGCTGTCGGTGATTCAGCCGTCGCTGACAATTTCAATCTCTGCAAACTCGTGTACCAAACTCCGTGGGCGACAGGCGAAATCCCTAACATTGACCATGAGGCCCACCGGGCTCGAGGCGTCTACCACAAAGACCCTCTGTCGTGGTCCATCTACGTCGGCAAGTATGCGGAGGAGCTTCAGCGCACGGCCGACGAGCGGCAGCGTGATTTCCTTCGAAAGAAGATCGCGGAACACGCGCGGTTTGCCGCACGATCCGGCGACGCGGCAGCCTGGTTCGATCTCGGAGCCCGGCTTCTCGACGGCGCGATCACGAAAGATCCGAACTATGGGTACGCATACATGCTGGTCGCTTGCGAGCGAGGCTACGATTGCTCCGATGAAAACAGGCACAACCACGTACTCGACTGCCGTGTTGCGAAACGGTCGGATTGCGCCAACCGAACGACTCTCGAAAAACTCCGCCGCCAACAGGAGCAAACCGCGCCCGACGTCGCGGAAAAAGTAGCCGCTCTGAAGGCGCTCATCCAGGCAGAGGACTGGTTTGGAGTGGAACGCTTCGCGCCGCTGAACGGCACTCTGTTTTCTTCGGGGGCCTGACACTATTTCGGGATCAGCGACAGAAACTCCCGTCGCAGCGCGCCGTTCTCGAGGAACACCCCGCGCATCACGCTGTTCACCATCTTCGACGCGTTGTCCTTCACGCCGCGCCAGTGCATGCAGAAGTGATCGGCTTCCATCACCACCGCGAGCCCATCCGGTTTCACCATCGCGACCAGCAGATCCGCGAGCTGGATGATCGCTTCTTCCTGGATCTGCGGCCGCGACAACACCCAGTCGGCGATGCGTGAATACTTCGACAGGCCGATCAGGTCCGAATCCTCGTTCGGCATCACGCCGATCCACAGCTTTCCCATGATCGGACACAAATGGTGGCTGCATGCGCTGCGCACCGTGACCGGGCCCATGATCATCAGCTCGTTCAGATGCGAGGCATTCGGAAACTCGGTGACTTTCGGCGGCGGCACGTAACGCCCGCGAAACACTTCCATCACGTACATCTTCGCGACGCGCCGCGCGGTCTCGCGCGTGTTGTGATCGCCTTCGACGTCGATGACGAGGCTGTGCAGCATCGCGAGCACCCGCCCCTCGACCTCTTTCATCAGCGCCTCGATTTCGCCGGGCTCGATGAACGCGGAGATGTTGTCGTTGGCGAAGTAGCGGCGCTTCGCCGCCACGATCCGCTCGCGAATCTTTTCTGACACTTCCGGCATGAGCCACCCTTTCTGGACCGACCTGGGGGAATCATCTTCGCATGCTTCGCGATCCTCCCGGTCTCGTCGGGCCGCCAGACGAGTCCTGCATCCCGCAACCTGGTGCCGATACTAGTTAGTTGACGGAACACGGCTGGGAGACCGGCCGCTCCTGCTCCCGATTATGTGGCCAAACACCAAGGGTCGGGAACGCCGGATTCCGAGGGGACCGCTAACAAGGAATCGCACTGCAGCGATTTGCACATTGGTGGGGCGGCTGGTCTCAGGCACGCTCGCTTCATGACACCTCTATATCTGTCGCGCGCCGTCGCACCCCTTGCCCTCCTCGCACTCGCCGCCTGCGGTGGTGGTGGCAGCGGCGGATCTGCTCCACCACCGCCCAGCAGTTCGAGTTCGAGCTCCTCTTCGAGCGGCGGCCAGACGATCACCTTCGCCAACGCGTCCGTTCACGACCCCTCCATCGTCAAGGTGGGAACGGAGTACTACGTCTTCGGCTCGCATCTCGCGGCCGCCCGCTCCACCGACCTCATGAACTGGACGCTGGTCGCCGATGGCGTCAACAACGCGAATCCCCTGTTCACGAATGTGTTGACCACACTACGGTCCACTTTCGACTGGTCTCAGGTGGAGTCCCTGTGGGCGCCGGATGTCGTGCGGCTCGCCAATGGCCAGTACTACTTCTATTACAACTCCTGCCGTGGCGACTCGCCGCTGTCGGAACTGGGTGTCGCGACCTCGGCCTCGATCACCGGTGCCTACGCCACCCCGCAGCGCATCCTGCGGTCCGGCATGAACGGGCTCTCCGACGATGGCGTCACGACCTACGACGCGCAGGTGCACCCGAACGTCGTCGACCCGCAGGTCTTCTTCGACGCCGCGAACCGCCTCTGGATGGTCTACGGCTCGTATTCCGGCGGCATCTTCATCCTCTCGATGGACGAGGCCACGGGACTGCCGGATCCCGGCCAGGGCTACGGCCAACACTTGTTAGGCGGCAACCACGCGCGCATCGAAGGCGCATACGTGCTCCACAATGCCACGACCGGCTTCTACTACCTGTTCACCTCCTTCGGCGGTCTCGCCGCGAACGGCGCGTACAACATCCGCGTCGCGCGTTCGCAGAACCCGAACGGACCCTACTTCGACGCCGCGGGCACCGACATGAGCAGCGTGCGTGGCAATCCGGCGGTGATCTTCGACGACACGCGCATCGCTCCACACGCGCAAAAACTCTTCGGCAATTTTCAGTACGCGCTGGCCGCGGGCGAGAGCGGCACCGCGGAGGGCTACGTCTCTCCGGGCCACAACTCGGCGTACTCCGAGAACGGCAACCACTACATCATCTTCCACACTCGCTTCCCGAACCGCGGCGAGGCCCACGAGATTCGCGTGCACCAGATGTTCTTCAACGCACAGGGCTGGCCGGTCGTCGCGCCGTTCCGCCACGTACCGCTCAGCATGGCGTCGCCCGCCTTGAACGCGGATGTCACGAACGCGGACGCGGCTGGCGCCTACAAGCTGATCGACCATGGCAAGGACATCAGCACCACGATCAAGACTTCACAGGCGATCCGTCTGGACGTGAGCGGCAATGTCACGGGCGCCGTTACCGGCACGTGGATTCATCGCGGCGCGAATCTCGTGGACCTCACGATCGGCGGCACTCTCTACAACGGCGTGCTGTCGCGGCAGCTCAACCCGAACGCGGGCCGCTTCGTCGTGACGTTCAGCGCGCAGTCGAGCGCGGGCGTTTCTCTCTGGGGAGCCCGCACCGGCGACTGACACGTTCGGCACTCGGCATCCTCCTACGCGCGCGGAACATCGGCGCGCGCACCCTCGTCTAACCGGCTCATACCGTAAAACGAAGGAGAGAAATGATGGCTTATATCGAAGGATTCATTGCCGCGGTGCCCGCGCGCAACAAGGATGCGTATCGCCAACACGCGTCGACGTCAGCTCCCTATTTCAAGAAGCTCGGCGTCACTCGTCAGGTCGAGGCCTGGGGCGATGACGTACCGGTAGGCAAGGTCACGGATTTCGGCAACGCAGTGAAAGCAAAGCCGGACGAAGTCGTGATCTTTTCCTGGCTCGAGTATCCCGACAAGCCGACGCGCGACAAGGCGAACGAGCAGATGCGGGGCGACCCCGCGATGCTGGAGATGGGCAAGACGATGCCCTTCGACGGTCAACGCATGATCTGGGGCGGATTCACGCCAATCAACGACAGCGGCAAGACTGAAAAGCCCGGCTACATCGACGGCATCGTCACCGCCGTACCGACCGCCAACAAGGATGCCTACCGCGAAATGGCGGACAAGCACGCCGCGTTGATGAAGGAGTTTGGCGCGACGCGTACGGTCGATGCCTGGGGCGACGACGTGCCGGATGGCAAGGTCACCGACTTCAAGGGCGCCGTGAAAGCGACTGATGGCGAGAAAGTCGTCTACTCGTGGATCGAGTGGCCTTCGAAAGAGGCTCGCGACAAGGGCTGGGACGCCGCGATGAAGGATCCGCGCATGAAAGACATGAAATTGCCGTTCGACGGGCAGCGGCTGATCTACGGCGGCTTCGCGCCCCTGCTCGACCAGTGACCCTGTTCAGTAGTTAGCGGCGACGGAGCCCGAACCCGGGCAGGTGTGCGGACAGAGGTAACTCGTCCGGCACCTGTTCGGCCATGCGCTCGGCGATGTAGTGCTGAACGTGTACCTGCAGCGCGGAGATGCGCTCCGCGAGGCGCGCGGCCAGCTCCAACAGCGCGCGCGGCGCGCGCGGCAGTCGATCCAGCGCGAGCAGCTCGATTCCGCCCGCGATCACTTCGATCTCGGGAAATCCGAACGCCTCGGCCTCGCTCGAGATGCGGTGCGAGATTCTCTCCAGTTGGGCGATGTCGTTCGCGCTGAGCTGCAGCGGATCGCGTGGCAGCGACGCGCGGAGTTCTTTCACTTCCGCATCGGTGCGTGTGAGGAATCGCAGCTCCAATGCGCGCTGCGGAATCTGTGAAGTCGTTGTATTCCCTGACTGAGACATTTCGGCTCCCTGAATTCGCCGGCGCCCGTGGCTCTCTCGAGACCCACTATCTCCCGCGTTGACACCGGTTTCCGCAAGGACGTTTCCGAAATGTCGGTTGCATCTCATTGTCTTGGCAGTTTTCGACGAGTCATTTTGAGCAGCGGTACAAACCCTGACGAGGTGAAACCGCTTTCAGAATTATGGTGAGCGAACGGGGCGCGCGAGCATCGCGCGCCCCGTCCAATTTCCTCAACTCACTTCGCCGACTTCGCGGCCGCTTCGATCGCCGCCTGCACGTCCTCACGAGAGGACTTTTTGACCGCCGCGGCCGACAGGAGCTTGCGCGCCTCGTCTCCACCGATGGCCGCCAGCGCCTGCGCCGATCGAACCCGGTAGTTCGCTGCGTAGTTTTCGAGATAGATCTTCACGTACTCCTCCTGCGAGACCTCGAGCTTCTCCTCCGGATTTTTCTTCACGTGTTCCGCGATCTTCCCGTAGCTGTCCTCGAGATGCCGGCGAACGCGCGCGCGGCTCGCCGCCGGCGGACCGCGTTCGAGCGTCGCGCCGAGCGTCGGCACGGCATTCGAGCCGAGCTTCTGCACGGCCTCGAGCTGGCCCTCTTCGCACTCCTCGCATTCGAGCCAGGCGACGACGGCGTGCCGGACTTCCGCGGCCTGCTCGGGCGGAAGCTCCCGGGGAGCGGTCTGAGCAAGCACCGACTGGGTCCCTGTGACGAGAGTGGCGAGCGTCAGAACGACCGCTGCCGAGATGATGGAATTCCTTGTCATGACGTTCTCTCCTTACTTCGGCAGCTGGTCGGTGGCGACCGGCAAGCAGTGTGAATCGGCCCCCGGGCAGCTCACGGGGCCCGAGATCGTCGAGTTGCAACGGCGCACGGGACCCGAGCGGGTTCCATTCGCGTTCAGCGTCGACGAGCAATGCGCATTCATGCGGAAGGACTGACCGTCCGAGAAATGCGTACGGTTCTGACCTCCGCCGACCATCACGTTGTTCGCGGCGAAACCCGCGAGACCGTTCGTGTGATCGAGACTCATCGAATGTCCGAACTCGTGCGCGAGCGTCTGGTTGTTGGACGTCGTACCGACGTACTGGATGTTGCGGCTCGCGTTGCAGTTGACGCCCGTGAACGCCGAGTTCACGTAGTACACGTTCAGACGATTCGGGACGAAGAACGCACTGCCGAGAACCAGCGCTGCATTCGCGCAGCCGGTGCCGATCGTGGCGATGGCCGCCGGATCGGCCGACACGTTGCGGATGTCGGAGGTGAAGCCGATGCCGCTGTTGTTGGAGTTGTAGAGCACGTTCGCGTTGAGGATGTCGAGCGCTGGCACGAGCCCCGACAGGAAACCCGGCCGCAGATTCCACACGGTCACCGGCGCCATGAGACGATTCGGCGTCAGGTTGATCGGCTGCGTGTCGGGGATGAGATTCGACCAGACATTGACGTTCTCGACGAGCCGCATCGCATCGTCATCCGAGAACACCACCGTCTCCGCGCGACAATTGTTCTTCGCGAGCACGTTGCCGAGACCGATGACTCCCGCGCCGCGGCGCTCCTCGTCGTTGACGCAACCGATCGCGCGGCGCCCGTCGAGATAGACCGACGTGGAATCCGCCGACGCGTTGTTGCTCAACACGATGCGATCCTGGATGGGCGGCGACCAGCACAGCGGGATCCGGTACGCCACCTGGAACTCGTTGACGAGGAACTTGCCGTGCCACTGCTCGATCGTGACCGAGCCATCGCCCAGAGTGTCCTCGCGGTCCGGCGCGTCCTTGAGATCCTTCGCCGCGGCAACACGCTTCGCGAGCCAGGCCTTGTCGAACTGCAGTTCCAGTTTGGCGACGGGCGCCGGATCGTCATCGTTCTTCGAGGGATACGGTAAACCCTTGATCACGGTCTCACCGCGTCCGACGACGATCGGTTCTTCCTTCACGAGCGCGGCACTGCGCATCTTCAGCGCGTTCTGCTGCGGCAGATTCTGGAAATCCACGAGCACGGATTCGAGTGGCGCGCCTTCGACGCGGATCTTCCACTCGAGCTCGGCCAAGGGTCCGGGGCATCCCGGACAACAGTCGACGGCTTCACAACCGACCGGCACCCATTCGATCGGCACTTCGATCGGCCTTTCCAGAATCGCTTCCGGACACAACCGCCATTGGGCATTCGCATACTTGTCCAACGACACTTGCGAATAGGCCAAGGCGGAAAATAACGCGGCGCAGGCGGCATAAGCCAGCGACCAGCGGGTCTTGCTCTCCATGATAACTCCCAGTAACTGATCGCCCCCGGGAGCAGGATGCCGTGCGCGCGCACTAACTACAGAGCGCGGCGCGGCATTCGTCGTGGAGTTGTGAAGGAATTCCGGCGTGCGTTCTACGCCGCGCGTTTCACGAGTTGTTCTTGCGAAGACATAGGTATTGCCCTCCAGAGATTCCCCGGAATTTATTGGCCTCCACCTTCCACTGCTCGCCCGCTTCGCGGCAGCGCTGCTCGCTCACGAATCCGGGAATCGTGCTCATCTCGTACTCGCCCACCTTCAACAGCAGGACCAGAACCCATTCGGCGCCCATCGCGGCCTCCTTATATATGGACGCGTACAGTATGCCCCGGGCGCACTTGCTGTTATGGCGGACGCGCGTCGAGTCCGCCTCATCGAATGCCAGCGCTGCGGGCACAAGGCGCAGCGAGAGGTAGACTTCCTGCCGCTTCCCGCGGGCGCGCGTTTTCGCTGTTCTAACTGTCGCAACCGGGAGCCAGGGCGGTTTCGCCTGTGGCACACGGACGGGTCGTCGGCGGCGCGAATCGTGTCGTTCCCAAAGGGACGGCGTTCTCACTGACGACTTTGTCCGCTGGTCATGAATGCGGCGCAGGCGTATGTTGCGAACGTGGCCTTCCGTCATCTCCGCCCGCTGATTTATGTACTCGTCGCCGCACAGATTTTTCTGTCGGCGCCCGTCGTCGCGGCGATGACCAGCGCTCCGGGCGGAGCTGGCACGTCGAGCATGCCCTGCGATGACTTCATGCCGGCGACATCGGAAGGCGAACCATGCCCCTGCTGCCCGGACGGCGTCGAGAGCACTGCCGCTTGCCTCAGCGCGTGCGCAGCCTCTATCGGGGCGATCTCGACGCCAGCGTTTCCACGCGTGGCACCCGTGTCGACGAAGGCCGTTGCAACGGTGATCGTGTCCGTGGCATGCGCGGCCGAGCCGCCTCTCAAGCCTCCTCCGATCCGCTGACCGACTAACCAGTCCGGCGCGCGGGCCAAGAACCCCGCATGCCCAGTTCAGCTCTGATCGCGGAGGGTTCGCATGAACCTCAATCGATATTTTTTCGCGGGCACGTGTCTGCTCGCAATCGCCTCGGCGGCGTCGGCCAAACCCATCGCGTTCGCCAATGGCACGACGGCGATGGCGGAATACGGCGCAGGGACGATGAA
Organism: Pseudomonadota bacterium; assembly: GCA_043747835.1. Classification (GTDB taxonomy): domain Bacteria; phylum Pseudomonadota; class Gammaproteobacteria; order Steroidobacterales; family Steroidobacteraceae; genus CADEED01. Next base: position 53,443 of record JAYTOK010000060.1, on the reverse strand, counting down.
AGAGGCGCAGGTTTTCCATGCACCCAGATACTTCTGGTCGCTGGGTCTCGGACACACCGAGCTAGACAGCGCGTTGACGGACGAAAGGCGCGAGATCACCTACGCGCGCGCGAACTACCTCGTCAAACGTTGGAACCTCGAGTCCGCGCAGGCGAATGTCTTCACGTGGGGAGGAGTCGGCAATTCTTACGTCAGCGAGAAGAATGCGCACGAGTTCACGTGGAATGCCGGCGCGCAGATCGACTACGAAACGCGCCGCGTGTACAGCTCCCTGAAAACCGACCTGTTTCGCGCGTCGGGCTTTGCGCACCGCATAGACACGCTTCAACTGGGAGTGGCGCCCTATGAGCACGATATCGACACGGTCGCCACCTGGTTCGTGCTTCAGGCCAGGCGCTACACCCACGACATCGACGACGGAACGGAATGGGCGCTGCTGCTGCGCCTGTTCAAGAAAGGAGCGTGGATCGAAGCGGGCGCGACCACCGACGGTGGACTGCAAGCCATGGCCATGGTCAATTTTTGACTCGGAGAATTTCATGAAGAAGCCCAGCTACATTGTTTTTGCACTCTTGCTCGCGAGCCTGGGAGCACGTGCCGGCACGATCGAGATGAAGGTCTACGGCCTGGTCTGCGGATTCTGCGCGCAGGGGATCGAGAAGACTTTGCGAAAGAATCCGGCAACGCAGGACGTCGTCGTCAGTCTCGAACACAAGCTGGTCGCGATCGCGACCAGGGAAGGAACCGATATCGCGGACGACGTGCTCACCAAGGCACTGGCCGACGCGGGGTATGACGTCAAAGGCATCACACGCACGGAGCGATCGATCGCCGACATTCGTCGATCGTTGAAGCCGCAATGACGGAGACGCACAAGACGAATGTGATCGTCGCGTTCGGCACGCTGCTGGCGACGACGGGCACGCTGTTGTGTTGCGTGCTTCCCGCTGTCCTGGTTTCCCTCGGGGCCGGCGCAATGCTCGTGGGACTCGTCTCCGCAGTCCCTCAACTGGTCTGGCTGTCCGAGCATAAGGCGCTGGTGTTTGGGATCGCCGGTGCGCTGCTCCTCAGCAGCGGCGTACTGATCTGGCGCGCGCGTCGGCTTCCCTGCCCGGTCGATCCATCAGTCGCGCGCATGTGCATGCGTTTGCGGCGGGTGAGCGCCGTGGTCTACGGGGTGTCCGTTGCCTGCTTTGTCGCGGGGGCACTCTTTGCCTTTGTTCTTCCAGCGACCGGAAACTAGCGGGGGGAAAATTCCACGCCCACTCCCACGCTCTCTTCCACGTGTGGCGCACATCCTTCCGCGCGTAAAAACACACACCTCAGGAAGACAATCGTGTTCAAAAACTCTGTCGCCGCGATCTGCGCGGCGAGCGCGCTCTCCACCGCGGCCTTCGCGGGCGACCGCGAAGTCGTGATCGAATGGAACGCGCTCATGGAAGCGACGGTCCCCAACTCCGCAGGCGTCACCCCGCCGCGCGGCTACGCGATGATGCACATCGCGATGTTCGATGCCGTCAACTCGATCGAGGAAGGCTACACCGGTTACTTCGTTCGTTTCCCGGCGCCGGCGAACGCGTCGAGTGACGTGGCCGCCGCGCAGGCCGCGCGCGACATCGTTGTCGCGTTGTTCCCCGCCGCGACGGCGAATGCCGACGCGCTGCAAGCGATGCGCACGCAGGGCGTCGACCCGATAGCCGCGCAGGCTGGCGCGCAGATCGGCAAGAAAGTCGCCAACAAGATCCTGCTGTGGCGCGCGAACGATGGTTGGGCGATCCCGCAGACGTACACGCCGGCGCCCGTGCCGGACGTATGGCGTCCGACGCTGCCCGCCTTTGCGCCCGCCGGATTCGTGCAGGCCGTCGATGCGCAGCCACTCGGTCTGCCGCGGCCTTACTACTTCGTGCCGCGCCGCCCGTCCGAGCTCGACAGCCAGGAATACGCGGACGGGGTGAACGAGATCCCGTTGATCGGAGGCGTGACGAGCACGGTGCGCACCGCGGCGCAGACCCAGCTCGCGCGCACGTGGGCCTCGGTCGGCTATCGCACGTAGTGGTCCGCGATCTGGAACAACGTGACGCGCGATGCCGCGCGCTCGCAGCAGTTGGGCCTCATCGAGACCGCCCGTCTGTTCGCGCTGCTCAACGTGTCGATGCAGGACGGCGTGCAGACCGCGCAGGCAAGCAAGTATGCGTACCCGCTCTGGCGTCCGGTGCATGCGATCCAGCTCGCGGACCAGGACATGAACGCCGCGACGACGCCCGATCAGACCTGGATGCCGCTGCTGCCGACGCCACCGTACCCGTCCTATGCCGGCAACATGGCTTGCATCGGCGCGAGCGCGGCGACGTCGCTGCGGTTGTTCTTCGGAACGAACGACATGGCGGTGTCGCCAACGTGGACCGGGCTCAATGGCAACGCGGATATCACGATGACGTATCCCGGCTTCTGGCAGCTCGCCGAAGCGCAGGCGGTGAACCGTGAGTACGGCGGCATCCACTATCACTTCGATTCGGTGGCGAGCCAGGAACTGTGCCCGAAATAGGGGTCAGACCCCATTTCCTAGAAAATGGGGTCTGACCCCAAATGCCGGAAAAGTGCAAGACGTCGAAAGAAGGCCGCCGCGAGGCGGCCTTTCCTTTTCGTTGACGATTCGATAATAGTCGTACTATCGTATTACGATGAAGACAGCCGACGTCATCGGCGCGCTCGGCGCGCTCGCCCACGAATACCGTCTCGCGATCTACCGCCTGCTCGTCGAGCGCGGTCCGTCGGGCTTGCCGGCGGGCGCCATCGGTGAGCGCGTCGGCCTCGTGCCCTCTTCGCTCACCTTTCACCTCCAGTCCCTGCAACGCGCCGGCCTCATCACGCAATCCCGCGCGAGCCGCCAGCTCATCTACAGCGCCGACTTCTCGGTGATGAACGATCTCGTCGGCTATCTCACCGACAAGTGCTGCACGGCGGACGAAGGCTGCGCGACGGATTGCAAACCGGTGGCGATGCCGAAGTCGCGCCGCGGGAAAGCCGCATGAACAATCCGACGTCCATCTCAAGGGTCCCGCCCCTCTCGGCCGCGACGCAGCTTCTCGCTGCCGCCGGCCTGCCGACGAACGACCTCACCGATCTGCATTGCCAGAACTTCTTCTACTCAGGCCCCGCGACCGCGCCAACAGGCCTCGTCGGTCTCGAGATGTTCGGGGACGTCGCGCTGCTGCGTTCGCTCGTCGTCGCGCCGGCCGGGCGCTCCGCCGGTGCCGGAAGCTCGCTCGTGCGTCATGCGGAGGAGCAAGCCCGTGCCAATGGAGTGCGCCGGCTCTATCTATTGACCACGACCGCCGAAGCTTTCTTCGAGCGTCGAGGGTATCGGACCGCGGCGCGTGAAGACGCGCCCGCCGCGATCCGCACGACTCGCGAGTTCGCCGGCATTTGCCCCGCGAGTTCCGCCTTCATGTCAAAACCGTTGTGAGGAACCATGAACGACAAACCTTTTGATGTTCTCATCCTCTGCACCGGAAACTCCGCGCGCAGCATCCTCGGCGAAGCGCTCATCAATCATTGGGGCCGCGGCAAGTTCATCGGCTACAGCGCGGGCAGCAGCCCCAAAGGCACGGTGCATCCCATCGCGCTGGAACTGCTCCGCCACATGAAAATGCCGACCAACGCCATGCGCAGCAAGAGTTGGGACGAGTTCGCGAAACCCGGCGCGCCGAACCTCGATTTCGTGTTCACCGTTTGCGACAACGCCGCGGGTGAGTCTTGTCCGGTCTGGCCCGGGCAGCCGATGACCGCACACTGGGGCGTCGAAGATCCGGCCGCCGTCGAGGGTTCGGAGACGGAGAAATGGATTGCGTTTCGACAGGCATTCCGCGAGCTCGAAAACCGCATCAAGATCTTCACGAGCCTGCCAATTCGATCGCTCGACAAGGTGAAGCTGCAAGAGCGCCTGCGTGAAATCGGTAAGATTCGCACCGCCGACGAAGTCGCGTGAGGCGCGAATTCCTTGCCGAATTTCTTGGCTCGCTACTCCTCGCCACCGCGGTCATCGGCTCCGGCATCATGGCCGAGCGTCTCGCGGACGGAAATGCCGCCGTCGCACTCCTTGGAAACACCGCTGCAACGGTCGCTGTTCTGGGTGTGTTGATCGCCGTCTTCGCGCCGATCAGCGGCGCGCATTTCAATCCCGCGGTCACTCTCGTCGCGCTGGCGCGCAAGAAGTTGAGCTTCGGCCAGGCTGCGATGTACATCGTCGTCCAGATCGCCGGATGCTGCGCAGGCGCGGTACTGGCTCACGCGATGTTCGAGTTGCCGCTCGTTCAATCGTCGACGCACACGCGGATCGGCTTCGCGCAATGGCTGGCGGAAATCGTCGCCACTGCTGGCCTCGTGCTCGTCGTATTCACTTCGCCATCCGCGAAGGAAGCCGCGTGGCGAGTTCCCGCCTGGATCGCGGGCGCGTACTGGTTCACCGCCTCCACCTCTTTTGCAAACCCCGCCATCACGCTCGCCCGCTCGCTCAGCGACACCTTTTCGGGTATTCGTCCGCAAGATGCACCCGCCTTCATCGGCGCGCAGCTCGTCGGCGCGTTGGTGGGCATGCTGCTTCTGCGTGTGCTCTGGATGAAGGAAGTCGCGTGACAGTCACGATCTACCACAACCCGAAATGCGAGACATCGCGCAACACGCTGGCTCTGATCCGCAATGCCGGCATCGAGCCCGTCGTCATCGAATACCTGCAGCAGCCGCCGGATCGCGAACAACTGAGCGCGATGATCCGCGCCGCGGGTCTCTCCGTGCGTGCCGCCTTGCGTCAGAAAGGCACGCCATTCGATGAGCTCGGCCTCGAGGATCCCAGCCTCACGGACGACGAACTACTGGACGCGATGATGCGCCACCCCATCCTCATCAACCGCCCTTTCGTCGTGACGGAACTCGGCACGAGGTTGAGCCGGCCGTCCGAAGTCGTGCTCGACATCCTTCCCCGGCCCCAACGCGGATACTTTGCGAAAGAGGATGGCGAGGTGGTGATCGACGAACAGGGTAAGCGCGTCGTGCGCTGATCAGCCGCGTCGCGTGTCCTGGAATCGCTTGTACCCGAACACCGAAAGCGCGATGAACGCGCCGACCATGCCGCCGAGATGCGCGAAGTGGGCGATGCCCGTGCGGCTGCCGAACACGCCGTTCGCGAGCTCGATGGCGGCGTAGACCGTCACCAGCACCCACGCGGGCATCGGAATCGGCGGGATGATCAACATCACGCGCCGGTGGGGAAACAGCAAACCGAACGCGAGCAGCACGCCGAATACACCGCCCGACGCGCCGAGCGTCGGCGCCGGACGGATGCCCGCCTGCAGCGCCATCGTCACGACGATGAGCTGCGTGATGCCCGCGGCGAGCACGGCCGCGCCGTACATCCACACGAAGCGCCGCGTGCCGAGCGTGCGTTCGATCTCGCCGCCGAACGCATACAGCGCGTAGAGGTTCAGCACGATGTGCACGAGGCTGTCTGGGTCGTGCAGGAACGAATACGTGATGAGCTGCCAGGGACGGAACAGCTCGACGGAGTCGCCGCTGGGGAGCGGGATATCGCCGTACGGCCACAGAGCGAAATACGTGATGACCCCGACCGTCATCAGCTTTTCGATGCCGTAAACGAGGACGTTGGTGATGATCAGCGCGTAGACGGCAGGTGTCATGGATGCTTGTGGGTTCACGGACGTTTGACGAACTCTGCGTCGAAGCGGGACTCGAGCGCGGCGTGGGTGCCGCGCATCCGATCGACCACCTGCTTCGACCAGTCGAAATATTCACGCTTGCGCTCGACCGACCAGCCCGCGGGCGGCGCGCCGTCGATGTCGCTCACGTTCGCGATCTTGTCGGCGAGCTTCACGAGTTTGGCACGATGACTGAGCTTCGCCGCCTTGTCGATCTGCGCCTGCTTGCGTTCGAGTTTCGAGAACGTCTTGTCGTCCGAGCACTCGGCGACGATGCGCGCGATCTCGTGGCCGAACACGATTTCGATCTCGTCGAACGTCGTCTGCGTGTCCTCGACAGTGTCGTGCAGGAGAGCCGCGGCGAGCACGATGGGATCTTCGATGTCGGCCTGCACGAGGATGTAGGCGAGTTGGATCGGATGGTTGATGTAGGGCGAAGCTTCAACGTCTTTCCGCCGTTGATTGCGATGCTTCTCGGCCGCGAAAGCCGCGGCGCGCAGAACGGTTTCCATGTGGGTCGGCATGTCTGCCCCGTACCTTACCCGCAGTCAGATGAGTTCGCCTAGAGGACGGGCGTACTATTCTCAGATGCGCACGGGGCTCATCATCTATCGCGGCTGCGCCGGCGACCGTAACGCGCGTGGCCTTGCCGGCGCGCACCTCGTCGGCAACCAACTCTCGAGCCACCTGCACCAGACGCCCGTCTTCGTCGGCACGCCGCGCGAACCGCGGCGCACGTCCTGGGATCGCGAGCTGGCCGTCGCGCGCGGCGATCTGCGATCCCTGGCGGTGGCGCTCGACGGGTTGTTAGGCGGAGGCATGCGTGTCGTGACGGCGATGGGGCGCTGCGCGGCGGGCCTCGCCACGATGCCCGTGATTGCGATCCGGCGACCGGATGCGTGTGTCGTCTGGCTCGATGCGCACGGAGATTCGAACGTGCCCGCGTCGCGGGCGGATCCCTACCTGGGCGGCATGGTCATCAGTGGCGCGGCGGGGTTGTGGGATTCGGGGTTGGGCGGCGGTCTCGATCTCGCGAAAGTCCTGCTCGTGGGAGCGCGCGATCTGGATCCCGATGAGCTGCGGCTCATCGCCGATGGGAAGCTGCGACATCTGCCGGTGAGTCCGGATCTGCCGTCGCGGCTGCGCGAGGCGATCGCGGGCCGGCCCGTGTACGTGCATCTCGATTGCGATGTGCTCGATCCCGGGATCGTACCGACGGAGTACGCAGTGGCGGGTGGTTTGACGCTCGAAGGTTTGCGCGCCGTTGCGGAAGTCGTCGCCGAGAACGAAGTCGTCGGCCTCGAGATCGCGGAGTTCGAATCGCACTTCGCCGACGGACGTCCGGGCGTTGCCGCGCCATTGATCGAAGCACTCTCCCCGTTGCTCTAGGAAATGGGGACATTCCCCGTTTTCTAGCAAATGGGGACGGACCCGAAGTCCCACCGTTGCGCGACGGATTCCGTCTGCATCGTCTTTCGGCCCGAATGGAGATCGGCGAGGCTGACGGACGGCGACGCTTCGTCGTCGATTTCCGACGTGGCGCGCAGCGCCTGGGTATGGAGCAGCGAACGACGAGCGAACGCCAAGAAAACAATTGGGGTCAGGCCCCAATTTTCTTTCTTGAAGCGCGATCGACCTTGAGGGCCGAAAGACGATGCAGACGGAAGCCGTCGCACCGCGAGAGCGATCAGGTCCGTCCCCATTTGCTAGAAAACGGGGAATGTCCCCATTTCAGTATCCCTAAAGGGATACCCCGCGCCCCCGACAATGACGTCCCGAGCGTGGCTCGCCTGATCAATATCGGCGGCACACGTGAACGCCCAGTATTCCTCTCACAACCGCAGGCTCAAAAAGCCACAGAGAGGATTACCCGTGCACACCGCCATCAAGTTCGCCCTCGCCCCGATTGCCGCCATCCTCCTCGCCGCCTGCGCCCGCAACGAAGCCGCGGAAGCGCCGCCCGCCCCACCCGCCTTCGCCGCCGCGAAAGTCATCTCCAAACCCATCACGGAGTTCGACGAATTCACCGGCCGCGTCGAAGCGGTCGAGAAGGTCGACATCCGCCCGCGCGTGTCGGGCTACGTCACCTCCGCGCGCTTCCAGCAAGGCCACGAAGTCCGCAAGGGCGACATCCTCTACACGATCGACGCGCGCCCCTATCAGGCGACGCTCAAACACGCGCAGGCCGAACTCGCCCGAGCGCGCACGCAACTCTCGCTCGCGCACTCCGAGCGTGAGCGCGCCAACAAGCTGATCGAGAAGCGCGCGATCTCGCAGGAAGAATTCGACACGCGCATCTCCGGCAACGAAGCGGCGCAGGCCAATCTCGCCGCCGCGGAAGCCGCCGTCGAATCCGCCGCGCTCGATCTCTCGTTCACCGAAATCCGCTCGCCGATTTCGGGACTCGTGGGCCGCGCCGAAATCACCGCGGGAAATCTGGTCTCGGCCGGCACGACCCAGCTCACGACAGTCGTCTCGATCGATCCTATCTACGTCTCCTTCGACGGCGACGAACAGGTCTACCTCAAATACATCGGTCTCGAGCAGCGCGGCGAACGCGGCAGCGCGCGCACGGGCAACAGCCCGGTGTGGGTCGGTCTCTCCGACGAGCAAGGCCACCCGCACGAAGGCCACATGGTCTTCCTCGACAACGTGCTGAACCCCGAGACCGGCACGATCCACGCTCGCGGCCTGTTCGCCAACAAGGATCGCCGCTTCACGCCGGGCATGTTCGCGCGCGTGAAACTGGTCGGCAGCGGCGAATACGACGCGCTGCTCATCAACGACAGCGCCGTCGGCACCGACCAGAGCGTGAAATACGTGCTCAAGGTCGGCGCGGACAGCAAGGTCGAATACGTGCCGGTGACGCTCGGGCCACTCGTCGATGGCTTGCGCGTCGTGCGCGAGGGTCTCGCGGTGGACGACGTGATCCTCGTGAAGGGTCTGCAGCAGGTGCGTCCGGGCATGCCCGTCACGCCGCAGCTCGTCGCGATGGGCGAGACGCCGCTCAAGAACGGCAAGACGCTAGTTGCCCATAACTAGGTGACTGCGGGGACTGTCCTCATTTTTGCTCTGAAAAATGGGGACAGTCCCCTTTCTCCCTGAATCACCGGCAGAACCGCAATGAAATTCTCGAGCTACTTCATCGACCGCCCCGTCTTCGCATCGGTGCTCTCCGCGTTCATCCTGATCGCGGGCACGATCGCGCTGTTCAAGCTACCGGTCAGCGAGTACCCCGAGGTCGTTCCGCCGTCCGTCGTCGTGCGCGCCGCGTACCCGGGCGCGAACCCGAAAGTCATCTCCGAAACCGTCGCCGCGCCGCTCGAACAGGAGATCGTCGGCGTCGAGAACATGCTCTACATGTCCTCGCAGTCGACGATGGACGGCACGCTCGCGCTCACGGTGACGTTCAAGATCGGCACCGACATCGACAAGGCGCAGGTCCAGGTGCAGAACCGCGTCGCGCAGGCGCTGCCGCGCCTGCCCGAGGAAGTGCGCGCGCTCGGTGTGTCCACGCTCAAGAGCTCGCCCGCGTTCCTGATGGTCGTCCACCTGACCTCCCCCAGCGGCCGCTACGACTCCCTCTATCTACGCAACTACGCGACACTGAACATCCGCGACACGCTCGCGCGCCTGCCCGGCATGGGCGACGTACGGGTGTTCGGCGCCGGCGACTACTCCATGCGCGTGTGGCTCGATCCGCAGAAACTCTCGGCGCGCAATCTCACCGCCGGTGACGTCGTCGCGGCGATCCGCGAGCAGAACGTGCAGGTCGCCGCCGGTCAGATCGGCGCACCGCCCGCCGTTGGCGCGGAGTTTCAGCTCGCGCTGAACGCGAAGGGCCGACTCGAGAACGAGGAAGAATTCGGCGACGTCGTGATCAAGACGGGTGCCGATGGCGAAGCCGTCCTTCTCAAGGATGTCGCGCGACTCGAACTCGGCGCCGCCACGTACGCGATGCAATCGCTGCTCGGCAACGAGAACGCGGTCGCGATCCCCGCCTACCAGTCGCCGGGCTCGAACGCACTCGAGCTGTCGACCAAGGTCCGCGAGAAGATGCAGGAGCTCAAGGCCGGCTTCCCCGACGGCATGGACTACGAAATCGTCTATGACCCGACGCAGTTCGTGCGTCAGTCCATCAACGCGGTCATCGAGACACTGCTCGAAGCGATCCTGCTCGTCGTGCTCGTCGTGATCCTCTTCCTGCAGACCTGGCGTGCGTCGGTGATCCCGCTGGTCGCGGTGCCCGTGTCCATCATCGGCACTTTCGCGGTATTGCACGCCTTCGGTTTCTCGATCAACACGCTGTCACTGTTCGGACTCGTGCTCGCGATCGGCATCGTGGTCGACGACTCCATCGTTGTCGTCGAGAACGTCGAGCGGCACATCGCGAACGGTCTCGCGCCGCGAGAGGCGACCAAGCGCGCGATGCAGGAAGTCAGCCGCCCGATCATCGCGATCACGCTCGTTCTCTGCGCGGTGTTCGTGCCGGTCGCCTTTGTCGACGGTCTGACCGGCCAGTTCTACCGTCAGTTCGCGCTGACCATCGCCATCTCGACGGTGATCTCCGCGTTCAACTCGCTGACGCTCTCGCCCGCGTTGGCGGCCGTGCTGCTCAAGCCGCACGACGCGAAGCCGGACGCGCTCACGCGCGGCATGGATCGCGTGTTCGGCAAGGTTTTCCAACGCTTCAACCGTGGTTTCGCGGCCGCGGGTGATGGCTACTCGAAAGCGGTGACCCGGACCGTGCGACGCGCGCCCATCGCGATCGCCGTGTATGCCGGTCTCATCGCGCTCACGTGGTTCGGCTTGTCGCAGCTCCCAGGCGGATTCATTCCGCAACAGGACAAGAACTACCTCGTGGGCATCGTGCAGCTGCCGCCCGCGGCCTCGATCGATCGCACGGACGCCGTCGTGCGCCGCATCGGCGAGATCGCGAAAGCGCAGCCCGGCGTGCTGTCGTCGGTGCAGTTCGCGGGTGTTTCCGCGAACGGTTTCGCGGCGAGCTCGAGTTCCGCGCTCGTGTTCTTCCCGCTCGAGGACTTCGGGGATCGCAAGGGCAAGGGAATGTCCGCGGGTGAGATCGCGGGTGCGTTGAACGCGCAGTTCGCCGGCATCCAGGACGCGTACATCGCCGTATTCCCGCCGCCACCGGTCATCGGCCTCGGCATGTTGGGCGGCTTCAAGCTCAACGTCGAAGACCGGCAGAACCGCGGCGCGGAAGCGTTGTACGCGGCCGTGCAGGACGCGATCGGAAAGGCCTATCAGGACCCGCGTCTCGCCGGTGTGTTCTCGAGTTATCAGATCAACGTGCCGCAGCTCGAAGTCGACGTCGATCGCCTCAAGGCGAAACGCCAGGGCGTGAAGGTGTCCGACGTTTTCCAGACGCTGCAGGTCAACCTGGGATCGATGTATGTCAATGACTTCAACCGATTTGGCCGTACTTACCGTGTGGTGGCGCAGGCGGATGCGCCGTTCCGTTCGCAGGTGGACGACATTCTTCCGCTCAAGACCCGCAACGATCACGGCGAGATGGTCCCCCTCGGCTCGTTGATCACCGTCAAGGAGTCGTTCGGTCCGGACATCGTCGAGCGGTTCAATGGCTACCCGAGCGCCGACATCAACGGCGGTCCCGCGCCGGGCTTCAGCTCGGGCGAGGCTCAAGCCGCGATCGCGGGGATCCTCGACGCGAATCTGCCGAATGGCATGACGTACGAATGGACGGAACTCGCGTACCAGCAGTTGGACGCGGGCGATGCCGCGCTCTGGGTCTTCCCGCTGTGCGTGTTGTTCGTGTTCCTGGTGCTCGCCGCGCAGTACGAGAGCTTTTCGCTGCCGCTCGCGATCATCCTGATCGCGCCGCTGTCGATCCTCGCGGGCACGATCGGCATCAAACTACAGGGCGGCGACTACAACATCTTCACGCAGATCGGCTTCCTCGTGCTCGTCGCGCTCGCGTGCAAGAACGCCATCCTGATCGTCGAATTCGCGAAGCATCTGCAGGACGAAGGCCGCGACGCCATGTCCGCGGTGCTCGAAGCCGCGCGCCTGCGGTTGCGCCCGATCGTGATGACGTCGATCGCGTTCATCATGGGCGTCATGCCCCTGGTGTTCGCGAGCGGCGCCGGCGCCGAGGTGCGCAGCGCGATGGGTGCCGCCGTGTTCGCCGGAATGATCGGCGTCACGATCTTCGGATTGCTCCTGACTCCCGTGTTCTACGTGATGGTGCGTCGTGCCCGCAAGTCTGCAGAGACTGCCGGCCCGGCGTTGCCGGTCCCCAGTGTCGAGGCTCATGGTCATGCTTAAGCTTGCTTTCGTTCCTGTTCGGTTAGCCCCACTCGTCGCGGCGGCCGTCGCCGCGACACTTTTGACGGCCTGCGCCGTGGGACCCAACTACGCGGCGCCGGAGCCCAAGGCCTCGCAAGGCATCGACGAATCCTTCGACAACGCCGAAGCGACCACCTACTCCAGGGGCGGCAATGTCGGCGCGTTCTGGCAGGCGTTCCATGACGCCACGCTCGAGAATCTCGTGACGCAAGCGCTCACGGCGAACTACGACCTGCGCATCGCGCAGACCCGCGTGCGCGCGGCACGCGCCTTGCGCCGCGACGCCGCGTTCGACCTCGCGCCGTCGATCAACGCGACCGGCGGGTACACGAAGCAGCGCACCGCCAACGTCACGACGCAGCCCGGCGCGCCGCGCGAGAGCGAGCTCTACGACGCGGGCTTCGACGCGATCTGGGAGCTCGACTTCTTCGGCCGCGTGCGTCGGGGCATCGAAGCGTCGAACGCCGAGCTCGGCGCGATCGAAGCCGAACGCCGCGACACACTCGTTTCCGTGACGGCGGAAGTCACGCGCTCGTACTTCGAACTGCGTGGCCAGCAGCAACAGCTCGGCGTCGCTCGCCGCAACGTCGCGAACCAGACTTCGACGCTCGATCTCGCGAAGGCGCGGCTCGACGCCGGCAGCGGCACCGAGTTCGACACGGCGCGCGCGCAGGCGCAGTTGTCCGCGACGCGCGGCACGATCGCGCCACTCGAGGCCGCCGTCGCGCGTTCGATCCATCGTCTCTCGGTATTGTTAGGCCGCGAACCCGGCGCCTTGCGCGCCGAGCTCACGCCACCCGCGAACCTGCCGCCGCTGCCCGGCATCGTGCCCGTCGGCGATCCGGCCGGCCTCCTGCGCCGCCGTCCGGACATCCGCATCGCCGAGCGCGATCTCGCGGGCGCCACGGCGCGCATCGGCATCGCGGTCGCGGATCTCTTCCCGCGCGTGACGTTCACCGGCAACGCCGGCTACGTCGCCGTCGATCGCAACGGCCTCGGTGACGCCGGCTCGGATGCCTACGTGCTCGCCCCCGGCATTTCCTGGGCGCTGTTCGATCTCGGCCACGTCCAGGCGCGCATCGGCGCGTCGCGCGCGAACAGGGACGGCGCCCTGCTCCGCTACGAACAGACCGTCCTGCAGGCGCTCGAGGAAACCGAGAACTCGCTCGTGACGCATGCCCGGTCACGCGACCGCTTGGTCCACGACGAGGACGCTCTGAAGGCCAGCACCACAGCCGCCGACCTCGCCCGGGTACGTTATGAGAACGGCGCAAGCGACTTTCTTCAGGTCCTGGACGCCGAGCGCACGCTGCTCGAGTCCGAGGATCGCCTCGCCCGCAGCCGCACCGAGGCGGCCACCAGCCTCATCGCGGTCTACAAGTCCCTCGGCGGGGGTTGGGAAACCACTGCCGGGACACAACAATAGCCAGCCCGGTTAAAGTAGGCGCCCATGGAAACCGCCCCTCTGCTGCTCGAAGCCGGCCCCGCCTTTCTGACGCCGGCCACCGAGACGCGTGAAAAGCTGCTAGCCGCCGCCGCGCGCGCCAGCCGGCTGTTGCTCGAAGCAACGGATGCGATGAAGGCGATGCCCGACGTGCTGCGTCTGCTAGGCGAAGCGGCCGACGTGCATCGCACCGCGCTCGCGCTGGCTGAGGTCGACGCGGGCGGCGAGCGCTGGCTCGTGATCAAGGAAGAGTGGATCTCCGAGGAACTGATGGACTCGTGCGCGGGGGACTCCTGCGCGATCGAGCCCGACCAGTATTCCGACATCTACTGCTCGATGCTCCAGACCGGCAAGAGCATCCTCTACTGCCGCGACACGATGCCCGAGCGCGAAGCCGTCAGCATCACGAGTGACAAGGCGCGAAGCTCCGCCATCGTTCCAATTCTGGTCGACGGCGAATACGTCGGCGTCATCGGCTTCGACGACTGGCGCCGTGCGCGGCAGTTCGATTCCTCGATCGTCTCGGCGTTGGAGATCGCCGCGGGCCTGGTTGGCGCCGCACTGCATCGCGAGCGACTGCTCGAGACGATGCGCCTCGAACGAGAACGCGCGGCCGAGGAACGCCTGACTCAACTCGATCGTGCGAACGCGACGTTGCGCGCGAATCTCAACCGCCTCGCCGGCAATCCTGACGTGCGGGATTTCATCGCGAACATGCTGATCGACGCCTCGCGTCAGCTCGACGCCGCGGCGTGCTATGCCGCCGGTGTCGACACGACGACCGGCGACTGGCGAATCTTTCTCTACGTCGAGAACGGCAAGCTCGGCGAGCCGCCCTTCCCGGCCACCGTGCCGGCGAGCGGCAATCCGCGTCTCGCGGAACTGCTCGAACACAATCACGAACCGGTTTTCTTCGAGCTCGAGAAGCTCGACGAGCCGCTGTGGGCCGAGGCCACGCAGTGGCATCAGCGCAGCGGGCACAAGACGGCCTATCTTCTGCCGCTCGTGTTCGGCGAACGCAATGTTGGTTTCCTGACGTTGGTGTTCCGCCAGCGCGAGCCGCTGTCGCCCGAGCGCATGCAGGTCGTGCTCGCGCTCGCGCACCAGGCGACGCTCGCGATCGGCATGAAGAAGTTGGGGATCGCCGCGAAGGACGCCGCCGTGCTCGCCGAGCGCAATCGCATCGGCCAGGAAATCCACGACGGCCTCGCGCAGGGCTTTACCGGCATCCTCATGCAGTTGGGCGCGGCCGAAGAAGCGATGGTCGGATGCGCGAAGAACTCGCCGCTGCCGGACATCCTCAAGCGCTGCCGTGACCTCGCGAAGGACGGCCTCACCGAGGCGCGCCGCTCCGTGGGCGCATTGCGCCCGGATCAGCAGCGCCGGGTCGGACTCGAGCTTGCGCTGCGCCAGCTCGCCGAACGTTCGAACATCCCGGGCCGGGTAAACTTTGCGTTCGAAGGCGGCATGAGCGGTGAAGGCCTCGCGCCCGAACGACAGCACGAGCTGTTGCGCATCGCTCAGGAGGCCGTGAGCAATGCCGTGCGTCACGCGCATCCGACGAACGTGCACATCCTGCTGCACGAAGAGGAAGCGCGCTGGCAGCTAGTCGTTGTCGACGACGGCCGCGGTATGACGCTGATGCCCGAGCTCTACGCGAGCCAGGGCTACGGCCTCAACAACATGCGAGAACGCGCTGGCGCCATCGGCGGCACGTTCGAGATCGATAGCAAGCCCGGCGTCGGCACACGAATCATCGTGAGTCTGCCGCGACCGAAGGCGGCATGAGTACGCCCGCGAAGACGGCGGTGCGCAAGATCCGCGTGATCCTTGCCGACGATCACCCGGTCGTGCGCGATGGACTCGCGGCGATCGTGAACCAGCAGCCGGACATGATGGTCGTGGCCGAAGCCGGCGACGGCCAGGAAGCGCTGGATCTGTACGAGCAGCATCTGCCGGATGTGATGGTGCTGGATCTGCGCATGCCGAAGTACGACGGCGCGACGGTCGTGCAGAAAGTGATCGAGAAGCACCCCAAAGCTTGTTTGTTGATCATGACGACGTATGACGGCGACGAGGATATTTTTCGCTCGTTGAGTCAGGGCGCGAAAGGCTATCTCTTGAAGGATGCGCCCCGCCCCGAGATCCTCGCGGCGATCCGCGCCGTGGCCGAAGACCGCGCGTACACGTCATCGGGCGTCGCGGCGAAGGCGCTGCAGCGCATGTCCAAGCCCAGCCTCACGCAGCGCGAGCTGACCGTGCTGCAGCTCGTGGCGGAAGGCCGCTCCAACAAGGATATCGCGCGCCGGCTCGACATCACGGAAGGCACGGCGAAGACGCATGTGAAGGCGATTTTGGGCAAGCTCGATGCGATCTCGCGGACTGAGGCAGTCGCGGTCGCGCACAAACGGGGCCTGATCCGGCTCTAGCCGCAGCCGGTCATCTGACCGAGCGTCGCATCGCTGCCCAACTCGAACACTGGCGCAAACCCGCCGCCCGCCGTCCGAAAGTTAGTCGTCTGCCCCTGGTAGAGACGCGCCGCGAGCATCTGCGTCCTGGCTTCGTAGACATACGCGCGGATATCGATCTTGTACGTTTGCGGCTGATCGTCGTGGCTTCGGAGCCGCTCCCCGGGCGGCGACAACTCCTGCGCGACGTAGCCTCCCCGAACGACTTCCGCGAATACACGGCGGGTGATCTTGTCGCCACGGTAGGCGCCGCGGCTGCCGAATCCATTGAGCGGTTTGAAGAACCATTGCTTCCGCTCCGACCACCATCTCTCTTGCGCACCCTCGACCAACAAGGTGCGGGGAATCAGTCGCGTGAGCATGGCGATGTCGTTGTCGCCCACACGGACTGACTTCAAGAAGTCGCTGTCGCTCAGCAGCGAGAGAATGCGCTTGCTCGCGAGGAGCGCGTGGGCGCGCGGATGCGGCGTGATGACCGCCGAGTCCGATTCATAGGCGTCCTTGAGCGCCCGGTGACGCGGGTCTTCCAGATAGAAGTCGGTGAGACGGTTGTACACGAGGTCGATTCGGCGACCCGCGACAAAAAGCCCGCTCTCCTCGAGCTCGAGTGCCGACGGGTCGACGACCAGCGCCTGAATTCCATTGCGCTCGAACAATCGCTGGAGGAGAAGGAATTCGGGATAGAGGAACTGGGCCGCCGGCTCATCGTCGACGATCGCCAGTGTCAAAAGGCTTCCGTCGGGTCTGGCTTGCCGCCACTCCGAGAGAAACATCGCCACGATTTCCGATTCGATCCGCGCCGCGTCCTCGCGGCCTCTCGACACTTCGGGGATGCCAGGGCAACAGTCGGATTGCAACGCGCGCGCGAAGACATTCAACATCGCGCCACCCGCATTCGTGTTGATTTCGATGAGGCGTGGACCTTCCGGCGTGATGTGGAAATCGAAGCCGTTGAAGACACCGAACGACGTTTGGGGGATCCGGGCGATCGCCGGAGCGGAGGTCATCACGGCAGCGACATACTCCGGAAGCGCGGCAACGCGATAGACCGTTTCCACGAGGCTGCGCATCTCGCCCGCGTGACGATGATCGACGAAGACGGGAGCTTCCGAGAACAAGTGCGGGTGTGATTCCGTCAGCGGCAAGAGCATTTGCCCGCCGACCGCCGACTCGAGCCCCCGACTCAGCTCGCCAACGTTGGCGACCGTGCAATCGCATTCGCGATTGAGGGCATCGGCCACTGATCGAGGCGTCGTCATTCTCCGACTATCGGGGCTTGCACCCGGGGAATCAATCCCGAGCCGCGAGGCTCTAGAGGGGTCAGATCTGTTTGGCGTATTTGGGGTCAGGCCCCATTTCCGCCAAATAGATCTGACCCCTTTAGAACCGCATCGCGATGTGTTGCGCGTTCGTCAGCCGATCCGCGGCCTCGAGCAACGCATCGTGCGCCGCGTTCATCGTCGGGATCAGCGCATTGCGCCGTGACTTCGTCGCGGCCTCGCGCAGCTTCACGATCGTCTCCGCGTGCTTCACGAGTCCCCGCGCCTCCACCCACAAATCCTCGATGTCGTTTGCCGCGGCGAGCGAACGAACGCAGCGATCGAGCGAAGCCACGAGCCCCGAAAGCGTGATCGCCTCAGGCGCACCCTCGTCCAGGGAAGACACGAACCGATGCGCGTAGTTGAGATTTGCGGCCGCGCGGCGGATCGGATGGGGTTGTTCGTCACGGAGGACTGGGTCGATCATGGCTGCAACGGTATCGCCCACGTTCCCGCCCCGGCAGCGGGAAGCCGAGTAAGGAATTGGAGCCTGGCCCACAGGGCCGCTGCTACGAAGTCAGCCGCTGGCCCCTTGCGAGAACTGTGAACCTCATCGATTGCGGCATCGCCGCGTGATCTCAGGCCAACAGTCGCGCCAGCGCCGCGCGATAACGCGCCTCGAGCCGCGCCCGCGCGATGTGCCGCCCGCCCGCGACGACCTTCACCCCGCCACGCCAGACGCTATCGATGCCGCCGCCCGCGAACACAAAGCTGTCGAGCAACGCGTCGCCGCGTCGCTCCATGAGCGCGGGCGAATCGGAATCCAGCGAGACGATGTCCGCCGGTGCGCCGATCTCGATCCCCACGGGGCCGACCATCAGTGCGCCGAGCGCACGCGAGCCGCCGCGCAACGCCCCTTCGTAGAGTGCGCGTCCCGTCGACGGCAACTCTCCCACGATCACGTTGCGCGCGCGATCGCGCAGCCGCTGCGAGTACTCGAGTTGCCGCAGCTCGTCCGCCACGCCGATGCGCACGTTCGAATCCGTGCCGATGCCGAACGCGCCACCCGCGGCGATGAAGCGGTTCGCGTCGGAAATGCCATCGCCGAGATTCGCCTCCGTGATCGGGCACAATCCCGCCGCCGCGCCGCTCGCGGCGAGCCGCGCGGTCTCCGTTTCCGTCATGTGCGTCGCGTGCACGAGGCACCAGCGGCTATCTACCGGCGCGTGATCGAGCAACCACTCGACGGGCCGCGCGCCGGACCAAGCCACGCACTGCTCCACCTCGCCCAGCTGCTCCGCCGCGTGGATGTGCACCGGGCCCGGCCCCGCGAACGACACGACCTCGCCGAGCTCCCCCGGCGTAACCGCACGCAGGCTGTGCGGCGCGACGCCCACCATCGCATGCGGAAGTTCTGCAACCAGTCCTCGCGATGCCTCGAACAATCGCGCGAATCCCGGCACATCGAACAGGAACCGTTTCTGTCCGGCGGTCGGTGGCGCCGCGCCAAAGCCGCCGTGCGCGTAGAACACCGGCAGCAGTGTCAACGCGATGCCAGTCTCGCGCGCGGCCGCGACGACCCGCTCCGTGAGCTCCGCCGGATTCGCGTAAGGCTTGCCGGAGGGGTCGTGGTGGACGTAGTGAAACTCGCCGACGCGCGTGAAGCCGGATTCGAGCATCTCGGCGAACGCCCACGCGGTCACCGCTTCGAGATCCGCGGGCGACATGCGCTCGACGAAGCGATACATCAATGAACGCCAGCTCCAGAAATTGTCGGCGTCGGGTCCGCGATATTCGGTGAGGCCGGCCATGCCGCGCTGGAAACCGTGGCTGTGCACGTTCGGCATGCCGGGCAGCGCGATGGCAACCCGCTCGTCACCGGCGCGCCGCGGCGCGTCGCGCGTGAGCGCGGCGACGCGCCCGTCGGCGATTTCCAGGCGCACGTTGTCGGCCCAGCCGCCGGGTAGCAATGCGGCGTCGAGATGCAACGTCGATCTGGCGCGATCTTCCACGGCCGAATACTAACGTGCGGGGCGGGTTGCCTGTAAGCTGCCGCGACAACACAGCCCCGGTCATCGGACGGCGCTCTAACAAGGAACAACTTGAACACCGCGCCAGAGCGCCTCCCGCAGCGACGCATCTTCGTGCCGCTCGCGCTGTTCATCACGCTGATCGCGTTCGTCGGATTCTGGCCGACGTATTTCGGCAAGTTGCTCGCCGGCACGGTGAGCGCGCCGCTGATCATCCACATTCACGCCGCGGTGTTCGTTCTGTGGCTCGCGCTGTTCATCACCCAGGTGGTGCTCGCAGCCACCGGCCGGCGCGCCCTGCACATCAAGCTGGGACCGTGGGTGATGGCGTACGGAGTAGTTCTGATCGCCGTCGCGCTGCTGACTACCGTCGCGATATTCCAGCAGCGCGTCGAGGCCGGAAACTTCGCCGAAGCTTCGCGGCGACTCTTCGCACCGCTGCGCGACATGCTCGTCTTCGCACCTTTTCTCGCGGCCGGCTGGATCTACCGGCACAAGCCGCAGATCCACAAGCGCATCATGGTCGCGGCGACCACGATCCTGGTTGTCGCGGCGGTCAACCGCCTGGCATTTCTCGGCAAGCCGGTGCCGATGGCGCAGTTCCTGCTGGTTTGGCTCGCGCCGGTATACCTCGCGATGGCGTGGGACTGGTTCACGCGCCGGCTCGTCCATCCGGTCTACGTCATCGCAATTGCCGTCATGGTATCGATGCGTCTCATGCTGCCGTTGCGCGAAACGGATGCCTGGCTTGCGTTTGCGACCTGGCTTGCAAGCCCCTAGCGGGACCTTCCGCTCGTGATAACTTGCCGCCATGCGCTGTGACCGCCTCTGGCGTAATGCCCGCCTCGCGACGCTGACCGGCCCGGGTCTCGGCATCGTCGAGAACGGCATGATCGCGGTGCGCGACGGCGCCATTGTCTACGTCGGCTCCGAAAGCGCCGTCCGCGCCGGCTTGAGCGCCGATCAGATCATCGACTGTGAAGGTCGCCTCGTCACGCCCGGCTTCGTCGACTGCCACACGCACCTCGTGCACGCCGGCAATCGCGCCGCCGAGTTCGAGCATCGCCTCGCTGGCGTTTCATACGAAGAGATCGCGCGCCGTGGCGGCGGAATCCTCTCCACGGTCAACGCCACACGCGCCGCCTCCGAGGAACAGCTCATCGCCGAATCGCTGCCGCGCGCGAACGCGCTCGCGGCGGAAGGCGTGACGACCGTCGAAATCAAATCCGGCTATGGTCTTTCGCTCGAACACGAGCGCAAGCAACTGCGCGCCGCGCGTGCGCTCGGCGCGGTACAGACGCGCGGCATCGACGTCCGCACGACTTTCCTCGGCGCGCACGCGCTGCCGCCCGAGTTCGCGGGCCGCGCCGACGACTACATCGCGAGCGTCTGCGAGGAAATGCTGCCTGCGCTCGCGCGCGCGGGCCTCGTCGACGCGGTCGATGCGTTCTGCGAGAACATCGGCTTCTCCCTCGAGCAAACGCGCCGCGTATTCGCCGCCGCGAAGGCGCTCGGCCTCCCTGTAAAGCTGCACGCCGAACAGTTGTCGAATCAGCACGGCGCCGCGCTCGCGGCGGAGTTCAGTGCGCTGTCCGCCGACCACCTCGAGCACATCGACGAAGCCGGCATCCGCGCGATGGCCGCGTCGGGCACGGTCGCGGTGCTCCTGCCGGGCGCGTTTTACTTCCTGCGCGAAACACGAGTTCCGTCCGTGGATCTGCTGCGCGCGCATGGCGTTTCGATCGCACTCGCCACGGACTGCAATCCGGGTACGTCGCCGCTAACCTCGCCGCTGCTCGTGATGAACATGGCGGCGACCTTCTTCCGGATGACGATCGACGAATGCCTGATCGGCATGACTCGCGCGGGCGCGCGGGCGCTGGGCCTTTCCGACCGCGGTACGCTCGAAGTCGGCAAGCGCTGCGACCTCGCGATCTGGAACGTCGAAACGCCGGCCGAGCTCGTCTATCACATTGGCGGCAACCCGCTGCAAACGCGCGTCTGGAGAGGCAAGTGACCACGCACGAGTGGTTAGCCGTGCATCACGGCGCCGCGCCGCTGATCGTGAGCTTCCCGCACACGGGCACGGAGATCCCCGCGAGTCTCGAACCCGGTCTCGTATCGCCGTGGCTCGCGCGCAAGGACGCGGACCACTGGGTCGACGTCCTCTACGACTTCGCGCACGGCCTCGGCGCGACGACGATCCGCACCGCGCTCTCGCGCACCGTCGTCGACGTGAATCGCGACCCTTCCGGCGCATCGCTGTATCCGGGGCAAGCCACCACCGGCCTCTGCCCCATCGAGACGTTTGCGGGCGAGGCCTTGTATCGATCCGGCGGCGAGCCCGACGCGAAAGAGATCGCGCGGCGACGCGTGGAATATTTCGATCCGTATCACGACGCACTGCGTACCGCGATCGAGCGCGCACGCGACTCGCACGAGGCCGTGGTCGTCTATGACGCACACTCGATCCTCTCGCGCGCGCCACGCCTGTTCGACGGCGAGCTCCCGCAGTTCAACATCGGCACGAACAACGGCGCAACCTGTGACGCTGCTCTCACGGCAGGCATCGAGGCGATCTGCGATCGCTCCGGCATGAGCCGCGTGACGAACGGCCGCTTCCGCGGCGGTTGGATCACACGCCACTACGGCAAGCCGCAAAACGGCATTCACGCGATACAAATGGAGCTTGCGATGCGCGGCTATCTCGAGGAGCCCGCCGCAGCGCTCACGCCGACGAACTGGCCCGTGCCGCTGGACGACACGCATGCCTCAACCTTGCGCATCGCGCTACGCGACATTCTCGACGCCTGCATCGCTTTCGCGACTGGACAATCCCATGACTCGCACTGATCCCCGCTCCTCTCCCGGCCGCGTGGTCCGCGCGCCCACCGGCACGACGCTGTCGGCAAAGAGCTGGCTCACCGAAGCGCCGCTGCGCATGCTCATGAACAACCTCGATCCCGCCGTCGCCGAGCGGCCCGAGGATCTCGTCGTGTACGGCGGCATCGGCCGCGCCGCGCGTGACTGGGACAGCTTCGACCGGATCGTGTCGACGCTGCGCCGTCTCGAAGCCGATCAGACACTGCTGGTGCAATCCGGCAAGCCGGTCGGCGTGTTCGAAACACACGCGGATGCGCCGCGCGTGCTCATCGCGAACTCGAACCTGGTCCCGCGCTGGAGCACGTGGGAGCACTTCAACGAACTCGACCGCAAGGGCCTCATGATGTACGGCCAGATGACAGCCGGCTCGTGGATCTACATCGGCTCTCAAGGCATCGTCCAGGGCACGTACGAAACCTTCGTCGAGATGGGCCGCCAGCACTACGGCGGCAGTCTTGCGGGACGGTGGCTGCTGACGGCGGGACTCGGCGGCATGGGCGGCGCGCAACCCCTCGCGAGCGTGCTCGCCGGCGCATCGTGTCTCGCAATCGAGTGCCAGCGCTCGCGCATCGACATGCGTCTGAAGAGCGCTTATCTCGATCACGGCACCGACAGCATCGACGAGGCGCTCGAGATGATCGAACGCGCGAATCGCGACCGGAAGCCGATCTCCGTCGGGCTGCTCGGCAACGCGGCGGAGATCCTGCCCGCTCTTTTCAAACGCGGTGTGCGGCCGGACATGCTGACGGACCAGACCAGTGCGCACGACCCCATCAATGGCTATCTACCGGCCGGCTGGACGGTCGAGCAATGGATCGGGCGTCGCTCCACCGATCCGGCTGGCGTCGCGAAAGCCGCAAAGGCGTCGATGGCAGTTCACGTGCAGTCGATGCTCGATTTTCAGAAAGCCGGAGTTCCGACCGTCGACTACGGCAACAACATCCGGCAGGTCGCGCTAGAAGAAGGCGTCAAGAACGCGTTCGACTTCCCGGGCTTCGTGCCGCAGTACATCCGCCCTCTCTTCTGTCGCGGCGTCGGCCCCTTCCGCTGGGCCGCGCTCTCGGGCGATCCCGCCGACATCGAAAAAACCGATGCGAAAGTGAAAGAGCTGCTGCCCGACGACAAGCACCTGCACAACTGGCTCGACATGGCGCGCAAGCGCATCCAGTTCCAGGGACTGCCCGCGCGCATCTGCTGGGTAGGTCTCGGCGATCGTCACCGCCTGGGGCTCGCGTTCAACGCGATGGTCGCGAGCGGCGAGCTCGCCGCACCGATCGTCATCGGCCGCGATCACCTCGACGCAGGGTCCGTCGCGTCCCCAAACCGGGAAACGGAAGCCATGCGCGACGGATCGGACGCCGTGTCCGACTGGCCGTTGTTGAACGCCTTGTTGAACACCGCGTCTGGCGCCACGTGGGTGTCGATTCATCACGGCGGCGGCGTTGGCATGGGATTCTCGCAACATGCCGGCATGGTGATCGTGTGCGACGGAAGCGAGACGTGCGCGAAGCGAATCGCGCGCGTATTGTGGAACGATCCGGCGAGTGGTGTGATGCGCCACGCCGACGCGGGGTACGAGATCGCGATCGATAGCGCGGCCCGGCACAAGTTAGACCTGCCCTCCATTCCGAGGTAACGAGACGATGCGCACTATCTACCGACCCGCTCTCGCGCGGGTTGCCGGGACCCTGTCGTTCGCGGCGCTCTCCTTCGCGACGCTGGCCGCCACCCCAACCGATGCCGAGTACCTCGCGCGCGGCGAGAAGAGCTGGGCAGACATACGCGTCCTCGCCGACGATTCGATGGAAGGCCGCCGCGCCGGAACCCCGGGCCATCGGCGCGCAGCGGAGTACGTCGCGAAGGAATTCGAGAAGGCCGGGCTTAAACCCGGCGGCGACGACGGCTGGTTCCAGGACGTGAACCTCGTCTCGCGCACGATCCGCGAAGAGAATTCGTCCGTCACGCTGGTGCGCGCGAGCGGTGAACGCAAGGTCGTGCTCGGCACGGAGGCGGTCATCAATCTGCGTGGCAATTTCGTGCCCAAGGTCGAAGCGCCGCTCGTGTTCATCGGCCACGGACTCAAACTACCGCAGTATCGGCACGACGACCTCGCGGGCATCGACGTGCGCGGCAAGTTCGTCGTCGTCTTCACGTCCGCGCCGACGGCAGTCCCCGGCGCCGTGGGCGCGCACAACGGCTCGGGACTCGAGCGCTGGAAGGTGTACCGGGACTCGGGCGCGATCGGCATCGTCGGCATCCTGAATCCCTACACGATGGATCTGCCCTGGGAGCGCGCGGCCGCGACGCGCTTCGAGCCCGTGCTGACGCTGGGTCCGCCGGAAGCGGACCTCTACGCCGGCATGCAGGGCTGGGTCATGTTCAATCCCGCGCAGGCCGCGGTTCTCTTCGAGGGCGCGCCCCACAGCTTCGAGTCGATCCTGGCGACGCTCAAGGAAGGCAAGGCATTGCCGCGCTTCGAACTGCCGGCGAAGTTGCGCCTCGTCACCGACGCGGCCGTCGTGAGCACGAAGTCCGAGAACGTGATCGGGATCCTTCCCGGTGCGGACAAGAAGTTGCGCAGCGAGCACGTCGTCCTCTCCGCGCATCTCGACCATCTCGGGGTCGGCAGCGAGGGCAAGGAAGGCTCTGACGGGGACAGGCTCTACAACGGCGCGATGGACAACGCGTCCGGCATCGCGGGCCTGCTCGACATCGCGCGCGAGTTGCAGGCGAAGAATACGAAGCCGCGCCGCAGCGTCGTGTTCGCCGCGGTCACCGCGGAGGAATCCGGTCTGTTGGGTTCGCGCGCCCTCGTCTCGCGTGCCGAGCGTCTGAAGCTCGACATGGTCGCGAATCTCAACACCGACATGTTCCTGCCCCTCTTCCCGCTGAAGAGCCTGACGGTGTTCGGGCTCGAGGAATCGGATCTCGGCGCGGACGTGCGCGCGGTCGCGGCGAGTCTCGGGGTTGCCGTGCAAACCGATCCGCAGCCGCTGCGCAATCGATTCATCCGCAGCGATCAATACAGCTTCGTGCGCGCCGGCGTGCCGGCGCTCGCGCTCAAGGTCGGCTTTGCGCCGGATTCACCCGAGGCGGAGATCGAGAAGAAATGGTTTGCGGAGCGTTACCACGCGGTCGGCGACGATCTGAACCAGCCGGTCGACCTCGCGGCGATTGGAAAGTACTCGGAGTTGCTGCAACGTCTGACATTGCGCGTCGCGGATCGCGATACCGCGCCGGGGTGGAACAAGGGCAGCGCATTTTTCAAGCCACGGCGAGCGTCGGAGTAACGCGGATTTTTTCATCCAGTGCGTCCCGACTCGCGCACTGAATGGACGACTCGATGCGCACGCCGTTACCGTTCGCGCATGAACACCAAACGCAGCCAATACAATCCACTCGCGACGTCGACCCGCTCCCGCTGGCTGGTCCTACGCGACATGTTCCACAATGTGCTCGACGCAACCGAACTCCCGCCCGGCACGGACTTGCGCAAGTCTTTCGCCGAAGGACTCGCGGCGCTGGAGGGTCAGGGCTGGCAGAGCGAAGGCGCGAGCGGCGCCATGGTTTTCGTCAGCCGCGCGGGGGAACGCCGTTTTCTCGCGATTCACGAGCTCGATCCATACGAACCGCCGCCGCCGGGGCATGGCGTGATCGCCGGGCGTTGCGCGACCTGCGATTAGCGTCGCTTTTCGGGGTCTGGTCCCCCGCCGCGCGATGCCGCTAGACTCGGGCGCAATGCCACTGCCTCTCCCCGCCTTGCTGGGTATCGCCTACGGCCTCTCCGAGGCCGGTCTGGGCTGGCTGAAGCGTTCCCGCGACGACAGCGTGGACGCGGACGATCGTTCGTTGCGCACGCTCTGGGTCACGATTCTGCTGTCGGTGGCCGCAGGCGTACTTGCCTCGTATCAGCTGCCGCAGGCCACATTCGGCGGCGTCGCGACGCAGTGGATCGGGTGCGTCGCGTTCGGCCTGGGGCTGGCGCTGCGCTGGTATTCGATCGTGTACCTCGGCCGCTACTTCACGGTGAACATCGCGATCCATTCGAGTCACGAAGTGATCGACACCGGACCTTACCGGCGCATCCGCCATCCGTCGTATGCGGGCGCGTTGCTCGCGTTCGCAGGTCTCGGATTGACGATAGGCAACTGGGTGTCGCTGGCGCTCGTCGTGTTGCCAATCTTCTGGGCGTTTGGCCGGCGCATGCGGCTCGAGGAGCGCGCGCTCGCGAACGCGCTCGGCACGCCGTACACGCGTTACATGTGGCGCACGAAGCGGCTGCTGCCGTTCGTTTATTAGTTATTAGGGGTCAGGCCCCATTTCCCTTGCGCGCGCCCCATTCGTCGCGCGTTTGGCCCCAGGCATCCACGGGCATGTGAGCATAGGGCTCCGGCATCCGCACGCGCCGCAGGAGCCGTGCGCCTAACTTCTTCGCCACTCCCTTCGAAGCTTCATTGTCCTCGTGGATGCAGTGGATGACTTCGGGCCACCCGAGCACGTAGAACGCGTAGTCGATCGCCGCGGCGGCGCCCTCGCTTGCGTATCCTTTGCCTTGATGCTCGCGCGCAATACCCCAGCCGACCTCTTCCTGAGGCCAGCCTTCCGGATACCACGGCCCCAGGCGACCGACCCACTTTCCCGTTGCTTTCTCGATCACTGAGAACATCGCGATGCCGGTCATGTGCCAGCAGCCGCACATGCACATGAAGGTGCGCCACGCCATGGCGCGCGACTGATGGCCGCCGATGAATGTCGTTGCGAGTTCGTCGCCGAGGAAGGCCGCCCAAGCGTCGAAATCCTCGAGGCGGGGCGGACGCAGGATCAAGCGCGGTGTCTGGAGCTGCAGTGACATGCCGCAAAGGATAGTTGGAGTCAGGCACGATTTCGATTGGTATGCGGAGTCGCAACGCCGACAGCGGCAAGTACTTGCCCTATTCAACTTCCCGGTGACAGCTTCCAGGTCCGATGCGCCATCGATCGGCCTTTTGCTCTCAAGGGAATCCCCTTGCCGCCGATGCACCTTCATCGAGCGCAATCGCTGGTCTTCGGCGTGCACGTCGCTCAACAGTTGGTCGGTAGGTGTACAGATGCACGCGGGAGCCGTTCCGGATGTCATCATTTCGCGCTGCAGGAGCCTGACGTGCGCTCGCTCTCCTTTCGCACCAAACTCACGATTGGAATTGCGGCGGTCGCGCTTGCAGCCGAGGCTGCCGTCACTATCCCATTCGTACTCGCAACCAAGGATCTCGGCTTCCGGGCGTTGAGCGAGAAAGCGAGTGCATACGCCCGCCTGATGGGGCCACAACTCCAATTCGTTCTCGCCGACGACGACGCGGTGGCGGCTCGCGATGTGCTCAAGGTTTTCGCTCTGGATCAAAGCGTCTCCGGGCTCGCGTTGTATACCGTGGATGGGAAGCTGTTGGACGGTATCGGCCACTTTCCCGCGCGCATCACCCAGGATGGCGTTGCGCCGGGCGTTGCGCCAGGACGCGCGCTGTTCGTCTCGCCAGTCCGAACGATGCAAGGTCGTGTCGGCTCACTCGCGATTACCTTTTCGACGCGCGATGTGGATGCCGCGACACGTCAGCAATGGCGAACCGTCGGAATGGCCGCAGTCTTCGCATTCATCATCTCCATGTTGATCGCGACGGTTCTGGCACGCTCGATTGCCGGCCGGGTGCGCCGAATCGGAGCGGCGGCCTCGAAGCTCGCCGCCGGTGACTATGACCGCCCGCCTGTTCGGGCGGGTGCTGACGATGAGATTGGCCGCCTCGCGCACTCCTTCAACACCATGGTTGAAAAGGTTCGCGAGCAGTTCGCGGAGCGTAAGCGTCTCGCGGAATCCGAGCATTCACGCCTCGAGTCGGAGGTTGGTGCACGAACCGCACAACTCGAAGAGAGCCGCGAGCAGTACCGCCTGATCGCGGAAAGCACCAATGCGATTCCGTTTACCTATCTACCCTCCGCCCGCCTCTTCACGTACATCGGACCCCAGGTTGAACGATGCCTCGGGTATTCCACCTCTAAATGGGGGACACCCGACTTCGTGCGATCCGTGATCGCTCCGGAGGATGCCGACGCCATGTGCGCGAGGCTGGAAGATTCCTCCGCGAGAGAAGAGTTCGCTGTGGAATGCACCGCGGTTGCGGCGAACAAGATCGCTCATCAGCTGCGCTGGGTGATCACCATCGGCGACCTGAAGGGCGAACGTTGCCTCCGTGGGCTGATTCTCGACGTCACGCAGCAACGCAAGCTGGAGACTGGCCTGCAGCAGGCGCAAAAGCTCGAGTCCGTCGGGCGACTGGCCTCGGGCGTCGCACACGAAATCAACACGCCGGTGCAATTCGCGAGCGACAGCATTGCATTCCTGCGAACCGCGTCGATCGACCTCATGAGCGTGATCGACAAGATGCGCATCGCCAACGAATCCATATTGGCTGACGCACCCTCTAAAGAGTCCGCGTCTGCGGCAGCAGAAGCGGAGGCCCAGGCCGACCTCCCTTATCTGGTCGGGGAAATCCCCCGGGCACTCGACTCCGCCCAGGAGGGGCTCACGCGGGTTGCCACGATCGTTCGCTCGCTGAAAGAATTTGCGCGACCCGAGACTCACGGAAAGACCGAGATAAATCTCAACAGCGCCATCGAGAGCACATTGGTCGTAGCCTCCAACGAATATCGGTACATCGCGGACGTCGAAACTCATTTCGATGACTTGCCTTCGGTCGTATGCCACGCCAGCGAAATCTCTCAAGCCGTGCTGAACATACTCATCAACGCGGCGCAGGCGATCGGCGACGTCGTGAAGTCGTCGGGGGCCAGGGGACGAATCATCGTACGGACACGGCGCGATGGCGATCTCGCGATCATTTCGATCAGCGACGACGGCGTCGGTATTCCGAAGCACATTCAGGCCCGCATTTTCGATCCTTTCTTCACGACCCGCGATGTGGGAAAGGGCACGGGTCAGGGGCTGACATTTGCCCGTTCTACCATCGTGAACCGACACGGCGGCGAACTGATCGTGGAGTCGGAAGCCGGCCGCGGTGCAACGTTCCACATCAAACTTCCCATCCGACCCGCTCATGAGACGCAAGAGTCAGCCGCATGAGCTCACCCAACGGGATCTGACAGATGGAATTCACGGATCGCTTCACTCTGTTTGCGCGGATCGCGGCCTTGGCGGCAATGACGTCCGGGGGACTCACGCTCCTCGGCTCGGTCGCCGGAGAACCGGCGCCTTGGAACACGACCCCCGCCGCGGCGATCGCGTTTCTCCTTTCGGGAATCACTCTCCTGCTTCGCCTTCGTCCGGTGAGTCAGGCTACGGAAGCCACGCGGACCGATCTTCGCCGCCACCATCTCGCCGTCGCCATGGCCGGCGCTGTTGTACTCATTGGCGTGCTCGCACTTGCGGAACATGCGTTTCACATGAACCTGCGAATCGACAGGCTGTGGGGCAATGCCGCAGCCGGAAAAGCAGACGCGGCATTTACACTTTGGATGCCACCGGACCTGGCACTGAGTATCGCGTTGGTTGGCGCCGCGCTGCTGCTGATCGACGCGCGCACCGAACGCGGGATTCGGCCTTCGGAGTGGCTGGCGCTCACTACCATCCTCATCAGCTTTCTCGCGATGCTGGCGGGACTGTTTCATGTTCACGAAGCGTCTGGCGTCGGTTCATCCGCGTCGATGCCGCTGATGTCGGCCGCTACCCTGGTTCTCACGAGCGTCAGCATTCTCGCTGCGCGCCCTAACCAAGGTGTCATGGCCATCGTGGCCAGCAACTCGGCCGGCGGCACGATGGCGCGGCGCCTGTTGCCGGCATGCGTCCTCATACCCCCGATTCTCGGATGGTTGCGTGGAATGGGCGAGGATGCAGGTTGGTATGACGCGCAACTGGGGCGAGCGTTGGTCGTGTGGTCGGCGATCGTCGTGTTCACGATGCTCATCTGGAAAAGTGCGGGCATCCTGAATCGCATCGACACGCAACGCGCCGCCGGAGAAAGAGCTGCTCAGGAAGGCCAGATACTTCTTCAGGCAATTGCCGATAACACTCCAGCCGTCATTTTCGCCAAAGACCTCGCGGGGCAGTACCTGCTCGTCAATCGACGGTTCAACGAACTGATGAAAATTGGCAGCGACGGCGTGCGTGGAAAGACCGACTTCGACCTCTTTCCGAGAGACGTAGCGTTGGCTTTTCGCCGGGCAGACGAGCGCGCGGCGACCAGCGGAGGGCCTATCACCGAGGAAGAAGTCTTGCCGCACGAGGACGGTTTGAGGTTCTTCGTCTCAGTGAAGTGTCCGTTGCGCGACGCTTCAGGGAATTCCTATGCGGTGTTTGGCATTGCCACAGAAATTACGGATCGCAAGCGTGCCGAGACCGAGCGGGCCGTGTTGCTCGAGAGTGAACGCCGCGCGCGCGAAGAAGCCGAAGAGTTGTTCGGAGTAGCGAGAACGCTCGCGTCGGAGCGCGAGCTCAAGATGGTGGTTCAGCACGTGACGGACGCCGCCTCACGCCTGACTGGCGCCCGGTTCAGTGCGTACTTTCAAAGCATTTCGGATGGCCGCGGCGAAGAGCTGGTCCTGTTCACGCTGTCCGGCGCAGCCAAAGAGGCGTTTCAGAACCCGGATGTCCCTCAAAGCACCGCACAGTTCAAATCGATGTTTCAAAGCGTCGCCGCGATTCGCATCTCCGACGTCATGAAAGACTCTCGTGAAGGGAGAGGTGTTCCGTCTTTTGGGATGCCGAGGAACAATCTACCGGTGAGAAGCTACCTCGCGCTACCGGTGGTTTCGCGTAGCGGTGCTGTGTTGGGAGGTCTGCTTTTCGGTCATCCCGACGCCGGGGTGTTCGATGCGCGCGCCGAGCGCATTGCACTTGGAATCGCCGCGCAGGCGGCCGTGGCTATCGACAACGCAATGTTGTACCAGAGCCTTGCGGCAAGCTCCGTGCGACAGGAGGGGCAACTCAATCAGCTACGATTACTCGCCCAGATCACGCAGGCAATCGATGAGCGCCACGATCTTGCAAGTATCTTCCAGGCAGTCATGCGCATGCTGGAGGAGCAACTCCCGATCGACTTCGGGTGTCTTTGTTTGCATGACTCGGAAAATGGATTGCTGACCGTGCAACACGTCGGCACCAAAAGCCAGGCACTATCGATCGAATTGAACCTGCCAGTAGGCACCAGAATCGCGATGAGCGAGAACGGCCTCATGCGAGTTGCCTGGGGGCATCTCGTTCACGAGGCAAACATCACTTCATCACCCGTTCAGTTTTCGCAACGACTCGCACGTGCGGGGCTGAAAGCGCTCGTGATCGTGCCGTTGGTAGTCGACACCAAGGTCATTGGCGCAGTGATTGTCACCCGGCTTCGCGCCCGCGGCTTTTCCAGTGTCGAGTGTGATTTTTTGCGCCAACTCTGCGATCACGTCGCGCTGGCCGCTCAGCACGCCGAACTGTATTCATCGCTGCAGCGCGCCTACGACGATCTTCGCAAAAGCCAGCAAACCGCGCCCCAGCAATAGCTGAGTCAGGTGGAACTACCCAATCGCTGCTACTGTCTCTGACATATGCCAAAGACCCGCAAGCGCCGCCTCACCCTCGCGATCGTCCTCGCCTACGTCCCTCTCTCCGTCGCCTACCTTAGCTTCTCCGGCCAGCTCGGAGCCGCGGACTGGCGTAGCGCCTCGCGCGAACCCGCCGGCCTCGCGCCCGATCCCGCGACAACGCCCGAAGCCGTCGTGCAGGTCTATTCCGCGCGCGCCGTGAGCTGGCGCGGCTGGTTCGGCGTCCACACCTGGATCGCCGTGAAGCCCGCGAACGCGACCGAGTTCACCGTGCACGAAGTCATGGGCTGGCGCCTCAAACGGACCGGCTCGGCGCTGGTCGCGCGCAATCGCGCGGCCGACGGTTACTGGTACGGCAACAAGCCAGAATTGTTAGGTGACATCCGCGGCCCCGGCGTCGACGAGATCATCCAGCGCATCGAAAACGCGGTCGCCGCGTACCCTTACCCGGATCGCTACCACATCTGGCCGGGGCCGAACTCGAACACCTTCGTCGCCTTCGTCCTGCGCAAGGTGCCGGAGCTGCGCGTCGACCTGCCACCCACCGCGATCGGCAAGGACTACCTTGGCTGGAAATCGGTGGGCAAGACGCCGAGCGGCACCGGCGGCCAGGCGAGCCTGTTCGGCGTCGTCGGCGTGGCGGCCGGTCTCGAAGAGGGAGTGGAAGTGAATCTGCTCGGGCTCAACTTCGGCGTGGACCCGAAGAGCCTGTCGATCAAGCTGCCGATCGTGGGGAGACTCGGTCCGAAGAATCAGCCGGAGCCGGTGACCATCGCGGCGGAAAATTAGGGTCAGGCCCTAATTTTCCTTCAGCGCTCGAGCGCGACGCCCCAGTCGGTCACTTCCCCGCCCCACTCCTTCAGCACCGCTTCGACCTCGTTGCCGTCGCTCGCCGCGATCGCGATGATTCGTTCGCGATCCCACGCCGGCGTCGGCGCTTCGTGATCGTGCTGTTCATGCGGCCGCCCTTCGCTGCACGCCTTGCACAGGTTGGTCACGCTCGACGCCCAATCTTCGACCGGTAGTTTGCGCGCATCGCACAGCTCCTCGAGTCGCGTCACCGCGGCTTCATCATCCGCGATCGCTTCGACGACGTACGTGCTGTACGGACCGGGCTCGAACAGCTCGAGCATGTTGAACACCGGCCGCTCCTTTCCGTTCTGATCGAGGCGATGTCCCACGGGCGCGCCGTCGTTGAGCACGACGTCGCCGAACGCGATGCCGGAGCGCGAGAATGGAATGCTCTCGATTCGAGTGCGCACGGGGCAGATGCGCCGCGCCCAAACCACCTCGGCATCTCCGTCCGGATTCAGCCGCACTGGCGTCCCACCGAAGTTCTCCTCGATTTCCGAATCGCCCGGCTCGATCGGCATGCCGAGCCCTTTCCATACCGACCGCGCCGTCTTCCAGTCGCGCAGTGCAGTTGCGGCGATCGCGAGATTCCAGTGCGCCGCTTCGTCATCCGGTGCGAGCTCGGAGGCGCGCTTGTTGTACTTGAAGGAGTCTTTCCAGGCGCCGCGGTATTTGTAGATGAGGCCGATGTTGTAGTGAACGCGGGAGTCAGTGATATCCATCTCGAGCGCGGCGAAGTATTTCTTGAGCGCGGCTTCGTCGTCGCCCACATCCAGCAACGCGCTCGCCTCGTCGATCAGGTCTTCCGCGGGCCTTCTTTCACTCATCTCGTGCCTGTTTCAATCTCCGCCGCAGCCACCGCCGCAGCCTCCACCATCGCCACCGGAATCTCCGCCGAAAAGCCCACCGGAATCGCCTGAGCCGCCACCGCCAGAGCATCCGAGTCCGTCGGTCGATCCATCGACGCTCGAATCACCGAACGCCTCCGCGCATTGCGTGCCAGCGCGCGATCCCTGCGTGACGTCCGCAATCGCGCGTCGGCAATCGAGGGTGTACACGAAGCCGTTCGCGATACCGAGTTTACGATCGATGGCGAACAACAGGGGCAACCGAGTCGCGCGGCGCGGGTTTATGTTCTCCTCGAGGCACGCAAACCACCACACCCGGCGAAGGCCCTCGTTGTCGGAACGAACCCCTCCGAGCTTCACCGCCGGCGTGTGATGCAGGAAAGTTCCGAATGCCTCGTCGCAGAATTTTTTGTAGTCGCGAGTGAAGAGGATGAACTCGTGCCAAAGATCGTCGACAGCCTGCGATGGCATCGCGACACGTTGATGTCCGCTCTTGTGATAAGTGAGAAAGAACTGCCGCAGCGCTCGCGCCAAGAGCTGTTGATTCTTCACTTCGAGAGTGGGATGGGCCTTGTGCAGCTTTTCGAACACGCCGCGCGGAAACATGTAAGCGCGGATGTACGCCTCGCGCTTCAGGCGCGTCCGATACTTGTCGACCACCGCGTAGGCGGCAACGCCCGCAGCACCGGCAACGAGAACCCCTGCGAGCACGCTCATGAACTTCCTCTCCCGACAAGATCAGGGGCGCGCCGCTTTCGCAACGCGCCCCGGTTCTCCCTCGAGGCCCCCCTCTCAGTCGTGTGCCTTTGCGCCTTTGCTGAGCGCGAACTCTTCCTCGGGCGAGAGGATGAGCTGGTTCCGCCCGTAGATCGCGAAGTACAGGATGCCGAGCACGTAGAACGCGAGCACCGCGAGCACGGCCTTCTGATAGATCGGATCCTGCAACTGGTAGTAGATCGTGACGAGCGCAACAACGATAGTGACTACAGCGCCCGGCACGCCGACAGGACTGCGATACGGCCGCACGATGCCGGGCATGTTTTTGCGCAGCAAGATGAACGAGAGACCCTGCATCGCGTACGAAATCATCGCGCCGAACACCGCCATGTTGAGCAGCGTCGAACCGATGATCGCGCCGCCTTTCTCGGAGCCGAGCACGTACCAGAGGATCATCATGGTGGCGAAGCCGAGCGCCGAACCGACGTACAGCGCCATGTGCGGCACTTTCTTATCGTTCGTGAGCGACATGAACGGCAGGTAGTAGCCGGCGCGAGCCAGCGAGTAGATCTGCCGGCCGTACGCATAGATGATCGTGTGGAAACTCGCGATGAGTCCGATGACCGCGAGGAAGGCCAGCGTCTTGGCGGCGCCGCTGCCGTACAACACGCGGAAGCCATCCAGCAACGGCTCACCGGAAGTCGCCAGCGAGAATGCACCGTGCATCTTCCCTTCCTCGGTCGAGCCCACGCTCGAGTTCAGGAAGGTGATGAGCAGTGCCGACACCATGAGCGTCAACATTCCGAGGATGAGACCCCGCGGCATGTCCTTCTTCGGATCGGCGGACTCTTCCGCGGCCAGTGGCAACTGCTCGATTGCCAGGAACAGCCAGACGGCAAACGGCAGCGCCATGAGCACGCCTTTGAATCCGAGCGGGAACCAGGATCCGCCACCCTCGGGCAACTCGACCTTCGAGCCATCGGCCGCGATGCCAATGTTCAGCGCCCAGCGCTCGAAGTCGATCGATGGCAGCGCGCTGACCCAGAACACGGCGAGGATGAGCAGCGCCGCGACGGTGACGATGACCGACACGCGGAACGACAGCTCCACGCCTAACAGGTTGAGCAGCAGGAACACGATGTAGGACGCGAGCCACCAGACTGGTTGGTATTGAGGCCCTGTGTCGAATATGGCGCCCATATACGACCCGATGAAAAAGACGATGACCGCCGGAGTGAGGATGTATTCGATGCTCTCCGCGAGACCGGTGAACATTCCGCCCCAAGGTCCCATCGCGCTGCGCGCGAAGGAATACGCCGCTCCCGTGTGCGGGAGTGCGGGCGACATCTCGGCGAGACTGAAGATCAGTCCCCAGTACATGGCGGCGATGATGAACAGCGCGGCCAGCATCGAGCCGAAGCCGTTCGTGAGACCGAAGTTCCAACCCGAATAATGTCCCGAGATCACGGCGCCGACGCCGAGTGCCCAAAGAGACCAGACCTTGGCGTAACGGCGAAGCCCACGCTTCGCGAAATAGTCAGCTTCAACTTGTTTGTAGCTGACGCCGCCGGACGAAGATTGCTCGTTCATGCGCGACTCCCCGATGTTTTTCTTGTGTTCGGAAAAAGGGGACAGATCTATTTATCTGTTCACCGCCGCAGCGGCCGGACTGCGGCCTCGACAGAACAGATAAATAGATCTGTCCCCTTTTTCCGGGCCGAGTATAGGCCGGGCCTCCACACGGCCCGCAAGAGAAACGACTAGGCCCGACGCGCCCTTTCCCGGGGATTCACCGTCACAGGACGGTGCAAATCGCGCAAGCGATTGTTTGCCCTAGCGAATCAAGCAAACACCGGTAGCGGTACCGAACGCTTTCGCGGGTGCAGGTGCCCGAAGAACTGCTCGGTCGCGGACCGCCATGTGAAAAGACGGGACCGCGCCAATGCGTCCTCGCGCTTGAGCTCGAGCGCCCCGAGACACGCTGTGCGCAGGTCCTCGTGCAGAACCCCCGCCTTCGAATCGCCGATCACATCGCGCGGACCGGTCACCGGATACGCGGCGACGGGCAACCCGCAGGCCATGGCCTCTAACAACACGAGACCGAACGTGTCCGTCTTGCTGGGGAAGACAAACACATCCGCGGCCGCATAGACCTTCGCGAGATCCTCGCGCTCGAGCACGCCCAGATAGTTGATTGCCGGGAAGCGCGCGCGGATCTTCTCCAACGCGGGTCCGTCGCCCACGACCCACTTCGATCCGGGAAGACTCAGCTCGCAAAAGGCTTCGACGTTCTTCTCGACGGCCACACGACCGACGTACAGGAAGATAGGCGGCTTGCTGTCGAGTCGCTTGCTGGGTTGCGGGTGAAAGATATCGGCGTCGACACCGCGCGACCAGAGCTTCACGTTCTGGAATCCTTCAGCCTCGAGATCGTTGACGACGACCTGCGTCGGGGCCATCACGCTCTTCGAGTACCTGTGGAAATGGCGCAGCCACGCGTAGCTCCACGACAGCGGCAGCCGCAATCGCGCGTGAACGTATTCCGGGAAACGTGTGTGGTAAGCGGTCGTGAACGGGAAATCATTGCGCAGCGCGAAGCGTCGCGCGGCCATGCCGAGGGGCCCTTCCGTCGCGATGTGCAGCACGTCGGGATCGAACTCGCGGATCGCAGAGTTCACGCCCGAGCCCGGAAACAGCGACAGGCGGATCTCGGGATACGTCGGGCAAGGCAGCGTGCGGAATTCGAGCGGCGTGAGGAAGCGGACTTCGTGGCCCATCGCCGTGAGTTCGCGCGCTGTCGTCTTGAGCGTGCGCACCACACCGTTGACCTGGGGTTCCCAGGCGTCTGTGACGAGAAGAATTCGCAAGGACGTCTCCTGTGGCCTTGATTTGCCGAGGGTTGCACCCCGGGGCCCACAGTTCACTCCCCGCTCGTGTCAGCGGGATGACACCTGCTTGTCTAACCAGTTACGCAGTTCCGCGAGCTTGATCAGCGGATCGGTGATCGAGACTCCGACGCCAAATCGCCACGCGAGCCGCGCATCGTCGGGCTTCTCGTTGAGCGTCTGCAGATCGGCGACCAGCGCGTCGAGCTCCGCGTTGTCTTTCACCAAACCGTCACGAATCAGCACTTCGCTGTAGCGCCGCGCCATCGCCGCAATTTCCGCGCAACTGTATTCCGGGTGGTACTGCACGCCCCAGAACGTCGAGCCGCCTTTCAGCTTTATCTCGGCGGCCTGCAGGCCCATGTCATTGTGCGCGAGCGGCGTCGAGCCCGTGGGCAGACTCTCCACCGTGTCCACGTGCACCGTGCACGCTTCGAATACCTCGGGTTTGCCCTGGAACATCGCGTGATCGCGCCCGGCATTCGTCAGCGTGATTCGGCGGCCGAACCCGAACTCGCGGCCGCGCGGGTTGCGCACCACGGTCCCGCCGGCAGCGGTGACGCCGACCTGCAAGCCCCAGCAACTACCGAATGTCGGGACGCCGGCGTCGAAGACCGCTTTCGTGAGTTCAATCTGCCGCTGCACGGACGGCGAGCGATCGTAGATGTTGAGCGCGGAGCCGGTGATCACGACGCCGCTGTAGTCCTTGAGCGAGACTCCGTCGGGTAGTTTGGGCTCCTCGTCCGCGGGACGGATGATGTCGCACTCGATGTTCTTCGCGAGGCGTTTGAGCGTTGCCGCATAGCCGTCCCCGGAATCGGTACCGCCGACGGAGACGTGCTTCGCGCGGATCGCGGCCTCGTTACCGTCGATGACGAGGATGCGGGGCATCGCTAGCTCTTGAGCGACAGATCGCCCTTCACTGCCGAGCGGAAAATCCGCGCGAACGTCGCCGCGTCGATCGGAATCGGGTTGCTGCCGGCGGACGGATCGATCGACGCCTCGTGGCCGATGACGTCCGGATTGTCGAGCGTGACGTTCAGCTCCGCGAGCGTGTGCGGAATGTTGAGCTCCTTGCGGAAGCTGAGCACCCAATCGAGCACACCATCGACGCCGGGCTTCGGCAACTCGAGCACGCGCGCAACGATCTTCATGCGTTCGGCGATCGCCTCGCGGTTGTGAACGATCACGTAAGGCGTGATGACCGCGTTCGTCATGCCGTGATGCGTGTCGAAGAACGAACCCACGGGATGCGCGATCGCATGGACGCCGCCGAGACCTTTCTGAAACGCGGTCGCGCCCATGCTCGCCGCGGCAAGCATGCGCGAGCGCGCTTCCATGTCGCCGCCGTTCTTGCAGGCGCGCGGCAGGTACTGCTTGATGAGCCGCATACCTTCGAGCGCGATGCCGTCCGCAAGCGGATGAAATCCCGGCGCGCAGAAGGCTTCGAAGCAATGCACCCAGGCGTCGAAGCCGGTGGCCGCCGTGATCTTCGGCGGCAACCCCACCGTCAGCTCGGGATCCGCGATCACGATGCCGGGCATCATCTTCGGGTGGAAGATGATCTTCTTCTGGTGCGTCTCCTCGTTGAGGATCACGCCGGCGCGGCCGACCTCACTACCGGTTCCGGCGGTCGTGGGCACGGCGACCACCGGCGCGATGCCTTTCGGATCCGCCCGCGTCCACCAGTCGCCGACGTCCTCGAAATCCCAGAGCGGTCGCGTCTGGCCGGACATGAATGCGATCACCTTGCCCGCGTCGAGCGCGGAACCACCGCCGAACGCGACGACGCCGTCGTGGGCACCGGCGTTGTACACCTTCAAGCCCGCCTCGACATTGGCGGCGACGGGATTGCCGCGCACGTCCGCGAATAGCTTGGCGCCGCGCACGAGGTTCAGCGCGTTGCGGATCATCGGCGAGTCCTTGAGCCCCATGTCCGTGACGATCAGCGGACGCACGATGCCGAGTTCCTCGCAGGCTTTCGGCAGCTCGGAGATTCGGCCTGGACCGGACCAGACCTTGGTCGGGTAGTTCCAGTTGCCCTTCATGGGAACGGT
Organism: Pseudomonadota bacterium; assembly: GCA_043747835.1. GTDB lineage: Bacteria > Pseudomonadota > Gammaproteobacteria > Steroidobacterales > Steroidobacteraceae > CADEED01. The sequence continues at coordinate 14,392 of JAYTOK010000060.1, read as the reverse complement.
CGTCATGTCTTCAATCTCAGGTGGAATGATTTGGGTCGCGTCAGATGTTCATATCCGACGACGGACAGCGTCGCGCCGCGCCCGGAATCCTTGACGCCAGTCCAGGCGAGCGCGGGGTCGAGATAGTCGCAGCGATTCATGAAGAACGTGCCGGTGCTCACGCGCTGGCCGATCTCCATGCCCGCCTTCGCGTCTTCCGTCCACACGGCCGCCGTGAGGCCGAAGTCGCTGTCGTTCATGAGATCGACGGCTTCGTCATCCGAGCCCACGCGCATGATGCCCGCGACGGGCCCGAAGATCTCGTCGCGCATGACGGGCATCGAGTGGTCCACGCCCAACAAGACCTGCGGCGCGAGATACGGCGTGCCTTGCAAGGACCTCGAGTACGCGACCTCGTCGATGACAGGCTTGGCACCCGCGGTGATCGAGGCTGCGATCTGCGTGCGCACGCTGTCCGCGGCGGCCGTGCGCACGAGCGGGCCCAGTGTCGTTGCCGGGTCAGTCGGATCGCCGAGCAGGTACTTGCGCGTGAGCTCGACGAAACCCTCGACGAAGCGTGGATACAACTGCTCGTGGACATACACGCGCTGCAAGCCGCAGCAGGACTGGCCGGAGTTGAAATACGCGCCGTCGACGATGTTCTCGATCGCGTGATCGACGTTCGCGTCGTGACGGACATACACCGGATCGCAGCCGCCGAGCTCGAGGCCGACGCCGATGAACCGCGACGCCGCGGCGCGCTGCACGGCACGACCGCCAGCGACGGAGCCCGTGAACGCAACGAAGTCGATGCGTGGGTCGCGAATGATGCGGTCCGTATCCTCGTGCGAGGCGTGAACGACCTGGAACACTCCCATCGGCAATCCCGCGGCCTCCAGACACTCGGCGAAGCGTTCCGCGCACAGCGGCGTCTGCGCGGAATGCTTCAGGATCACCGCGTTGCCGGCCATGAGCGCGGGCACGACGCTGTTCACCGCGATCAGGTACGGATAGTTCCACGCGGCGACCGTGAACACGACGCCCAGCGGCTCGCGACGCACGAAACGCTTGAAGTTGTCCTTCGCTCCCGCGTCGATATCGCCCAAAGCCTGCGGCGCGATCGCGATCATGTGGCGCGCGCGCTCGATCGTGCCGCGGATCTCGCTCGGCGCGTAACGCGCCGGGCGGCCCATCTGCCATGTCAACTCGGACGCGAGCTTGTCGCGGCGCGATTCGAACTCGTCGCAGAACTTGCTCAAGATGGCGGCGCGCGCATCCAGGGACACATTGCGCCACGCCGCCTGCGCATGGCGCGCGGATCGCAGCATGTCGTTGATCTGCGCGTGCGTCGCGAGCTCGCGCTCGACGTACACGCGTCCGTCGACGGGGCTGATCGTTTTTTGCAAGCTGCCAGCGACAGTAACCATCAGATGATCTCGAAGTAGCGCGCCAATTCCCAATCCGTGATCGCGCGGCGGAACTCACGGTCTTCCCATTCGCGACTCGCCGCGAAGTGCTCGACGAACTCATCACCGAACAGTTCGCGCCCGGCTTTCGACTTCGCGAGCCACTCGGAGGCTTCGGTCAGCGTGCGCGGCAGCGAGCGTTCCTTCGGGAAAGTCTTTTCGTAGGCATTGCCTTCGACGCGTGGGTCCGGCTCGATCTTGTGTTCGATGCCGTAAAGGCCGGAGCCGAGCGCAACGGCGATGCCGAGGTACGGATTGATGTCCGCGGCCGCAATCCGGTATTCGACGCGCTGCGAATGCGGGCCGCCCTGGATCACGCGCAACGCGGTCGTGCGGTTCTCGACGCCCCAGGTCGCCGACGTCGGAGCCCAGAAGCCCGGGATCAATCGCGAGTAGCTGTTGACCGTGCACGCGACCATGGCTAACAACTCCGGCATCAGCCGCTGCTGGCCGCCGACGAACCAGCGCATTTCGTCGGACATCGTGTGCGGCTTGGACGCGTCGTGGAAAACCGGCTTGTCGTCCTTCTTCGACTTCAGCGAGGTGTGGATGTGGCCGCTCTGCCCCGGCCAGTCCTTCGACCACTTCGCCATGAACGTCGCCATCATCCCGTTGCGCTGCGCGAGGATCTTCGTGAACGTCTTGAACAGCGCGCCGCGGTCCGCGGCTTCGAGCGCGTCGCAGTACTGGATCGCTGCTTCGAGCACGCCCGGCCCGGTTTCCGTGTGCAGGCCTTCGATCGGGATGCGCATCTCCGAACAGAGCTTCAGGAGCTGGTGATAGAACTCCGAATGCACGCTCGATCGCAGCACGGAGTACCCGAAGAATCCCGGCGTCATGGTCGTGAGGCCGCGAAAGCCCTTCTCGCGCACCGACTCCGGCGTTTCCTTGAACATGAAGAATTCGAACTCGGTGGCCGCGATGGCTTTGTAGCCCATGTCGTCGGCCTTCTTCAGAACGCGGCGCAACGTCGCTCGCGGGCAGACCGCTTCGGCCTTGTCCGAGAACTCGGCCAGGAACAGCACCATGTCGCCTTCGAACGGGATGTTGCGACAGGTCTCGGGGACGACGCGAACCGGAGCGTCCGGGTAGGCCGTGTGCCAGCCCGTGTATTTCACGTTGTCGTAGAGCTGGTCGTTCGAATCCCAACCGAGCACGACGTCGCAGAAGCCGAAGCCCTTGTCGAGCGCGGAGAAAAACTTGTCGCGGCCCATGTACTTGCCGCGCAGGATGCCGTCATTGTCGAACACTCCGACTTTGACGTGGTCGAGCTTGCGTTCTTCGACGATCTTGCGGGCATCGGCCGCGGTGCGGACGTTTTCCGGGGTCATGGGCACTCTATATATAGCGGCGCTGGCCGGAGTATGTGTCGGCGGCGGGCTGCGGGGGAAGAGCCCGCCCTTTTCGGCAGAATCGAGGACTTGCCGCGATGCGCCGCGTTTATAATTTTCGCGCGGCGGGCCCAGCGCTCGTCCTATCTCGAGGCTCTAACATGTCGCTCGGAATCTATCTTGTCGGATTGGCCATTCTCATCGGCGGTATCGCCTGGGGACTGATCGTCGCCGGGCTCACGCTGACTTACGTCGCGATCGCATGCCTGATCGTCGGCGGCATCGGGATCATGATGGCGGTGTCGCGCACGCGCGCCAAGGATCCGCCGGCCTGAAGCGATCTCATTGCGCGAGCGTCGGCGACAGCCGCATCGACATGAACACGCTGTTCGCATTTTCGCGGTACTGGCCAAACAGCCCACACGGCTGAAACCCGACGCTGCGGTAGAGATTCTGGGCTGCGCCGAAGGCAGGGTGACTGCCTGTTTCGAGGAAAAGCTCTGCGTACTTTCTGCCTCTCGCGACGTCGAGGATGTGCGCGAGCAAGGCGCGGCCGGCGCCGCGACCGCGCATCGACGACGGCGTTCGCATCGACTTGATTTCGCCCTGGCTTCGGGAGATCTCCTTCAGGGCAGCGCATCCCAACAAAGTCTCGTCCTCCCAGATCGTCCAGAATGTGATCTCTGGCGCGCGCAGTTTGCTTGCGTCAAAGGCGAAAACTTTCTCCGGGGGAGACAGCTCGTACATGTTGCGCAAGTGTTCCTCCAGGAGCACGAGGACTTGCGGCCGGGAAAGATCGTCGAGTTCGATCTTCACTCACTCGACTCTCGTCAGCGTGGTGCGTCGTTCGCGTCCCGGAGAGAACGGTGGACTCACGATCGTCATCTGCAGCACGTCGCTTACGGTGTCGGTGCGGTTGACAGCATGCGCCGTGAACGCCAGCACCGCGCGCTGAGACCGCCTCTCCTCACTTCGCCGGCTTCCGACGAGGCCGCCGCGTCGCAGCGCTCGTTTTCGTGATGAGTTTGCCACCTCCCTTCGAAGGCAATGGAACACTAGCCAGTTCAATCGAAGCGGCAATCAGCGCCTCGACATCCGGATGCTTCAACCGGCTGGCGGCCTCCACCTGAATGAAGCGGGTTTGCTTGCCCGATCCCATCAGCAGCTTCTTCGGGTCGGGCAATTGAGGGCCGTGCGCGAAGTACAGGCGCATACCGTCAGGACGCGCGGCAATCGTGAGGATCCCTTCGATGCCATGCTCCGACGGCGAATACCCGATGACGAAGAAGGAGCGGTAGTCGTAGATCAGCTCGTTGGCCGTCGGCACTCGCTTGCGCACAGCAGACCGGATCGAGCGGATGAGCCGCTGGTCCTTGGGATCGAACTTCCCGATGAGGGAACGAAGCTGGGCTTCCGGTGTGACCTTCGCGCCAGCGGACTTGATCGCCATCCTATCCTCCAGGTTCTTGTAAGGAGTGCCGCAATCGTCAGGCCTTTCGCCAGAAGATCATATCCACCCCAACGATCAGCGAGACCACGACTGAGGCAACCAGGTAGCAAAAGAACTGATCGCGAAGGCTCAGTTCCAACTTCCGGCTGGCAGCCGCGAGGAGAATGAATAGGCCAACCACCACAGTCAGAGGCAGCGTCCAGGTACCCCAGCCCAGCAACTGGCTGACTCTCGCTTCGTCATTCGGATTGGAAAGACTCACTGCGGTTGCAAGCAACCGCATGAAGAATGCCATGTAGAGAAGTGCGAACCCGAGCAAGGAGCGTCCGCGCTTCACAAGCCAGAAGCCGACAATGGCTTGCGCAATCGTAACCAGTGGGCCGGCCGCACTAACTAGACCCTGGTCACCGACCGACATTGGATCCCTGGACCAGACATGGTTTGGAGATGCGATCATGTCGTGTCCAAGAGCGACGCCAGTTATCCAATGTGCGAGTTCATGGATAAAGAACGTTCCAATTCCGACGCAGAACAGGATCGCGTAAAAACCTCGCGGGAGTATCCACTTTGACATAGCCATGATCCTATCCAGTGAGGCCTAGCGGTTGAGCTGAGCGACGCGTGCGCTCCAGCGATTTGTCAGGTGGCTCTTTCGCATATGTCCATTCTGACATAGAATGCGCCTCGTGAGCCCGAAGCACAAGCCATTGGCGTGGTTACATGGCGAAGTGAAGACACCGCCTTTCTCAAAAGAAGGCCGGGTTGAGGCGGGCTTCCTTCTAAGGCGTCTGCAACGCGGTGATTCACTGGATATGCCAGCGTCGCGCCCGATGCCATCGATCGAGGCCAGGTGCCACGAACTGCGGGTCAACGACACGACGGGCAATTGGCGGCTGATCCTTCGCATAGACAGTGATGCCATCGTGATTGCGGATGTCTTTGCCAAGAAGACGCGGGCTACCCCGAAATTGATCATCGAGACGTGTAAGAAGAGATTTAAGGAGTACGACCGTGCGCGAAAGTAAACGGAAGAAACTGGCGGAAAAAGGTTGGCGCGTCGGCGATGCCAAGGACTTCCTGGGACTGAGTGACCAAGAGGAGGCATTCATCGACCTGCGTTTGCGACTTGCGGACGGGCTGAAATCCCGGCGCCAGTCGCGTGGAGTGACCCAAAGCCAGCTGGCCCAGTCATTGCGCTCGAGTCAGTCGCGCGTGGCCAAGATGGAAGCCGGCGATCCGACCGTATCGCTGGATTTGCTGGTGAAGTCGCTACTGGCACTTGGCACTTCGAATCGTGAGTTGGCGAAGATGATAGCGAAACGCTGAGAGATGCCTAGCATTCGCTGACTGTCACCGGTGACCGAGAACGGAGTCGTTGCTGGGTTTCTGGAACTGTCACGCGGCCAGGCTTCGGGGGGTGTAGTTCGACCTGGGCAGGGAGTGAGCCTCAATGCGCGCCTGGCACGGCTCAGCGTCAGCCGTGGTCGTTTCGGCGCAAACTCTGAAGTATTGCGCGCGCTCGGCGGGTCTCCCCTCACAGTCACCGGGAGGAGAGAACCATGTCGACGGTAGGATCTCGTTATCAGACAAGAATGCTTCGGCTGCCAGCCGCGCTGCTCGCGCTCGCCGCGAGCGTTGTGCTGCAGGCCAGCGAGCCGGCACGTGTTCAGCAATACAACTTCGACACTGTTCGGGGCGTCTCCGAAAGCGGCGTCACGGTTTCCACCGGTGAGTATCGCGGCCGCAAGGCGCTCCGGTTGGTGCAGCCAGCGCGTGGCGATGGGTATGCAGTGCTGCCCGACGTGCAATTCCAGGACGGCATCATCGAGGCGGACATGGCGATCGAGATCACCACGCCGCTGTTTCCGGATGCCCCTGGGTTCGGCGGCATCGCGTTTCGGGCGCGCGCCGATGTCAGTGGCTACGAGTTGTTTTATCTGCGCCCCGGCAATGCGTCGTCCACGGATCAGGCCAAGCGCAATCATTCGGTCCAATATTCGGCCAAGCCAGGCTTCGGCTGGCCGCTATTACGGCGCATGTGGCCTGCGGTATATGAAGCGTACGCGCCGCTCGAGGTCGGCGCGTGGGCGCATCTTCGAATCGAGGTGACCGGACGGGACGCAAAATTGTTCGTCAACGGCGCACCCCAAACCACGCTGAGCGTGCAGGGCCTGAAGGGCGAAGACTTGGTTGGCCACGTCGCGTTGTGGGGCTTCCAGGGGCAAACCACCTGGTTCTCGAATCTGCGGATCACGCATGCAAAACCTGCGGCCGTGCGCAACGGCGGCGAAGCGGCTGGCGAATGGCGCGCGCAGGCAGTCACCGATACCGTCCCCATGGACGGCACACTGAAGCTCACGCGGGATGGTGAGACGGTGAGCGGTAGTTGGTCGGGCACGTTCGGCAGCGATCTGCCGGTCAAAGGGCGTTGGCGAAATGGCTATGTGGAGATCGAGTTCGAGGGCATCTTCCCCGCGTACCCGGCGACGGGTCCCGCGGGTCCGGCGGCGGTGACGTTCGCCGGGTGGATAGACGACGGCGCGATGAAGGGCCGTGTGCGGGTTGCCAATCGGTCGGAGGGGACTTTGACGCTTGTAAAAGCGCCCTGAAGCAGGAAGTGCCGCGACCGCCCGACCTACGGATTGTGAGATGGCGCCACGCCGGCATTTGCCGGCGTGGCGGCCGCCTCGACGCTCGTGGACGTTGTTGCACCGCCCTTCGACACGAGCATGTTCAGCTTCTGGATCAGGAGGAATTTCGATTCACCGACCAGCGGCACGTCCGTCTCCATGCGGAAGTTAGACGTCTTCACACATTCAAAACATACTTCGCCAGATCGCTGATGCGGTGCAAGGTCTCTGGACGCATGCGGCTGGAATGATCGTCGGGCGATGCCAGAGCCTCGCGCCGGCAGAAATGAGCTTGAATCGACCGCCGTGGTCTGGCTGATTGGTTTGCGCCGTGGCTGTGCCATACCGATGCATCGAAGATGATGATCGATCCTGCTTTACCACACGCGAGGACTTGCTCGTCGTGGGCGTCTTGCGGATCGTTCATGACGTCGCTGGGCTCTTGCGGCTGCGAATGAGATCCCGGCACGAAACGCGTAGCACCGTTCTCGGCATCAAAGACATCAACCATCAAGATACATCCCACCAACGGCCATCCGTCGGCCCGATGTTTGACATCGACATGAAGCCGTTCGGTCAGTGCGCCCGGATTGAGTGTCCTTGCGCGCATGCCGCTGAGTTTGAATGGTCCGCCGATGATCTGACGGCAAGCCGCCAACAACGGCGCGTAGATGTAGATACCGTCGAATTCCGATCCGCGATTGACGAAGTCATCGATACGGGTCGAAGACCTGGTCTGGCCGACGTGTACATCGGCAGGATCAGCCGTTGCTACCGCGCGATCGTAAGCATTAGATAGTCGCTCACAGCCGCCCGGGATGACGGGCCCTGGCATTACGATGAAGCCAACCTCGCGCAGTTGTCGGGCAGCATCCTGCGGCAGGTGCGCTTCGGCTGCGATCCGGTTGTGCCACTCGTCGCTCGATCTCATGCGGGTCTTCAGGCGCCTACTCTTCGTCCTGACGGTCTTACGATTTAGCGGCGCGGCCGCTGCAGTCTGAGCTTGGCACTCTATCTTTCACGCGCGCGCTCCAGCGAACTTGTTAGGCGACACTCCGCTCCGTGAGTCGCATGGGAACAACGGCGATTCCATGCATTTCCACCTGCGGAGAAGTCTGCTCAAATCCCAGCCGTCTGTATACCGGTACGGCCATGAGGCTCGAGTTCACCGTAAAGCTCATGGCCTGATCGACAGGCCCAAGGGTTTGGCGCGCCCTTCGCCACAGCTCACGGGCAAGACCTTGGCGCTGGCGGTTGCGAGCGACGAACAGGCGGAAGACGTGGGTTCCATCCCGCAGGGCAATGACGCCAGCAAGCACGCCTTCTGCTTCCCCTAGCAAGTAGTAATAGCGGCTGGAGCTGATATAGCCGCGCTCAGCTTCCGCTGATACGGAAGTCAAGAACTCCTCGGCACCGCGCCCCGTGGGGTCAAGCAGATACTCGTGTCGAAATGCGAGGATGAGTTCTGAGATCGCAGAAGCATCGGAAACCGTGGCAGCGCGAAAGATCATGCTGTCTAACGGTTGAGTCGAGCGGCGCGCGCGCCGGCGTATGAGCTTGGCTCTTTATCTTTCACGCTCAACTGACTTACCCCACTCTTCAAAGAACTGGCGTTGCTCGGCAACCTGCGCTGGCACCACATCCGGCCCCGCATCAAATATGCGCACGATGTCTTCGCGCGTCGTAGAGCATCGAAGCTTTAGGCGGTAACCGAGCATTCCCTGACCCATTGAGCGGCACATGCCAGAGGGCCATACGTTCAGACTTGCGCCGTAGCAAGACGGGATCAGCCCTTCAGTTTCAAGCTGCAAGCGAACCTGCTGAAAGGCAGCGAAGAAGTCGATGCCGCTGCCGTCGACGCGTTTGTCACGATACGCAATGGCGATGTGGCAATCGTCGGGCCCATTCGATGTGGCGACAACTGTGGCCGGCTCATCGACCGCACCTCCGACCAGCTTTACGTTGTGCTCGCTCATTGTTGCGGCCTAACTCTTATTTAGACGACCGAAACGTCGCGTCGTAACCCGACAAATCAGCCGCATAACATTCCAGCGCCCTCTGCATGTATCTGCTTTCACTACAACACACGCCCTTCCCGACGGTCAAACGCTTCCAACTAGTTATACGACTTGTCGCATAACACGCTGCCGACCACCACCCCTCCGTTCATCAACGCCCTCGCGCCTGCTCCACCGCCAGCTTCTGCGCGGTCGCGAGCGCATCCGCCGCCGGCACCTGCACATCCGGCTCGACGCCCGTCCCTTCCCAATTGGTCTTCGTCACGGCATTGATCGGCCGCGCGTCCGGCACACCGATCGAAAAGCGCTCATCGATGCGTTGACCGCGAACCGGGTGCGCGCCGCCCCCCGTGAACTCTCCGACGATCGTCGCGCGCTTGAGATGCTTGAGGTTGTACGAGAACTCCTCCGCCCCCGAGAACGTCCGCTTCGACGTGAGAACGAACACGGGCTGCGTCGTGAGCTTCTTCCCCGGCACATCCTCGCTCGTCCAGGACTCCTGCGTCTCCCCGGTCTTTCGATTCCAGAAATCATTGAGGTGCGTGCGCTCCGCGAACAGATAGCTCGTGAGGAACGCGACCATCTGCGGACGCCCTCCTCCGTTGTCACGCATGTCGAAGATCACCGCATCCGTATTCGCGATGAAGGTCATCGCAGCAACGGCGGTGTCCTTGCAGACGTCGGGGTCGCCGAACTGATTGAACTTCACGTACCCCACGTTTCCCGCGAGCCGCTCCACCTTCTCGAATCCGCAGTTGTCGCGCAGCATCGCCCGCTGCCCCTCTTCGGTCGGCGGCGGCGGTGCGTTCGTCACCGGCATCGGTGGCGTCGCGACCGGACTGAAGCCCACGCGCAGATGTTTGTCGTGGCTCACTTCCTGGAGCTGGGTCGTCAGCGATCGAGCGAACTGATCACCGTTCGAGACCTGCCTGTACTCACCGCGCTTCTCCGCCTTTCGCAGTGAAGCTTCCATCTTCTTCGCGGTCTCGGGAAAGACGTAGTTCTCGTTGAGCTTTTCAACGACGCCGTCGATCACGCGCTTGCGAGTCGCCGCATCGATCGCAAACCCGATGACCTGCGCGCCAGGCCAGACGAGACGAACCTGCGAGTTCTGCACGCGCCGCGGTTCGGTAGTCGACACCTCGATCATCCCGACGACCTCCCGACGGGTTGCGCGCTCGACCGCCATGTACTCGATGTAGGTGGGCGTGCTCTTGCGGATGCTGCTGAGATCGAAGCCGCCGGTGTTGGCGTGAAACCTGACCTGGTTCTCGACATTGTTGGGATCTCGGCCGTCGTACTTGGCTTCGAAGCGCTCGAGGCGCGCCTTGTCGCCGCTGTTGAAGGCGTCTAGCCAGGCCGACAGTACGATGCCGGCCGGCGTATCCGGCACTGGTACCGATTGTGCGGAGGCGAACGATCCGATGGCGAAAGCGAAGCAACCGAGCAGCAAGGCGCGCGACGTACGTTTCATGAAATTCCCCTGAAAGCGGAATAGATGCGCGGCCCTGGAGAAAGGTCGCGAAACCTCCATCAAGCGCGAAACTGACCGAAGCAAAGCTTCCGCAGGATCGTCCTCGGCCGCAGATACCAGCTCGCCCACGACAGCGGCGAGTCGCCGTGCATGTCCGTGGCGTCGACTCTCGCACCCGCATCAAGCAACATCTCGATCGTTGCCTCCGTGCCGAACGCGGCCGCACGGTGCAGCGGGGTCTCTCCCTTCGTTCGACAATCGCGCATGAAATGGCCGGTCTCAACGGCCGGATTCGTCACGCAATTGGGGTTGGCACCGCGCGCCAACAGCACCGCGAGCACGGGATCGAACTTCTCACGATCGGTCTTGGAGACCGCGGCGTGCACCGCGGTTTCGCCGGTATCGGGCTGCGCCTCGTTCACATCGGCGCCGTGATCGAGCAGGAACTGGCACAACGACGCGTGGCCGTGAAACGCCGCCGCGTGCAACCCGAACAGTTCGCCGAGGGAGTCGAGCGACTCACCTTTCGACAGCAGGAACTTGATCGCGCTGACGTCGCCGTAGTACGAGCACCACTGAATCAGCGAGACGCCGGAAGAATCCTTCGACGTTACGGCATGCCCTGAGGCGATGTAGTCGAAGACGAGGTCCGTGCGCCCTTCGGTGATCTCATCGAGCATGGCCGCTCGTTATACCCCCAATCTTCCGGGGTAGACAGTCGGCTACTTGATCGCGAGCCGCAGATCCTCGATCTCTTCCTTCGCCTGCTCCAGCGTCTCTTCGACCGCCGTCAGATCCAGGCGCAACCGCGAAAACGCCGCAATTCGCTCGACGGTCATTGAAAGATCCTGCATACGACCCGCGTGCCCAACGACCAGATAGCTGGTCGCCAGGATATCCGTCAGATCCGGCTCGTCGCCCGAAACCTCGCGATTGAGGTTCTCGTAGTTCACGACGGCATCGATGATCTCTTCGTTGACCCGCCAGCCGGTGAGAATGCTCTTTGCGAACGGCGCATGCCACTTGCGCAGCAGCACGCCGTACTTCGTCCGATCCCGCAGCACGAACGGAAAATGCGCGGCGCGCGTGAGGATGAACAGCTTGCCGACGCCGTGCATGAGACCGCCGAGGAAAGCCTGATCGCGATTCACGCGCGTGAACTTGCGCGCGATCACGAACGAGACGGCCGCGGTCCACGCGCTGCGCTCCCAGAGCGCTTCCATGTGCGGGCGGATGTCCTTGACCTGGTGCGCCTGGGAGAGCTGGCGCATCGCGTACGCGATCGCGGACGAGCGCAGCAGGTCGAAACCCACGCGCATCACGGCGGTCCGCAGATCGCCTATCTTCTTGCGCGTCGGGTTGAGCGCCGCGGAGTTCGCCATCTGCAACACGCGGCCCACGAGCACGGGCTCGTAGTTGATGACGGGCACGAGCTGCGGAATCCCGACCTCGGGATCGCTCAGCATCTGCTGCAGTCGCGTGACGATCTGCGGCACGCCGGGTAGCGAGATCTGCGAATCGGGTTTGATGCCGGCGAGATCTTTCTCGAGCGCCGCCGCATCGTGTGCGACGATGTTCTCGATCGTCGTGGTTCCAAGCGCCATCCCGGGCATTTGACTTCCTTTATCCGCCCAACGCGGTCTTGAGCGCGGCGATCTCTTCCGCCGACTCATCGAGCACATTGTGGCAATCGCGCAGTTGCAACTGCAACCGGCGCAAACCCTTCAGGAGCGTGTCGTCCGGCGCATTGAGCTCCGAACCATTGCGGCTGCGTTCGAGCAACGTCGCGAGCGACAGTACATCGGTCAGCGTCACGGGGCCACGCTGTTCCCGATCCAGATCCTCGTGGCTGGCAACCGCTTCGACGATCTCTTCGGCCACTCGCCAGTTCTCGAGCAACGCCTTCGACACGTTGGTGTGCCAGTCGCGCACGATCGAGTTGTAGGTCAGCGGATCGGCGACGAGCTGCGGGTGCTTCGCGGCTCGCGTCAGGATGTAGATCCGGCCGACGTTGTGCATGAGGCCCGCGAGAAGCGCGGTATCGCCGTTCAGCGAGGAGAAGCGGCGCGCGATGACGTGGCTCAACGCGGCGATCTGCACGCTGCTCTTCCAGAGCACGTCGAGCGGCCCTTCAATGTGCTTGAACTCTTCAGACTTCTTGAGCTGCTCGACGGCGAACGACAGCGCCGCCGACCTCACGATGTTGAAGCCGACACGCGCAACGGCCATGCGCAAATCCGCGACTTTGCGACCCGAGGAGTTCAGCGCCGCCGAGTTCGCCATGTTCATGAGTTTGCCCGCGAGCATCGGTTCGGAGCCGACGACTCTCACGATGATGTCGTTGGTGACGTTTTCGTCCGAGAGCGTATTCTGCAGTTTGATGACGATGTCGGGCACTGATGGCAGTTCGACCTGCCCTTGTGACAGTTCGGCCGCCAGCGCTTTCACGAAGGCGAATACGGCTGTGTTAGGCAGCGCGCGCGTCGTGACCGTTGATGCGACTTCCGCGGTGCTCATGTGCCCAGTGCCTGCCGGAGTGAGGATATTTCGTTGTGCGACTCGGCAAGCGCGACACCACAGGCGCGGGCATCGAGTTTCATGCGTCGCGCGGCGGGCATGCTCAGGAACATCATCTCTTCCGCGCGCGGATCGGGACCTAAGGACGCGAGCGCGCCGCCCACGCTCAGCACATCAGTCAGGTCGGTCGCGCCTTCGTGCTCGCGATCCGTGTTCTCGCCGGCAACGACGGCGGCAATGATCTCCTCCGCCATCTCCCAGTTGCGCAGGATTGCCTGCGCGATGCGGCAGTGCCATTCGGCGACGATGCGCTGATACGTGCCAGCGTCCGCGAGCAATGCGGGGAAGCGCACGGCGCGAGTCAATAGATAGAGCTGGCCGACGCCCTGGAGAAGTCCCGCGAGCAGCGCTTCGTCGTGATTGACCTGCGTGAAGCGCTTCGCGACGACGCGACTGACGGCCGCGACGTGCGTGCTGCGGTTCCAGAGTTCGGAGAGAGGTTCTTCGAGTCCCTTGTAGGCCTCGGCACGACGCAACTGCGACATGGCGAATGCGATCGTCGCGCTGCGTGCCATGTTGAACCCGATGCGCGAGATCGCCGAGCGCAGGTCGGTCACGCGCCGGCCGCTCGTGTTGAGCGCCGCGGAGTTCGCGAGTTGCAACAGCCGCGCGGCCAGCGCGGGCTCCGCGCTGATGATGCGCGCGACGTCATCGATGTCGACCTCATCGTTCGTGAGTGCCTTGCGCACGCGCACCGCGATGTCGGGAAAGCTGGGCAGGTCGATCTTCTCGCCGGCCAGTTCGAGCGTGAGCGCCTCGACCAGGCGCGCCGCATCGCTGCCGCGCCCCGGGGACGAGTTCGCACGCGCGCTCGCGATTACCGACTCCTGCTCCAGACTCATGCAATGGTTATCGGTCCCATGACCGTTCTATTTAACGTTTCGGGATCTAATGTGACCGGCGCACGCACCGGCATATGTCAAGCCGCGGTCGCGCCGGTCGCGCAATGCAGGCGCCGCAGCAACCGGGCTTCCGCTCGCGTCGTTCCGCAGTTCGCGACGATGTCTTCGACGGTTGCCCCGCCCCGCGCCATGCGGATCGCCATTTCGTAGCCGCGCCCCTGCGTCGACGCGCTGGGCAGCGGCGCTGGCGGGGGTGGCGGTGGTGGCGCGGCGGCCGCGAGCCGCTGTGACGTCATGGGGGAAGGAAGCGAGAGTTCGCGCACCTGCGCGGCAAGGTCGGAAACCTTCTCGGCCAAGCGGTGGATTTCCGTGATGGCCTGGTCGTGCTGCGAGGCGAGTCGCATGAACGACAAGGAAGCGTCGCGGCGCTGCGCGAGCAAGCCCCAGGCGAAGGCCAGGAATGCGAGGACGAGAATCGCCGAACGCAGCAACAGCCACCAGGTATCGAGATCGTCGAAAGACATCATCCTCTCCTCGTCAAACCACCGTCGCTTCGGGACGCGTACGGTAGATGGAGCAGGATTCGTGCCAGGGGGCAGAGAAAAAGGGGACAGATCTATTTTTC
>JAYTOK010000059.1:0-14873 GCA_043747835.1 Pseudomonadota bacterium | reverse complement strand
GATCCCCGTTTCGATGTTCTGAAGAGCAGCAGATATCTTAAAGGTGGAAATTGGCGTCAGCCCCTATTTTCGTTTCACGGACGCCGCCTGAAAGGCGGCGTTTTCCGACGTGGGCGGCAGCCCTGAGAAATAGCCTGCCCCCTATTTCTCTTCGTAGTACTTCGGGTAGTCCGCGCTCAAACCCTTGAATCGCCGATGAATCCACAGGTACTGCGCCGGGACCCGGCGCACCTCCGCCTCCACGATCCGGTTGAACCGTTCCGTGTCGGCGACCGGGTCGTCCGTCGGGAAGTTCTCGAGCGGCGGGTGGATGGTTCCCATGTAACCGCCGCCCGGCAGCCGCTCGAAGAAGTACGGCAGGATCAGCGCCTTCGTCATGCCCGCGATGCGCGACGTCGCGGTGTTCGTCGCGGCGGGGATGCCGAACAGCGTCACCATCTCAGCGCCTTTCTTGCGGAAGCTCTGGTCGGGCGCGTACCAGACGACGTCGCCGTCCTTGAGCGCCTTGATCAGCGTGCGCACATCGTCGCGCGGGATCGCGCGCTTCGTTTGCACCGCGCGCCGCGAGTGCACGAACTCGCCGATGAGCTCGTTCTTCGTTGGCCGATACATCACATTGAGCGGCATGCGCGCCGCGAGCGCGCGGCAACCGATTTCGATGGAGTTGAAGTGCGCGGAGAGCAGCAACACGCCGCGCCCCGTTTTCTGTGCCGCCTCCAGGTGCTCGAGCCCCGTCATCATCGTGAGGTGGCGGATGCGCTCGTTGGACGACCACCAGCTCACCGCGGTCTCGAACAGCGCGCAGCCGAGCCCCGCGAAATGCTCGCGCAGGATCGCCGCTTGCGCACTCGCGTCGAGCTCCGGCAAGCAGAGCTCGATGTTGCGACGGGCGATGCGCTTGAACGGCGTCGGCAATAGATAGACGAATCCACCGAAGGCACGGCCGAGTCGATAGAGCAGCGCGGCGGGCAGCGGCTCGAACACGCGCAGGATTCCGATGCCGAGCCACGTGGGCCAGTACTTCGGATGGAGGAAAGCGGATTTCACGCGCGCCCAGCGCCACGATGCTGCCTGGCGCTCACACCAGGAAAGTGAACGACATGTACGACTTGTGCGTCTCGCCGGGTCGCAAAATGCTGCTCGGGAAGTTCGCGTGGTTCGGTGCGTCGGGGAAATTCTCGGGCTCTAGGCAGATCGCGTGCCAGCCGGGATACGCCGTCGTCAGGTGATACGCGCCGTAGACCTGCAGCCCCGGCAGGTTCGTGCCGATCCGCATGCGCACGCCGCTCGCGGGCGAATACAGCTCCGCGTCGGGTTCCGATTTGTTGTCGAGCACCCAGCAGTGGTCGTACCCGCCCGTGAGCTTGATCTGTTCGTGCGATGACGGCGGCGGCACGCGCACCGACTTCGCCCGGCGGAAATCGAACGGCGTGCCGGCGACGGACGCGATCTCGCCCGTCGGCACGCGCGCGTCGTTGACGGGTAGATAGTGGCTCGCGGCCATGCGCAACTGCTGCTCGTCGATGGAGCGGGCCGGATCGCCCGAGATGTTGAAATACGGATGCCAGGTGAAGCTGATCGGCGTGGCCGCGTCGGTCGTCGCTTCGTAAGACAGCGTCAGCGTGTTGCGATACACGCTGATCATCGCGGTGACGTCGAGATTGCCCGGGAAGCCGTTGATGCCGGCCGGCGAGCGGTGCCGCAGCTTCACGTACTTGTTCACGCCGCCGCCGGTGCCGAGCACGTCCCAGACGTACTTGCCGAACCCGATCTCGCCGCCGTGCAACGTGTTCGGGCCGTTGTTCGCGGAGAGCGCGTACTTCTTGCCGTCGAGCTCGAACGCTGCACCGCCGATACGGTTGCCATAGCGGCCGACGAGTTGCCCCAGATAAGAAGTGTCCTTGAGATACGCCGGCAGATCGGGAAGCGAGAGCACGAGCGGGATGCGCTTGCCGTTCACGGGCAGCGTCAACGAGCGCAACGTGCCGCCCAGCGTGAGGATCTCGGCTTCGAGCCCGTCCGCGCTGCCGAGCGTATAGGTCTCGACGACGGCGCCTTCCGACGTTCGTCCGAACGGTTTGGGTGTCATGTTGTCTGGCGGCCGGTCCTGGCCGAATGCGCGAGGAACCGCTGCTGCCACTGGCAGAAGGGCAAGGGCGAAGCTCCGACGACGATCTTGGTCAACCATGGCCCGATCATGCCGGGAAGCGGCAGGCCGGACAACGGCTCAGTATTTGCGCGACTGGATGTGCTGTTTCGCCGTTTCCATCGTGAACATTTCTTCTTCCACGACGATGCGCTTCGGGATAGGACGGCCGGCCACGACCTCGGTGACGGCCGTCATGAGGTGCGGTCCTAACAATGGATTGCATTCGATCGTCGCGTTGAGCTTGCCTGCGATCATCGCCTCGAAAGCACCTTTCACCGCATCGATCGACACGATCAGGATGTCCTTGCCCGGTTTCTTGCCCGCTTCTTCGATCGCCTGGATCGCGCCGATCGCCATGTCGTCGTTGTGCGCGTAGAGGACGTCGATCTTGACGGTCGCGGCTTTCAGCATCGCCTCCATCGCTTCCTTGCCCTTCGAGCGCGTGAAGTCGCCGGACTGCGAGCGCACGATGTGGAAGTTGGGATGCTCGCGAAGAATCTCCGCGAAGCCCTTCTTGCGATCGTTCGCGGGAGCTGCGCCGACGGTGCCTTCGAGCTCGAGGATGTTGACCTGCTGCGCCGGATCCTTGAACTGCTCGAGGACCCAGCGCGCGGCCTTGCGGCCCTCCTCGATGAAGTCGGAGCCGATGAAGCCGACGTACAAGGAAGCATCGGCCGACACGGCGCGATCGGTGAGGATCACGGGAATGCGTGCGGTCTTGGCCTCCTTCAACACGGTGTCCCAGCCCGTCTCGACGACAGGCGAGAACGCGATGACGTCCACCTTCTGGGCGATGAACGAGCGCAGCGCCTTGATCTGGTTTTCCTGCTTCTGTTGCGCGTCGGCGAAACGCAGGTCGATGTTGCTGGTCGCCGCCGCTGACTTGATCGATTCGGTATTCGCCGTGCGCCATTCGCTCTCGGCGCCGATCTGGCTGAAGCCGAGAACGATGCGATCGTCCTTCTGCTGTTTGCCGCACGCGGCGACGAGCGCGAGGCCGAACGCGAGCGCGAGAGAGGCGAAGCGGCGAGTCGAGATCATGCAGGGCCCTCTAGAGAGTTCCGGTTTCGTGCAGGGTATGACCGCCCGGCACGATCAACAGCGGATTGACGAGTGGCGCGCCGAGCGCCGGCAGATCCACTTCGAAGACGTCGCCGGCTTGCGCCTTGATGTTGTCGACGAAGCTGACGGTCGCGGTGCCGAAGAAGTGCAGGTGCACGTCGCCGGGCACGCGATGTTGCGCGTACTTGAAGTGGTGATACTCGAGATTCGCGAACGTGTGGCACATGTTCGCCTCGCCGGTCAGGAACGGCTTTTGCCAGATCACGGCGCCGTCCCGGCGAATCCGGCTCGAGCCTTCGAGGTGGGCGGGCAGGGCGCCGGTGTTGAGCATCGGTCCGACGCCACATTGCCGCAGTTTCGAGTGCGCGAGCAGTAGATAGTTCTTGCGTTCAGTGACGTGATCGGAGAACTCGTTGCCGATCGCGAAACCCGCGCGATGCGGCCGGCCGTTGTCGTCGATCAGATAGAGGCCGACGACCTCGGGTTCTTCGCCGTGGTCCTCCGCGAAGTCGGGCGAGCGCAGCGGGCTGCCGCAGGCGACGACGTTCCTTCCGGTGCCCTTGTAGAACCACTCGGGCTGCATACCCGGCTTGTTGGCTCGGGGCTTGCCGCCCTCGACGCCCGCCTTGAACATCTTCATCGAGTCGGTGAGTTCGTTGTCTTGTTTGTCGAGTTTCGCGTGCATCCCGTCGCGCGCAGCGGCACTGCCGAGATGCGTGAGGCCGGTGCCGGAGACGAGGCAGTGCGCGGGATCCGGGTGCGTGAGCGGCGGCAGCAGCCGGCCCTCACGCAGCAGATCCGCGAACGCAACGGGTGGGTCGAGGGGTTCGGCCGCGACCAATTGATCGAGCGTCTTGCGCTCGTTGAGCGCCTTGCGCGCGAGCTGGTACATCGTCTCGAAGCGCGCGAGCGGCGCGACTGCGCCGTCGTTGTCGATGCGCGCGACGCGCTCGCGCCCCCCGTCGAGGAACTGCAGCAGTCTCACAACCACCCCGCGTCGACGATGTATTCCTGCGCGGAACACGCACGCGCGTCGTCGGAGGCGAGGAACAACGCGAGCGGCGTGACGTCCTCCGGTCCCACCTTGTCGGGCAGCACCTGGTTGCGCTGGATTTCGAGCTCGCCCTCGGGCGTCAGCCACTTCTCGATCTGACGCTGCGTCATGATCCAGCCCGGCGTGATCACGTTGATGCGGATGCGGTGTTCGCCGAGCTCGGCCGCGAGACCGCGCGTGAGGCCCACCACCGAAGATTTCGCCGTCGTGTAGACCGAGAGATTGCGCGCCTTGCCGCCGTACGAGTTGCTGCCGAAGTTGATGATCGAGCCGCCGCCCATCTTCTTCATCCCCGGCACGACGGCCTGGATTGCGAAGTAGGCGGGCCGCTGATTCACCGCAATCCGCGAGTCGTAGTACTCCGGCGTCACGTTCATGAAGTCGTGGCGATCGTCGTTCGCGACATTGTTGACGAGGACCCGGAAATCGCCGACGGCCTTCGCGGCATCGCGGATCGCGGTCTGCAGCGCCGCGACATCGGTGACGTCGGTCTTCCGATACCACGGACGCGCGTGGCCCGCTTTTTCGATACGGTCTACGAGAGTTTGCGAAGCTTGTTCGGCGACGTCGACGAACGCGACGAGCGCGCCCTGTCTCGCGAAGGCTTCGGTGAGACAACCGCCGATGCCTGAGCCACCGCCGGTGATGAAGACACTGCGGCCGCGTAAAGACGGGTAACTGGCTTCGCCTGGCATCCCCTCAAGCCCCCTCGAATCTGCTGGTACTATTAATGAAAGACATTGCAAGTATAGAGATTACGGCACCCCCTATGACGAAGAAACGGCTGCGCAGCCAGGATTGGTTCGGCAAGCAGGACAAGGATGGATTCATCCACCGCAGCTGGCTCAAGAACCAGGGCTATCCCGACGACATGTTCGATGGGCGGCCCGTCATCGGCATCTGCAACACCTGGAGCGAGCTCACGCCGTGCAACGGCCACTTCCGCGAGATCGCGGAGTTCGTGAAGCGTGGCGTGCTCGAGGCCGGTGGATTCCCGCTCGAGTTTCCCGTGATGTCGCTCGGCGAGACGCAGTTGAAGCCGACCGCGATGCTGTTTCGCAATCTCGCGTCGATGGATGTCGAAGAATCGATCCGCGGCAATCCGATGGATGGCGTCGTGCTGCTCATGGGCTGCGACAAGACTACGCCGTCGTTGCTGATGGGCGCCGCGAGCTGCGACCTGCCGACGATCGGTGTCAGTGGCGGTCCGATGTTGTCAGGCCGCTTCCGCGGCAAACAGATCGGCTCGGGCACCGGTGTCTGGCAGATGTCGGAAGATGTTCGCGCCGGGAAGATGTCGCAAGAAGAGTTCACCGCCGCCGAGTCCTGCATGCATCGCTCGAAGGGTCACTGCATGACGATGGGCACGGCGTCGACGATGGCCAGCATGGTCGAGGCGCTCGGCGTCTCACTACCCGGCAACGCGGCGATTCCGGCGGTGGACTCGCGGCGGTACCGCCTCGCGCAGTTGACGGGCCGGCGCATCGTCGAGATGGTGCGCGAGGATCTCGTGCTCTCGAAGATCCTGACGCGCGCCGCGTTCGAGAACGCGATCAAGGCGAACGCCGCGATCGGCGGCTCGACCAACTCCGTCGTGCATCTGCTCGCGATCGCGGGCCGGCTCGGCGTGAAGCTCGAGCTCACGGATTGGGACAAGCACGGCTCGACGTTGCCTTGCTTGGTGAACTTGCAGCCGTCGGGTGAGTTCCTGATGGAGGATTTCTACTACGCCGGCGGTTTGCCCGCCGTCTTGCGCGAGATCCAGCATGTCCTGAACAAGGACGCGCTCACCGCGAACGGCAAGAGCATCGGCGAGAACATCGCGAACGCGCCGTGCTGGAATCGCGACGTGATCAAGGAATTCGACAAGCCGTTCAAGGCGAACGCGGGCATCGCGATCCTGCGCGGCAATCTCGCGCCCGACGGCGCGGTGATCAAGCCGTCCGCCGCCACGCCCAAACTACTCAAGCACCGCGGCCGCGCCGTGGTGTTCGAGACGATCGAAGACTTCAAGGCGAAGATCGACGATCCGGATCTCGACATCGACGAGAGCTGCGTGATGGTGCTCAAGGGCTGCGGCCCGAAGGGTTATCCCGGCATGGCCGAGGTCGGCAACATGGCGCTGCCGCCGAAGGTGCTGAAGAAGGGGATCACGGACATGGTGCGCATCTCCGATGCGCGCATGAGCGGGACGGCATACGGGACTGTTGTATTGCATGTCGCGCCGGAAGCGGCCGCGGGCGGGCCGCTCGCGTTGGTGCGGGACGGCGACATGATCGAGCTCGACGTACCGGCGCGGAAGCTGCATCTCGACGTGAGTGACGCGGAGCTGGCTAAGCGCCGCGCCGCGTGGAAGGCGCCCGAGCTACCGAAGCGCGGGTATTACAAGCTCTACGTCGAGACCGTGCAGCAGGCGGACAAGGGCGCGGATCTGGATTTCCTCGTCGGCAACAGTGGCACGACGGTTACGCGCGATTCGCATTGAGCGTCACTCGAGCGGCACGAACCAGCGATTGCCGCGCGGGATGTAGTAGTTCTCCGGATTGAACGAGATCGGCACGCTCGACGCGCGGCCGACGATGTTTCGTCGCGGCACGAAACCGATGAAGCGCGAGTCCGCGCTGTTGTCGCGATTGTCGCCCAGCATCAGGTACATGCCTTCGGGCACCTGCACCGGACCGAAGTCGCGGTTCTGTAGATAGGGGAAGTCGAGAACGTCGTGTCCGGGCAGGATTCCCGACTCGCGATATGCGCGCGGTTCCCGGGCCATCGTCGCGTCGAGCATGGGGGCGAGGTTCGCGACATCACCCGCGGCGTAGTGCGCGCGCCGGCCGTTGATCATGAGGCCGCGTTCGTCGAGCGAGACGATGTCGCCCGGCTCGCCGATCAGCCGCTTCACGAGCGAGATGCCGTCGGCGGGGGAGTCGAACACGACGATCTCGCCGCGACGCGGGTCACGGCCTTCGGTTAGACGGATGAGAGTCCAGGGAAGGCGCAGTCCGTAGACGTGTTTGTCGACGAGGATGCGGTCGCCTTCGACGATGGTCGGGTTCATCGAGCCTGTCGGGACGTGCATCCAGTCCGCCCAGGCGGAGCGGAATACGAGCATGAGAACGAGGAAGGCAAAGCTGCCGCGCCATTCGCGCCAGAACTTCGCGGATTTAGGTGTCGATTTGGTCGTCGTGGGCATGAGTCCTCCCGTACGGGATATGACCAGGCCGAAACGGCTTGGTTCAAAGAGACGATCGACGTGCTAGGGCCTTGTCCGTTTCGGCGATGCGGTCACGGTCACGTAACGGAGATTCAGCGTGTTGATGTTTTCGCACCAGACAATGAAGTCGTCGCCGGGAATCTCTTCGATCTCGTTCGAGTCGAGCTTGCGTCGAATGACTTGGCCCAGGTGCAGCCGCTCGAGTTTGCCGGCCTCGCCCAGCTTCCAGTTCAATAGCGCGCCGGTGTAGATGTACGCGTCACCGTCGAAGGGAATCGTTGCGTCCACGATCACCAGGCTCGGAGGCGTACTCAATAGCTCGCCAGTAAATGCGTAGTGCCAATCATTGTCGAACCTGAATGCCAGATACTTGATGTCCAGTTTTCTGCTTCGCACGAAGCGGTTCAGCGATTGCCCGAGTAACGTCGAAGAAACGTTCAAAAGCGAGAAGTAGGCGAGTATCGCGTACGGGTGATTCGAGATCGACGCGTATCCTCGCTTTGCATCCGCCGGTGGTTCTCCCGCGAGCGTTTGCAGGATGAATTCGAAGTCGGGCAGTGGCGCATCGAGAATCCACAGTACGAAGATTCCGACGCAATGCAGAAATGGGGCGAGGATGAAGGCACGCAACCACGTGATCGGGATTCCATCTTCTACGGCTGGGTCCGACGTGCTCTCGCGGCCGAGCCTGCCGAAGTAGGCCCGTGAAGCGAAATAGCCAGGAGATAGAAGGACGAATAGAACCAGCGCAGAAAGCGCGAAGTTCAACGGTTGTCAGTTCCCGTCTTCGACGCAGAGTCGACAGTCAACGACGGCTCAGCAGAAATGCTGAAATCGGTCGAGCCGTTGCTGCTGGTGACATCAACCTTCGACTGCCCGCCGATCAAGCCTCTATAGACCCGCATCAGGGCTTGCTTGTCGAGAAGCAGCCTCTGAGCGTCGACCGAAATTGGGAAAGAAGTGGTGAAGCCTTTCATTGGAAGCCGAATATAGGCTCACGGCTCCGGAAATCAAACAGCCGAGGCCGTTGTTTGGAATGGAAATCGCCCCATCCGCCGAATATTGGCAAATTTGCGCGTCGCGGAGTCACTCGCTACGTGGCCGGCGAATCATGCAGAATGCGCGCCCCATGCGCCCGTAGCTCAGCTGGATAGAGCACTTGGCTTCGAACCAAGTGGTCGGCGGTTCGAATCCGTCCGGGCGCGCCAATTCTCGAAGTCTGCGATATTGGGCCTGACCGACCTCCATTCACTCGATCGTGACGACCACCTTCCCGCGCGCTCTTCCGGTTTCCAAATACCGGATCGCATCCGGCAGTTCGCTGAACGGATACGTCTTGTCGATCACGGGCGTCAACTTCCCATCCCGCATCAACCCGCTCAGATACGCCAGATCCTCCGGGTTCAACTCCGCGAAGAGGAACAGAAAGTCCTGCTCCACGAACTTCGAATACATCTTTGCCTTCATGACCAGGCTCAGCGGGCCTAACCACTTTTCCTCGCTCGGCCCGCCGACGATGACGTCTCTGCCGTCCTCCACGAGCACTCGTCGCAAATTCGACAGGGGGTGATTGCCGACGTTGTCGATGATCACGTCGTACTTCTCTGTGCCCTCCGTGAAATCCGTCTGCGTGTAGTCGATCACGCGATCCGCGCCCAGCGACTTCACGAGCTCGACATTCCGCCCGCTGCACACGCCGGTGACCTCCGCGCCCAGCGCCTTCGCGATCTGCACCGCGAACGTCCCGACGCCGCCCGACGCGCCATTGATCAGCACCTTGCTTCCCGCTTTCACATGGCCTTCGTCGCGCAGTGCCTGCAGCGCGGTGACCGCCGCGATCGGCACCGCCGCCGCCTGTTCGAAGGAAATGTTGTCGGGCTTGAGCACGATGTTCCGACTCTCGCGCACGACGACGTAGTCGCCGAACGCGCCGCCGCGCGCGCCGAACACCGCATCGCCCGGCTTGAACTTCGTGACGTCCTTGCCGACGGCCTCTACGACGCCTGAAAAATCCACGCCCATCATCGGATCGGTGGGCGCGCCAATGCCGGCGCCCATGCGCATGACGTAAGGCTCGCCGCGCAGGTAATGCCAGTCGAGCGGATTCACCGCGGCAGCGCGCACCTCGACGAGCACTTCATCCACGGCGGGCGTGGGTTTGGCGATGGATTGGAGACCCAGGACTTCGGGCCCGCCGTAGCAGTGGTAGGTCCAGGCGCGCATGGCGTTCTCTTCCACGCCCGCGGGGGCGGAAGGACATGCGGAGGTGTGCCGTAGCACGAGCGCGAGAACGACGACCGCGACGGCGATCGTCCCTACGAACCAGCCCAAAACCTTGTAGCGACGTTTCATGTGCGTAATTACGTCCGGCTCCACGCGGAAGTTGCAGCGGCCAGCCCAGTTTGCGCCTCTTGCATCCAGCCGGAGCGTCCGCGCGTAACGTCTGGCGAGTAACGGCGCGCCGGTAGTTATTCGTCTCGTCCTGCAGGTTGGAACTTTCCTCCCTGCAAGACGCCGAAGACAGGGCGACGCAACACGAATCACTGAGACTTATTGCATCGAACGACTCGAGGAACCCTTTCTGCGCTCACGGCTACTCACGTTCGTTGCTTGTCTAGAACCCGGTACCGCTTCGGGAACAGCCACAGGGAAGGGAGCATTGTTCGCGATATGAATCCAACACTTGAAACCACAGTTCCGCGTCGTCTCGACGGTTGGCGCTCGATGAGCGACCTGCCGGACGACCGCCTGGTCGAACTGACCCTGCAAAACAACCTGCTCGCGTTCGAGGCGCTGATGCGCCGGCACAACCGCCGGCTGTTCCGTGTCGCGCGCAGCGTGCTGCGAGACACGCAGTCCGCCGAGGATGCCGTGCAGGAAACCTATCTGCGCGCCTACACGAAGCTCGCCGGCTATGAGCCGATGGGCAAGTTCGCTGCCTGGCTCACGCGCATCGCGCTCAATGAGGCGCTGATGATGCGGCGGCGAACCCGCGGCGACACCGTGTCTTTCGAACAGGCCGGGAATGAGGCGACGATCGCCGAGGAAGCCGCCGCCCGCGAGGCGCCGACGGCCGAACAGTTCGTCGAAGCCGCGCACGCGCGCGTGCTGCTCGAACATGCGATCGATGCGCTGCCCGAAAACTTCCGCATGGTGTTCGTGCTGCGCGTGGTGCAAGGCCTTGACGTACGCGAGACGGCGGAGTCGCTCGAGATCAACCCAACTACGGTGCGCACACGGCTCTTCCGCGCCCACAAACATCTGCGCAGCGATCTGGCGCGCCGCCTACGCGGTGAGAGCTCTGACATCTTCGATTTCGGCGCGGAGCAATGCGATCGCGTGGTCGAGCGGGTGTTGTCGCGTCTGCCGGCGTAACGCGGGCGCGGCCCGCTATTCCGGCGCGAGCTCTTCGACCGGAATCACCGTCGATCGCTTGACCGTTTCGAGCACGATCGACGACGTGACGTCGCGCACGCCACTGACGCGCAGCAACCGGCGCATGGTGAAGTCCGAAAGCGCTTCGATGTCGCGAACGATCACGTGCAGCAGGAAATCCATCTCGCCTGTCACCGTGTAGCACGCGAGAACTTCAGGCCGGTCGACGAGCGTGCGCCGGAAGCCTTCGACGATCTCGTCGGAGTGTTGCTCGAGCTTGATCTGCACGATGGCCTGGATCGACTGACCCGCGCGTTTGGGGTCGACAATGGCCGCATACCCCTGAATCAGGCCTGACGTTTCCAGCTGGCGAACACGCCGCGCGCAGGGCGTGGGGGATAGACCGACGCGCTCGGCGAGATCCGTCATGCTGATCCGTCCGTCCTTCTGTAAAACGCCGAGAATGCGACGATCTGTCTTGTCGAGCTTCATATTTGGCGAGTTTAGGCTGATTCTCCCATTGAATTGGTGAAATACACCAAGATTGACGACTTTGACTGTCGGAAATAGCCATTTTCCCGCAACACGGCCGGAGGAAGATGCGCGAATGAACCAAGCCCTCATCGCCCCAACGCAGGCGCCCGTGAAACTGCGTGGCAACTACGCGCAGGCCGCGGTCGATTTCCGGGTCCCGCAGAACTACGACGCCTACACCGCCGACGAACACGCCATCTGGCACACCCTGTTTCAGCGTCAGGTCGGGCTCCTGGGCGAGCATGCCGCGCCCGAGTTCATGGCCGGATTGCGGTTGTTAGGCGTGGACGCGCACCGGATTCCGTCGCTGGAAGAGGCGAGCGAGCGACTGAAGCGCCTCACCGGTTTCGAGGTGATCGGCGTGCCGGGCCTGATTCCGGAAGCGGACTTCTTCGCGCATCTCGCCGAGCGACGTTTTCCCGTCACGGTGTGGATGCGCCGTCGCGACGAACTCGACTATCTCGTCGAGCCGGATTTCTTCCACGACTTCTTCGGCCACCTGCCGATGCTCGCGCACACCGTGTTCGCGAACTTCATCCAGGCCTACGGCGCGATCGGCGCGCACGCACAATCGACCGCCGCGTTGAAGATGCTCGCGCGTTTGTATTGGTACACCGTCGAGTTCGGGCTGGTCGCGACGACGCGCGGACTGCGTGCGTATGGCGCGGGCATCCTCTCCTCGAGCGGCGAAACCATCTACGCGACGCGCGCCACCGGACCTTCGCGAATCCGCTTCGACTTCGACCGCGTTCTGCGCACGAACTACCTGATCGACAGCTACCAGAAGACCTACTTCGTGTTGCAGGACATCGAGGAACTCTTCGACAGCGTGCTCGCCGCGGACTTCGACACGCTGTTCGGCCAGGCGGAGCTGCCGGCGTATGCCTCGGACGCACGCCTGCCGACGGATCAGCCGGTCGGCTCGGTCGCGCCGTCCTGAGGTAAGCTCGCGGGCCGATGCCGAAAGCCCGCGCCGCGAGTTCCTTCCTTTCCGTCACCCTCAATCGCATCGATCTCGATCGAGGCGATCGCGCGGTTCTGCGCAACGTCGCGTGGCGCATCGAGCCCGGCCAGCGTTGGCTGCTCGTCGGTGGCAATGGCGCGGGCAAGACGCAACTCCTCAAGCTGGTCGCCGGTTCCGTCTGGCCGAAACCGGACGAACGCGCACTGCGGCGGTATCGGCTTCGCGGTGAAGTGGCCGACGCGCCCGCGGGCGTGATGGAAGAAATCGCGTACGTCGGCGCCGAGCGGCAGGATCGCTACGAACACTACGAGTGGAACTTCAGCGCGCGCGAGATCGTGGGCACGGGGCTGTACCGCACCGACATCCCGATGACCGCGCTCACGCCCGCCGATCACGCGCGCATCGAAGCGCTGCTGGCCCGCCTCGACATCGCCGCGCTCAGCGCAAGGCGCTTTCTCACGCTGTCGTACGGCGAACGCCGGCTCGTGCTCATCGCGCGAGCGCTGGCGTGGCAGCCGAAGCTGCTGCTGCTCGACGAAGTCGCGAACGGCCTCGATGCGCGCAATCACGCGCGGCTGCTGCGATTCCTCGAAAGCAGCGCCGCGTCGAAGTTGCCGTGGGTGTTCGCGACGCATCGGCAGGAAGACGTGCCCGACGCGATGACGCATCTGCTCGAACTCGATGCCGGGCGCGTGACGCGTCGCGGTGCGATGCGCGCCAGCAAAGCCCGAACACTCCTGCAGCAGGAGACTCGCGAGTTCAGCGCAGCGGCTCCTGCGCCCGCAGCGAAGAAGCTCGGCAAGCGTCGTGTGCTGGTCTCCCTCGAGCGCGCGAACGTGCACGTCGATGACGCGCATCTCCTGCACGGCATCGATCTCACGGTGGCGGTGCGCGATTGCTGGGTCGTTCATGGTCCGAACGGTTCGGGCAAGTCGACGCTGCTGCGGACGCTGTATGGCGACCACGCCGTGGCGGCGGGCGGCAAGGTCGTGCGCGATGGCATCATCCCGGGCGTGCCGCTCGAAACCTTCAAACTTCGCACTGCGTACGTCGCGCCTCATCTGCAAACGTGGCATGCGCCGAAGATGCCGGTGATGGAGGTCGTCGCCTCCGGACGCTACGCGAGCATCGGGCTCAACGAGGCAATCACCGCCGCGGACCGGCGGCATGCGGAACGCGCGCTGCGCCGTTTTGGTTTGATGAAGCTGCGGAATCGCACGCTCGCCGAGCTTTCGTACGGACAGGCGCGCCGCGTGCTGTTCGCGCGCGCGTGGGCGCGGGAGCCGAAATTGGCATTGCTGGACGAGCCGTTCGCGGGACTCGATCGCGCGACGCGCGCGGATCTCACGCGCCGGCTCAACGAGTGGATCGAGGATGGCGGTACGTGCGTGATCGCGACCCATCATAAGGATGAATGGCCGCGTCGCACGACGCACGTACTCGAACTGGCGAATGGGCGCGTGATGCATCGCGCGGGTGGTGAGGCATGAAAGCACTGTCGTATGTCTTTCTCGCAGTATGCGTGGGCGTGCTTGCGTTCTCGATCCAGCGAGTGACGCGAGCGCCCGCACGAACGTTTGTCGAACTGGTGCCGGGCCCGCCACAGCCGAAGGTGTCGCCGGGGGAGGCCGGCATCGATGCCGCGGGACTGACGGCGGCGGTGGAATACGCGGGTGCCCGGCGTACGCGCGCGCTGCTCGTGGCGCGGGGTGGGCATCTGGTCTTCGAGAAATACTGGGATGACACGACGCTCGACACGGAAGTCGAGCTGCCGGGATTCGCGCCGGTGCTGACGGCGCTGGCGGTCGGCACCGCGATCAACGAGAAGCTGGTCGCGAGCATCGATCTGCCGGTTTCTTTCTATCTACCGGAGGTCGCGGGCGATCGCGGCGCGGTGACGCTGCGCCAATTGCTGTCGAGGCAGAGCCCCGCGACGGGCGCGGCTGCGGATGCCGAACAGCTCGCGCGGGTGCTCGAGAAGGTGACGCAGCAGAGTTACGACGTCGTGATTCGCGAGCGGCTCTGGAAGCCGCTGGGAGCGGGGAGCTTCTCTCTGGCGCAGCAACGTCTGGCCGATGGCCGCGAAGCGGTGCGCGCGGATTGCTGTCTGCGCGCGCGGCTCGGCGATTGGATGCGCGTGGGTGAATTGCTCGCGAACGACGGCGTGTTCGAAGCCAATCAGTTCGCGCCGCCGGGGTACGTCACGACGATGCTGACGCCGACCCACCGCGACTCTCCGGTCGGGTTCTTCACGCATGTCGATGGGGTATTCGCGACGCGCGATGTCGCACGGCTCGAGTCTGCGGGCAAACAACGTCTCTGGGTGGTGCCGTCGGTGAAGCTCGTGATCCTGCGCTTTGGCGGCGATCCGGGCGACGACTGGGATGAGGCGATGATTCCCGACAGCATAATCCGCGCGACGAGCGGGTGGCAGCCATCGACCACGATCGATCGGAACGATCCGAAGAACTACGCGCCGCACTAGTGGTGCCGACTAATGGTGCCGGGGAGGGGTTCTCGTGGT
>JAYTOK010000058.1:0-1018 GCA_043747835.1 Pseudomonadota bacterium | reverse complement strand
TCCGCCAGCATCTGCAGGACTTCGCCGTATTCTTCGCGCGTGAGATCGCGATAAGGCCACGCCCGACGCATGAGCTCGTAGAGCTCTTCCTCATCCCATTCGCCGCACGCGACTTCGGCCGCGATCTGCTGCGCCAGCACGTCAAGCGGTTTTTGGGGAATGGCCACGCGATCGAGCTCCTCGCGCCGTACCGCATCGAGCAATGCCGTGCATTCGACGAGATCATCGCGCGACACCGGGAACAATCTCCCTTTCGGCAATCCGCCCACCGCGTGTCCCGAGCGACCGACCCGTTGCAGCAGCGCGGAGATCCTGCGCGGCGTGGACAACTGGCAGACCAGGTCCACATGCCCGATGTCGATGCCCAGTTCGAGCGACGCGGTGGCGACCAGCGCCTTGAGTTCGCCGCGCTTCAATTTCTGCTCGGCGTTCAGCCGCTGCTCGCGTGCCATGCTACCGTGGTGCGAGGTGACCTTGTCATCACCGAGGCGTTCTGAAAGTGCGCGGGCAGCGCGTTCCGCGAGCCGCCGCGTATTGACGAACACCAGGGTCGAACGGTGTTCGCGGATCAATTCGGCGAGACGGTCATAGACCTGGGTCCAGACTTCGCCCGACATGACGGCTTCGAGCGGGGATTCGGGCACCTCGAGGGCGAGATCGCGCTTGCGCACGTGGCCGGTGTCGACGATGGTGCAGGTGTTCGCATCGAACAGCCCGCCGGCCTGGCCGCCGCCCACCAGGAAGCGCGCGATTTCGTCGATCGGCTTTTGCGTCGCCGATAGGCCGATCCGGGTCAACCGTCCACTCGAAAGCTGCTGCAGGCGCTCGAGGGACAACGACAGATGCGCGCCGCGCTTGTTCGGTGCGATCGCGTGAATTTCGTCGACGATGACAGTGCGCGTGCTCGCCAGCATTTTGCGACCGGACACGCTGGTCAGCAGGATGTACAGCGATTCCGGCGTCGTCACCAGGATGTGGGGCGGCTTGCGGCGCATGCGTTCGCGCTCCGCTTGCGGCG
>JAYTOK010000057.1:0-9724 GCA_043747835.1 Pseudomonadota bacterium | reverse complement strand
TGGCTGGGGTGGAAGGATTCGAACCTCCGAATGGCGGGATCAAAACCCGCTGCCTTACCACTTGGCGACACCCCAACGGCCTAACTCTTCGAGCAGCGGCCCAGCTCGTCCAACAAAGGAGACTGGTTCACCCCTTGCGCGACCCACGCGCGCCACGTGTCCGGCACCCGCGCCGCGACGCGCTCCGCGTCTTGGGCACGCGCGAACTTCGCGAACACGCATGATCCCGTACCCGTGAGCCTCGCGGGCGCATACCGCGCGAGCCAATCCAGTGCCTCACCCACCGCCGGAAAGCGCGCACGAACGACCGCCTCGCAATCGTTACGCCCGCCCAATTCCAAAAAGCCGCGCATTGTCGTGAGCGGGGAATTCCGTGTCAATTCAGGAGCCTGGAATACGTCCACCGTTGGGACGTGGATCCCCGGAAAGATCACGAGAAACCAGGAATTCTCCGGCAGGGACACCGGTTCGAGCCTTTCACCGACTCCCTCGGCCCAGGCAGACCTCCCGTGCACGAAAACCGGCACATCCGCCCCGAGCGTGACGCCAATTGCCGCGATCTGCGCCGAACTCAGCCCCGTTTGCCACATCTGGTTCAGAGCCAGCAATGTCGTGGCGGCATCGGAACTCCCGCCACCGAGGCCTCCGCCCATGGGAATCCGCTTGGTGACGGCAATATCGGCGCCCAGCGGCGTGCCGGTTGCCGCTTTGAGCGCGAGCGCCGCGCGAACGGTCAAATCCTGGGCTTCAGGCACGGACTCAGGTCCCCGCGTCCGGACCACTCGGCCGTCGTCGCGAACGGCGATTTCGAGCGAATCGCAGAGGTCGAGGAGCTGGAAGACGGTCTGGAGCTCGTGATAACCGTCGGCGCGACGGCCGACGATGTGGAGCATCAGATTGAGCTTGGCCGGTGCCGACCAGATGGCGGCCACGTTCGCTACCGCCAGCGTTCGACGACGAGCTTCATGCGCGCACCCTCGCCCGCGACCTCCGCCCCGACTCGTTCCGCATTCAGTCGTTGAGGCAACGCGAAGCCGAGCGACGGCATGCGTTTCTCAATCGTCACGGACCACCCGCGCTGCACGAAGCGCGTGATCTCTTGACTGGCCATGTCCATTCGCATCGTGGCATCACCACCCGGCGCGGGAATGCCGAGCAACCACCAGCGCAACTCCGCGAGCGGCAGCGGAAATCCCAGCCGCCGCTCGATCTCGTCGCGCGCCGCCGCGCCGTCGAGCTTCTCGCCGCGGCTGGTCTCGACCGCCAGCTTTTCGCCGTCGAGCTCCACTCGCAGGCCACCGATGCCGAGCGGACCGTCGAGGGAAAGACGGGATTCTCCGGGGCGCTGCTCGTATCGCAGGGACGCCGTGAAGCCCTGCCCGTTCGCGGCCACGGCAACGCGGCCGTTGAGGTTGTAGCGATCGAACGTTTCGAGCCGCGCCCGTTGTTCGGGCCACGGCGCATCGGCGCCCGGGCCGAGCACGGGAGCCGGCGGCGGCACCGTCCGGCAGGCGGACAGCACCGCGAGCGCCGCGGCGCCGGCGACGAACCTTGCGCGACCGCGCGCCAAGACTAGCTACCCGAAAAGACCGAAGCGGTGGGCGTCGTCGGCAGCGGTTCTTCGATGGCCGGCGCGTCGCCCTTCTTCTCGTCCTTGGGCGTTGCGCCCTTCGGCGTTTCGAGCGTGGCTCCCGTCAGACGTTCGATGGTCGCGCGCAGCGGCTTCGAATCCGGCGAGCGAGCGAGCGAGCGGGCCCAGAGAGCTCGCGCCTCGGATTGTCTGCCCGAGCTCCACAGCGCTTCGCCCCAATGCGACGCGATCTCCGCGTCCGGGAAAATGCGGTATGCGCGCTCGAGGTGCGGCAGCGCACCTTCGACGTCGCCGCGCCGGAAACGCACCCAACCCAAACTATCGAGGAAGGCGGGGTTGTCCGGGGATGCCTCGAGCGCCTTGCGGATGAGCTGTTCCGCGCGCGGCAGTTTCTGGTTGCGATCCGCGAGCGAATAACCCAGCGCATTCAGCAGGCTCGCGTCTTCGGGACGCGCCTTGAGCAGGCTTTCGAAGCTGCGGATGGATTCGCGCACCATGCCGGCTTTGTCCTGCATCAGCGCGACCTGGTAGAGCAGCCCGGGGTGATTCGGGTACCGCTCGAGTGCGAGCAGCAGCAGCGCGATCGCCTCGGTCGACTTGCCGGCGTCCTCGAGGAGCGCGGCTTTCGCGAACTCGACGTCGAGCGCTTCGGAGCGTTCTTTCTGCGCGAACTCGTCGAGCATGCGGAACGCTGCGGCGCGCTCGTCTTTCTTCATCAACAAACGCGCCGCGCGGCCACGCACGATGAGACCGGCGCCGGCTTCGGCGAGCTTGGAGTAACCCTCGAGCGCGAGATCCGTCCGGCCTTCGCGCTCCGCGATGGACGATAGATAGAAGAAGGCTTCGGGCGCCGCGGATTGCGAGCTGATGAGACTGCCGAAGCGGCGGCCCGCCTCCGACATGTCGCCCATCTGGTACGCGAGTTTGCCGAGCCGCAGATCCGCTTCGTCGCGGAACGGCTCTTCGTTGCGAAGTGAATCCAGCTCCTGACGCGCCTCGTCGAGGCGGTCGAGCCGCAGCAGCGTGTCCGCGTACGCGAAACGGTTGGCGTCTGGATCGAGCGCGGCGGCTTCCTGCGCCAGCGCGATCGCCGCGACGGCATTGCCCTCGGCCGTGTGCACGCGCGCGAGCTGCGCGCGCGCCTCACCGGACGCGGGTTCGCTTGCGAGCATCTTGTCGGCGAGCGTGTGCGCAATCTTGAAATCGAACGCTTCGAGCGCGAGGTCGACTCCGGCCGCCAACAGTTTGTCGGAGACGTCCGGCGCCTCGAACAGCGGCTTGAGCGTGCTCAACGCGATCGCGGTGCCGCCCGCATCGCTGACTTCGCCGATCAGTTTGACCAGCGCTGCCTCGCCACCCAGCTCGTGCGCCCGCAGGATCGCGGCGCTCGCGATCTCGGGTTGATAGAGCTGCACCGCGGAAATCGCGACGGCCGCTGCGGCGCCGGCACTGTCCGGCTCGAGCTTCTGCCAGCGGCGCGCAGCCTTGGCGGCGGCGCCGATCTGCTGGCACTCCGCGGCAACCTTGTTCGCGCGCTCGGAGATCTGTGCGTCGCTGGTCCCCATCGCGGCCTTCATGTATCGATCGGTGCCGCCTTTGCAGTCACCGCGCGACAGCGCCATGTCCGCGAGGACCAGCGCGGCGTTATCCGAATTCGTGGTGGACAGGGCGCTCGCGGCCAGGGGGAACAGCGCGGCGAGACCCAGCGAAATGAGGGCAGTTCTGGCGTTTCGTTGCATGGGAAGCACTATATCCCGACCTCTGCCCCTTACAATGGTTCGCGTGAAAGACAGCATTCGCTTACGACTCGAAAAAATGGTCGATCGCTTCGAGGAAATCGGCCGCTCCCTGGCGGATCCCGCCGTCATAAGCCGGCAACGCGAGTTCCGCGATTTGTCGATGGAGTACGCCCGCCTCAACCCGGTCGCCGAGAAATTCGGCGCTTTCTGTGCGCTCGAACGCGAGCTCGCGTCCGCGCGCGAGATGCAGGGCGACAGCGATGCCGGCATGCGCGAGATGGGCGCCGAGGAAGTCACGCGGCTCGGGCCCGAAGTCGAGGCCGCCGAAGACGCGCTCAAGATGATGCTCATCCCGCGCGACCCGCGCGACGAGAAGAACATTTACCTCGAAGTGCGCGCCGGCACGGGCGGCGACGAGGCCGCGATCTTCGCGGGCGACCTGTTCCGCATGTACTCGCGCTACGCGGAAACCCGCGGCTTCACCGTCGAAATCATGTCGGAGAGCCTCGGCGAGCACGGCGGCTATCGCGAAGTCATCAGCCGGATCGCCGGCAGCGGACCGTTCGCGCGCTTCAAGTTCGAATCCGGCGTGCATCGCGTGCAGCGGGTTCCCGCGACCGAAGCGCAAGGCCGCATCCACACCTCCGCGGTCACTGTCGCGATCCTCGCGGAACCCGATGAGGTCGAGGTGACGGATCTGAATCCCGCGGAGCTGCGCGTCGACACGTACCGCGCGTCGGGCGCCGGCGGCCAGCATGTCAACAAGACCGAATCCGCGATCCGCATCACGCACATCCCCACCGGCATCGTCGTCGAGTGCCAGGACGAACGTTCGCAGCACAAGAACCGCTCGCGCGCGATGGCGTTGATGAAGGCGAAGCTCATTGCCGCGGAGACGGAGAAACGCGAGAGCGACATCGCGCGCGACCGCAAGCTGCAGGTCGGCACAGGCGACCGCTCCGAGCGCATCCGGACCTATAACTTCCCGCAGGCTCGCGTGACCGATCACCGCATCAACCTGACGCTCTACAAGCTCGCCGACGTCATGCAGGGCAAGCTCGATGAGTTGCTCGATGCGCTCCAGCACGAGCACCAGGCGGAGCAGCTCGCGGAGGAAGAACAGCGAGGCGCGGCCTGATGGATCTCTCGGCACCGCCGTTCATCGCGGTGCCGAGCGCGACCGGCGTCGACGCGCGCGTCGTGCTCGCGGGTCCCGGCGCACGCTCCATCGCGTTCGTCATCGACTTCGGGATCCGCACCGGCCTCGCGCTGGTCTATCTGCTGCTCGCGTCGTTGTTCCTGCTCGGCAACCTCTCGTTCTCGTACAAGCCGGACGACGAGACGCTGTGGATCCTCGCGGGCTGGATGCCGGCCTCGGCTATCTACTTCCTCTACCACCTGGTGCTCGAGCCCGTCATGGGCGGGCGCACGCCCGGCAAGCGCATGATCGGCGTGCGCGTCGTCACGCCCGAGGGCCTCACGCCGGCCGTCGGCTCGCTGATCATCCGCAACGTGATGCGAATGATCGACTCGCTGCCGACGTTCTATGTCGTGGGCCTTTTGTTCGTGATGTTCGGCAAGCGCCACGTCCGGCTCGGCGATCTCGCGGCGGGAACCGTGCTCGCGGTCGAGCGCGCGCCGTTCCTCGAGA
Source organism: Pseudomonadota bacterium (assembly GCA_043747835.1). Classification (GTDB taxonomy): domain Bacteria; phylum Pseudomonadota; class Gammaproteobacteria; order Steroidobacterales; family Steroidobacteraceae; genus CADEED01. The sequence goes on along the minus strand of JAYTOK010000057.1, from coordinate 4,743 downwards.
AACTGGATCTCGACCGCGGCGAGCCCGCCAAACACGCCCCCTGGCATGCCGCGCACGAACGCGCGCGACACCTGAGTCAGCGGCATGGCAGCGAGGTCGCGGATGCGCTTGGCGTAGTCGACGACTATCGATCGGCGGCGCGCGAACTCGGCGCCGCGCGGCTCGCGCGCGACCCCGGCGCCGAACGCACCGCCGAGCATCTCGAGTCTGTCTACTCGGATTTGCACGACGTCGTCCATCGCCCCGCGAATCGCGTCAGCGAAGAACTGCTGGGTCTCATGCGCGACCGGATTCCCGCGGCGCTGCGCGCGATGCGCGTGCACATATTTGCCGTAACGTTGTTGTTCATCATCTCGGGCGCCGCCGGCTTCTGGCTGATCTATGCCTACCCCGACCTCATCGCGATGTTCGCGGGCCCGCAGTTGATCGGGACCGTCGAGCGCGGCGAGTTGTGGACCGACGGATTGCTGAACGTCATGCCGTCCGCGTTGTTGTCCGTCGACATCCTCACGAACAACATCGTCGTGTCGTTCTTCGTGTTCTGTCTCGGGATCCTGTTTGGAATCGGCACGTTCTACATGATCGGTCTCAATGGCGTTCAGTTGGGCGCGATGTTCGCGTTCACCGCGCAACACGATCTCGCGGGACGGTTGTTCGACTTCGTGATCGCGCACGGCTGCGTGGAGCTGTCGTGCATCTGCATTGCGGGCGGCGCCGGCGCGTACATCGGCGAAGCATTGATCCGGCCGGGCAAGCGCACGCGAGCGGAGGCGTTTCGTTACGCGGCGCGGGATGGCACTCGCGTGCTGGCGGCGGTGACGCTGCTGTTGTTCATCTGCGGGTTCATCGAGGGGTACATCTCGCCGGATCCGGAAGTGCCGCGCTGGGCGCGCGTGACGGTCGGCGTGGGTTACTGGCTGTTTATGATCTCGTTCCTGCGCGGGTATCTGTTCGGGCGCAGTCGCAAACTACCTCAGTCAAACGTTCTCTGGCCTGCGGTCCGCTAGAGCGGACCTTTTCATTTGCCTTCACAGCCGGGAAAACGCCAGTCGAAAGTCGTCAACACAAAGGCTGCAAATGGTGTGTCACTTGCTTCGTGAGACGTGAATCTTTTCTCCTGTGAGGCCATCTAGAAATACCGAGTATCCGCCGCCGAATGCGATTGGATAGGCCCGATAGTGCAATACCCAAAAGGTCTTGCCCTTCAACTGCCTGAGAACATCCGGAGGCAGAAGAATTCCATCGAATCGATCGTTCTTCAGCGGCTCGACGACATAGTCAACTCGAAGCAACTCAAGGCTTTCCGGCCGACCATCCGGAAACCCAATAGCAAGGTCCCCTTGTCGAATGGCCAGCTCGATTGCAAAGGCTCGTTGCTCAATTGGCAGAGTTTCTGCTACCGCAGCGCTGCAAACCATACAAAGAACCGTCGCCGGTAAAGCCAGAAAAAGTTTCATAACTATAGGCTCCCCAAATCAATCTCGGAATCGCCGGTATTTCGTCCATGAAATAGAAACCTGCCGCCAGGAGTGCCTAGGTAGGAATCGATGCCAAGGTTGTTAGACGTGTAGGTATCCGCAAATGGCCCCGTGGAGAAATGGTCAGCATTGAAATCATCTATGCCGTCGTGGTTGTCATCATGATATGCGCCATGAGTGTGCCACATGCCAACCCGAACTGAACAAGAAGGACAGGACTGCGCCGCCATTATCTGGCAGCCAGCCGGAGTTCCGCGACTCTCTTGCATAGCGAAGTATTTGCGCGACTTTCTGTCTCGACAGAGATTGCCACAATACTCAATGTCTTCAACGATCGACCTTGGATTGAACTGCCTCAACATCGCCTTTGCAGCGTCTGACTTGTATCGGAAATGAGCTCTATCTGGCTCGCAGTCATCACAGAGTCCCCGGGGATCGCTTTTTGACTGAGGCTTAAGGCGGACATACGCGTACGTGTTGACTCCAGCTTTGATTCCAATCGGATCGCTTTCAGTGTACCGCCCGATTGTCGGATCGTAGTCCCTGAAATAGTTGTAGTTCAGGTTCGATTCCACATCGAAGTACTGCCCCGGAAACCGCAGGTTGTATTTGAACGCTCCCGCGGGTTCGGCCGGTATTCCTTCTCCGAACGGCGTGGGGTCCCACTTCCACCGCAACACATTTGCAGTGTTCGTCACTTTCCTCGGCGTATTGAGTTGATCGGTGTGCACGTAGAACACCGTAGTGACTCCAGAGACAGGACGAAGAGTCGCCACCGGGATATCTCCCAACCACACCGTCTCCTGCAGTACTGTCACGGCGCTTCCGCTGATGGTGTACTCGCCCACCAGATGCCCTGCCTCGTCGTGCATGAAGTAGGTAGGGGTCAAGATCGCGCCGCCCGACTTTTTGATGCGCTGGCCGAGCGCGTTATAGACGTAGTTGGTGACTGCGGCAGCACCTAACTTTCCCGTTTTCATACGCCCGGAGTTGTAATAGGTGTGCGTAGTGACACCAGAGCCGAGCAAGTTGCCGGCATTGTCGTAGTTGTAAGAGCGCACCAACCCGCCCGCGACCGAGGAAAGTCTGTTCGACGTGGGGCTCACGGCAGACGTGCTTGCTGTGGTTCCGGTCTGAGTCAGACGGTTGCCGTTGGAATCGTAGGTGTACCCGATCGTCGTGCCGATCTTGGTGGCCGAGTTCAGGCGATCCAAGAGGTCATAGCCTAGCGTCCAGGCAGGCCCCCCACTCGCACTGTCCGTGGTACTCGTGATCCGAAATGCATCGTCGAACCCGAAAGTGCGATTGCCGACGGGCGAAGTGTTATTGATGCCGGAAAGCTTGCCATCGGTGTCGAATGATCGCGACGTGGTGGCGCTCCCGTTGCCCCAGGTCCAGCCCTTAATGGGGCCGAACGGATCGTAGGTAACGCCGCTCAGAATCGTGACGTTGGGCGAGCCATTAAGCGTAATGCTCGTCACCTGATTGTTGCTGTTATAGCCGAACGCGACCATCTTCCCCGACGGCATCACCATCGAGGCCAGCTGCCCGAAGGCGTTGTAGCCATAGCCGAGCGACAGCGTAGGCGTTACTCCCGTAAGCGACTGACCTCGGCCGACGACACGACCGCGCGAGTCATAGGTCCAGGCAAGCCCATGATTGGCGTCGCTCGCACCGGTCAGCCTGCCCTTCTGGTTGGTGCCGATGTCATACGTGTACGTGATCGTCTGATCCGTCGTCGCACCGATCTTGAACGCCGCCGTCTTCACGCGATTCATCGCGTCATACGTGTAAGTCGTGACCGCGCTGCGCGCGTCGGTCGACGTCTTGAGTTTGCCGCCAGAGTCGTACGTATTCGTCGTCGTGCCGGTATCCGGCGAGACCTGCGTCTTGAGATCGCCGAAGCCCGTGTACGTGTAGCTAGTCACGAGCGACCGTGGATCGGTGACAGAAGTCAGGTTGTCGTTCGCGTCGTAGGCGAACGCAGTGACGCCGCTATTCGGGTCCACGATCTGGTTGATGCGATTCAGCTCGTCGTATGCATTCGTGCTGTTGCGCGACAGCGGCGCGTTCGTCGTCGTCTGATTGCCGTTGTTGTCGTAGCCGAAGGTCGTCGTGACCGCCGCTGTGCCGGCCGCGTTCACATCCTTCCAAAGCTGGTTCAGCGAGTTGAAGACCTGCGTGTGGGTGCGCTTGAGGTTCGAGCTCGGGTCGTAGGTATTCTGCGCCGTGCGATTGCCGGCGGCATCCAGCGTGTAAACGATGCGATTGAGCGCGCCGTCCCTGATCTCGGTAAGCCGGTGCGCGTTGTCGTAAAAATATTCAAAAAAGCTGCCATCGGGGCTTGTGACTTTTTTGATCAGCCCGGTCGGCCAATAGGCCAAAGTCATGAGCTCTCCGCCTGCGCACGAAGGCAGCGAGCCGCCAACGCAGCGGTGCGTGAGGCGCTGACGCGTGTCGTAGCTCAGGCTCGTCAGGAGGCCGTTGGCATCCGTGATCTGTGTTGGCTGGGCATGAGCATCGTACGAGTTGAAGGTCGTCACGTGACCCAGTGCGTTGGTGATTGTATTCACCTGACCGCATTGGAAGCCGACGGTGCAAGTGTAGTAGGTCCAGGTCGTCACGTCAGTGACGTCCGTACGCGGACCGTCTTCAGTCAGCACTTGCCCAAACGTATTGTGCGTGTAGGTCCAAGTACGCGCGACACTTGGCGTGACGGTCGTGTCCGTTACAGTTTTGGCTTGCAGGTTGCCGGAAGTTGGGTGGTACGAGAACGACGTGGCCCGCCCACTCTCAGTAGTCAGTGTAAGAAGGTCTTCGTAGTTTGAACGATATGCATAGGACGTAGTGCGAGCTTTCGCGGTGCCGAAAGCCTCCGTCATCGAAACCAAGTGATCGTTGCTGTAGATGAATTTCTTGACGATGCCTCGCGCATCCGTCTCTTGCGAAATCCTGCGTTGCGACCCGAACTCAAACATGTAAGAAGTGGTTTGCCCTGCGCGCGAAATGCTCGAAATTCGACGGGGCTCGTAAGCCATTCCTCCAAAATTGAAGATAGTCTGGAGACCCGCCGAGTCCGACACGGTGCTACTAGTCGCCCCGTAGCTGATTTCATGCCACTCAGTCGCGTTAGCGTGCTCTGTGCGGATCGCTCTTCCCATCGAATTGGAATTCCCCCGATCTTCCTGACACCGAGTTTAGGTGTGATGATGATCTCGGAGGTTTCATATGGGAAGGCGAACATTTACTCGGGAGTTCAAGCTCG